>NZ_JBVJFP010000003.1:0-540458 GCF_055587785.1 Streptomyces sp. NPDC046379
AACGACGCCGTCTGGGACGTGAAACGGTCACCCGTCAACTGCATCCCGTCACCCGAGTCCCCCGCAAACCTGATGACCACCCGGTCGAGACGGCGCACGTCCTTCACGTCGGCCGCTTTGCGCTGTTCTCCCACGACCGTTCCGTCGGCCTGCTCCGCTGGACTACTGACCTGGCTCGTCACTGAACTGGTCCTCCTTCGAGGCGGCTGTCTGGGACCGGCCTTTCCGTAGGCCCTCCCAGATCAACCCTACGTCCGCGGGGGTCGGCTCCCCCGGGTCATTCGCATGATGAACACGACCGGCGGGGGCACGCTTCAGGAGTTGAGATACGTGAGCACCGCGAGCACGCGCCGGTGGTCGCCCTCACTCGGCGACAGACCCAGCTTGAGGAAGATGTTGCTGACGTGCTTCTCGACCGCGCCGTCGCTCACCACCAGCTGCTTGGCGATCGCCGAGTTGGTCCGCCCTTCCGCCATCAGCCCCAGCACCTCCCGCTCCCGCGGCGTGAGCCCCGCGAGCACGTCCTGCTTACGGCTGCGCCCCAGCAGCTGGGCCACCACCTCCGGGTCGAGGGCGGTGCCGCCCTGGGCCACCCGCACCACCGCGTCCACGAACTCCCGCACCTCGGCGACCCGGTCCTTCAGCAGATACCCGACCCCGCGGCTCGATCCGGCCAGCAGCTCGGTGGCGTAACGCTCCTCGACGTACTGCGACAGCACCAGCACCCCGAGTCCCGGATACGTCTTCCGCAGCCGTACGGCGGCCCGGACGCCTTCGTCCGTGTGGGTGGGAGGCATCCGCACGTCGGCCACCACCACGTCCGGAAGGTGGCCCTCGGCTTCCAGCTCGGTGATCGTCTTGATCAGCGCCTCCGCGTCGCCGACCCCGGCGACCACGTCGTGCCCGCGGTCGGTCAGCAACCGGGTGAGCCCTTCCCTGAGCAGCACCGAGTCCTCGGCGATCACCACACGTACCCTGTCCTCCACGACCCACATCCCCCACAACCCGGCTCCGCCACGTACGACGCGCCAAGCATTCCAGCTTTCGGCACATCCGGTGGCGAAGGAAGCCAGGCTGTGGATAACCCGGGGATGAGGCTGTGGACAAGTGGACAAGTGGGCAAGTGTGGACGGGCGGACAACAGGTCGGGGCTCCGTGGCCACGCTCAGGCCGCCCGCGCCATGGCTACGGCATGGTCCCGCCAGGGCGGGCCGCGGCCGAGGAGGTCCTGCATGGGCAGGGCTACGGACCCAGCCGCACCAGGGCAGGGCTGCGGCTCAGCCCCGCCAGGGCAGCTCCGCCGTTATCCGGGTGGGGCCGCCCGCCGGGGAATCCACGACCAGGATTCCGTCCACCGCGTCGAGCCGCTCCGTCAGGCCCGCCAGCCCGGAGCCCTGTGCCGCGTTCGCACCCCCCACCCCGTCGTCCTCCACCTGGATCATCAGCCGGTCCTCCACCCGCCAGACGTCCACGGCCGCCGACGTGGCCCGCGCGTGCTTGCTGATGTTCTGGAGCAGCTCGGAGACGGTGAAGTAGGCGATCCCCTCGATGGCCGGCGCCGGCCGCGACGGCAGGTCCACCTCCACCCTCACCGGCACCGCGCACCGCGACGCCACCGCCGACAGTGCCGCGTCCAGTCCCCGGTCGGTCAGCACTGCCGGGTGAATGCCCCGCGCCAGGTCCCGCAGCTCCTGCAGCGCCGTCTTCACCTCGCCGTGCGCCTCGTCCACCATCCGTGCCGCCGTCTGCGGATCCTCCGCCAGCTTCTCCTTGGCCAGGCCCAGATCCATCGCCAGCGCCACCAGCCGGGCCTGAGCCCCGTCGTGCAGGTCCCGCTCGATGCGCCGCAGATCGGCGGCGGCCGTGTCCACCACGACCCCCCGGTCCGACTCCAACTCCACCACCCGCGTCGCCAGCCGTGAGGGACCCAGCAGCCCGTGCACCAGCACCCGGTCCACCAGCGTCAGTGCCCGCACGATCCACGGCGTGGCCAGCGTGATCAGCAGTCCCACGGACGCCGTCACCGCGATCTCGAACGGGTTGTCGAGGTACACCCGATGCGTCTCGTCACCGTACAACTGCAGCCCGTCCTGGCCGGCGTAGGCCGGGAACAGCCAGAACCACAGCGGATACGTCAGCATCGTCCAGCCGCACGCCCAGAAGCCCACCGCGACGGCGAAGGAGAACACCGCCCACGGGAACTGCAGCACCATGTACAGCAGCTGACGCCACGACGTGCCGCTCTTGAGGACCGCCCCCATCCACGGCATCAGCCCCCGGCCCCGCACCCGCACCGGCTCCGGAGCCTCCACGTCGAGGTCGAGCAGCGCCCGGGCCCGCGCCCGCTCCATCGCACCCAGCCCCCGGCACCCCGCCAGACCCGCCGCCAGCACCGGAACGCCGAGAAACGTCACCAGCAGCCCCGCGCCTATCGAGACCATCATGACCGCGTACGTGAACAGCAGGATGCCGATCGGCAGACCGAGCAGTACATACGCCAGCTCCGCCCAGCTGCGCGCCTCCACCGGCGCCCGCAACGCGGCCGGCAGCCTCCACCGGCGCCCGCCGCGGCGCCCGTACGCGGACCCGCTCCCGTACTTCCCGTACGTCCGGTGCTCCTCGTACCGTCCGTACTCCTCATAGTCCCGGTAGTCCCCGTACTCCGTGGCCATCGGCTCGCCCCGTTTCTGCTCGTCGCGTCGTATCTCCACCCTCGCCGACGGCGGATGCGCGGACCATGGAGCACGTCTCCCTCTTGGGCGGGGGGTTTTCCCTACCTCCGCCCGAGGAGCCCTACTGCTCCGGCCGGTCGCGCCACGGCAGTTCGGCCGTGATGAGCGTCGGCCCGCCCTCCGGCGACTCGACCACGAGCAGCCCGTCCACCGCGTCCAGCCGGTCGGCCAGCCCGCGTATCCCCGTGCCTCCGTCGAGCCGAGCGCCGCCGCGCCCGTCGTCGCCGACCTGTATGAGAAGCCGTTCCTCGGTACGCCACACGTCCACGGACGCGGATCTCGCCCCGCTGTGCTTGCTGACGTTCTGCAGCAGCTCGGAGACGGTGAAGTAGGCGATGCCCTCGATGGCCTCGGCCGGCCGGACGTCCAGGTCGACCGTCACCTTCACCGGCACCGTGCAGCGCGAGGCGACCGCGGAGAGCGCCGCGTCCAGGCCCCGGTCGGTGAGCACCGCCGGATGGATCCCGCGGGCCAGATCACGCAGCTCCTGCAGCGCCAGCTTCACCTCGCCGTGCGCCTCCGCGACCATCACCGCCGCCTGGTCGGGATCCTCCAGCAGCTTCTCCTTGGCCAGGCCCAGCCCCATCGCCAGATTGACCAGCCGGGCCTGCGCCCCGTCGTGCAGGTCCCGCTCGATACGGCGCAGGTCGGCGGCGGCCGTGTCCACCACGACCCCCCGGTCCGACTCGAGCTCCGCGATCCGCCGCTCCAGTTCGTCCGAGGGCGACAGCAGACCCCGCACCATCGCCCGGTCGGCGTTGGCCAGTCCGCGCGCCACGAACGGCAGCACCGGCCACAGCACGAACAGCGACGTCAGCGTGATGGTGAAGGTGAGGATGCCCCAGGGCAGCCGCATGAAGTCGTAGAGCATGGTCCGCCAGCCCACGGGGTCCTTCAGCATCATCCATATACGCGGCAGGAATCCGCCCGCCCCGCGCAACGGCAGTCGGCTCGGCTCGTCCACCCGCACCCCGAGCAACGCCCTCGCCCGCCCCCGCTCCAGCCGGCCCAGCAGCCGCGCGCCCATCAGACCGAGGGCGAGCAGCGGGAAGCCGATCACCGTGACGGTCAGGAAGGCGCTGGTGAACAGCACCGTCGCCACGTAGACGAAGCCCAGCAGAGCCATCGGCAGGTTCGTCAGGAGATGGACGATCTCCTTCCACGTGTGCGCGTCGTAGGCGAAACGCGGTGGCGGCGGACGGTGGCCGCGGACTTCTTCGTCCTTGGCGGAGTCGGTGTCCACACCGGAGTTCGCGTCGTGGCGCGCGTCCGAGCCGTGGCGTGCGGCGTTCGAACCGTCGCGTGCGTCTGCGGCTCGGCCCGGAAGGCCGTCGTCAGGAGTACCGTCGCGTTTGCGGGCGTGATCGGGGTCGGCTGCCGTGGCGCCCGGGGACGGGAAATAATCGGTCACATGGGCTAGCGTGCCGGGTGGCGCGCCGCCACGCCATGAGGTGGACCGCCAGGTCCGGACTGAGGAAAACCCCACCCCGGCATCTCAAGGCGTGACGGGCTGCTTACCGTCCCTTTAGCAGGCCCTAGACTCCCGTGCGTAACACGGTCATGGGTCGAGGTCAGGGAGCGAGGGGCTGACGTGCGGGAACCGAGCGCCGAACCGATGGTCGCCGTCGCGGCCGACTACTTTCAGTCCTACTCCGTCGTCGGACTGCTCGCCGCGATCGGCGTGCTGTTCGTCGCCGTCGCCTTCGGCGCGGGCCGGCTGCTGCGCCCCGTCGTCCCCACCCCGGAGAAACTGCTGACGTACGAGTGCGGCGTCGACCCCGTCGGCGAGGGCTGGGCCCACACCCAGGTCCGCTACTACGTCTATGCCTTCCTCTACGTCATCTTCGCCGTCGACTCGATCTTCCTGTTCCCCTGGGCCACGGTCTTCGCCGCCCCCGGCTACGGCGCGACGACCCTCGTGGAGATGTTCATCTTCCTCGGCTTCCTCGCCGTGGGCCTGCTGTACGCCTACAAGAAGGGAGTTCTGGCATGGACGTGACGCCCACTCCTGTGTCGCTCCCCGAGCCGAAGCGTCTCGGCGCCCTCGCGCGCCTCGCCCCCGAGCCGATGAAGGTCGTCCTCAACTGGGGCCGCCGCTACTCGCTCTGGGTCTTCAACTTCGGCCTGGCCTGCTGCGCCATCGAGTTCATCGCCGCGTCGATGGCCCGCCACGACTTCATCCGCCTCGGAGTCATCCCGTTCGCGCCGGGACCCCGCCAGGCCGACCTGATGGTCGTCTCCGGCACGGTCACCGACAAGATGGCGCCCGCCGTGAAGCGGCTCTACGAGCAGATGCCCGAGCCGAAGTACGTGATCTCCTTCGGCGCGTGCTCCAACTGCGGCGGCCCGTACTGGGACTCGTACTCCGTCACCAAGGGCGTCGACCAGATCATCCCCGTCGACGTCTACGTCCCGGGCTGCCCGCCCCGGCCCGAGGCGCTGCTCCAGGGCATCCTCAAGCTCCAGGAGAAGATCGCCCGCGAGTCGCTCGGCGAGCGCTACGGCGTCACCGCGCCCCGGCCCTCCACGGCGGCCCTGCAGAGCGGCCTGGTCCAGCCGCCGGCGCCCGGCGGCAGCGGCGCCGGTGCGGGAGAGGCCCGATGAGCGGCGACGCCGGCACGGGAACGGCCGGCTGGCTTCCCGCTCCCGCCGAGGACCTTTTCGGCGCGGACGCCACCGCCGAGGAGTCGTACGAGGTCCTCACGGTCGACGTGCCCCCCGCCGCCTGGACGGCCGCCCTGCGCACCGCCCGCGACGAACTGGGCTGCACCTACTTCGACTGGCTCAGCGCCGTCGACGAACCGGGCACCGGCTTCCGCGTCTCGGCCCATGTCGTCGCCCTGTCGCCGGTGCGCCGGCTGATGCTGCGCACGACGGTCCCGCACTCCGCGCCCGCCCTCGCCTCGGCCGTCGGCGTTTACGCGGGCGCTGCCTGGCACGAGCGCGAGACCCACGAAATGTTCGGCGTCACCTTCGAGGGCCACCCCGGCCTGGACCACCTCCTCCTTCCGGAGACCTTCGAGGGCCACCCGCTGCGCAAGGACTTCGTCCTGGCGGCGCGCGTCGCGAAGGCATGGCCCGGCGCGAAGGAACCCGGTGAGTCGGAGCACGGCGGCCCCAAGCGACGCCAGATGCTGCCACCTGGCGTCCCCGACCCGAACGAGTGGGGCCCCCTGAAGGGTCAGCTCCCCCCGGCCCCCGCCCGCCCGGCCCGCACCCCGCGAGCCGCGGGCGACCGCCCCGTACGCCGCGCCCGAACGGCGTCGGAGGGCTCGGCAAGCCAGACGGCCCCGACCACGGATGCGGCACCTCCCGCGCCGGGTGCCCCCGCGGCCGGCGAGACGGCCCCGCGGACCGGCGTCCCCGCCGGTCCGCGCCGCGCCCGGAGCGTGAGCGAGGGCTCGGCGTCCCAGCGGGTGGAGAGCACGCAGTCCTCGGAGGCACCGGCGACCGGGGAGCCGACGCCCTCGGCACCCTCGACCGCCCCCGCCGGTCCGCGCCGCGCCCGAAGCGCCTCCCAGGGCTCGGCTTCCCAGCGCGCCCAGACTCCGCCCTCCGCGCAGCCGAAGGCCTCGGCAGCCCCGCGCAGTCCGGATGCCCCCTGGCACCACGCCCGCCCGGCGTTCGAGGAGCCCGAGCCCGGAGCCGAGGCCGAGCCCGCGGCCCAGGCCGAGCCCGCGGTGAAGCCCGAGCCCGCGGTGAAGCCCGAGCCCGGAGTCAAGGCCGAGGCCGATCCTGGCTTCCAGCCGGAGCCTGCCGTCCGGCCCGAGCGTGCGGCCCAAGCCGAGCCCGCGGCGAAGCCCGAGCCCGGCCCGAAGGCGGAGGGCGTCCGGCCCCAGGAGCAGCCCGAACCGTCCTCGCAGCCCGAGCAGGCACCTCGGCCCGAGCAATCGCGACGGCCCCAACAACCGGGACGCACCGAACACCGCTCGCGGCCCGCACACCCCGAAGACCCGGAAGGAGGCCGGCAGTGAACGACGCTCTCGACGTCATCCTGCGACTCCTGATCGTCTTCGTCGTCTTCCTCACCTTCCCCCTGCTCATCGGCCAGACCGAGCACAAGGTGATGGCCCACATGCAGGGCCGCCTCGGCCCGATGTACGCCGGCGGCTTCCACGGCTGGGCCCAGCTCGTCGCGGACGGCGTGAAGTTCGTGCAGAAGGAGGACGTCGTCCCCGCGGGCGCGGACCGCCGGATCTTCCAGCTCGCCCCCGCCGTCGCCCTCCTGCCGTACCTCCTCGTCCTCCTCGCCATCCCGATCGGCCCCGGAGAAGGCGCCGTCGGCGTGGTCGTCGACGCGGGCGTCTTCTTCGTGCTCGCGGTGATGGGCGTCGGCGTGCTCGGCTCGCTCATGGCCGGCTGGGCCTCCGCCAACAAGTTCTCCCTGCTCGGCGGCCTGCGCACCGCCGCCCAGCTTCTCGCCTACGAACTCCCCATGCTGCTGGCCGCCGCCTCCGTCGCCATGGCGGCCGGCACCGTCTCCCTCCCCGGCATCCTCGACGCGTTCGAGTGGTGGTGGCTGCCCTGGCAGATCGTCGGCGCGATCGTGTTCTTCGTGGCGGGCCTGGCCGAACTCCAGCGACCCCCGTTCGACATGCCGGTCGCCGACTCGGAGATCATCTTCGGTGCCTACACCGAGTACACCGGCCTGCGCTTCGCCCTGTTCCTCCTCGCCGAGTACGCCGGGATCGTCGTCCTGTGCGGCCTGACCACCGTCCTCTTCCTGGGCGGCTGGCACGGGCCGTGGGGCGCCGACGGGCTCGGCTGGGTGTGGACCCTGCTGAAGACGGCCGTCCTCGCCTTCGTCGTGATCTGGCTGCGCGTCACCTACCCGCGCCTGCGCGAGGACCAGCTCCAGAAGTTCTCCTGGACCCTCCTCGTCCCCCTCTCCCTCGCCCAGATCGCCCTCACCGGCATCGTCAAGGTGGTGATCGCGTAACCATGCCCCCCATTCCCGGCTCCGGCCTGGCCAAGGGCCTGGCCGTCACCCTGCGCACGATGACGAGGAAGACCGTCACCGAGCAGTACCCGGAGGTCCAGCCCGACCTGCCGCCCCGCACCCGCGGTGTCATCGGGCTGTTCGAGGAGAACTGCACGGTCTGCATGCTGTGCGCCCGCGAGTGCCCGGACTGGTGCATCTACATCGACTCCCACAAGGAGACGATCCCGGCGGCGGCCCCCGGTGGCCGGGAGCGCAGCCGCAACGTCCTCGACCGGTTCGCCATCGACTTCTCCCTGTGCATGTACTGCGGTATCTGCATCGAGGTCTGTCCTTTCGACGCCCTCTTCTGGTCGCCCGAGTTCGAGTACGCCGAGACCGACATCCGCGACCTCACCCACGAGCGGGACAAGCTCCGCGAGTGGATGTGGACCGTCCCTGCCCCGCCGGCCCTCGACCCCGGCGCGGAGGAACCGAAGGAGATCGCCGCGGCCCGCAAGACGGCCGAGAAACTGGCCGCCCAGCAGGAAACCACTCCTGCCGTCGCCACCCCTGCCGCCCCGGCCGACCTCTCCTCCACCACACCCCACGCCGACGAGCAGGCCCGCGCCGCCGAGCAGCCCACCCGGCCGATGGGCGAGTCCCGGCAACAGTCGGACCAGCCGACCCAGGAGAGGGGCCGGCCGTCCCAGGAGGCGGGCGGCCCACGACAGGAGACGGACAAGCCCCGACAGGAGGGCCAGGGATGACCCTCGCAGCCGCATCCGTATCCGCCTCCGTCGTCAACGCCGCCGGCGGCCTGGCGGCCGAGGGCCACGGCTTCCTCTCCCCGACCGGCGTCGAGATCGCCTTCCTCCTCGTCGGCCTGGTCACCCTCGGCGCGGCGGTCGTCACCGTCACCACCCGCCAGCTGGTGCACGCCGCCCTGTGGCTCGTCGTCACCCTCGGCGGCCTCGCCGTCGAGTACCTCCTGCTCACCGCCGAGTTCATCGCCTGGGTACAGGTCCTGATCTACGTCGGTTCCGTCGTCGTCCTCCTCCTGTTCGGGCTGATGCTGACCAGGGCCCCCATCGGCCGCTCCCCGGACGCGGACTCCGGCAACCGCTGGGCCGCCCTCGCCGTGGCCCTCGCCTCGGCCGCGGCCCTGGTGTGGGTCGTCGTCGATGCCTTCCGCACGACCTGGATCGACCTGGACGGCGCCCCCGCCGGAACCACCGACGTCACCGGCAAGGCACTCTTCCAGAACTGGGTCCTCCCCTTCGAGGCCCTCTCCGTCCTCCTCCTCGCCGCCCTGGTCGGCGCGATCGTCCTGTCCCGCAAGGCCAAGGCGGTCCCGCCCACGCAGGACACACCCACTCCGGGCGCGCCCGACTCCCGCGCACCCGCCCCCGGCATCCGCAGCGAGAAGGGCGGCGCCCGCTGATGCACCTCGCCTATCCCGCCGTCCTGTCGGCCCTCCTCTTCTGCACCGGCCTGTACGGCGTCCTCGCCCGCCGCAACGCGATCCTGGTCCTGATGTCGGTCGAGCTGATGCTCAACGCCGTCAACCTCAATCTCGTCGCCTTCGACGTCTGGCTCAGCCGGGCCGCCGAGGAGACCCTGCACTCCGGGCAGGCCCTGACCCTGTTCACCATCGCCATCGCCGCCGCCGAGATCGGCATCGGCCTGGCGATCGTCCTCGCCGTCCACCGCAACCGAGGCACCGCGGACATCGACAAGCTCCGCGACACCGCCGAGGGCCGCGAGACCGACGGCCCCGACGGCGCCGAAGCCCTCGTGGCCGAGCCGGCCGCCGAGAAGGCTGAGGCCACCGCGTGACCACGACCACCCTCGCCGTCCTCGTACCTCTCCTTCCGTTCCTGGGCGCGGTCGCCGGCCTGCTCCTGGGCCGAACGGCACCCGGATTCGTCCGCCCGCTCGCCGTCCTGCCGACGCTGACCGCACTCGCGCTCGCCGTCGTCGTCGCCGTGCGCCAGGGTGGCGACGAGCCCGTGGACGCCGCCGCCGAGCTGACGCCCACCGGATCCGTCCCGATCGAACTCGCCCTGCACATCGACGGCTTCGCCGCCCTCGTCGCCGTACTGGTCGCGTTCGTCGCCACTTGCGTGCAGATCTACTCGACCGGCTATCTGCGCGACGACCCGCGCTACCCCTCCTACGCCGCGCTCGTTTCCCTGTTCACCTCCGCGATGCTCCTCGTCGTCTACTCGGGCGACCTGATGGTGCTGCTGGTCGGCTGGGAAGTCATGGGCATCTGCTCCTATTTCCTCGTCGGCCACTACTGGGAGACGCCGGAAGCACGCGCCGCCTCCCTCAAGGCCTTCCTGGTCACCAAGCTCGGCGACGTCCCCTTCCTGATCGGCCTGTTCGCGCTGGCCGACGACGCCGGGTCGTTCCGCATCACCCGGGTGCTCGCCGCCGTCGCGAACGGCGGCCTCGACCACCCGACGCTGATCGCCCTGCTCCTCCTCGCCGGCGTGGCGGGCAAGTCGGCGCAGTTCCCGCTGCACACCTGGCTCCCCGACGCCATGGCGGGCCCCACACCGGTCTCCGCGCTGATCCACGCCGCGACGATGGTCGCCGCCGGCGTCTACTTCATCGCCCGTCTCCTCCCGCTGTTCCAGGCATCCCAGGCCGCGATGACCGTCCTCGCCGTGATGGCCGCCGTCACCATGGCCGGTTCGGGCCTCGCCGCGCTCGCCCAGGACGACATCAAGCGCGTCCTCGCCTACTCGACGATCGGCCAGCTCGGCTACATGACCGGCGCCCTGGCCGTCGGCGACCGCGGGGCCGCCGTCTTCCACCTCCTGTCGCACGGCGCCTTCAAGGCGCTGCTGTTCCTCGCCGCGGGTGTGATCATTCATGCCGCCGGCACCAACTCGCTGGCCGCCACGTCCCGGATGAAGGGCCTGCACGACCGCGTCCCCGACGCCTACTGGACGATGACCGTGGCGCTCCTCGCGCTCGCCGCGATCCCGCCGTTCAGCGGCTTCTTCTCCAAGGAGTCCGTCCTCGGCGCCGCCGAGCACGTCACCACCGGCCACACCGAGCACGCCCCCGCCACGGCGGGCTGGATCGTCCTCGTCGCGGGACTGGTCACCGCGCTGCTCACCGCGGCGTACGCGATGCGCCTGTGGCTGCTAGCCTTCCGCGGCCGGGGAACCGAGGCCCCCGACCACGGCAGGCAGCCCCTCGCCATGACCGTGGTGCTGTGGGTGCTCGCGGCCCCGTCCCTCGCCCTCGGCGGTTTGGCGTACAACTCCCTGCCCGGCTGGTTCGGCGGCGACGACCTCACCCCGACCCTCACCACCTCCGTGCTCGGCACGGGCCTGGCGCTGGTCGGCGGCATCGTCGTCTACGCGGCCTGGCGGCACACCACCGCCTTCGCGGCACAGGCCCCCCTCGGCGCGGTCGCCGCCCACCCGGAGGGCGACGCCGCTCAGGTCGAGGCCGAGGCCATCGCCAGTCACACCCCCGCGTACGGCGACATCGCCGAGGCCCCCGACCCGGCGGACCCCGGGCGCCTGATCCTGGGCCCGCTGCACCGCCACGCCGCCGCCGGCTTCCACCTGGACGCCGTGTACTCGGCGCTGTTCGTCCGCCCGGTGCGGGCCGCGGCCGTGCTCGTCCGGTTCCTCGACCGCGAGGTCGTCGACACCTACGTACGTGGCGCCGGGACGCTACCCCGCTGGCTGGGAGCCGCCGTACGGCGCGCCCAGACCGGCAACGTGCAGACCTATGTGAGCGCGCTGCTCGCCGGCACCGTCGTCCTGGCCGTCGCCGCCGTCCTCGTCGCCACGGGAGCGTGAGCAGGCGTGATCGATATCAGCGAGTCCGTGATGCAGTTCCTTCTGGCGTTCGTCGTGGTCGGCCCGCTTCTCGGGGCCGCCGCCGCTCTCCTGCCGGCCCCGCCCGGGCTGAAGGGGAAGTCCCCGGAACAGGCCGTGCTCCGCCATGGCGTGACCGTGACCGGCGCGGTCCTGGCCGCGGCGATCGCCCTCGCGCTCGGCTTCGACCACGACCAGCCGTCGAAGATGCAGGCCAGTACGGACATCAGCTGGATCCCCGCACTCGACGTGCGGATCCACCTCGGCGTCGACGGCATTTCCCTCCCCCTTCTGGTCCTTACCGCGCTGCTGACCTTCCTCTGCGCGCTGTACTCCTACTTCAAGATGCCCTCGGGCCCGTCCCCGAAGGCCTTCGTACCGCTGCTGCTCGTCCTGGAGGCCGGCACTCTCGCCACCTTCGCCGTCCTCGACCTGCTGCTGTTCTTCCTCGCCTTCGAGATGGTGCTCATCCCGATGTACTTCCTCATCGCCCGCTGGGGTGGCGAGGGACGGACCCGGGCCGCCTGGAAGTTCATCCTCTACACACTGCTCGGTTCGGTCGTCATGCTGCTCGGCCTGCTCCTGATCGGACTCGAGGCAGGCACGTTCGACATGATGGCACTCGCCACTGACAACGGCCGGTCGCTGACCACGTCCGTGCAGGTCATCGCCGTTTTGGCGATCGGGATCGGGCTCGCGGTCAAGACCCCGATGTGGCCGCTGCACAGCTGGCTGCCCGACGCCCACACCGCGGCGCCGACCATCGGCTCGGTACTGCTGGCCGGTGTGCTGCTGAAGATGGGAACGTACGGGTTCGTCCGTATTCTGCTGCCGGTCACGCCGGACGGATTCCGCACCTTCGCGCCCTACCTCGCCGCCTTCGCCGTCGTCGGGATCATCTACGGATCCCTGGCCTGCCTCGCCCTCGCCAAGCGCGGTGCGCAGGGCGATCTGAAGCGGCTCATCGCCTACTCCTCCGTCGGCCACATGGGTTTCGTGCTGCTCGGCATCGCCACCATGACCCCGACCGGAGTCAACGGCGCCCTCTTCGCCAACATCGCCCACGGCCTGATCACCGGCCTGCTGTTCTTCCTGGTCGGCGCCCTGAAGGACCGCACCGGAACCACCGACCTCGACACCCTCGCCGACCGGACCGGCGCCGCGCTCTACGGCCGGGCCCCGCGCTTCGGCGGGCTGCTCGTCTTCGGCGCGGTCGCCTCCCTCGGCCTGCCGGGCCTCGCCGGATTCTGGGGCGAGATGCTCGCGCTGTTCGGAGCCTTCCGACCCGCCGAGGGCCTCAGCCGCCCCGCCTTCCTCACCTTCATGGCGATCGCGGCGTTCGGCACCCTGCTCACCGCCGCCTACCTGCTCGTCGTGGTCCGCCGCGTCTGCATGGGCGCCGTACCGCAGGACGCGCCGCGACTCGCGGACGTACACACGTACGAGTACGTGGCCTGGACTCCGCTCGTCGCCCTCACCGTCGTCGCCGGACTGTGGCCCAAGACCCTCCTCGGCCTGTCCGACCCGGCCGTGCAGCAGCTCCTCGCAGGAGGCACCCGATGAGCACCCTCGCCGCCCAGCCGGTCGCCCAGTCCCTGGTCCAGTCCGTCGACTGGCTCGCCGTCGCGCCGCCCACCATCGCCGCCCTGGTCGCCCTCGCCGTGCTCGTCGCCGACCTCTTCCTCGAGGACGCGAGGAAACCACTCCTCGGATGGCTGTCCGTAGCCGGCCTCGCAGCCTCCGCGCTGATGCTGCTGCCGCTCCTGGACGGCGACCGCTCCACCTTCTGCCTGACCGGCGACCCGGGCGTGTGCAGCTACACCGCCGACCGCTTCACCCTCGTCATCCAGTTCCTCGTCCTCGGCGGCGCGCTCCTCGCCGCCCTGCTGTCCGTCACCGCACTGAAGGACGCGCGCGGAGGGCTGCCCGAGGGCGAGTTCTGGTTCCTGCTGCTGGCCTCCGCGGCCGGCGCCGCCCTCCTGCCCGCCTCCCGCGACCTCGCCACCCTCATCGTCGCCCTGGAAGTCGCCTCCCTGCCCGCCTTCGCCCTCGTGGGCCTGCGACACGGCGACCGCAAGTCCGCGGAGGCGGCCCTGAAGTTCTTCCTGTCGTCGGTCACCGCGACCGCCGTCAGCCTCATGGGCATCAGCTTCGTCTACGCCTCCACGGGCACCCTGTACCTCACCCAGGTCGCCGACCGCATCCAGAACGTGGACGGACAGCTCCACACCCTCGCCCAGACCGGAGTCGTCCTCACCCTCATCGGCTTTGCCTTCAAGACGGCCGCCGTGCCCTTCCACTTCTGGGTGCCCGACACCTACGTGGGAGCGCCGCTGCCGATCGCCGCCTATCTCTCGGTCATCGGCAAGGCCGTCGGCTTCTCCGGCCTCATCCTCGTCACTGTCGTCGCCCTTCCGTCGTACGCCGACGTATGGGGCCCGGCCCTCGCCGCCCTGGCGGCCCTCACCATGACCGTCGGCAACGTCGGCGCCCTGCGCCAGCAGGGCACGCGCGCGTACAGCGCGGTACGCCTGCTTGCCTGGTCCTCCGTCGGCCAGGCCGGCTACCTTCTGGTCCCGATCGCCGCCGCGGGGTACTCCGACGACGCCGAGCGGTCCATCGGATCCACGCTCGCCTATGCGCTCATCTACGCCGCGGTGAACCTCGGAGCCTTCGCCGTGGCCGCCTTGGTGGGCCGTACGCGGACCCTCAACCGCGTCGACGACTACCGCGGCCTGTACGCCACCAACCCCGTCACGGCGCTGCTCCTGGCCTTCTTCCTGCTCTGCCTCGCCGGACTCCCGCCCGGCATCATCGGCCTGTTCGCCAAGGTCACCGTCTTCTCCGCGGCCGTCGACGCCGGCCTCGGCTGGCTGGCCGTCGTCATGGCGGTCAACGTGGTGATCGCGCTGTACTACTACCTCCAGTGGACGGCGTTGCTGTTCCGCGCCCCCGAGGGAGAACCCGCGAAGCACGCGCTCCCCGCGCCGCTGACGGCAGCCATCGCCCTTACCGCCGTACTGGCCGTCGGCCTGTCCGGCGCACCGCAGCTTGCGCTGCGCTTCGCCGACACCGCGCTCTTCTAGGAACGCGGCAGGACGCCCTCCCCGGGGTCAGGGGGAGACACCCGCTAGCCAGCCAGTCCGCGGGCCGGTGCCGGGACCCGCTGCCGGGACGCTCCCGGCGCCTTCACCCGGACGGCCCAGCCGCGCCCCCGCGCGCACAAGGGAACTAGTGCCTCCCGCCTGGCGTTGACCACAAGGGGAGGGTCCACTGGACGTGTCACCACGACACCGGTGGGATGTGAGATCAGCAAGCAAAAAGGGTTCCCCTGCCGCACCACTTGGAGGGCGTACCGTGCACCGCCGGCACAACGGGCTCAGGACCGCAGTACTCCTCGGGGGACTGTCCGCACTCATCATCGTCATCGGCGGCTTCTTCGGCCGAACGGGGCTCGTCGTCGCGGTGCTGATCGCCCTTGGCACGAACGCGTACGCGTACTGGAACAGTGACAAGCTCGCCCTGCGCGCGATGCGGGCCCGCCCGGTCAGCGAGTTCGAGGCCCCGGGGCTCTACCGCATGGTCCGGGACCTCTCCACGCAGGCCCGCCAGCCCATGCCCCGCCTGTACATCTCACCGACCGAGGCACCCAACGCCTTCGCCACCGGCCGCAACCCGCGCAACGCCGCAGTGTGCTGCACCGAGGGCATCCTGCGCCTGCTCGACGAGCGTGAGCTGCGCGGCGTCATCGGCCACGAACTGAGCCATGTCTACAACCGCGACATCCTGATCTCGTCCGTCGCCGGCGCCCTCGCCTCCGTGATCATGTTCCTGGTCAATTTCGCCTGGCTCATCCCCATCGGCCGTTCGGACGACGACGACGGCCCGGGCCTCCTCGGCATGCTGATGATCATGATCCTCGGCCCGCTCGCGGCCACCCTCATCCAGCTGGCCGTCAGCCGCTCCCGCGAGTACGAGGCCGACGCCTCGGGCGCCCAGCTCACCGGCGACCCGCTCGCCCTCGCCAGCGCCCTGCGCAAGCTGGAGGCGGGCACCAAACAGCTTCCGCTGCCTCCCGAGCCCCGGATCGAGACCGCGAGCCACATGATGATCGCCAACCCGTTCCGGCCCGGCCAGGGCATGTCCAAGATGTTCTCGACCCACCCGCCGATGGCGGAGCGCATCGCCCGCCTCGAACAGATGGCAGGCCACCGATGAAGACCATCCTCAACGTCATCTGGCTCGTGGTCAGCGGCCTCTGGCTGTTCCTCGGCTATGTGCTCGCGGGCCTGCTGCTGTGCATCACGGTCATCGGCATCCCGTTCGGCATCGCCGCTTTCCGCATCGGCGCCTATGCCCTCTGGCCTTTCGGCCGCACTACGGTCGAGCGCCGCGACGCCGGCGCGCCCTCGCTGGTGGGGAACGTCCTGTGGCTGATCCTCGCGGGCTGGTGGCTGGCACTCACCCACATCGTCACCGGCATCGCCCTGTGCGTCACGATCATCGGCATCCCGTTCGGCATCGCCCACTTCAAGCTGGTCCCGGTCTCGCTGGTGCCGCTGGGCCGCGACATCGTCCCCACCGACCAACTGCTCGCCTGGCGCTGGTAGAGGCGGAAGCCGGGGCAGAGCAGGGGGCGGTGCAGGGGAAGGGGCGGCGGCGAGAGGCAGGCGTCGGGGGGAAGGACGCGTCCGCGACGTACCGGATCCGCGGAGCCGTCCACCCTGCATCGCCGTTTACCCCTGCATCGCCGTCCATCCCCGCGGAGCCGTACATTCCCGAGAAGGCGGACGGGTCCACGGAGACGTCCACGCCCGCAATGTTTTCCACAGCCGCAGAGTTGTCCACAGGCCCGCACGATTGTCAGTGGCGCGCTGCATCATGAACCCATGACCGAGAACGAGCAGTTGCTGACCAGGGTGGAGGCCAAGGCCCGTAACACCCGCCCGTGGGGCTGGACTTCCCTGCCCGCACCCGTGGACGCCGACGCCCCGGCCCGGGCCGAGGCGGCCCTCGGCTTCCGCCTTCCCCCGCTGCTCGCCGAGTTGTACCTGCGGATAGGGGACGGCGGGTTCGGCCCGGAGTACGGTCTGCTGCCCCTGCTCGACAACCCGCCCGCGGGCGAGCCGGCCGCCGTCGTGCAGTACCTCGCCAACCGGGAGAGCGGCCGCAAAGACCCCGACTGGCCCTGGCCCGAAGGCGTGCTGCCGATATCCCACTGGGGCTGTGCCATGTACGCCTGCGTGGACTGCCTGGTCCCCGACGCCCCCGTCCTGCTCTTCGAGCCGAACGCGGACGAGGCCGGCCACGCCTGGTACGTGGACGCCCCCAGCCTCACCGCCTGGCTGCGCGCCTGGCTCGACGGCGACGGCTGGTACGAGCAGGTCAACGAGGGCATGGAGATGGCGCCCTGGTCGGACTTCCGCATACGCACGGCGGCTCCGCCGGCCGGCGAAGCCGTCTGACGGACGCCGTCCGACCAGGTCTCGAGGCGGCTCGGCTCCCTGCCGCACGGCCTCCCCATCTGTCCGCCTACCGGCACGTAGGGCACATACCGGCCTGCCTACGTATCCGCCTGCCTACCGGCCGCCCACCGCCGCACTCCGAACGCCAGGACACCCACCGCCAGCACCCCCGCTCCCACGGCCACCGAAGCCGTAGGCAGCGAGAACGCCAGCACCACGCATCCGAGCAGCCCCACCGCCGGAACCGCGCGCGCCGCCGGAGCCGTGTCGAGAGTCCAGGCCGATGCGTTGGCGACGGCGTAATAGGCGAGCACACCGAAGGAGGAGAAACCGATCGCGCCGCGCACGTCCACCGTGGCGGCGAGCACGGCGACCACCACGCCGACGGCCAGTTCCGCCCGGTGCGGGACCTGGAAACGCGGATGCACCGCAGCCAGCGCACCCGGCAGGTGACGGTCCCGTGCCATGGCCAGCGTGGTACGGGAGACACCCAGGATCAGTGCGAGGAGAGAACCCAGCGCGGCCACGGCCGCCCCGAACCGCACCACCGGCACGAGCCCCGGCACGCCGGCCGCACGGACCGCGTCGGCCAGCGGAGCCGTGGCCTGCCCGAGCGCTTCGGACCCGAGCACGGAAAGGACGGCGACAGCCACGAACGCATAGACCGCGAGCGCGATGCCGAGAGCGGTCGGGATCGCGCGGGGAATGGTGCGTGCGGGATCCCGCACCTCCTCGCCGAGGGTCGCGATGCGCGCGTACCCGGCGAACGCGAAGAACAGCAGGCCCGCCGCCTGAAGTACGCCCCCCGGCCCACCCGAGGCCCCGATGTCGAGACGTCCGGCGTCGGACTCCCCGGATCCCAGGCACACGACCACCACGGAAGCGAGGACGGCCAGGACCACCGCCACGATCGCCCGGGTCAGCCAGGCGGATTTCTGGACGCCGCCGTAATTCACCGCGGTGAGCGCCACCACGGCCCCGACCGCCACCGCGTGCGCCTGGTCCGGCCAGACGTACGCGCCCACAGTGAGCGCCATCGCCGCACAGGAGGCCGTCTTGCCGACCACGAACGCCCAGCCCGCGAGGTATCCCCAGAACACCCCGAGCCGCTCGCGCCCGTACACGTACGTCCCGCCGGAAGCCGGATAGCGGGCCGCGAGCCGTGCCGACGACATGGCGTTGCAATAGGCGACCACGGCGGCCACGGCCAGTCCGAGCAGCAGCCCGGAACCGGCGGCGCGGGCGGCGGGCGCGAGGGCGGCGAAGATGCCGGCGCCGATCATGGAGCCGAGACCGATGAGGACGGCGTCGCTCACGCCCAGGGTGCGGCGCAGTTCGGAGCCGGACTGTGTCATGGCCGCACCCTACTGAGGGCGGCAAGCACCGGATGCAGCCGCACCCAAGGGCAGTGGAACACAGCGCGAACCCCCGACGTGGGAGAACCCGCCCCGGTACGCATCTGCCACCGGCCCACACCGACTCACGCCAGCCGCGACAGCCGTGACAGCGGGAAGGACTTCATGCAACTCACCAGCATCCCAACCCACAGCCCCGCGGCAGCGCGAGGGCGGCCCCGGCAGCCCGCTCGGAAGCCCCGCCACCTCATGGGAAGTCCCGCGAGAAGGGCGGGCGCGAGGGCCCACCCTTCCTCCCTGACTACCGGTAGTTCACAAACTGCAGTGCGAAGTCGAATTCCTTGCCCTTGAGCAGGGCGATCACGGCCTGCAGGTCATCACGGCTCTTGGAGCTGACGCGCAGTTCGTCACCCTGTACCTGGGCCTTCACGCCCTTGGGGCCCTCGTCGCGAATGATCTTCGCCACCTTCTTGGCGTTCTCCTGGGAGATGCCCTCCTCGATCGAGGCGAAGATCTTGTACTCCTTGCCCGAGAGCTGGGGCTCGCCCGCGTCCAGGGCCTTCAGCGAGATGCCCCGCTTGACCAGCTTGGACTGGAAGACGTCGAGGACGGCCTTCACGCGGTCCTCGGAGTTCGCCTCCATAAGGATCTTGTCGCCGGACCACGAGATCGAGGCGCCCACGCCCTTGAAGTCGTAGCGCTGCGAGATCTCCTTGGCGGCCTGGTTGAGGGCGTTGTCGACCTCCTGCCGCTCGACCTTGGAGACGATGTCGAAACTGGCGTCGGCCATGTGCTGTGGCTCCTTGTATCGGGGGGCGGATCGGGCGCGTAGCGGCGTACGCGAGGCGGTGGCCGGGCCCGTCAGGGTTCCGGACCGCATCCGGACAAGCCTAGCCACCCACCGGCCTCCGAGCGCCGATCAATCCGGTGGCGGAGCACCCCCGAGCATCGGGTATTGTTTACGTCGTTGCCGGAGAGCACCGCCGAAAAGCGGTTCGAACGGCAGCAACCCCCGGCGGTGTGCCCGAGCGGCCAAAGGGAGCAGACTGTAAATCTGCCGGCTCAGCCTTCCCAGGTTCGAATCCTGGCGCCGCCACACGGGAGAACAAAGGGCCCGTGACCTGCTGCAAAGTAGGTCACGGGCCCTTTGGCATGCGCGCCTTTCAGTGACCTACAGCTTCCCGGCCAATCGGCCCGTCAGCGGGTCGGTTGCCCCCAGCCGCTCAGCCTTCGGCCTCCGCCTTTCGGTCCCGGCCTCAGCCGTCGGTCCCTCCCCGGACCTCTTCCACCGGCAGCCACAGTTCCGCGTCGGCCTCCGTGCCGTCCGTTGAGAGGCTGGTGCGGAGGATTTCGGGGCCGGGGCGGCTGCGGTACGGGTTGGAAGGGAACCACTGGGTGAACACATCGCGCCACAGTTCCTGGATGGCCTGCGGGGCCGGGCCGGAAGTGGTGAACACTGCCCAGGCCCCGGCCGGGACGTCCAGAGCGGACATGCCCTCGGGAGCGGGGGCAGAGGTGATCACCGCCTGGTAGTAGTCGAGTTCCGTGCCCTCGGCACGGCTGGGGTCCAAGTCGTCGCAGACCGCGACGATCCCCTGGGGCTCCTGGTCCGACAGGCTCTCCAGGCGCTCCAGCGTCTGCGGGCCGATGCCGCGGACGAAGTCGATGATCGCCCGATTCGGGCCCGAATGAATTAGCGGTACCCGGGCCTTGAGCCCGACGACCTGGAAAGCCGGCTTGTCCACGACGCGGTGACGCATGGCGGTACTCCCTTCGACGACGAGGCGGAAGGCCATCCGGGGCTGTGAGCTGAGCGTGGCGCCGGTGCGGCGTGCCTCGCCCGGGCCGACGCCGTGCATGGCACGGAACGCCCGTGCGAACGCCTCACCGGAGCCAAAGCCGTAGCGCACCGCGATCTCCAGCAGCGTCTCCCGCGCCGCGAGGACCTCCGCGCCCGCGAGGGTGAGCCGCCGGCGCCGGATGTACTCCGACAGCGGCATCCCCGCGAGCGCGGAGAACATCCGGCGCAGGTGGTACTCCGACGTCGCCGCGATGCGCGCGAGTTCCGCCACGTCGATGGGCTGATCGAGGTTCCGCTCGATCTGCTCCATGGCCTGGTTGAGCCCGTCCAGCACGCCCCGTCTCCTTCCGCTTGACGCCCGTCACGCTAGGCGGCGGGGGTGGCGCCGGACCCGACATCCTGTGCCCGGTCCTGTCTGGTCGGCCGTCGCACCCAGTGAGGGCATCCCGAGGGCCCAGAGAGCCCAAAAGCCCAGGAGTCCGTCCGACCGTCGCTGTCAGTGGGACAGGGCACACTGGCGGCATGTCATCCGGTTCCGGTTCCGCACGCCGCAGGGTCTGCCCCGAGTGCCGTCGTGAGATCGCCGTCGTCGCGGGGCGGTTCGCGCGGCACGATCCGCCCGGTGCGAGGGACAGCGGGCAGCTCGTCTCGTGCCCGGGGTCGCGGCGGCATGCACAGCTCGGCGCGGCCCAGCCGTCCCTGGACGGGTACGTCGTACCGGACTTCCCGGGGCAGCTGCCCCTGTTCTGAAGTCTGGTCGCTCAGTTGCCCGCCACCGACTTCACCGCCACCGACACCGGTGTCGAACCGGAGACCAGCTCCAGCACCAGCCCCGCCGTCGCCGGCGTCTCCAGCAGTTCGGCGAGCACGGCTGCCACGTCGTCGCGCGGGACCGGGCCGCGGCCGGTGCGGGCCTCCAGCCGGACCAGGCCCGTGCCGGCGTCGTTCGTCAGCATCCCCGGGCGCAGGATCGTCCAGTCCAGGCCGTCCAGGCCGCGTACGTGGGCGTCCGCCTCGCCCTTGGCGCGCAGGTAGGCGTCGAAGACCTCGTCGCCCTCGTGGTCCGGGTCCGCGCCCATGGACGACACGATCAGGAAGCGCCGTACGCCGGCCCGGACGGCCGCGTCCGCGAACAGCACCGCCGCGCCCTTGTCCACCGTGGCCTTGCGGTCGACCCCGCTGCCGGGCCCGGCGCCGGCGGCGAACACCGCCGCGTCCGCGCCGCGCAACCGCTCGGCGACCTCCTCGACCGTGGCCGACTCCAGGTCCAGGACGACCGGTTCGGCGCCCGCCTCCCGCAGATCGTCGCCCTGCTCGGCGCGCCGGATGACGCCGGCCACCTCGTCGCCCCGCGCCGAGAGCAGCCGTTCCAGCCGGAGAGCGATCTGTCCGTGACCACCAGCGATGACAATGCGCATGCCTCCGACCGTACGCCTGTCCCGGACCGTGTGCCGTACGCCTGTCCCGAACCCTGTGCCAGGCCTGTCGCGGACCGTGCGTCGGACGCCGCAACGGTCGCAGCCGGTGACCGGCGAGGGGGTGGCGCTTCCGCCTACGACACCTCGCCCCGCCCCTGCCGCGGCAGTCCCAGCTCCGCCGCCGCGGCAGAGTCGCAGTACTCCCGCACCGCGCTCGTCCGCGCCACCACCCGCGCCCCGTGCACCACGATCCGGCTGTACGCCAGGGACAACGCCCCCGCCAGCCCGTCGCCGCGCACGGCCAGGAGTTCCGCCGGGAAGCCCGCCTCCACGCGCACCTCGGGCAGGCCCAGCGCCGCGCGGGCCGAGGCGCTGACCGTGTCGTACGCGTCCTCGGGGCTCAGCCCTTCACGGGAGGCCAGCAAGTACGCCGCCTCCAGCGGGTCGCCGCGGCCGACCGGGTTGGACACGTCGCGCAGGGCGCCGCTGCCGGCGGCAACGCGCACGCCCGCGGCGCGCAGCAACCGTACGGGAGCCGCTCCGCGCTCCTGAACGCCCCCGCAGCCGCCCTGCGGCAGGCACACCACGGTCACTCCGGCGGCGGCCAGCCGGTCCGCCGTGCGTCCGGCGGCCGTCTCGGGCAGCCGGGCCAGGCCGCCGCACGGGCCGACCGTCACGCCGGGACGCAGCCCGCCGGCCATCGCGGCGAGCCGGGCCAGACGCGCCGGGTCGGCGGCGTCGGTGTGCAGATCGACGGGACGGCCGTGCTCGGCGGCGACCTCCAGGACAGCCTCCACGTATCCGGTCGGATCGGGGTCCAGATCCGGACAGCCGCCCACCGCGCAGGCGCCCATCTTCAGCGCGTCCCGCAGCATCGCGAGCCCGTCGGCCCCCGCCACGCCCGTCAGGACCCTCGGCATCGCCACCGTCGTCAGGTCGATGAGGCCCCGCAGCGACCGGCGTGCCCGCAGAACGGCGGTCAGCGCGCCCAGCCCCTGCACCTCGCCCAGGCGCACATGCGCGCGCACCGCGGTGGCCCCGTGCCCGAGGTGCAGCAGTGCCGCCTCGGTGGCCCGGCGCTGGACGTTCCGCGGGTCGTACGAGACCGGGCCGGCGTCCGCGGACAGCGCGGTGTCGGCGTGCGTGTGCGGGTCGGCGGGCGCCGGGAGGAGCAGATATCCCTTCAGGTCGACCCGGGTTCCGGCGCCCCGCGCCCCGGCCAGGCTGCCCGCCGTGCCCACGGCCTCGATACGGCCGCCGCTCAGCCGTACGTCCACGGTCCGGCCGTCGGTCAGGCGCGCCCCGCACAGCAACAGGGCGGCCGTGTCTCCCGAGGACGACGACAAGTGGGGTGGCCGGGGCCGGCTGTCGGGCATCGTGCTCCAGAGGCTCAGTTCCGGGGGGCTCGGTTCGGGGGCTGGGTTCTGAGGCGGGGCTGTGGTGGGACGGACGGGGAGGGGAGGGGAGGGACCTTCGCAAGATCACGCAGAGTGAGTCGAGCCTAGGACGGAGGTGGGCGCGGGGCGTGGAGGAGGGCAATAGTCGTACCGGGGGCGCGGCGGTGCGGTGGGGGTCCGCGGAGGGCGGGAAACGGATTTGGGTGAACGGCTGCCGAGCGTGTAATGTCTTCATCGCTCGCCCCAATAGCTCAGTCGGCAGAGCGTCTCCATGGTAAGGAGAAGGTCTACGGTTCGATTCCGTATTGGGGCTCTGATGTGAGAGGTTCCCGTCGCAAGGCGGGATCCGATCGCATCGCAGCGGTGTAGCTCAGTCGGTAGAGCAAGCGGCTCATAATCGCTGTGTCACCGGTTCAAGTCCGGTCACCGCTACTGACAGTAGCCGATTGCGGGGTCGGTCCTTCGATCGGCTACTCTTTCTTGCGTTGAATTAACCACCCGTTCGTCAAGGAGCACTCACGTGGCTGCCACCGACGTCCGCCCGAAGATCACGCTGGCCTGCGTGGAGTGCAAGGAGCGGAACTACATCACCAAGAAGAACCGGCGTAACAACCCGGATCGTCTTGAGATGAAGAAGCACTGCCCCCGCTGCAACGCGCACACCGCTCACCGCGAAACGCGCTGACGCAGGCCCGTACATCTCGGTCGTACAGAACACCAGTTCAATCCGTACGTCTCGATCCAGTACGTCACGTACATCACGTACGTAACCAGTACGACGTTCATCAGGCCGCCCCCGCACTTCGGGGGCGGCCTGATGGCGTTCCCGGCCACCCTTCGGTCAGCGCGGCCCCCGGGCGCACTGCGGCGTCGCGCCCGCCCTTTTATACGGTGTTACCGGCCAACCAGCAGACACCAGGAGGTGCCGAGCCATGGCGCTCGACCAGTCCTTCGTGGGGCGGACCTACCCGCCCACCGACCCCTACGAGGTGGGCCGGGAGAAGATCCGTGAGTTCGCGGAGGCGGTGGGAGACGCCAACCCGGCGTACACGGATCCCGAGGCCGCCAAGGCATTCGGCCACCCCGACGTGATCGCGCCGCCCACCTTCGTGTTCTCCATCACCTTCAGGGCGGCGGAGCAGGTCGTCGCCGACCCGCAGCTGGGCCTCGACTACGGCCGGGTCGTGCACGGCGACCAGAAGTTCGTCTACAGCCGGCCCGTGCGCGCCGGTGACCGGCTGACCGTCACCTCGACCATAGAGGCGATCAAGTCCCTGGCCGGCAACGACATCCTGGACATCCGCGGCGAGGTGCACGACGAGTCCGGCGAGCACGTCGTGACCGCCTGGACCAAGCTGGTGGCCCGCGCGGCCGAGGAGGCGTGAGCAGATGACCGCCACGATCGCGTACGACGACATCGAGGTCGGCGCCGAACTGCCCGCGCAGACCTTCACCGTGACCCGGGCCACACTCGTCCGGTACGCGGGCGCATCCGGGGACTTCAACCCGATCCACTGGAACGAGAAGTTCGCCAAGGAGGTGGGCCTGCCGGACGTCATCGCGCACGGCATGTTCACCATGGCCGAGGCCATCCGCGTGGTCACCGACTGGATCGGCGACCCGGGTGCGGTGGTCGAGTACGGTGTCCGCTTCACCCGGCCCGTGGTCGTCCCGAACGACGATCAGGGCGCCACGATCGAGGTCAGCGGCAAGGTCGCGGCCAAGCTCGACGACAACACGGTCCGCGTGGACCTCACGGCGACCAGCGCCGGCCAGAAGGTGCTGGGGATGTCGCGGGCGGTCGTACGGCTGGCCTGACCCGAGTGGTGCGAGGTGTGCGAGGCAAGGGGCGTCGGGAATGGCCGGCGCCCCTTACCCGTGCCTGCACCCGTCTGCCCTTCGGCCGATCCGTCGGTTCTTGACGGCTCCTTCTGTCCTTCGACGGCTTCGTCTGTCCTCGACCGCTTCCTTCTGTCCTCCCACTGCTCCTGTTGACTCCGTTAGTGATTGAGCACTAACTTTGTTCCCATGGTCAGGATGAGCGCGGATGAGCGACGGGAGAGCGTCGTGCGAGCGGCGATCTCCGAGTTCGCGCGGAACGGGTACTACGGCACATCCACCGAGGCGATCGCCAAGCGCGTCGGGGTCTCGCAGCCGTACCTCTTCCGGCTCTTCCCCGGAAAGAAGGCCATCTTCCTGGCGGCGGCCCAGCGCTGCATGGCGGACATGCGGAACTTCTTCGCCGAGGCCGCCGGTGAGCGGACGGGTGAGGACGCCCTGCATGCCATGGCGGACGCGTACACGCGGCTGATCGCGGAGCAGCCCGAGCGGCTCCAGATGCAGTTGCAGACGTACGTCACCGTGGCTGCGGCGGAGGCTGCCGGGGATCACGAGTTCGGTGAGATGGTCCGGCGGAGCTGGATGGAGCTCTGGGACACCGTGCACGTGCCGCTGGGCGGAGACACGAAGGAGACGACGACCTTCATGGCCTTCGGCATGCTCGTCAACACCCTCGCGGCCATGGGGTTCCCGCCCGACCATCGGGTCTGGGAAGGGCTCTACCCCTCCGCGCGGGTCACCGGGGAGCTCAAGAAGGGGCAGGGGTAGTCCGTCGTCGGCGCGCCTGGTCCACGGCGCGTGAGTCCTTCGGGTCCTTCCGCGGCCACAAAAGTTAGTCATTAATAACTAACAAGAACAGTCGACCGAATCAGCTCTGGGGGAGCCATGTCACCAGTTGCATCAGCCGGACCAGCCGGGTCAGCCGGATCGGAGACCGCCGCACACACCACCACCGCCCAACAACGCGCCCGAGCCGTCTGGGCCCTGGTGATCACCAGCGTCGCCGGCTTCATGGCGAGCCTCGACAATCTCGTCGTCACCACCGCCCTGCCCTCCATCCGCGAGGACCTCGGTGGCGCCCTGCACGACCTCGAGTGGACCGTCAGCGCCTACACGCTCACCTTCGCCGTGCTGCTGATGTTCGGCGCGGCGCTCGGCGACCGCTTCGGCCGGCGCCGGCTGTTCCTCGTCGGCCTCGCCGTCTTCACCGCCGCCTCCGCCGCCGCGGCCCTCGCGCCCGGCATCGACTCGCTGATCGCCGCCCGCGCGGTGCAGGGCGTCGGCGCGGCCGTGATGATGCCGTTGACGCTCACCCTGCTGACGGCGGCGGTGCCGGCCGACAAGCGGGGGATGGCGTTCGGGATCTGGGGGGCCGTCAACGGGCTCGCCGTCGCCTCGGGGCCGCTGATCGGCGGCACCCTGACCGAGCACATCTCCTGGCAGTGGATCTTCTGGCTGAACGTTCCCCTCGGCATCGCCCTGCTGCCGCTGGCCCGGCTGCGGCTCGCCGAGTCGTACGGCGCCGGCGCCCGGCTCGACGTGACCGGCACGTTGCTGGCCAGCGGCGGTCTGTTCGGGATCGTGTACGGGCTGGTGCGCGGGCCGGCCGACGGCTGGGCCGACCCGGTCGTCCTGACCGGCCTGTTCGCGGGCGCCGCCCTGCTCGCCGGGTTCGTGCTGCACGGCGTCCACGGGCGCAACCCGATGCTGCCCATGCGACTGTTCCGCTCGCGGGCCTTCGCCGGGATCAACGCGGCGAGTCTGCTGATGTTCCTCGGCATGTTCGGGTCGATCTTCCTGCTCAGCCAGTACATGCAGGGCGTCCTCGGCTACTCGCCCACCGAGGCGGGGCTGCGCATGCTGCCGTGGACCGGGATGCCGATGCTGGTCGCGCCGATCGCGGGCATCCTGTCCGACCGGATCGGCGGCCGGCCGGTCGTCGCGGCGGGCCTCTTCCTCCAGGCGGCGGGTCTCGGTTACCTCGCCCTCGTGGCGACGGCCGACGCCTCCTACGCCTCCCAGTTGCCCGGCCTCGTCGTCAGCGGCATCGGGATGGCCCTGTACTTCGCGCCCGCCTCGGCGTTGGTGATGTCCAGCGTCGTCCCCGCGGAGCAGGGCATCGCCTCCGGCGCGAACAACGCGCTGCGCGAGGTGGGCGGCGCGCTCGGCATCGCGATCATGTCGTCGATCTTCGCGGCGCAGGGGGGCTACGAATCGTCCCAGGCCTTCGTCGACGGACTGCGCCCGGCGATCGCCGTGGGCGCGGGGGTGGTCGCGCTGGCGGGGGTTGCGGCGCTGGTCATACCCGGTCGGCGGGGCGGCGCGTCCACCGATGCCGGGTCGGGGTCCGAGGGCGGTGCCGGGCGGAAGGCGGTGGAGATGGAGGCGGTGGGGCGCTGAGCGGGCGCCTGCGCGGGGTGTGGGTGGGGGAGGCCGGGTGCGGGGCCGGGGTTCCGGTCGCCGCCCGTCCCCCCGCCGCGCCCCCCCCGCGCCATGCTCTGCCGCGCCCTCCGCGCCGCGCCCCCCCCGCGCCGCGCCCCCCCGCGCCGCGCCCCTCCGCGCCCCCGCGCCGCGCCCTCCCGCGCCGTGCCGCCCACGCCCCACTCCGCGGCCCGTACTCCTCAACCCTCAGCCTCACCCCGCGGCCGCCCCCAACGCAGTCGGCCTCACCCCGCGGCCGGCCCCCCAACGCGGCCGGCCTCCCCACGAGGTCACCCTCACCCCCCAGCCCGACCCCGCAAGCCTGTCAGTCCCGTCTCGTAGTCTTGGCCCGTGCACGTACTTCACGACGCCCCCCTCGCCCCGCTGACCACCTTCCGGCTGGGCGGACCCGCCGACCGGCTGGTCACCGCGACGACCGACGCCGAAGTCGTCTCGGCCGTGCGCGAGGCCGACGCGGCCGGGACGCCGCTGCTGGTCATCGGCGGCGGGTCCAACCTGGTCATCGGCGACGCCGGGTTCGCCGGCACCGCCGTGCGGATCGCCACGCGCGGCGTCGAGCTGACCGGCACGCGGCTGGAGCTGGCCGCCGGCGAGGTGTGGACCGACGCGGTGGCCCGCACCGTGGAGGCCGGGCTCGCCGGCATCGAGTGCCTCGCCGGCATCCCCGGCTCGGCGGGCGCGACGCCGATCCAGAACGTCGGCGCGTACGGCCAGGAGGTGTCGTCCACGATCACCGAGGTGATCGCCTACGACCGCCGGACCCACGAGACGGTCACGCTGTCGAACGACGAGTGCGCGTTCTCCTACCGGCACAGCCGCTTCAAGGCCGAGCCCGACCGGTACGTCGTCCTGCGCGTCCGGTTCGAACTGGAGGACGCCGGAGGGCTGTCCGCGCCCCTGAAGTACGCCGAGACCGCCCGCGCCCTCGGCGTCGAGCCCGGCGAGCGCGTGCCGCTGGCCGACGCTCGCGAAACCGTCCTCAAGCTGCGCACGGGCAAGGGCATGGTCCTCGACCCCGAGGACCACGACACCTGGTCCGCCGGGTCGTTCTTCACCAACCCGATCCTCACCGAGGCCCAGTTCGCCGCGTTCCGCGCGCGCGTGAAGGAGCGCCTGGGCGAGGACGCCGAGCCGCCCGCCTACCCGGCGGGGGAGGGGCACACCAAGACCTCCGCGGCCTGGCTGATCGACAAGGCGGGGTTCACCAAGGGGTACGGCAGCGGACCCGCGCGCATTTCCACCAAGCACACCCTCGCCCTCACCAACCGCGGCGGCGCGTCCACCGAGGACCTGCTGGCGCTGGCCCGCGAGGTCGTCGCCGGCGTCCGCGAGGCGTTCGGGATCATCCTGGTCAACGAGCCGGTGACGGTCGGCGCGAGCCTCTGAGCCGACGCGCCTTTGAGGAGCAGCCTCACGCCCTCGGGAGCGAGACCACGCCCTCGGCACGCCACGCCCACGGCTCAGTAAGCCACCCCCACCCCCTGTTTCACGGTCGCCGGGTCGTCGATCATCGCCAGCATCGCGTGCGCCACGTCGGCTCGGCCCACCAGGTTGCCCTTGAGCGGCGCTCCCCCGACCACCGTCCGGTACACCCCCCTGAGCGGCGTGTCCTGGAGCCTGGGCGGCCGGACGACCGTCCAGTCGGTGGCGCTGCGGCCGATGTCCGCCTCCATTTCCCGCAGATCGGCGTAGACGTCCCGGAACACCGCCGAGACCACCCGCAGGAGCGCCCGGTCGAGCACCCCCGCGCCCTCCGGCTCCGGCCCGACCGGGGCGGCGCTCACCACCAGGAGCCGCCGGGCGCCCTCGGCCTCCATGGCGCCCAGCACCGTACGGGTGAGGCGCGCAGCCACCCCGACGTCCTTGCGGCTGCGCGCGCCGAGCCCGGACAGCACGGCGTCCCGGCCCGCGACCGCGCGGCGCAGCACCTCCGGGTCGGCCAGGTCCGCCCGGAACACCTCCAGGGCGCCGCCCGTCACCGCCAGCCGCGCGGGATCCCGTACGACCGCCGTGACGCGGTGCCCGGCGGCCAGCGCCTGCCGCACGAGCTCCCGGCCGATGCCTCCGGTGGCACCGAAAACGGTGAGGTTCATGGCGTTCTTCCGTCCCTCCCACTGGGTGGGTGAGTATTCACTCACCCCTGACACCACCAGGGTGAGTAAACACTCACCCACCCGTCAAGCCACCCGGAGCCCTCCATGCCATCCTTTGGACGCATGCAGCCCATGCAGCCCATGCAGCCCATGCAGCCCATGCAGCCCCAGCAGCAGCCCATGCAGCAGCCCCAGGACGCCCTCGCCCCGCAGCCCGCCCCCAAGCCCGCGCGGGAGCGCATCCTCGACGCCGCTCACCGGCTCATGCTCACCGTGGGACTCGCCCGCGCCACCACCAAGGAGATCGCCAAGGCGGCGGGCTGCTCCGAGGCCGCGCTCTACAAGCACTTCGCGAGCAAGGAGGAGCTGTTCATCCGCGTCCTCATGGAGCGGCTGCCCCAGCTGAACCCGCTGCTGCGCGGCCTCGCCGCCGAGCCCGGCCGGGGGACCGTCGAGGCCAACCTCACCGAGATCGCCCGCCAGGCAGCGCTGTTCTACGAGCAGAGTTTCCCGATCGCCGCCTCGCTGTACGCCGAGACCCAGCTCAAACGCCGGCACGACGACGCCATGCGCCGGCTGGAGTCGGGCCCGCACATGCCCATCGCGGCGCTGGACGCCTACCTGCGCGCCGAGCGCGACCTGGGCCGGCTCGCCCCCGACGCGGACACCTTCGCCGCCGCGTCCCTGCTGCTCGGCGCGTGCGCCCAGCGTGCCTTCGCCTACGACGCGGACGACACGAGCCGCCCCCCGGCCGAGGCCTTCGCCGCCCGTCTCGCCCGCGCTCTGCTGGCAGGCATCGGCGCTGCCTGACCCGGGCCCGGCCGCGCCGCGCCGCGCCCTCACCCCACCGGCGAGGTCAGCCAGGCGTCCACCCCGGCCAGCAGCTCGGCCTTGGTCTTCTCGGGCGCCGCGGAGGCGCGGATCGACTGCCGGGCCAGTTCCGCCAGTTCCTGGTCGGAGAAGCCGTGGCACTCCCGCGCGAGGTCGTACTGCGCCGCCAGCCGGGAGCCGAACAGCAGCGGGTCGTCCGCGCCGAGGGCCAGCGGAACGCCCGCCTCGAACAGGGTGCGCAGGGGGACGTCCTCGGGCTTCTCGTAGACGCCGAGGGCGACGTTCGACGCGGGGCAGACCTCGCAGGTCACGCTCCGGTCGGCGAGCCGCTTCAGCAGGCGGGGGTCCTCCGCCGCCCGCACCCCGTGGCCGATCCGGTGGGCGTGCAGGTCGTCGAGGCAGTCGCGGACGGACGCCGGGCCGGTCAGCTCGCCGCCGTGCGGGGCCGACAGCAGCCCGCCCTCACGGGCGATGGTGAACGCGCGGTCGAAGTCCCGTGCCATGCCCCGCCGCTCGTCGTTGGACAGCCCGAAGCCGACCACGCCCCGGTCCGCGTACCGCACCGCCAGCCGGGCCAGCGTGCGCGCGTCCAAGGGGTGCTTCATCCGGTTCGCGGCCACCAGCACCCGCATCCCGAGACCGGTTTCCCGCGCCGCCGTGTCCACCGCGTCCAGGATGACCTCCAGCGCCGGGATCAGACCGCCCAGCCGGGGCGCGTACGACGTCGGGTCGACCTGGATCTCCAGCCAGCCCGAACCGTCCTTGAGGTCCTCCTCCGCGGCCTCCCTGACCAGCCGCTGGATGTCCTCGGGCTCCCGCAGGCAGGACCGCGCCGCGTCGTAGAGCCGCTGGAAGCGGAACCAGCCCCGTTCGTCCGTGGCCCGCAGCTGCGGAGACTCGCCCTTGGCCAGCGCGTCCGTCAGCGCGTCGGGCAGCCGCACCCCGTGCTTGTCGGCCAGTTCCAGCAGGGTGCCGGGCCGCATCGATCCGGTGAAATGCAGATGCAGATGGGCTTTCGGCAGCTCAGAGACATCACGTACACGCTCCATTCCCAGATCCTGCCGTACGACGACCGTGTCCGGGTACCGCTTTCCCCGTACGTGCGCGTGCTCGCACAAAAAACGGGAGCACCCGGGACCGAGACCGGCCCGAGTGCTCCCGCGGTGGCGGCGGACGTCAGTCCCGCGCCTCCGCCAGCAGCTTCTGGATCCGGCTCACGCCCTCGACCAGGTCCTCGTCACCGAGCGCGTACGACAGCCGCACATAACCCGGCGTGCCGAAGGCCTCGCCCGGGACGACCGCCACCTCGGCCTCCTCCAGGATCAGCGCGGCCAGCTCCACCGAGTCCTGCGGACGCCTGCCGCGGATCTCCTTGCCCAGCAGGCCCTTCACCGACGGGTACGCGTAGAACGCGCCCTCGGGCTCCGGGCAGACCACGCCGTCGATCTCGTTGAGCATCCGGACGATCGTCCGGCGGCGGCGGTCGAAGGCCTCCCGCATCGTCGCCACCGCGTCGAGGTCGCCGGAGACCGCGGCGAGCGCCGCCGCCTGGGCGACGTTCGAGACGTTGGAGGTGGCGTGCGACTGGAGGTTGGTCGCGGCCTTGACCACGTCCTTCGGGCCGATGATCCAGCCCACGCGCCAGCCGGTCATGGCGTACGTCTTGGCCACGCCGTTGACGACGATGCACTTGTCGCGCAGCTCGGGCAGGAGCGCGGGCAGCGACACGGAGACGGCGTCGCCGTAGACCAGGTGCTCGTAGATCTCGTCCGTGAGCACCCACAGGCCGTGCTCCACGGCCCAGCGGCCGATGGCCTCGGTCTCGGCCTCGGAGTACACCGCGCCGGTCGGGTTCGACGGCGACACGAACAGGACGACCTTCGTCCGCTCGGTGCGAGCGGCCTCCAGCTGATCCACGCTGACGCGGTAGCCGGTGGTCTCGTCGGCGACGACCTCGACGGGGACGCCGCCGGCCAGCCGGATCGACTCCGGGTACGTCGTCCAGTACGGCGCCGGGACGATGACCTCGTCACCCGGGTCGAGGATCGCGGCGAACGCCTCGTAGATGGCCTGCTTGCCGCCGTTGGTGACGAGGATCTGGGACGCGTCGACCTCGTAGCCGGAGTCGCGCAGCGTCTTCGCGGCGATCGCGGACTTCAGCTCGGGCAGGCCGCCGGCCGGCGTGTAACGGTGGAACTTGGGGTTCTTGCAGGCCTCGATCGCGGCCTCGACGATGTAGTCCGGAGTCGGGAAGTCGGGCTCACCGGCGCCGAAACCGATCACCGGCCGACCGGCGGCCTTCAGTGCCTTGGCCTTGGCGTCCACGGCGAGGGTGGCGGACTCGGAGATCGAGCCGACGCGGGCGGAGACCCGGCGCTCGGTGGGAGGGTTGGCAGCGCTCATGGGGGCCATCGTTCCAGACCCGAAACGCGCCCGGCACACGGGTTTCACGGACTGAACAGCTCCGGGCAAACCACTGAACAACTGTCCGGAACCATCCGGTGGCCTGGTGATCTTCCGCCCAAGTGCGGCCGATCTTCGCCCCGCGCGGTTCTCACGGGCACTTTCTGTTCGACGCCCGGCCCAGGAACACGTACACTCTCACCTCGTTGGCCTTCGGCGGCCGCACTCAGCCGGTGCACATCGAGCACCCGGTCGGATGCGGTACGTTGGTGGGCAGACAAAGGGTCGTAGCTCAATTGGTAGAGCACCGGTCTCCAAAACCGGCGGTTGGGGGTTCAAGTCCCTCCGGCCCTGCTCCACACACCGCCAGGATGTGTGCGCAGGTACGTACAGCAATGCACCGCCGTGCGGCTCAGACCGGGCGCGGCACGGCCACGACCCGGGATCAGGTGAGGATGCATGACGGACGCCGTGGGCTCCATCGATACGCCTGATGCACGGGACGAGGCGCCGGAGTCCCAGAAGAAGACCCGCAAGGGCGGCAAGCGCGCCAAGAAGGGCCCGCTGAAGCGCCTCGCGCTCTTCTACCGGCAGATCGTCGCCGAGCTTCGCAAGGTCGTATGGCCCAGCCGGAATCAGCTGACCACGTATACGACCGTGGTGATCATCTTCGTGGTCATCATGATCGGCCTGGTAACCTTGATCGACTACGGGCTCGACCACGCCGCGAAGTACGTCTTCGGCTGAGCCAAGAGCGAAGGGCGCCCTGACCGGCGCCCCTTTCGCGTGTTCCACCCCTATGTATCCAGGAAGAAGCAGCCACAGTGTCTGACCCGAACCTGAACGACGCAATCGAGCCGGATGCGTCGGTGGATGACGAGCTCGACATCGTCGAGGGCGCGGACGACCTGGACGAGTTCGAGGCTGCCGACGCCGAGGCCGGGGAGCCCGCGAAGGAAGACGCCCTGCACGTCGAGGACGCGGACGAGTCCGTCGAGGACGACGAGACCGAGGACGACGACGAGACCGAGGACGAGGCCGCTTCCGAGGAGGAAGAGCCCGCCGAGCCCGTCGACCCCGTCGCCGCCCTGCGCGAGGAACTGCGCACCCTGCCCGGCGAGTGGTACGTGATCCACACCTACGCCGGCTACGAGAACCGGGTGAAGACCAACCTGGAGCAGCGCGCCGTCTCACTGAACGTCGAGGACTACATCTTCCAGGCCGAGGTGCCGCAGGAAGAGGTCGTCCAGATCAAGAACGGCGACCGCAAGACGATCAAGCAGAACAAGCTCCCGGGTTACGTCCTGGTCCGCATGGACCTGACGAACGAGTCCTGGGGCGTCGTCCGCAACACGCCGGGCGTCACCGGCTTCGTGGGCAACGCCTACGACCCGTACCCGCTGACCCTGGACGAGATCGTCAAGATGCTCGCCCCGGAGGCCGAGGAGAAGGCAGCCCGCGAGGCCGCAGAGGCCGAGGGCAAGCCGGCGCCGCAGCGCAAGGTCGAGGTCCAGGTGCTGGACTTCGAGGTGGGCGACTCGGTCACCGTCACCGACGGCCCGTTCGCCACGCTCCAGGCCACGATCAACGAGATCAACGCCGACTCCAAGAAGGTCAAGGGCCTCGTGGAGATCTTCGGCCGCGAGACCCCGGTCGAGCTGAGCTTCGACCAGATCCAGAAGAACTAGCCCTTCTGGACCACCCACCGCTTCCGGCCAGGTCGGGCGGGCTCTCGGAGCCTGCCTGACCTGCTCGGTTTTTGGCCGCGCATTCATACCCGTTATCGTTGTGCGGTATGCCTGCATCCGGGGGAGTCTTTCCGGGCGCGGGCAGGACCCGAATCGAAAGGACCCGGAGAGCCATGCCTCCCAAGAAGAAGAAGGTCACGGGGCTCATCAAGCTCCAGATCCAGGCCGGCGCCGCCAACCCGGCCCCGCCGGTCGGCCCCGCGCTGGGTCAGCACGGCGTGAACATCATGGAGTTCTGCAAGGCCTACAACGCCGCGACCGAGTCGCAGCGTGGCTGGGTGATCCCGGTGGAGATCACGGTCTACGAGGACCGCTCCTTCACCTTCATCACCAAGACGCCGCCGGCCGCCAAGATGATCCTGAAGGCCGCGGGCATCGAGAAGGGCTCCGGCGAGCCGCACAAGACCAAGGTCGCGAAGATCACGCGCGACCAGGTCCGCGAGATCGCCACCACCAAGATGCCCGACCTCAACGCCAACGACCTGGACGCCGCCGAGAAGATCATCGCCGGCACCGCCCGTTCCATGGGCGTCACGGTCGAGGGCTGAGCCCCAACCTTCCATCAGCAGTAGTGGCAGGGCCTGCTCGGCCCGGACCACGACTCCTAAGAACCCCAGGAGCAGTAGTGAGCAAGCGCAGCAAGTCTCTCCGCGCTGCGGACGCCAAGATCGACCGGGAGAAGCTCTACGCCCCGCTCGAGGCCGTCCGTCTCGCCAAGGAGACCTCCACGACCAAGTTCGACGGCACCGTCGAGGTCGCCTTCCGTCTGGGTGTCGACCCGCGCAAGGCCGACCAGATGGTCCGTGGCACCGTGAACCTTCCGCACGGCACCGGCAAGACCGCCCGGGTCCTGGTCTTCGCGACCGGTGACCGTGCCGAGGCCGCGCGTGCCGCGGGCGCCGACATCGTCGGCGCCGACGAGCTGATCGACGAGGTGTCGAAGGGCCGTCTGGACTTCGACGCCGTCGTCGCCACCCCGGACCTCATGGGCAAGGTCGGCCGCCTCGGCCGCGTGCTCGGTCCGCGTGGTCTGATGCCGAACCCGAAGACCGGCACCGTCACTCCCGACGTCGCCAAGGCCGTCACCGAGATCAAGGGCGGCAAGATCGAGTTCCGCGTCGACAAGCACTCGAACCTGCACTTCATCATCGGCAAGACGTCGTTCGACGACACCAAGCTGGTGGAGAACTACGGCGCCGCGCTGGAGGAGATCCTCCGTCTGAAGCCGTCCGCCGCCAAGGGCCGGTACATCAAGAAGGCCGCCATCACCACCACGATGGGTCCCGGCATTCCGGTCGACCCGAACCGCACCCGCAACCTCCTCGTCGAGGAGGACCCGGCCGCGGTCTGAGCCCGACGGCTCGCCCAACCGGTCACGGGCCCCGCACCTTCCGAGGTGCGGGGCCCGTCCCTTTTCGGCCACCTTCCCTTTCCGCCGCCGCCGGGCTCCGGTTGTCGGCGTGCTGGGTTAGCGTGCTCCCACGGACGAGCCGGCCGGACCTGCCGGGGGACGGGGGACGCATGACGAGGACGGGTGCGCGTACGGCCCTGGCCGTGGCCATGGTCGCCGCGCTGACGCCGCTGAGCGGCGGCTGCACCTCTGCCGACGAGCAGCGGGCCGGAGACGACAGGGCCACCCGCGCGAGTGCCCCCTCCGCCGCCGCGACCGCCGCCCTGCGCGCCGCCGAGCGGGCCACCGAGCGGGCGGCGTCCGCCCGGGTCCGGTCGGTCACCGCGATGGGCTCGCTGATGACCATGTCCGCCGACGGCGTCCTCGGCTGGAGCGACGGCATCACCGGCACCCTGACCCTCACCTACACCGGAGGCACGGTCGCCGACACCATGCGCCGCCTCGGCAGCACCTCGATGGAGGCCCGCTACCTGCCCGACGCGTACTACGCGCGCATGGGCGACGCGTTCGCCGCGCAGGCCGGTGGGCGGCACTGGGTGAAGTACGCCTACGACGACCTGGACGAGCTGGCGGGCAGCCAGGGCGCCCAGCTCCAGGAACAGATGCGGCAGACCACCCCGGACCGCTCCGTGCGGCTGCTGCTGGACTCGGGGGACGTGCGCGTGGTCGGCACGGAGACCGTCCGCGGCGAGCGCACCACGCGCTACGCGGGCACCGTCGACACCGAGGACGACGGCCTCGCCGCGCAGACCGTCGACCTGTGGATCAACGAGCGCGACCTGCTCGTCAAGAAGGTCGAGAAGGGCCGCACGGCCACCGGCGAGTCCACCCAGACCGCCTACTACAGCGACTACGGCGCCGAGGCCCGCGCCGAGGAACCCCCGGCCCACGACACCCAGGACGTCAGGGAGCTGCTGGACCGGCGGGCGAATTCCACGGAGCCCCCGGAACCGCTGGGATAGGCTCGCCGTCCTGCTGTGTATCGGCCATGCATTTCTTGGGGGCATTCGATGGGGCTTTCTGTACGTGGACGGGGCGGGGCGGCCGGAGCCGGGCTCGCGGCGCTGCTGCTCGCCGGAGCGGTCGGCTGCGGCGCCGAGCAGTCGCCGGAGATGACGCCGGCGGCCGCGGTCGCCAAGGCCGCCGAGAACTCGGAGGACATCACCTCGCTCAGCTTCCGGATGACCGGCGAGATACCGGGCGAGGGCCGCGTCGAGGGCGAGGCCGCCATGAGCATGAAGCCCCAGGCCATGAGCATGACGATGTCCGTGCCGGACGACCCGGAGCTCCAGGGCGACGTGGAGATGCGGATGGTCGGCGGGCAGGTGTACATCGGCGGCGAGGCGATGGCCGAGCAGATGGACGGCAAGAGCTGGATGAAGTTCGACGCCTCCCAGATGGGCGGCGCCGGCGCGGGCCTCGGCGCCGACACCGGCGGCTTCGGCCCCGACAAGAACCCGGCCGCCGAGACAGGCTTCCTCACCGGCTCCGACGACCTGGAGAAGGTCGGCTCCGAGAAGGTCGACGGCGTGCAGACCACGCACTACAAGGGCACCCTCACCCTCGACCAGATGCGCGAGAGCCTGAAGGGCGAGGACAAGAAGACCCGCGAGATGCGCGAGAAGAGCCTCGAGCAGTACGAGGACATGGGCGTCGACGAGCTGGCCATGGACATGTGGATCGACGGCGAGGACCACACCAAGCAGGTCCGGATGCGCGCCGACGCCGACAAGGGCCCGCTGGACATGACCATCACCTTCCTCGACTTCAACCAGCCCGTCACCGTGAAGGCGCCGCCGGCCGGCGACACCGTCGACCTCGCGGAGATGATGAAGGAGCTGGAGACGGCCGAGAGCTGAGCCCCGTACGACCGGATTTGCCTCGTGGCGATCCGGTCGCGTACTCTTCCACAGAAGCCAAAGACCGCTGGTCGTTGCCGTGCGCTCGCAAGAGGGCTCGGTGGCCGAAGGATCCGCTGAACTGCGGACGACCCGCGCAGGTGACTGTGGAATGTTGCTCCCGGACCGGTTCCGCTCGTGCGGAACCCTCTCAGGTCGAGCCACGCCCCGTGCGCCTGCGCCGGGGCGTTTCGTTTTCCCCAGTCCTCCTTCGGGTCCGCGCGGTCCGAATCACCCGGAAGGAGGCCGAGGCTCTATGGCGAGGCCCGACAAGGCTGCCGCGGTTGCCGAGCTGACGGACAAGTTCCGCAGCTCCAACGCCGCCGTGCTGACCGAGTACCGCGGTCTCACCGTGGCGCAGCTCAAGACGCTGCGCCGTTCGCTCGGTGAGAACGCCCAGTACGCCGTGGTGAAGAACACGCTGACCAAGATTGCGGCCAACGAGGCCGGGATCACGCTTGACGACCAGCTCTTCGCTGGTCCGACGGCCGTCGCCTTCGTCACCGGTGACCCGGTGGAGTCGGCGAAGGGTCTGCGCGACTTCGCCAAGGACAACCCGAATCTCGTCATCAAGGGCGGTGTCCTTGACGGCAAGGCGCTGTCCGCCGATGACATCAAGAAGCTTGCGGACCTCGAGTCCCGCGAGGTTCTGCTCTCCAAGCTGGCCGGTGCCTTCAAGGCGAAGCAGTCCCAGGCTGCCTCTGTCTTCCAGGCGCTGCCGTCGAAGCTCGTCCGCACCGTGGACGCGCTCCGTGCCAAGCAGGACGAGCAGGGCGGTGCCGAGTAATTCGGCTCGCTTTCCGGTTCTCGCCGCCTGAGGCGAGGGCCGACGCGGGCCCGACGTACGCCCGCCGCACCCAGTACATCCGGCACCTGCCGAATTAGTGGAAGGACCGCCATCATGGCGAAGCTCAGCCAGGAAGACCTGCTCGCGCAGTTCGAGGAGATGACCCTCATCGAGCTCTCCGAGTTCGTGAAGGCCTTCGAGGAGAAGTTCGACGTCACCGCCGCCGCGGCCGCCCCGGTCGTCATGGCCGGTCCCGGCGGTGGCGCCGGCGCTGCCGAGGCCGTCGAGGAGAAGGACGAGTTCGACGTCATCCTCACCGGTGCCGGCGACAAGAAGATCCAGGTCATCAAGGTCGTGCGCGAGCTGACCTCCCTGGGTCTGAAGGAGGCCAAGGACCTCGTGGACGGCGCCCCGAAGCCCGTTCTCGAGAAGGTCGCCAAGGACGCCGCCGACAAGGCCGCCGAGGCCCTCAAGGGCGCCGGCGCCTCCGTCGAGGTCAAGTAAGGTTCTCCGGCTCCGCCGGACCTTGCTGTAACGCTCGAGCGCCAAGGAGCGATCACCCAACCGGGTGGTCGCTCTTCGGCGTTTGTGGGGGCCCGGCTGCGCCGCCTTGCGGCGGTGGGGGCGGGGGGTAGGGTGATCTTCGTCGTGCCTCCCGGCGGCCCGCTGCGGCCCGCACGTGACGAGGGCGGCACCCGGTTCGGACCGGCGGGGCCTTGACGAACCGCACGCAGCGCGCAATTCTCAGGACGCGTCGTCACAAGGATCCGAATCCGAGGCATGGATCGGCGACGAAGAGGGCAGTATCAACGTGCGTTGAGGGCGTGGCCTTGTCGCAGGGGTTGAGGACAACGAGGGCAACGAGGGTTCCAAAAAGCCCGCACTGGACATCAGTGTGCCAAGTGGCTACACTGACCCTTTGCGCTGCCTGTTAGCTGTCCCCTGCCCGTCACCAGGGGCATGCCCTCGCTCCAGCACAGATGACCGGACCTTTCCGAGCTGGCCTTTCGGCCGGATCCCAAGGTTTCTGTCCCTGTGCGACGGTGAGGGACCGGTACGCGCGTAGTGAGTCCGAGCCCTCGGAAGGACCCCCTCTTGGCCGCCTCGCGCACTGCCTCGACCGCGAATACGAACAACGCTGCCAGCACCGCCCCGCTGCGCATCTCCTTTGCAAAGATCAAGGAGCCCCTCGAGGTTCCGAACCTTCTTGCGCTGCAAACCGAGAGCTTCGACTGGCTGCTCGGCAACGACGCGTGGAAGGCTCGTGTCGAGGAGGCTCTGGAAAACGGTCAGGACGTCCCCACCAAGTCCGGGCTCGAGGAGATCTTCGAGGAGATCTCCCCGATCGAGGACTTCTCCGGGTCGATGTCGCTGACCTTCCGCGACCACCGCTTCGAGCCGCCGAAGAACTCGATCGACGAGTGCAAGGAGCGCGACTTCACGTACGCGGCCCCGCTCTTCGTCACCGCCGAGTTCACCAACAACGAGACCGGCGAGATCAAGTCCCAGACGGTCTTCATGGGCGACTTCCCGCTCATGACCAACAAGGGCACCTTCGTCATCAACGGCACCGAGCGTGTCGTCGTGTCGCAGCTGGTGCGTTCGCCCGGCGTCTACTTCGACTCCTCCATCGACAAGACGTCCGACAAGGACATCTTCTCCGCCAAGATCATCCCCTCCCGGGGCGCCTGGCTGGAGATGGAGATCGACAAGCGCGACATGGTCGGCGTCCGCATCGACCGCAAGCGCAAGCAGTCCGTCACCGTCCTCCTGAAGGCGCTCGGCTGGACCACCGAGCAGATCCTCGAGGAGTTCGGCGAGTACGAGTCCATGCGCGCCACCCTGGAGAAGGACCACACCCAGGGCCAGGACGACGCGCTGCTCGACATCTACCGCAAGCTGCGTCCGGGCGAGCCGCCCACCCGCGAGGCCGCGCAGACGCTGCTCGAGAACCTTTACTTCAACCCCAAGCGCTACGACCTCGCCAAGGTCGGCCGCTACAAGGTCAACAAGAAGCTGGGTACGGACACCCCGCTGGACGCGGGCATCCTGACCGTCGAGGACATCATCGCGACGATCAAGTACCTGGTGAAGCTGCACGCCGGCGAGACCGAGACGGTCGGCGACAGCGGCGAGACCGTCGTCGTCGAGACCGACGACATCGACCACTTCGGCAACCGCCGTCTGCGCAGCGTCGGCGAGCTCATCCAGAACCAGGTCCGCACGGGTCTGGCCCGGATGGAGCGCGTCGTGCGCGAGCGCATGACGACCCAGGACGTCGAGGCGATCACGCCGCAGACGCTGATCAACATCCGGCCGGTCGTCGCCTCCATCAAGGAGTTCTTCGGCACCAGCCAGCTGTCCCAGTTCATGGACCAGAACAACCCGCTGTCCGGGCTGACGCACAAGCGTCGTCTGTCCGCGCTCGGCCCGGGTGGTCTGTCCCGTGAGCGGGCCGGCTTCGAGGTCCGTGACGTGCACCCGTCCCACTACGGACGCATGTGCCCGATCGAGACCCCGGAAGGCCCGAACATCGGTCTGATCGGTTCGCTCGCCTCCTACGGCCGCGTCAACGCGTTCGGCTTCGTGGAGACGCCGTACCGCAAGGTCGTCGAGGGCCGGGTCACCGACGAGGTCGACTACCTGACCGCCGACGAGGAGGACCGCTTCGTCATCGCGCAGGCCAACGCCACGCTCACCGACGACATGCGGTTCGAGGAGTCCCGGGTCCTGGTCCGCCGCCGTGGCGGCGAGGTCGACTACGTCCCCGGCGACGACGTCGACTACATGGACGTGTCCCCGCGCCAGATGGTGTCCGTCGCGACCGCGATGATCCCCTTCCTGGAGCACGACGACGCCAACCGCGCCCTCATGGGCGCGAACATGATGCGCCAGGCCGTTCCGCTGATCCAGGCGGAGTCCCCGCTCGTCGGCACCGGCATGGAGTACCGCTCCGCGGTCGACGCCGGCGACGTGGTCAAGGCCGAGAAGCCGGGCGTGGTCCAGGAGGTCTCCGCCGACTACATCACCACCGCCAACGACGACGGCACGTACATCACGTACCGCCTGGCCAAGTTCGCCCGCTCCAACCAGGGCACCTCGGTCAACCAGAAGGTCATCGTCAACGAGGGCGACCGGATCATCGCCGGCCAGGTCCTCGCCGACGGCCCGGCCACCCAGAACGGCGAGATGGCGCTCGGCAAGAACCTGCTGGTCGCGTTCATGCCGTGGGAGGGCCACAACTACGAGGACGCGATCATCCTGTCGCAGCGCCTCGTGCAGGACGACGTCCTCTCCTCGATCCACATCGAGGAGCACGAGGTCGACGCCCGTGACACCAAGCTCGGCCCCGAGGAGATCACCCGGGACATCCCGAACGTCTCCGAGGAGGTCCTCGCCGACCTCGACGAACGCGGCATCATCCGCATCGGCGCCGAGGTCATCGCCGGCGACATCCTGGTCGGCAAGGTCACGCCCAAGGGCGAGACCGAGCTGACGCCCGAGGAGCGCCTGCTGCGCGCGATCTTCGGCGAGAAGGCCCGTGAGGTCCGCGACACCTCGCTGAAGGTGCCGCACGGCGAGACCGGCAAGGTCATCGGCGTGCGCGTCTTCGACCGCGAGGAGGGCGACGAGCTTCCCCCCGGTGTGAACCAGCTGGTGCGCGTGTACGTCGCGCAGAAGCGCAAGATCACCGACGGTGACAAGCTCGCCGGCCGCCACGGCAACAAGGGCGTCATCTCCAAGATCCTGCCGATCGAGGACATGCCGTTCCTGGAGGACGGCACCCCGGTCGACATCATCCTCAACCCGCTGGGCGTCCCGTCCCGAATGAACCCGGGACAGGTCCTGGAGATCCACCTCGGCTGGCTCGCCAGCCGCGGTTGGGACGTCTCCGGCCTCGCGGAGGAGTGGGCGCAGCGCCTCCAGGTCATCGGCGCCGACAAGGTCGAGCCCGGCACCAACGTCGCCACCCCGGTCTTCGACGGTGCGCGCGAGGACGAGCTCGCGGGTCTGCTGCAGCACACCATCCCGAACCGCGACGGCGAGCGCATGGTGCTCCCGTCCGGCAAGGCGCGGCTGTTCGACGGCCGCAGCGGTGAGCCGTTCCCGGACCCGATCTCGGTCGGCTACATGTACATCCTGAAGCTGCACCACCTGGTCGACGACAAGCTGCACGCCCGTTCGACCGGCCCGTACTCGATGATCACCCAGCAGCCGCTGGGCGGTAAGGCCCAGTTCGGCGGTCAGCGGTTCGGCGAGATGGAGGTGTGGGCACTCGAGGCGTACGGAGCGGCCTACGCCCTCCAGGAGCTGCTGACCATCAAGTCCGACGACGTCACCGGCCGCGTGAAGGTCTACGAGGCCATCGTCAAGGGCGAGAACATCCCCGAACCCGGCATCCCCGAGTCCTTCAAGGTGCTCATCAAGGAGATGCAGTCCCTGTGCCTGAACGTGGAGGTGCTGTCCAGCGACGGTATGTCCATCGAGATGCGTGACACCGACGAGGACGTCTTCCGCGCTGCGGAGGAGCTCGGCATCGACCTGTCCCGGCGCGAGCCGAGCAGCGTCGAAGAGGTCTGACGGAGTCCGGCGGGCCTTCCCCGAGAAGGCCCGCCGACCCCGGGACCCCGTTTCAGACCCCAAGACTTACGACCCTGAGAGGGATTGACGCATAGTGCTCGACGTCAACTTCTTCGACGAGCTCCGGATCGGCCTGGCCACCGCTGACGACATCCGTCAGTGGAGCCACGGCGAGGTCAAGAAGCCCGAGACCATCAACTACCGCACCCTCAAGCCCGAGAAGGACGGACTCTTCTGCGAGAAGATCTTCGGTCCGACCCGGGACTGGGAGTGCTACTGCGGCAAGTACAAGCGCGTCCGCTTCAAGGGCATCATCTGCGAGCGCTGTGGCGTCGAGGTCACGCGCGCCAAGGTGCGCCGTGAGCGGATGGGCCACATCGAGCTCGCCGCCCCCGTCACGCACATCTGGTACTTCAAGGGCGTCCCCAGCCGGCTGGGCTACCTGCTCGACCTGGCTCCCAAGGACCTCGAGAAGGTCATCTACTTCGCGGCGTACATGATCACGTACGTCGACGAGGAGCGCCGCACCCGCGACCTGCCCTCGCTGGAGGCGCACGTCTCCGTCGAGCGCCAGCAGATCGAGCAGCGCCGCGACGCCGACCTGGAGGCCCGGGCCAAGAAGCTCGAGACCGACCTGGCCGAGCTGGAGGCCGAGGGCGCCAAGGCCGATGTGCGCCGCAAGGTGCGCGAGGGCGCCGAGCGCGAGATGAAGCAGCTGCGCGACCGCGCCCAGCGCGAGATCGACCGCCTCGACGAGGTGTGGAACCGGTTCAAGAACCTCAAGGTCCAGGACCTGGAGGGCGACGAGCTGCTCTACCGCGAGCTGCGCGACCGCTTCGGCACCTACTTCGACGGCTCGATGGGCGCCGCGGCGCTGCAGAAGCGCCTGGAGTCCTTCGACCTGGAGGAGGAGGCCGAGCGCCTCCGCGAGATCATCCGCACCGGCAAGGGCCAGAAGAAGACCCGTGCGCTCAAGCGCCTCAAGGTCGTCTCCGCGTTCCTGCAGACCAGCAACAGCCCCAAGGGCATGGTGCTCGACTGCGTGCCGGTCATCCCGCCGGACCTGCGTCCGATGGTGCAGCTGGACGGTGGCCGCTTCGCGACCTCCGACCTGAACGACCTGTACCGCCGCGTGATCAACCGCAACAACCGCCTGAAGCGGCTTCTCGACCTCGGCGCGCCCGAGATCATCGTGAACAACGAGAAGCGCATGCTCCAGGAGGCCGTCGACGCGCTCTTCGACAACGGCCGCCGCGGCCGCCCGGTCACGGGCCCCGGCAACCGTCCGCTGAAGTCGCTGTCCGACATGCTCAAGGGCAAGCAGGGCCGCTTCCGCCAGAACCTGCTCGGCAAGCGCGTGGACTACTCCGCGCGTTCCGTGATCGTCGTCGGTCCGCAGCTCAAGCTGCACCAGTGCGGTCTGCCGAAGGCGATGGCGCTGGAGCTGTTCAAGCCGTTCGTGATGAAGCGCCTGGTCGACCTGAACCACGCGCAGAACATCAAGAGCGCCAAGCGCATGGTCGAGCGCGGCCGCACGGTCGTGTACGACGTGCTGGAAGAGGTCATCGCGGAGCACCCGGTTCTGCTGAACCGTGCGCCCACGCTGCACCGCCTCGGCATCCAGGCCTTCGAGCCGCAGCTGGTCGAGGGCAAGGCCATCCAGATCCACCCGCTCGTCTGCACCGCGTTCAACGCGGACTTCGACGGCGACCAGATGGCCGTGCACCTGCCGCTGTCCGCGGAGGCGCAGGCCGAGGCCCGCATCCTGATGCTGTCCTCGAACAACATCCTCAAGCCCGCCGACGGCCGTCCGGTGACGATGCCGACCCAGGACATGGTGCTGGGTCTGTACTTCCTCACCACGGACGCCGAGGGCCGCGACATCAAGGGCGCCGACCGTCCGTTCTCCTCGGTCGCCGAGGCGATCATGGCGTTCGACGCCGGCGACCTGTCGCTGCAGGCGCCGGTCGACATCCGCTTCCCGGTGGGCACCATCCCGCCGCGTGGCTGGGAGCCGCCGGCGCGTGAGGAGGGCGAGCCGGAGTGGCAGCAGGGTGACAGCTTCACGCTGAAGACGACGCTGGGCCGTGCGCTCTTCAACGAGCTGCTGCCCGAGGACTACCCGTTCGTCGACTACGAGGTCGGCAAGAAGCAGCTCTCCCAGATCGTCAACGACCTGGCCGAGCGCTACCCGAAGGTCATCGTGGCGGCGACGCTCGACAACCTGAAGGCGGCCGGCTTCTACTGGGCCACCCGTTCCGGCGTCACCGTCGCCATCTCCGACGTCGTCGTCCCCGACGCCAAGCGGGAGATCGTCAAGGGCTACGAGGCGCAGGACGAGAAGGTCCAGAAGCAGTACGAGCGCGGTCTGATCACCAAGGACGAGCGCACGCAGGAGCTCATCGCGATCTGGACCAAGGCGACCAACGAGGTCGCCGAGGCGATGAACGACAACTTCCCGAAGACCAACCCGATCTTCATGATGGTGAACTCGGGTGCACGAGGCAACATGATGCAGATGCGTCAGATCGCCGGTATGCGTGGTCTGGTGTCGAACGCGAAGAACGAGACGATCCCGCGTCCGATCAAGGCGTCGTTCCGTGAGGGCCTGTCCGTGCTGGAGTACTTCATCTCCACCCACGGCGCCCGTAAGGGTCTGGCGGACACCGCTCTGCGCACCGCCGACTCGGGTTACCTCACCCGTCGTCTGGTCGACGTCTCCCAGGACGTCATCATCCGCGAGGAGGACTGCGGCACCGAGCGCGGCCTGCGTCTGCAGATCGCCGAGCGCGGCGCCGACGGTTCGCTGCTGAAGGCGGAGAACGTCGAGACGTCCGTGTACGCGCGCTGCCTCGCCGAGGACATCGTCGTGGACGGCAAGGTGCTGGCCCCGGCCGGCACCGACCTGGGCGACGTGCTCATCGACGAGCTGATCACGCACGGCGTCGCGGAGGTCAAGACCCGCTCGGTCCTGACCTGCGAGTCCGCCGTCGGCACCTGCGCCATGTGCTACGGCCGCTCGCTGGCCACCGGCAAGCTGGTCGACATCGGCGAGGCGGTCGGCATCATCGCCGCCCAGTCCATCGGTGAGCCCGGCACCCAGCTGACGATGCGTACCTTCCACACCGGTGGTGTGGCCGGTGACGACATCACCCAGGGTCTGCCGCGTGTCGTCGAGCTCTTCGAGGCCCGTACCCCGAAGGGCGTCGCCCCGATCTCCGAGGCCTCCGGCCGCGTCCGGATCGAGGAGACCGAGAAGACCAAGAAGATCGTCATCACTCCGGACGACGGCAGCGACGAGACGGCGTACCCGATCTCCAAGCGCGCCCGGCTCCTGGTCAGCGAGGGCGAGCACGTCGAGGTGGGCCAGAAGCTCACCGTGGGCGCCACCAACCCGCACGACGTGCTGCGCATCCTGGGCCAGCGCGCCGTCCAGGTCCACCTGGTCGGCGAGGTCCAGAAGGTGTACAACTCGCAGGGCGTGTCGATCCACGACAAGCACATCGAGATCATCATCCGGCAGATGCTGCGCCGTGTGACGATCATCGAGTCCGGCGACGCCGAGCTGCTGCCCGGCGAGCTGGTCGAGCGTTCGCGCTTCGAGCACGAGAACCGTCGTGTGGTCCAGGAGGGCGGTCACCCGGCCTCGGGTCGTCCGCAGCTGATGGGTATCACCAAGGCCTCGCTGGCGACGGAGTCCTGGCTGTCGGCCGCCTCCTTCCAGGAGACGACCCGAGTGCTGACGGACGCGGCGATCAACGCCAAGTCCGACAGCCTCATCGGCCTCAAGGAGAACGTCATCATCGGTAAGCTCATCCCGGCCGGTACGGGTCTGTCCCGCTACCGCAACATCCGGGTCGAGCCGACCGAGGAGGCCAAGGCCGCGATGTACTCGGCCGTCGGCTACGACGACATCGACTACTCGCCGTTCGGCACGGGCTCCGGCCAGGCCGTTCCGCTGGAGGACTACGACTACGGTCCGTACAACCAGTAGGCAGTGGTACGAAGGGCGGTCATCCCGAGGGGTGGCCGCCCTTCGGCTTGTCGTGTGACGGCAGTGTCACAAACCGCTGGTTTCGCGAGGGTGCCCGGAACCAAACGGTGGGTATGGAGCGTTCGAGTCTTCGAGACCGTTCACCGGCGCCCGGGAGGCACCCGTGTCGTACCCGACACCGTGGCAGGGCAAGCCGCCGATGCAGGGGCCGTTCGGCCCGCCGCCCATGCTCGCGTCGCATGCCGACCGGGAGCGCGCCGTGGACGTGCTCCGGGCCGGTTACGGCGAGGGGCGGCTGGACCATGCCGAGTTCGAGAAGCGCATCGCGCGGGCGTATCAGGCCCGCTCGATCGCCGACCTGGCGCTGCTCGTCGCGGATCTGCCGCAGGGGCCGCAGATGCAGCAGCCGGTCGCCATGGCCGGCCCGGTGCCGCAGACGTTCCTGCCCGCGCCTCAGCCGAGGCAGAACGGCAAGGCGGTCGGATCGATGGTGTGCGGGATCCTGACGGTGTTCACCGGAGGGATCACCGGTATCCCCGCGGTGGTCCTCGGTCACATGGCCCGCGCCGAGATCCGCCGCACCGGTGAGGCCGGCGACGGCTTCGCCCTGACCGGCCTGATCCTCGGCTGGCTCTCCGTGGCCGGCCTGGCTCTTCTGATGGTCCTGATCATGGTGTTCGCTGCGGCGGCGGGGTCGGGGGGCTGACGGCGGCATCCCGCCCGCCCGTCACCTTCCGCGGGCCGATCAGGCGAGGCCCGCCATGACGTCATGGGCGAGCCGGGCGTAGTGGGCTCGGGCCGCAGCGATCTGTTCGTGGTCGGAGGAGCGCAGGCTCTCGCGTTCCCGGGCCAGCCGGGTCTGCGCGGCCACAGCGGCCTCGATCACTGCGCCGTCCGGCGCGGACTTGGCCTCCTCGGCGGCGATGACGGCGCTGTAGGCGGCCACCGCTCCGTTGACCGCCTCGATGGCCGCCTCATACGCGGCCGTCTCCTCGTTGGACCACTCGTGCGGGTCCAATCGGTGCGTGATCGAGATGCCGTCGTGCGACATGTTCTTCCTTTCCGGTGTGCGGTGGGGGCGGTGCGGAGCGCGTACCCCCTCGGGATCGGCAGGCCGGGGATTCCACCCGCCCCCCATCCTGGTCGGCTCGACGACCGGTCGGTAGTGCGCGTGCAGCTCGCGAGCCTGACGCGGAACGTCCCGGCCGGACGCCAGTTCCGTTACGTGCGGGGCTCCAGGCCGGCCAATACGTCGGGCACCGGGGCGAGGGGCTGTCCGCCGAGCAGGCGGATGAACTCGTCGGCGGTCAGCCTTCGGTCCCGGTGGTCGTCCTGGTAGCCGGTCCCGTGACCTTCAGGGCGATCGCGGTGAACGTCTCGCGCCACCGTTGGACGGCGCGCAGCAGGGAGAACGTCTCTCCGTGGAGCGGGCGCTGCCGGAGGAACGAACGCGTCAGCTGGGGAAGGGACACGTATCTCTCCGGAGGTCGGTAGACCGGGCGCGCCGGCGCTGGAATGGTTTCGCGGGGTACGGCGGGCGGATGCGGGGGCCGTTCAGCGTCCGGGGCCGCCGGGGCGTGGGGATGTCGGCGGGCGTTGGGTGGGCATCTGCGGGTGTGCCGACGTCGGGTGGTGCCCGGCCGGGGGTTGGGTGGTGGTGGGGGCTGTGATGCGGGGTGCCCGCAGGCGGGCTGCTTCGGCGAGAGAGGCGGGGGCGGGTGCTGGAAGGCCGGTTGTGGTGATCTGGTCTCTGGTCAGGTAAGGGCGTGGTTCGACCTTCCACGGTGTCACCTGGGGGTCGACCTCCTGGCGGATCACCCGTTCCATGAGCGTGGCCATCTCGACCGGTCCGATGCCGCCGGGCACCGGTGTGAGGTGCTGGGGAACGCCGTACATCTCCCGGCGTACATCGCCCTGGACGGTGCCGTCGCGCTGGGGGACGAAGCCTGAGTCGATGACCAGGCGGTGGTGCGGACGCAGGTGGTCGGGGCCGAGAATACCGGGGTTGCCGGTGACGGAGATGACGATGTCGGCGTCACGTACGTGCCTGAGGTCGTCGCCGGCGTCCAGGGTGATCGGGTCGTGGCCGTTGTTGCGGAGCAGTTCGACCACGCCCTGTCCGACGAAGCCGCGGCTGCCGACGACGGCTATCGCCGGGGCGTCCTCGGCGAACGGCTCGGCCACCCGGTAGATGCCCTCGGCGGTGGCGCAGGACGGGTAGGGGGAGCGGGTTTTGAGGAGGGCGTCGATGTCCTTGGCGGGGTCCATCCGGGCGACAAGAGGCGCCAACTGTTGTGGCGGCGGGTACTGGACGATGATCGCCCGTGTCTTCGGGTCCTGGCTGTAGTGGTTGAGGACATCGGCGAACTGCCAGCGGTGCGCCCCCGGTGGCAGGACCACGTGCTCGGCTCGGAAGCCGAGGTACTCAAAGCTCTTCACCTTCTGCTCGGCGGAGACCCTGGACGCCTCAAGCCGCGCATGCCAGTCCGCGGGGTCCTCGGGCGAGGGCGTGAAGCGGATGATGGCAACACGCATGCCGGTCGGCTCGATGGCCGACCGGTAGCCCTGGTACAGCGCACGAGCCTGTGCGAGCACGTCCCTGCCGGAGACCAGCTCGGTCACTTCGGGTGGCCCAGCTGTGCGAGGACCTCGGGCACGGGGGCCAGGGTCCGGCCCTTCAGCAGTTCCGTGACCTGCTGTGCGGTAAGCCGCCGGTCTTCGTGGAGGTTCTCCTCGTGGACGCCGTCGGTCTCGGTGACGGCAATGCGGGTGAAGGTCTCGGGGCCGCCGGGGTCGTAGGAGGAGAAGTCTCCGAAGTGCGCGATCCAGACGATGTGGCCGAGGTCGGGGGACAGATGCCGGCGCAGCAGGGGGAGGGCGGCGTCCGCGACGCTCTGGAAGTCGCCGGTGATGCCGCGCTCCATCGGGTTGTCCGCCAGTTCGGACACGACGACCACGGTTTCCCGGGCGGTGGGATCGTGGAAGGCGCGCAGGAGCGTGTGCGCGGGACCGGACCAGCGGTTCTGCCAGTGGAGCACCTGGGTGAGCTGAGGAAGGGACATGTACCTCTCCCGGAATCGGTCGGCCGAGGGCCGTCACTTGTGGCGGAGTACCGAGATCAGCACGCCGTCGTCGGGGCTCGGGGTCAGGAAGACACCCGTGTTCTTCAGGGTCAGGTGGGGCAGGACGGTGCCCTCGGGGAGGAGTTCGGGGGCGGCGGTGCCGGAGGAGAGGTCGACCTCGGCCGTCTCCTCTCCCTCGCGGGGGGTGTGATCGAGCCCTCCGTACGCGATCCCCTCGTCGGTGATCGACCGGATGTACACGCTGGCCTTCCGCTCCTTCCCGGCGTCGAGGCAGAAGCCGCTGCGTTGCTGGAGGTCGAAGGCGACGGTGCCGGAGGCGACGAAGCGGCCGTTGGGGGAGGAGACGGTGTCGCCCTCCGACGGCCGGTCGCAGACGATGCTGGTCTCCAGCTTGCCCGTGGCGGCGTCGTGCAGGGCGGTGAGAGGGTGCATGACGCTGCCGGATTCGGCCTTCCACCGGGTGAAGAGATGGCCGCCGGTGATTCCCACGTACGCGCCGTTCCCGGACGCCGAGTCCTGTGCGTACTTGGCGCCGGGCGGGGCGTCGTCGGTGATGTGCCACGACTTGGGCATCGACACGGTGTCCTGGGAGTAGTCGGAGACGACCCATCCCTTGTCGGTCCAGAGGCGTCCGATGCTCTCGGAGCAGGCGTCCGCGCAGTGGTCGAGCGTCCCGTTCGTCACGTTCACGGCGACGGCTTCCTTGTCCGTGTTGCGCGCCTCCCAGTGAACCTGCAAGCCCGTTCCGAGGTCGACGACCCTCAGGTAGTCGCGACCGAGTGCGAACAGTTCGACGGGGATGTCGATCTCGCGCGTAGGGGCCACCGCGCTGCCGGAGGCATTCATCGGATAGACCAGAAGGCGGACGATCTCCTTGCCCTTGTCGAGGGCGTCTGCGCCGAGGACGCCGTGGGCCCACAGCACGACGTATTCGCGGCCGTTCTGGACGGTGGTCGACACGGAGGGCAGCTGCACCGAGTGCCCGAACAGCGAGTTCGTCTTCTCCTTGGGAGCAGGCGGCTCCCACGGCTCGCCCGTGAAGCGGATCTTCCCCGTCGTCGCGTCGCGCACCTGGACGACGTACCCGTCCTCCGTGGTGTTCACATGGGCGACGGTGTCGCTCCGGGTACCCACGGCCACCAGCGGTTGCGCCGAGTAGTTCTTCGGCATCCAGGAGAGCGTCTGCTGCCAGCCCTTGCCCGGGTCGTACTGGGAGGGGACCGTCAACAGGACCGACGGGCCCTCCGGGGTGGGGGAGGCTTTCGCGGACGGGCCGGCGGACGCCGTGTGCTCGTTCTTCGGGTCCGGCGACGAGCCGTCGCCGCAGCCGGCCAGGAGCAGCCCCGCGAGCAGGGCGCTCGCCGCTGCCTTCGTCTTGGGCATGTGCTGTGTGTCCTCTCGGTCGATCAGTACGGCTCGACCACCGGGGCCGCCTTGGCCCGGTGGGAGCCTTCCTTGCAGCCGGCGAACGGCCCGGCGGGGTCCCGCAGTTCGCTGAGCGCCGGTCCCAGGTGATCACGCTGCCATACGGAGGGACCGACGGCGCCCGCGGCGGGATCGGTGAGTTCCTGCCAGGCGAGCCACAGCGCGTGCAGCCGGGCCACCGCCTCCAGGTGCTCCCACCAGCGCGGGCACCAGGGCGAGCCGGAGTGGGTCTCCCGCCCGTAGACGGGAAGCAGCAGGGAGTTCACCCAGGTCGCCAGCAGCCGCAGCTCCTGGACGTACGCGTCGCCGTCGAGGTAGAGGATGAACGGCGGAGACTGCGGCACCTGGTGGGGGAGGTGCTCGGTCATCAGTGGATGGTCTCCTTGCCGGCGCGGCGGGTGATCGCCTGGACCTCCGCCTGGGCCGCGGCCCGGATCCGGTCGGCGTCCGGTTCCAGGTACCAGGGGCGCAGCCGGACGAGGGCCGGCTTGACCCCGGTGGCGAGCAGCAGGGCGGTGCCCTTGGGCAGGGCGCGGATGCGGTCGGCGGGCAGGATGCGTTCGAGCCGGTAGGACGTCGAGCGGGACCTGCCGTCCTTGCTCCTGGAGTAGCTGACCGTGCTCACGTCGTGTTCGCCGACCAGCCGGGAGATCTTCTCGACGAAGTCGGCGTCGTCCAGGCCCGCGCCGAGCAGTTTGATCGTGGCGGCGCCCCACAGGGCGTCCATGCCGGGCTCGCCCCACACCCGTACGCCCTGCCGGTAACTCTGCAGCAGTGTCACGATGTTGATGCCGCGGGAGCCGAAGTGGCTGTAGAGGTCGGGGAGATCGGAGATACGGCAGACGTTGGCCGCCTCGTCGAGGACGGCGGTCATGGGCGGGTCGAGGCGTCCGCCCATCCGTTCGGCGGCGACGACGCCCGCGCGCAGCACCGAGTCGGCGGCGGCCGCGATCACTCCGGCGGCCGAGCCGCCCCCGTCCTTGGAGAGCAGGTAGAGGGTGTCACGGCTGAGCACGTGCGTGTCGGGCCGGAACTGCGGCAGCCGCGGGTCGGGGCTGACCCAGGCGGCGATCCGCGGGTCGAGGAGGCAGGCCACGCACTGGCGTGCGGTCTCGTAGATGCCGTCCCGGGTTTCGACCGCGCCCTGGATGGTGCCGCGCAGCTGGTCGGCCAGCGCGGTCATGCCGGCGTCGCGCAGCAGGTCGATCGGTGTGCGGTCGGCCGGGTCGGCCAGCCAGGCCAGCACCTCGTCGATCCGCCGCCCGCCCCGGCTGGCGGCGTGGAAGAGGGCGGTGAGGGTGTTCTGGGCCGCGGAGATCCAGAAGTCGCGCTTGGAGGCGTCGTCGTTGACGGCGCCCACGAAGTGACCGGCCAGCCGCCGGGCGCCCTCGATGGTGGCCGCGTCGGCGAGCATGTCCCACCACATCGCGCGCGGGGTGTGCGCGATGCCCTGCGGGTCGAACGTCCATACCGTGCCGTGCCGTTCGCGTTCGGCCCGGGTGACGCTGTAGACGTCGGCCTTGTTGGAGGTCAGCAGCACACTGCCCCGGGCGCGCAGCACCCGCGGCACCGCGATGCCGGTGGACTTGCCGGCCCGCGGGGCCATCAGGTCCAGCTCGACGTCCTCGTAGCTGGAGCGCAGCTCGGGGCCGTTCGGCTCCAGGTCGCCCAGCAGGTTTCCGGTGTCGTCCGGGTGGAGCCGTCCCGTCCTCGGCAGTGAGGGACGCAGCTCGCGGGCGCGGGCGGCGGCGCCCTTGGGGAGCATGGCCGCGAGCTCCCGGCGTCCGGCGAGACCGGTCGGCCGGGCGGACCCCTTGCGCACCAGCATGATCACTACGACGAGCAGCGCGACGCACACCCCGAGCACCACGGTCATACCCGCCAGCAAGGCGCCGACCGGTGAGCCCGGCCACAGCGCCTCCGGCCCGTCCTGCGTCAGGGTCGCGAAGGTCGACAGGGCGAACGGCGGGGGATCCCAGCCACCGCCGCTGGTGGCCGCGCCCAGCGTGCCGCCCAGCCAGACCGCGAAGAAGACGAAGCCGGTGAGCGCCGCGACCACGACGATGATCCACGGCAGGAAGTCGTCGGCGCCGGCGCTGCCCCTGCGCGCGCTCATCGTGGCCCCTCACCGTGCTGCACGGCCTGTTCCGTGCCGGTCCAGCGGGTGTTGGTGTTGTGCAGGGCGCGCTCCGTGTCGGTGATGGCGACCTTGATGGGGATGCCGGGCCGGCCGCCGACCTTGATGAGGAAGCGGCCACGGCCGGGCGGCTCGGCGTTGCCGTCCGTGCCGGCCCAGCCCGGCGGCGACGACCAGGACGACACCAGTTCGATCTCCCGCTCCGACATGCCGACGATCTTGCTGAGCTCCTGCATCTCGGCACGGGGCAGCCCGGCGCAGACGACCATGCCCGCCCGCTCGACGAAGCCGCGCGCCTTCGCCCGGTCGGCCTCGGTGCCGAGCGCCTCGGCATCCTTGAGGGTGTGGGTGATCTTGGCGTCGCCGAGCCCCAGGGAGCGGTTGAGGCGGGTGAGCGCGTCGATCCGCTCGACGATGCCGGAGGCGGCGCGCAGCGGTCGCCACAGCTCGTCCAGGACGGTGAAGAACCAGCGCTGCGGGCCGAGCCCGGCGTCCGCCAGGGCGTGGGCGGCGGCGACCGTGCCGAGCCCGTCGGACCAGGCGGCGAGCATCGCCGCCGCGGTGAGCTGGGTGTCGGCCTCGCCGATCCGGGAGATGTCGACGCACACGGCGGGCGAGTTCGGGTCGATCCGGGTCGACGTCTCGGAGGCGAAGGTGTCACCGAGCGGGCCGTCGAGCACGCCGAGCAGCGAGCGGTGCAGTGGGTCCACCGCCTGCTGGTAGCGCACCATGTCGCCGCGGTCGAGCGTCACCGCGCGCACTCGGTCGGGCCCCTCGTCGAGGACCTTCAGCAGATCGGGCAGGAGCGGTGCTCGGCCGGGTTTGCCGCGCTCGTTGAGGTGGTGCAGACAGGCGGACAGCACCGACTGCTCGTGGTCGTCCATCGGTCGGCCCCGCACGATGGTGACGAGGGCGGCAACCATGTTCAGCACCCGGCCGTGCGCCTCGGCCGCCAGCACCCGGCCGGCGTCGCCGCCGATCCGGGCCGCGGCCTCGCCCATGGCGCCGGGGTCCAGCACGTTGATGCCGCCGACCCCGCGTCCGATGGAGATCACCTGGCCGCCCAGGGCCCGCACGGTGTCGGCGTAGTCGGGCTTGAGGTCGCCGAGCACCAGCGGCACGATCCCGGTCGCCGTCATGCCGATCAGCATCCGGTTGACCAGGGTGGACTTGCCGAGGCCGGGCATGCCGAGCATGAACAGCGACGGGTTCGAGATGTAACGGGCCCGGGTGAACCAGGAGATGGGGTCCCCGCACACCGTCGCGCCGGTGTGCAGATGCTGCCCGAGGGGTACGCCCGTCATCGGCGCGCCCGAGCCGGCCGCGAACGGCCACAGGCCGCAGGCCTGCACGGTGGTCGCGCGCCACATGGTCGGCGGGTCCAGGTGGCCGACCTGGCCGCCGCCCGGGCCGGGCCATCCCCGAGCCGGCACGACGGGTTCGCGCGGCGGTCGGGCGGCCGGACGCTGTCGCCTGCTCACAGGGTCTCCCTCAGCTGGTAGGGGATGAGCGTGTACTCCCACGGCAGCAGGCCGACGGGCAGCGTGCAGCTGAACGCCGACGCCTGCATGCGGTCCGCGGGGCGCATCAGGATGCGGGAGGACGCCTGGAGGTTGCGCACGGTGATGGAGGCGTCCTGGAGCTCCTCCTCGTTGTCGACGGTGACCGTCACCATCAGGGAGAACTCCACGAGACCGGCGCCGGCGGCCTCCTCGGCCGCGGTCTGCTCGGCCGCGCGCATCTCGGACGAGGCACGCGCCTGGACCAGGCCCCGGCGGGAGCCGGCCATGAAGTGCGCCGCCCTGCGGTCGGCCTCCACGATCCGCGCGGAGGTCGCCGGGTCGATGGGCCGGTAGACCAGCGACACCCGCTTGCGGCGCGTGCCGTGGGCGGGTTCCAGCAGGCCGCGCAGCACGCTGGACCGTACGGTGCCGCGCGGGGCGAGGGTCAGCATCCAGGTGCGGGACACCCCGGAGTCGTGCTTGTAGGCGTCGATCGTCTCCACGGCCGCGGCCGGGCCGGCGTCCTTCCAGTCCAGGCCCGTGCCGGCGTGCTGGGCGCGGACGGCCAGTACGTCGGGCGCGATGGCCGGGTCGTACGCCACCCGCACGATCTCGGCGATGCGCTCCGCGGACAGCGGGGAGGCCGAGCCGCCGCCGGCGGCGACCAGGCCCGCCAGCAGGCCCGGCAGGCGCATCGACAGGTCGGTGATGACGTCCTCGGGGTCGCGCCGCGGGCCGGGGACCGTGCCGTAGGTGAGCGCGATGTAGGTGTGCATCTCGGAGGACGCGGCGGGGTAGCGCTGGACGACCTCCTCCATCACCGCGCGCGCCGCGGCGGGGGCGTCCGGCACGATGCGGGGGAGCACCTCGGCGGCGAGGCGGGTGCCGGTGTCCGGGGCGGTCTCGACGACCACCTGGGCGCCGCGCAGCCCCGGCTCGTGCGACAGCCGGGCCAGCCAGTCGCCCCAGGAGGCGACCCAGATGTCGACCTGCTCGGGGTCGACCAGCGAACCGCCGTCGGGTTCGCAGGTGAGCACGATGGTGTAGAGGTTGCGGCCGGGGTGGTGCAGCACTCCGAAGGGGCGGTCGTACGCGTCCCTGCCTTCCCGCATCTTCACCCGGGAGAGCAGTCCGGGCGGCGTGAAGTGGCCGCCGGGGCGCCGCGACAGCGGGCCCGAGACATACGTGTGCGAGCCGTTGGCCTTGCGCCTCATCCAGCCGATCCGGACGGCCAGCAGCTGGTACACGTTGCGGCCGTCCGCGGTGCGCAGCGCCAGCGGGCCGAGGAACAGCGCCAGCGGGACGAGGACGACGACGGCCGCGGCGAGCGAGACCAGCGAGGCGAGCAGGACGACCACGAGTCCGCCGAAGGCGACAACGGTACCGAGCAGGCCCAGGGGGCCGAGGCCGGGCCGACGGGGACGCCGCCAGTTCCCGTACGTGGGACGCGTCATGGCGTCGGAGGACATGGGTTTCCTTTCCGGGGTGTGTCAGAGGCTTCTTCCGGGGCCGGGGGGCCGGCGCGGAGTGCGGGGCGTGGCGGGGGCAGCCGTTCCGGGGACGGCGGTGGGCCGCGGCGCGGCGTCGCCCCGCCCCGAGCGCAGGCGCCCGGCCGCCGATATCCGGATGACGCTGTCGCCCTGCTGGAAGGTCCGCGCCTGGACGAGCGGGCTCTGCGCGGCGGCGCCAGGGTCGAAGTCGCCCCGGTCGGAGGTGATCAGCGCGGTGACGAGCCCTTTGTCGGCAAGGCGCTCGGCGTTCTCCCGGCCGATGGAGTAACCGCGGCCCGAGGTGCTCTGCGCGTACAGGTCGCGGATCGTGCCCTCGGGCGCCATCCGGCCGCCGTAGGCGTCCAGGCCCTGCTCGTAGCGGATGCGGCCGCTCTCCCAGCGGGCCGCGTTCTGCGCGAGGCACTGCTCCAGGGGGACCTCGACGGACAGCACGACGCGCTGGTCGTAGCCCTGGTGCTGGAGGTCGGTGAGAAGGCGGATGTTCTTGTCGAGGTTCTTCAGGGTGGCGTCGTAGAGGAGGTTGTAGCCCTCGCGGCGCGCCCATACCTCGAACTGGTCCTGGAGGAACGCGGACTCACGATGGATCAGCGAGGCCATTTCGGAGGGTGCCAGCTCCCGGCCGAAGGGCAGGGCCATGGCCCGGACGTCCAGCCGGGGCAGTCCGCCGTGCTCGAAGAGGGCCACCTTGAACTGGTCCGGGTCGAGGACGACGTACAGGTCGAGGTTCACTCCGTGGGCGCGGGCCAGTTCCCGCCCCAGCCCGGTGTCCTGGCCCTGCCACCGGGCGAGGCCGGCCTGGGCGCCGCCCTTGCCCGCCCCGGGCGCACCGGCGGTGAGCAGGACGGCCTGGCCGTCCCGGGGGCGGTCACGGTACTGGTCCTTGAACTGTTCCAGGATCGCCCGGTGCAGTTGTTCCCGCTCCCTGGTCCACAGGCCGTCCTGGAAGTGGTGGCTGACGGTGTCCCGGGGGCCGGGGGAGAGATCGCCTCCAGGGCCCATGCGCCGCTGTAACTCCTGGTAGAGCGGCTGGTACTCGCCGTTCATCCGTGGCGGGCCGTGCGGCGGCGGTGGATCTCCTCCAGGTCCTCCCTGGTGATGTCACCGAGGAGGGAGGCGCCGGCCACGACTTCGAGGGTGTTGTCCTGGTGGGACGGCTCGATGTGCCCCTCCTCCCAGTCCGACTCCTCGAACTCCCAGGCGGCGACGGTTTCGATCATCTCGTCGCGCGGGATCTCGCCGGCCGCGTAGCGCTGGAGGTACTCGCGCAGGGAACGCTGCTCGGACATGGATCTTCCTCTCCTCGGCAGAGTGGGAGGCCGGGCATGCGCCTCCCCCATCGGCTCCTACTGGTTGTGGCCCTTGTTTCCGTCGTTGTCGTCGAGGGAGTTGGTCACTTCGTTCGCCGCGGTCAGGCCGGCCTGTGCGACCGTCGCAGCGGCCTGGACGGCGACCGTCGCGCCGGCCGTGGCCCCTGCGGCACCGGCGGAGGCCGCACCACCGACTGTCCCCGCGCCGCCACCGCCCGTGCCGCCCGGGGGCGAGCCCGCACCCGTGGAGGGCGAGCCGGCCGGCCCTTGGGAAGCAGTGTTCCGGCCGCCTCCTCCACCGCCACCGGAGGAGGACATGCCGCCGCTCGCGATGTTGATGGCACCGGTGGCGATGTTGTTGGCGAAGTTCATGGCGACCGTGCCGCCCGAGGTGCTGCCGAGCGCGGCTGTCGCCGGGACGATCAGCTTGAGCAGGGCGGGCAGGGCGAACACGGACAGGATCAGCATGCCCATGCCCGCGATGGTGTTCTCCAAGGCAACGGCGCGGTCGTCCTGCGTCATGGCCGTGGCCGAGTAGATGATCAGTGCGGCGGCCGGTTTGTAGAGGAGCCAGGCGATGAGCCAGCCGAGATGCTTCTTCCACCAGCCCTCGCCCCAGCCCGTCATCGAGGACGCGGCGGCGATGGGAAGGGTGCCGATCAGCATGATGAGCACGCCGAGCCGGATGTACATGAGAATGATCTGGACGAACCCGGCCAGCATGATCAGCAGGCCGAAGATCAGGATCAGGCCGGGGCTGGTGAGAGTGGTCAAACCGAGCATCGTCTCGGCGTTCTCACCCAGCTGGGCCTTCTCGTACACGTCCGCCGCGTACGCGTCCGAGGCCTCGTACAGCTTGCCGGCTATCAAGGGGGCGACGGCGGAGACGAGAATGACCTTCCACATGCCCAGGAGCGCCTGCTGCATGGGCTGGCCCTTGCGCTCGTACGCCATCCTGGCCGCCGCGACGAGGAGCGAGGCGACGGCCACGTAGCCGACGATCCATTGCGTCTCGTTGAGGATGCTGTTGAGCCCGGTCTGCCCTTCGGGGTTGAGGGAGCTCGGGCTTCCGGCCTGCAGCCAGACGCCGTTCAGTGACTTGAGCACTTCGGAGGCGGCCGAGCCGATGGCGTTCGCGAAGGCGCCGACCGCCGAGTCGGCTATTGCCTCACCTGCGCCCCGGGTGGCATCGCCCAGACATCCGCTGAGATCTGTGGCGCAGTCGACTATGTCGCCGGGGCCGGGCAGCTCACGAAGCATCAGGTGTGCCCCACTCCGTGAAACCCTCCAGACCGCCCACGGGGGTGGCCGTCTCCAAGAGGGACCCGGAGAGTGTGGGCCGGAGCTTCCAGTCGCCGTCGTTCCAGACGACGGTCACCGTGCCGGCACCGTAACCCCCCCGCGGAATCTGCATCACGACCATCACTGTGGCCTGCTCCTCGGAGTAGGAGACGATCGAGTAGGCGGCGTAGGTGCCCCTGCTGCCGGGCGGAGCCTTGACCACCGAGTCGTCGGGCAGTTTCGAACGCTTGCGGATGTACGCGTCCCTGGCCGCCCCGGGAGGCATCTGACGATCCACGACGTCCCGCCAGTTCGAGTCGTCGAACTGGTTGGGGATGACGTGGGCCGCCAGGACCGCGCCCATGGGAGTGTGCGCGAAACAGGACCACGCGGGCCCGTCGAACTTCACCGGGCCCGCGGTTTCCGACACCGGGACCAGCGTGGAGTTCAGCTGGCGCCACTGGACGTCGGCCGGCGGCTTCGGCCGAGTGTCCTGGTCGCTGTCGTCCGTACGGCAACCGGCAGGCCGGCCCTCACCGGTGGCCTGCGAGGGCGCGGACGTCTCACCGCCGTCCGCGGACGACTGCACCGCGGACGGCTTGGCCGCGGGCGCCCCGCTGTCGTCGCCTCCGCCGGAGAGGAGCGCCACGCCACCGATCAGGGCCATCGCGATCAGGAATGCGGCCGAAATCTGCCAGCCCCGCTGCTGCCAGAAGGGCTTCTCCCACTCCCCGCTGCTGCCGCGCTGCCTTCCCGAAACCACCATCAGTCGGGTTCCCTTCACGTTCGGGTCGGGGTCAGGCGAAGACGAAGGAGACGAGCGGGCCGGCAGTGGCGACCAGGACGCAGCCGCCCAGCACCATGCCGAGACGGCCCATGTGCTCGGACCCCTCGCCCCGGCGCATCGAAATCGCCATCATGGCCCCGGTGATCAGTACGCCCGCGACGCCCGCCGCGGTTCCGGCCCAGGCGACGATGCCGAGGACACTGTTCACCTTGTCCGTGAGTTCCTCCGGCGCGTCCATGCCCGGCGTGGGCACGTCGGCGGCGAGGACGATGCCGTGAAGCTTGCTCAACATGGAGAATCTCCCCCCGTGCAAGTGAGCGGTCTACGCTCACTCTCCTGACAGTGACTGCGTGTGCAGCCATGTTGACGCTGCATCATGACAGCGCCAGATCGCTGTGCGTCCGTTTCCGGCCTTGTCGGTGACCGGTTTCGGAACACATCTGTCTCGAAAGACCGCCTACTCCAGGAGGAACGTGACGACAGGACCTGCGGTCGCCCCGATGATGCAGGCCCCCATGACGGTCGCGAACTGCGTCAAGTGCTCCTCCCCATTTCCCGATCGGAGCGATATGGCCATCCGTGCCCCGACGATCAGGAGGCCGACGACGCACGCGGCGCTGACCAGCCAGGCCATCATGTCGAGAAGTTCGTTGAGGGGATCCGTGACGTCGGACTCCGGTCCGACGCGTGCTGGCGCTGCCATCTCAAACCTTCTGTCATAAAAGTCAGTTGCCGGTGATGACTCGTCCGAGCGCGGCGACTTCACGCGGCAGAGGCCCTGAGAGGTCGCCGGTCCGCCAGGACGGCACCCAGGGCACCCGGTGGACGGCGACGGCCGAGCCGATCACCTTGATTCTGCGGTTCAGCTCTTTCGGCAGGCGGCCGGGTGCGTCCGCGACGAGGACGACCGCGCAGAGGGTGACATCTGCCGGGACTTCATTCTGGCGAACGGCGTTGAGGACCCTGGACACCGCCTGGAGCCCCGAGGCGTGGGTACGGGCCACGAGCATGACGTTCCCGGGTTCCCCGGCTGCGGGGTCGGGCCAGGAGAGGCCGGAGTCATGACCTCCGAATATCTGCGCCAGGGTGGAAGTCCCCGCGCCTCCATGGGCGTTCATCCACGTGAGTGGGGTCTGAGCGGGCGTCGGTAGCGAGGCGGCGGAAACAACCTCCGCGCCTTGCACGGGACTTGGCGACGAGTCGTGCAGGAATGCGGTATTCGGGGACGGCAGCGGAGGGGCGGATGGATTCACCGGCCCGCGGAGCCAGATCTCAACTCCCTCGGTGATGTGCTGCTGCATGCGTCCCTGCTCCCCCTGTGTCGACGTCCGTCAACTCTCTCGCGTAGCGTCCGACACCGATAACGTACTGCGAATCAAAGGGTGTTGACTGCATCGGCCATGTGATGTCGTCGGGCGGTCGCCGTACCGGCCTGTGGGGGACATCGGATCATGTCTACGGGGGAGCGATGTCGGGCAAAGGGGGAAGCACTGCCGCGTGGCTCGCGGGCGGTGCCTTCGCGTTGGTCGTCATGCCGGTCATGCTGTTCGTGGGTGTCGGGGCGGGGGACACGGGCCCCGACATGTCGGGTGTCACCGGCGGCACGCTGAACCCGAAGCACGTACCCCCGGAGTACCTGCCGTGGGTGCTGAAGGCCGGCTCCATGTGCCCCCAGATAACCGCGCCCGTCATCGCCGCCCAGATCGAGGCCGAGTCGGCCTGGATCAATGGGCGGACCTCGCCCGCGGGGGCCCAGGGACTCTCACAGTTCATGCCCGGAACGTGGACCACCTGGGGCCGGGACGACGACGGCAATGGGCGAGTGGACCCCTTCGACCCGGGAGATGCGATCATGGCCCAGGGGCGCTACGACTGTGCCCTGGCCGAGGACGTCGAGGGTTACAAGGCTCGCGGCCGGGCGAGCGGCCCGACGCTCGACCTCACTCTCGCCGCCTACAACGCGGGCCCGGGTGCGGTGCTGGAGTACGGAGGCATACCCCCGTACCAGGAGACCCAGGGCTACGTCGTCAAGATCAAGAGCTTCATGGCGAAATACACGGCGATCAGCTCAGGACCCGGTACCGGCACCGTCCCCGCCGGACAGGCGATGGCCATGCCGTTGTCCGGCAACCCCCCTGTGACCTCCCCCTTCGGTATGCGCGTGCACCCTGTCACCGGGGTCTACAAACTGCACTCCGGAATCGACTTCGGAGTCGCCGCCGGGGTGCCGGTACTCGCCGCCGAGGAAGGCGTCGTCACCTTCGCCGGCATGACGAGTGGCTATGGGAACCGGGTGGTCGTGTCCCACGGCACGATCGAGGGCAAGCGAGTCTCGACGACCTACAACCACCTGTCCGCCATCAGCGTCGCCAAGGGACAGCGGGTCGGCGTGGGCACGGTGGTCGGACTCGTCGGCAGCACGGGCTACTCCACCGGAGCCCACCTGCACTTCGAGGTACAGGTGAACGGAGAGTACGTCGACCCCGCCCCCTGGATCGGAAAATGAGCGGGCGACGGACGGGCGCGGACAGGAGGAGGGGGATCGTGCGGAAGGCCATCGCCGTGACAGTCGTGGCCGTCGTCGGCTCGGCCGTGCTGACGGGCTGCGGGTTGAAGAGCCTCGGGGACGAGACGGACGGCACGGGCGCGGGGCCGGACCCGGCGGTCTCCGGCAGCTTCACGCCCAAGGCTCCCGTCCCCCGGGGCAAGCCGCTCGACGAGGGAGCCAGGGTCCCCTCCCCGCCGCGGGTGGACGACCAGGACCCGACCTCCGTCACCCGGGCCTGGGCCATCCTCACGTACAGCCATGACACCGCGTACGACGCGGGGCCGCAGGACGCGGTGCTCCGGGGCTCCCGCTATCTCGTCCCCGAACGCGCCGCCGCCGAACGCGAGCACACACCGGCCGGCGGCACGGGAAGCGAGTGGAGCGTCTGGGCGGAGCACAAGGCATGGACAACGGTGCGGCTGACCTTCGACGACGGTGACGACGGCGACGTACCGGCCGACACCGCGTCCGTCGCCTACCGGGAGGTCTTCGTCGACGGCAGGGCACGGGGCCGGGACGGCTGGACCGGCGACGGCCCTCGGCTCATGGCCTCGGTCAAGTTGTCCCGTTCGGGTGGCGGCCCCTGGCGGGTCGCGGACGTGAAGGTGACCGTGGCGGCAGTGCCGTCCCCCTCCGTTTCCGCCCCCGCGTCCGCTTCGTCTCCGCCCGTGCGAAAGAACTGAGTGAGGCTCCCATGTCCGTGTTCAACCGTCGAAAGCGGAAGGAAGGGACTCCGGAAGGGACTCCGCCGCCGGCTCCCGGGCCCGTTGCCGTCGACGTGCGGGTGCACGCCGACGGGTTCGCGGAGATAGGCGGTCGTCCTGTCGTGGCGGGGGTGGGGGAGCAACCGCAGGACGCTGTCCTCGACTACCTGTACCGGCTCGCCCTGACGTCGGGGCAGCCGGTGTCGGCCACGGTGTACGACGAGCGGATCGGGGCCATCGTGCCCCTGCAGGTGCTGGAGGACGGGTCGAGCCGCTTCCTGGCTCGGCCGGTGCCGATGCCGGGCGAGCCCGTGTCCCGGCCCCGCCCGGCGGCAGAGGCGCTCCCATCCGTCTCCGCCCCGGCGCCCATGACCGCACCACAGCCCGGAAACACCCGTCCGGCGGACAGGGCGGAGCCGCTTCCGACGACCCCGCCCTCGGTACCGGGGCCGGCCAGGGTCCCGGCACCGACCTCGGCACCGCCGTCGGATCCGGCGACGGCCGCCCCAGCCGTGGCTCCCGCCCCAGCCGTGGCTCCCGCCCCGGCCCCGGCGACTGCCCCGGCCCCGGCACCCGCTTCCGACCCGGCTCCGGCACCCGCTTCCGACCCGGGACCTGCCCCGGCACCGGCACCCGCTCCCGACCCGGCACCTGCCCCGGACCCGGGACCTGCCCCGGCACCCGCTCCGCACCCGGGACCCGCTCCCGACCCGGGACCTGCCCCCGCCCCGGCACCCGCTCCCGACCCGGGACCTGCCCCGGCACCCGCTCCGCACCCGGCACCCGCTCCGCACCCAGCACCCGCTCCGCACCCAGCACCCGCTCCCGACCCGGGACCAGCCCCGGACCCGGCCCCCGCGCGCGCCCAAGCGCCGGTTCCGGCCCCCGCGCCCGAGCCCGCCGTAGCGTCCGCACCGCCCGCGGCCCCCTCGCCCGCGCCGTTCGCGGATGATCCGGTCGCCGGTCCGGCGGCAAGGATTCATGAGGCGCTTCAGTCCGGTCGTATCGAATGGGCCGCCACTCTCGCGCGGCAGAGCGTGACCGAGGCCACCGAGCGGCTGGGACGCGAGTCGCCCGAGGTACTGCGGTTGCGCGAGCTGAGCGCGTACGTCGCGTTCGTCGCCGGCGACAGTCGGCGAGCCTTCGAAGGCTCTCTCGACATAGCCCGTGACCGCAGGGACCGCGACGACCCCCAGGCGCTGCAGAGCGTGCGGAACGCGGCGGCTGCCTGGCTTCAGGTCACCGACCCCGTCGAGGGCCTCCGCATGGGCCGTGAGCTGGTCGCCCTCTGGACGACCCTGCCCGCGGCGGACCAGGCCCAGCTGGAGTCGGTGCGGGCGCGCATGATCCGCCTGGAGCGGAGGGCCGGCTCCGCCTAGGGCGGCGGTATCATCCGGAACATCCGCCACTGTCTGTGACGAATTCCTGGCCGATCAGCCCGGTGCGTCGACCGGGAACCGCTTCTTTTGACCCAGGTCGATGCGGTGGGTACGCTCAGACCTTGTGCCTGGGGTGTGCCCTGGCCCTCGTGCGTGCCTTGAAACCGCACGTGGGGCTGCTACCGGCCACCGTAATCTGCGCTTCTTTTCGCCTAGCGGCGGGAGTCCGCGGGATTCGACACACCCGACCGCGTGGGTCGGCGACGTTCCAGGTTAGCTGTACCCATCGGCACACAGAAACCGGAGAAGTAGTGCCTACGATCCAGCAGCTGGTCCGCAAGGGCCGGCAGGACAAGGTCGAGAAGAACAAGACGCCCGCACTCGAGGGTTCCCCTCAGCGTCGCGGCGTCTGCACGCGTGTGTTCACGACCACCCCGAAGAAGCCGAACTCGGCCCTGCGTAAGGTCGCGCGTGTGCGTCTGACCAGCGGGATCGAGGTCACCGCTTACATTCCGGGTGAGGGACACAACCTGCAGGAGCACTCCATCGTGCTCGTGCGCGGCGGCCGTGTGAAGGACCTGCCGGGTGTTCGTTACAAGATCATCCGCGGCTCGCTCGACACCCAGGGTGTCAAGAACCGCAAGCAGGCTCGCAGCCGTTACGGCGCCAAGAAGGAGAAGTAAGAATGCCTCGTAAGGGCCCCGCCCCGAAGCGTCCGGTCATCATCGACCCGGTCTACGGCTCCCCTCTGGTGACCTCCCTGATCAACAAGGTGCTGCTGAACGGCAAGCGCTCCACCGCCGAGCGCATCGTCTACGGCGCCATGGAGGGCCTGCGCGAGAAGACCGGCAACGACCCGGTCATCACGCTCAAGCGCGCTCTGGAGAACATCAAGCCGACCCTCGAGGTCAAGTCCCGCCGTGTCGGTGGCGCCACCTACCAGGTCCCGGTCGAGGTCAAGCCCGGCCGTGCCAACACCCTGGCGCTGCGCTGGCTGGTCGGTTACTCCCGCGCCCGTCGCGAGAAGACCATGACCGAGCGTCTGCTCAACGAACTCCTCGACGCGAGCAACGGCCTCGGCGCCGCTGTGAAGAAGCGCGAGGACACGCACAAGATGGCCGAGTCCAACAAGGCCTTCGCGCACTACCGCTGGTAGTCGCTACCCACATCGAGACCGAGAGAAGACGAAAGCCTTATGGCTACCACTTCGCTTGACCTGGCCAGGGTGCGGAACATCGGCATCATGGCCCACATCGACGCGGGCAAGACGACCACCACCGAGCGGATCCTGTTCTACACCGGTGTGTCCTACAAGATCGGTGAGGTCCACGACGGCGCTGCCACCATGGACTGGATGGAGCAGGAGCAGGAGCGTGGCATCACGATCACCTCTGCTGCCACCACCTGCCACTGGCCGCTGGAGAACGTCGACCACACCATCAACATCATCGACACGCCGGGCCACGTCGACTTCACCGTCGAGGTGGAGCGTTCGCTGCGCGTGCTCGACGGTGCCGTGACGGTGTTCGACGGCGTCGCCGGCGTTGAGCCCCAGTCCGAGACGGTGTGGCGTCAGGCGGACCGCTACGGCGTTCCGCGCATCTGCTTCGTCAACAAGCTGGACCGCACCGGTGCCGAGTTCCACCGCTGCGTCGACATGATCTCCGACCGCCTGGGCGCGCAGCCGCTGGTCATGCAGCTGCCGATCGGCGCCGAGGCGGACTTCAAGGGCGTCGTCGACCTGGTGACGATGAAGGCCCTGGTCTGGTCGGCCGAGGCCACCAAGGGCGAGATGTACGACGTCGTCGACATCCCGGACACCCACACGGAGGCTGCCGAGGAGTACCGCGGCAAGCTTCTGGAGGCCGTCGCCGAGAACGACGAGGAGATGATGGAGCTGTACCTGGAGGGCACCGAGCCCTCCGAGGAGCAGCTGTACGCGGCGATCCGCCGTATCACCATCGCCTCCGGCAAGGGCCAGGGCACCACGGTGACCCCGGTGTTCTGCGGCACCGCCTTCAAGAACAAGGGCGTCCAGCCCCTGCTCGACGCGGTCGTGCGCTACCTGCCGTCGCCGGTCGACATCGAGGCCATCGAGGGCCACGACGTCAAGGACCCGGAGACGGTCGTCAAGCGCAAGCCGTCCGACGACGAGCCGCTGTCGGCGCTGGCGTTCAAGATCATGAGCGACCCGCACCTCGGCAAGCTCACCTTCGTCCGCGTGTACTCCGGCCGTCTGGAGTCCGGCACCGCCGTGCTGAACTCCGTCAAGGGCCGCAAGGAGCGCATCGGCAAGATCTACCGCATGCACGCGAACAAGCGTGAGGAGATCGAGTCGGTGGGCGCCGGCGACATCGTCGCGGTCATGGGTCTGAAGCAGACCACGACCGGTGAGACGCTGTGCGACGAGAAGTCCCCGGTGATCCTGGAGTCCATGGACTTCCCGGCCCCGGTCATCCAGGTCGCCATCGAGCCCAAGTCGAAGGGCGACCAGGAGAAGCTCGGCGTCGCGATCCAGCGCCTGGCCGAGGAGGACCCGTCCTTCCAGGTCCACTCCGACGAGGAGACCGGCCAGACCATCATCGGCGGCATGGGCGAGCTGCACCTCGAGGTGCTGGTCGACCGTATGCGCCGTGAGTTCAAGGTCGAGGCCAACGTCGGCAAGCCGCAGGTCGCGTACCGTGAGACGATCCGCAAGTCGGTCGAGAAGGTCGAGTTCACCCACAAGAAGCAGACGGGTGGCACCGGCCAGTTCGCTCGCGTGATCATCGCGATCGAGCCGATCGAGGGCGGCGACGCGTCCTACGAGTTCGTGAACCAGGTGACCGGTGGTCGCATCCCGAAGGAGTACATCCCTTCGGTCGACGCCGGCTGCCAGGAAGCGATGCAGTTCGGCATCCTGGCGGGCTACGAGATGACGGGCGTTCGCGTCACGCTTCTCGACGGCGCCTACCACGAGGTCGACTCCTCCGAACTCGCGTTCAAGATCGCCGGTTCGCAGGCCTTCAAGGAGGCCGCGCGCAAGGCTTCCCCCGTGCTCCTGGAGCCGATGATGGCCGTCGAGGTCACCACGCCCGAGGACTACATGGGCGAGGTCATCGGCGACATCAACTCCCGCCGTGGCCAGATCCAGGCCATGGAGGAGCGGGCGGGCGCCCGTGTCGTGAAGGGCCTCGTGCCCCTGTCGGAGATGTTCGGCTACGTCGGCGACCTCCGCAGCAAGACGTCGGGTCGCGCAAGCTACTCGATGCAGTTCGACTCCTACGCCGAGGTTCCGCGGAACGTCGCCGAGGAGATCATCGCGAAGGCCAAGGGCGAGTAACGGACCTCGCGTCCACGCCGTAGGCTTGACTCCGGAGCCTCACGGGGCATTCCCCCGCATTCCCGGGTGAATGCCCCGGGTTCCGGGTTTTGACAGCAAAGATCACCTGGCGCCGATGAAGTAAGGCGTACAGAACCACTCCACAGGAGGACCCCAGTGGCGAAGGCGAAGTTCGAGCGGACTAAGCCGCACGTCAACATCGGCACCATCGGTCACATCGACCACGGTAAGACGACCCTCACGGCCGCCATTACCAAGGTGCTGCACGACGCGTACCCGGACCTGAACGAGGCCACCCCGTTCGACAACATCGACAAGGCGCCCGAGGAGCGTCAGCGCGGTATCACCATCTCCATCGCGCACGTCGAGTACCAGACCGAGGCGCGTCACTACGCCCACGTCGACTGCCCGGGTCACGCGGACTACATCAAGAACATGATCACGGGTGCGGCGCAGATGGACGGCGCCATCCTCGTGGTCGCCGCCACCGACGGCCCGATGCCGCAGACCAAGGAGCACGTGCTCCTGGCCCGCCAGGTCGGCGTCCCCTACATCGTCGTCGCCCTGAACAAGGCCGACATGGTGGACGACGAGGAGATCATGGAGCTCGTCGAGCTCGAGGTCCGTGAGCTCCTCTCCGAGTACGAGTTCCCGGGCGACGACCTGCCGGTCGTCCGCGTCTCCGCGCTCAAGGCCCTCGAGGGCGAGCAGGAGTGGGTCGAGTCCGTCCTCAACCTGATGAAGGCTGTCGACGAGTCGATCCCGCAGCCGGAGCGCGACGTCGACAAGCCGTTCCTCATGCCGATCGAGGACGTCTTCACGATCACCGGTCGCGGTACGGTCGTCACCGGCCGTATCGAGCGTGGTGTCCTGAAGGTCAACGAGACCGTCGACATCATCGGCATCAAGACCGAGAAGACCACCACCACGGTCACCGGCATCGAGATGTTCCGCAAGCTGCTCGACGAGGGCCAGGCCGGTGAGAACGTCGGTCTGCTCCTCCGTGGCATCAAGCGCGAGGACGTCGAGCGCGGCCAGTGCATCATCAAGCCGGGTTCGGTCACCCCGCACACCGAGTTCGAGGCCCAGGCCTACATCCTGTCGAAGGACGAGGGTGGCCGCCACACCCCGTTCTTCAACAACTACCGCCCGCAGTTCTACTTCCGTACGACTGACGTGACCGGTGTCGTGCACCTCCCCGAGGGCACCGAGATGGTCATGCCGGGCGACAACACCGAGATGCGCGTCGAGCTGATCCAGCCCGTCGCCATGGAGGAGGGCCTGAAGTTCGCCATCCGTGAGGGTGGTCGGACCGTCGGCGCCGGCCAGGTCACCAAGATCGTCAAGTAAGTCCGCTTGCTCGGCCTCTTGGGTCTGCTGACCTGAAAGCCTGAGAGGGCCCGTACGACTCCGGTCGTACGGGCCCTTTCGCATGTCCGGGTCCGGGCGCGGCCGGGTGAAGCCCGGTCGAAGGGGGGAGGGCGGCCGCTGGGCGCGGGCACTGAGCGAGGGCCGACCGGTCGATCGGGCCGACCGGTCGACGGGCGGGGCGGGTGCGGGGCGAGTGCGCGTGCGGGGGAGGTCCCGACGCATGACGCGGACCGGCCCGGGCGCACCCCTCAGGCGCCCGGGCCGGTCGGTCGGCGGTGGTTCGGTCAGACGCGCTGCCAGAGCGCCGGTACGTTCGGCGGCTCCCAGCCCGGCTGGGCCTGGTGGGCCTGGAGGCAGCGGTAGGTGGCGCCGCCGTACGTGACCGTGGCGCCCGCCTGGTAGACGGTGCCGACGGCCCAGGTGCCGCCGGGTTCGCCCGGCTCACCGGGCTCACCGGGCTCGCCGGGGCCGCTGCCGGTGGTCTTCAGGGTGAGCCCGTACGACTGGAGGAGCGGGTTGAGCGGCTGGAAGTACGTCGTCCCGCCGCTGCTGCAGTTGCCCGAGCCGCCCGAGGTGACGCCCTGCGCCTGGCTGCCGGAGATGTACGCGCCCCCCGAGTCGCCGGGCTCGGCGCAGACGCTCGTGCGGGTGACGCCGGAGATGGTGCCCTCGGGGTAGGTGACGCTGGTGCCCAGCTGCTGGACGGTGCCGCAGTGCCAGCCGGTGGTGGAGCCCGAACGGCAGACGGACGCGCCGACGGCCGCCTGGGCCGAGCCGGTGACCTGCACGTTCTGGCCGCCCGCGCCCTTGACGTACGGCGTCGCGGTCCAGTTGGAGTTGGTGGCGACCCAGGCCATGTCGCGGCCGGGGAAGGTCGAGGCCTGGAAGCTGCCCTGGGCGACCTGGTTGTAGCCGCTGGTGCTGGTGCCGGCGCGACCGCAGTGGCCGGCGGTGGCGAACCCCTGCTGGGCGCCGCGGGTGACCGGGAAGCCGACGGAACAGCGGCCGCCGGAGCCCATGTAGTAGGCGTCGCCGCCGCGCAGGTCGTAGAACGGCCGGGGCCGCTCGGCGATCTTGCGGACCTGGACGCCCTCGACGCCGGCGGCCTTGATGAGGGCGCGGGCGGCGGCGGGCCGTACGGCCTCGACGACGACGGTGTTCGTCCGGACGTCGACGTACCGGACCGGCGCGTCCGCGGCGCCCACCCGTTCGGCCGCGCTGTCCAGGCGGGCCCGGTCCGCGTCGAGAGCGGCGAGGGAGCGGGCGACGACGGCGGCCTCGGCGCCGCTCGCCTCGATCGCGCGGACGTCGGCGGCGTCGGTCGTCGCCACGGTCAGCCTGCCGGACTCGGCGCCGCTCACCCAGGCGCCCGCGAAGTCCCCGCCGAGCGCGGCCCGCAGCCGTCCCGCGGTGGCGCCGGCCTCCGCCTCGTTGACGAGGCGGCGCTCCGCCTGCCGCCGGTCCAGGCCCAGGTCGCGTTGCATGGCCCGGAGCAGGGCGGGCGGGGCGGCGTCGGCGCGCAGGGTCTCGGCGGCGGACTGCGGGGCGGGTGCGGGCGCCGCCCCGACGACGGCCGGCCCGGCGCTCGCGGAGCCGCTGAGCCCGGCCACGAGCAGGGCGGCCGTCGTCACCGCGGCGGCGCCCGCGGCTCTGGCGGCTCGGACGTGTCGCTGGAGCATGGGGGATCTCCTCGGTCTCGGGTGGGGAGGTGCCGAAACCGTAGGAGGCGTCGCGCGACGCCCGTAAGACGTCGGCCGACCCCCCTCCCCGGTGTTATGGAACCCGGTGGGCGGCCAGCCAGGCGGTGTACGTGTCGCTGCGGGCGGCGACGCTCGCGTGGGCCAGCCGGGCCTGGGCGAGGACGCCGCCCGCGGCGCCGGGCTGCTGCGTGGCCGCGTGCCACCCCAGCAGATGCCGCCACGCCAGGGGCGTTCCGGTGAGCGGGCGGGTGACGATGCCGGGCGTGTCCGGGAACGTCGCCCGGCACAGCCCGACGGCACGGCCCACCTGCACCAGGTGCACGAGCGACGAGGTGTCGGTCTCGTACATCCGCCGCGGCGTGAACCCGGCGCGGGCGCAGGCGGCGGCGAAGCAGTCCCCGAAACAGCCGTCGCCGGGGACGCAGGCCCACTCCTCGTGCGCGAGGTCGGTGAGGTCCAGCTCGCGGTGGCCGGACAGGCGGTGTCCGTCGGGCAGCATGACGAACACCGGATCGACGGCGACCTCCCGCCAGACCAGGTGCTCCCCGCCGGGCGGCGCCGCGGACCCGCACGTCCCGGCGAGGGCGTAGTCGAGCCGCCCCTCGGTGAGCAAGTCGGCCAGCTCGCGCTCCGACCAGGAGGCGCAGGTCGTGACCTGGGCGTCGGGCGCGGTGTCCGCGAGCCGGTCCACCAGCGCCCCGAGCAGCGGACCGTGCGTGCCGCCGAGCCGGAACCGCCCGCTGGTGCGGGGCGTGCGCGCGAACCGGGCCGCCTCCTGCTGGAGTTCGGTGACCGCGGGCAGCACGATGCGGGTGCGTTCGAGCACGAGCTCGCCGAGAGCGGTGGCCCGCACACCGTGCCGACCACGCTCGAACAGGGCGCCGCCGAGGGCGCGTTCGATCCGCTTGAGCTGTGCGCTCAACGCGGGCTGCGCGAGCCCGAGGACCGTCGCCGCCCTGGTCAGACTGCCGGCGTCGGCAATCGCCCGGACCGTTTTGAGATGCCGCAACTCCAGCTCCATGTCAGGAGCTTGCGGCGGGGGAGGGGTGGGGGCAAGGGGTTGGTTCAGACCAGTGCGTTTCCGGGTGTGCGCAAGGCCGTGTCCGGCGGCGGTGGCACGATGACCCCGGCGCGCGATGACGTGCTGACGTGTACGCGTGTGCACGCACTGAGTGCTGGACGCGCCCGCGTGAACGAATGCACCGTCCGACGGATGAACGGGGAAGCGACATCATGGCCCGCTACATGGAGGCGCTCACGATCGAGCGCGGCGGATTCCGGATCAAGGTGCCGGAATCGTGGTGGGAGTTCGACGTGCGCCCGGAGTCGCGGGACGACTCCATCCGGCGCATGGTGAACGAACGCGTCGAACAGCACCCGGAGCTGGCCCCGCACCGGGACACGTACCTCACCTTCCTGCGCAAGGCGGCGGCGGACGCCTGGAAGTCGGGGGCGCTGTACTGCGGTTGCATGGCGGAGACCTTCGGCGGCGGGACGCCGATCACCGGATCGGTGACGGTGTCGCTGGTCGGCGGCCGCACCCGGGACGGCGAGCCGCTGTCGACGGACCCGGCCGCCATCGCCGCCGGCCTCTCGGCCAAGGAGGCGAAGAAGGAGGGCGACTCCTGGCGCAAGGTGACGACCGTCGACATCCCCGGGGTGGGCCCGGCGGCCCGGACGTACGGCATCGAGGACATCCCCGTCCCGGACGACGCCCTCAACCGCACCGTCCGCGCGGTGCTGATGCAGACGTTCATCCCGGTGCCGGGCCAGGACGGCAAGGTCGCGCTGGTGGCGGGGAGCAGCCAGGTGCTGGACCTCGCGGAGTCCTTCTTCGACATCTTCGACGCGGTGACGTCGACGTTTCGGTTCACGGGGTGAGGGGAGGGGGAGGCTCTCGGTGAACTGGGAGAGCGGCGAGGGACTGCTGGGCATCGACGACCCGGCCGAGTGGGACGCGGCGTACGAGCGGGGCGAGCGGCGTCTGGGAACGGCGGTGATCGGACTGGCGTTCAACTGCTCCCTGGAGGAGGCGTCGCCACGGATCGTCCGGGCCATGAAGTTGCCGGACGCGGCCGAACGCGGGTTCGCCTACACCGCCGCGGGTGTCGCGGCCCGGCGCCATGGCGAGTTGACGCCAGAGCTGTACGCCTCGCTGCGGGCGGCAGGTCCGGGCCGTAGGAGCATCGCCGTGAACGCCGTCAACGATGTCCTCGACCATGTGCCTTTCAAGCGGCTGCCGCTGTGGCTCAAGGGGTGGATGGTCGTCTCGACGGTGCGCAACAGGCTGGAGGTCTGGCGCATGAACGCCGGGGAGACGGTCGGGTGGGTCCGGCGGTCGTTGCGGCGCAGGCGTTCATGACTCGGTCGACGGGCGAACGGACTCGTAGCCGGCGAGCGGCCGATCGCACCCCGTGCCCGATGGGGGCAGACGCGCCGACAGGTGCAGCGCACCCATCGCGACAGAACCCGACCCGCTGATCGGTTCGGCATTGCGAGAGGTTCGCCCCGGGGTCCGTTGCCTGGTGTTTCGCCCCGAACCATGAGCACGTTCGGCCGCACTCTGGCGATGGCCGCGACGTCGTCATCGACGTGGAGGACGGTCAGGCGATGGTGCTCGGCGGTCAGGGCGATCAGGATGTCGATGAGGGAGGGGCCGCGATGATGGCCGATCTTCGCCAAGTCCCGCTGCACCTCGACGACCTTTGCCCAAGGGTCGTCCAGCGCGGGAACCCAGCCGAAGGTCTGGCCCAGCATGGTGAAGAAGGGCTCGTAGTCCCGGTCGGAGCGGAGGCCGGGCATCAGCTCCGTTTCGACGGGCGGGCAGATGGCGACCAGCCCTCGTGCCACGCGGTCGGGCCAGGGAGAGCCGAGCTGCCCGCGCAGCAGCCGCCATACGGCGGAGGCGTCCGCCAGACACGTCACGGGCCCGCCTGTTCTCGATCCGCGAGGACATCGAAGTCCACGAACGCGTCGGCGTTCTCCCGGAGCCAGCGCAGGGCACGCGCGTGGTCGTCGGCGCTGATTGCGGACGCTATGGTCAGCGCGCGGTCGATGGTCTCCCGTTTGGTCCTGGTGCCGAGTGCCGCTGGGCGAAGGTTGGCTTGTCGTCGTCGATGCCGACCAGGGACTTGGACGTGAAGGCCTCGCGTGACCATCTTCATATACCGCTGGGGACCGTATATGGAGCGCGGCCGTGAGGCGCTACGAGCCGCTCCCCGCAGCCGGCCCGCCTTCAGTCTGCCGCGCCTTGTAGGTTTCCGGGTGCACACGGCTGTTGGTGGGCGCTGAGCAGGTGACGGGGGTTGTTGCATGGCGGGTTATCGGCCGCGGGACTGGGAGCCGCTGGATCTGGATGGGGATCCGACGCCGGGGGATCCGGTCCGTGTGCGGTCGTTGGCCAAGCAGCTGCACGATTTCGCCGACGACGTGTCCGAGGCGTTGCGCCTGGTCAAGGGGATGGCGGACGACGACACGGTGCTGGAGTGGGCGGGGAAGTCCGCGGCCGTGTTCAGGGAACAGTTCTCGGGTGTTCCGAAGAACCTGAAGAAGCTGAGGAAGTCGTACGAGCTGTGCGGGGACGCGCTGGCGGCGTTCTGGCCGGAGCTGGAGCGGGCGCAGGCGCTGGCGGACCGGGCGCTGGTCAAGGCGCGGGAGGCGCAGCAGGATCTGTCCGCGGCGAAGTCGAGGCTGGCGTCCGCCGAGTCGTGGGTGACCCGGGCCGGCAGGGAAGCCGACAAGTACAAGGACGACCCGTCCGGGCGTAAGACCGACGGTGACAAGCCCGATGAGGCGAAGGTCCGGGCCGCGACCCGTGACGTGCAGAACGCCAAGTCGGCGCAGACGGCGGCTCAGTCGGACGTCTCGGCCGCGCAGGACGCGCTGGCCGCGGCGAAGAAGATGGCCGAGGACGCGCGCAGGATGCGTGACGAGGCGGCCCGTGAGGCGAAGCGGAAGATCGACGAGGCGTCGGACGCGGGGATTCAGAACCGGTCGTGGTGGGAGGAGGTCGGCGACTGGTTCGTCGACAACTGGGACACGATCGTCGCGGTCTGCAAGGTCGTCGTCGCGGTTCTGGGCATCGTCGTGATGATCGTCGGCGGCCCGATCCTCGGTGCGATCGTGCTGGTCGCGGCGCTCGTCCTGCTCGCCGACACGCTTCATAAATACGCCAAGGGCGAGGCTTCCCTATGGGACGTCGCCTTCGCTGCGCTGGAATGCATACCCGGTTTCAAAGGGATCACCACCCTCGGCCGCCTGGCCAAGGGCGTCAAAAGCCTGGGCGCGGGCGGGCTCAAGGCCATGGCCAAGGGCTTGGGCAAGGGGGGCCTCAGGAACGGGGCGGACGACGCAGCGGCAAGGAGCAAGCCCGCTGCGGGGCGATGCAAGAACGGCGACCCCATCGACATGGTCTCCGGCGAGATGCTCATGGAGGAGACCGACGTCGAGCTGCCGGGACTCCTCCCCGTGGTTCTGCGCCGTACGCATCTGTCGACGTATCGATGGGGTCGTTCCTTCGGCCCGTCGTGGGCCTCCACGCTCGACGAGCGCCTGGAACTCGATGCGGAGGGTGCCGTTCTCGCCACCGAGGACGGCATGATCCTTCTTTATCCGGTGCCCGTTCGGGGCTCGTCGGCCATGCCACTCGAGGGTCCGCGTTGGCCACTGGACTGGGACGGCGTGCCAGGCGCCACGATCCGCATCACTGATCCGGCGACCGGGCTCACCCGTCATTTCGCCCCCCGTCAGGCTCCGGCAGCCGAGGACGAGCAATTCACACTTCCTCTTGCCGCCGTCACCGACCGCAACGGCCTACGCATCGACTTCGAGCGGGACCCCGAGGGCGTTCCCATCGCCGTACGTGACTCCGCCGGTCGGCGGATCGACGTCGATACCGATGGCGGTCGCGTCGTCCGCCTGAGGCTGCGCAACCCGCAGGACGGACCGGAGGGCACGCTTCTCAGAAGCTTCGACTACAGCCCCGAGGGCCACCTCACGGAGATCCGCAACTCCAGCGGTCTTCCCCTCAAGCTGACGTATGACGACAGGGCTCGCATTACGTCCTGGACCGACCGCAACGGCTGCTGGTACCGATTCACCTACGACGATCAGGACCGGTGCGTCCGTGGTGAAGGCGCACAGGGCCGACTCTCCTGCACGATCGGCTACGACACCGAGAACCGTGAGACGCGTTACACGGACGCCCTCGGCCACACCACGACCTACCGGTACAACGAGCTGTACCAACTCGTCGCACAGACCGATCCTCTCGGACACAGCACGTACTCGGAGTGGGACCGCTACAACCGGTTGCTGTCCCGCACCGACCCGCTCGGCCGGACGACCCGCTATGAGTACGACGAGCAGGGAGCTCCCACCGCGATCGTCCGGCCCGACGGAAGCCGCGAACTCGCGGAAAACAACGAGTACGGCGATCCCGTCGCCGTCACTCAGGCCGACGGGCACGTCTGGCGCATGGAGTACGACGCGCACGGCAATCTGATCTCCGAGACGGACCCCGTCGGCGCTCGTGTCTCCTACCGGTACGACCGCACGGGCGCCGTCGTCGCGATCACCGACGCCGCCGGCCGCACCGCTGTGCTGGAGCCGGACGCGGCAGGCCAGCCCGTCGCGGTCACCGACGCGGAGGGCTCGACGACACGGTACGAGCGGGACGCTTTCGGCAGGATCATCGCCCAGACGGGCCCGGACGGATCGGTCACGCGCTTCGAGTGGACGCCGGAAGGCAGGTTGAGCCGCCGCGTACTGCCGGACGGCAGCACGGAGCGGCGCCTCTACGACGGCGAGGGCAACCTGGTCGAGCACACGGACGTCCTCGGGCAGATCACGCGCTTCGAGTACGGCGAGTTCGACCTCCCCACGGTTCGCGTCGACCCAGACGGTTCTCGCCTCGCGTTCGCCTACGACGGCCAGTTGCGCGTCACCTCGATCACCAACCAGACCGGTGCCGTCTGGCGGTACTTCTACGACGAGGCCGGCCGGCTGGTTCGCGAGCAGGACTTCGACGGACGCGTTCAGAGCTACCGGTTCGACGCGGCCGGCCGCCTCGTCGCGCAGACGAATGGCGCGGGCGAGACGATCGACTACGTCCGCGACGAGTTCGGCAAGGTGGTGCAGCAGCGTACGCCGGAAGGCATCACCACCTACACCTATGACCGGGTCGGCAATCTGCGCCATGTGATCGGACCCGGCGCGGAGCTGACCTACGAGCGCGACGCACGCGGGCGCATCCTCGCGGAGACCTGCAACGGCGCAACCGTGACTTCGGCCTACGACGTGCTGGGCAGGCGCACCCGCCGCGTAACCCCGTCGAACGCCGAAAGCGTCTGGGAGTACGACGGGCGTGACCGGCCGACGTTGCTGAGGACGGCGGGTCGAACCGTCACGTTCGCGTATGACGAGGCAGGACGCGAGACCGAGCGGCGCACGGACACGGCCGTTCTGACCCAGACCTGGGGCACGGACGGCAGACTGGCCGCACAGACCCTGACCACCGGCGCCGCCGCATCTCCCGACGCGCCTGCACCCCGGCCCCTCCAGCACCGCACCTACCGCTACCGCCCCGACGGAACCGTCAGCGCGATCACCGACCTGCTGAACGGCGACCGGCTCGTCGATGTCGACGGCTCGGGGCGCGTCACCGGGGTGCGTGCGGCGACCTGGACGGAACGCTACGCCTACGACGCGGCGGGCAATCTCACCAACGGTGAGTGGCAGGAGAACGAGAGGCCGGAGCAGGGGCTCCTGCGCTCCGCGCCTGTCGAGCGCCGAGCCGGAGACATCCGCTACGAGTACGACACCCAGGGCCGGGTGGTGGTCAGGCGTAAGAAGCGACTCTCACGCAAACCCGACGTGTGGCGCTACACCTGGGACAGCCAGGACCGCCTCGTCGGCGTGACCACGCCCGACGGCAGCCGGTGGATCTACCACTACGACCCCTTCGGCCGCCGTACCGCGAAACAGCGACTGGCGCCGGACGGGCAGACCGTCCTGGAGGAGGTGACCTTCGCCTGGGACGGATTCGTCCTGGCGGAACAGGTCACGCGCTCGGGCGATCAAGCACCGAGTTGCACGGTCTGGGACTGGGAGCGGGACCGGTTCAGCCCGGTCACGCAGGTACAGAGGGTCCTGGCGCCGGATTCGCCTCAGCAGTGGGTGGACGACCAGTTCTTTTCGATCATCGCGGATGTCGTCGGCACCCCCACCGAGCTCATCGACGAGCACGGGGAGCCGGCATGGCGAGCTCGTTCGACCGTGTGGGGCGCACCTCTCGATGACCGTGACGCCGATGGCGCGTACTGCCCCCTTCGCTTTCCGGGTCAATACCACGATCTCGAATCGGGACTCAACTACAACTATCAACGCCACTACGACCCCGAGACCGCCCAGTACGTCTCCGTGGACCCCCTGGGCCTGGCTCCCGGGCCCAATCCTCGCGCATACGTACCCAACCCGTTCACCGCGGTCGATCCGTTCGGATTGTCCCCGGCCTGCCCTACCGCTGCGAGGGACGCTGCGGAGAGGCGGGCTGACCTGGAACAAGCACGCCCAGGCGCGAACAAGAACACGCGTCCGACCAGTGCGGCGGGTCTGTCGGTCCCCGGCCACAAGCAGCCGTTCGACGGCGCAAGCATCAAAGGCGGCGGTGAACATGACCTGCACCCGGATGTGCGAGCCGCCTATGACAGAGTGCCGGATGATGTACGGGTAGGCGGGCAGCACGGGAAGTGTGGTGAGGCCGAAGCGCTCTCGAATGCCATGAAGGCGGGAGTCGACCCGCGGGGCGGCGTAATGGCTGCCGTCAACGTGCGGGCACCGGGTAATCCCGCTCACCAGAGACCGAAGGAACCATGTTCCTCATGCAAGAACGTGCTTGATCAGTTCGGAATTACGGCGGTGATGTGGGAATGAGTGGCCAGTTGTTTCCCGGATGGTCCCCCTTGACCTATCGGGTACTCCGGTCAGCGGGGTGGTATCCCGGTCGGCGCGTCCCTGTCGAGAGGTGGGAGGAGCCGCTTCGCCTGAACGGCGGTTTCGGTATGCATGACGCGGCGCGGGGGTTTCTCGGTGAGTTCGGCGGCTTGGCGACGGACGATTGGACACCCGGGCCCGTGATGCCGCAGTCTCCCTTCAGGCTCGCGCCTTGCGGCCTTGACCCGGTCGTTCAGGAACTTGCTGAACTGGGGAATACATTCAGGGAGATGAGTGCCGAAGTCGGCGCACACCTGTATCCCATCGGCCGGGTCGACCGCGGGGAGAGTCATCTCGCGATGGATCCGGGCGGCTGCGTGTACGTAGGGCGGCGAAGTGTTCAACTACTCGCCGATACGGCGAGTGGTGCGCTCGAGAAGCTTGTCATGGAGCGGCGAACTGATGCTCCACTGCCCTTTGTGCCGGCGGGCGATCATCTTGAGCTGCCCGATGATTTTGGTGCCGCACTTGGAGCGGACGGAGCGCCCAGGTGGTCCGCCGAGACGGACTGGGCGCTGCGGGTGTCCGGGTGGTATCCGGGACGTGCAGTCTCCACAGCACAATGGGAGCAGGATCTCCAGGAAGCGGACGAGGGATACGTGGCCCACGCGGCGGCCCGACGATTCCTCAGCGAGTTCGGTGGTCTGGAGATCGATCAGAAAGGACCTGGCAGAACGGTGGCTCGACTGCCGTTCCGGCTCGATCCCACGCTGGCCAAATGGGACTACGAAATCTTCGAGTATCTCAGCGAGGAGGTCGGAACTTTTCTTTACCCCGTAGGTGACGTCTCCCGGGGAAACTTTTATCTGGGGATTTCCGAGGCCGGGGCCGTTTACATGGGGATGGACAGTGCAGAACTGCTGGGCGATACCGCAGACGCGGCGTTGGATCACCTCATCCAGGGGATCCGTTGAAGGCGCGATGTATGGGCGATGCCCCCGCGGTCAGGACCCCCTCGGTGGCGCGTGAGGGCCGGGCGCGTACGCCGGCACGCAGGGCGGCGGACACCATCGTGGACGCCGGGCATGCCGTCCATCGCCTTGACAGCGGGGCGCGGCAGGGGGGGTGGCCGGTCCATGGCGTTCGGCTCGAACGCCTCCCGCGTTTGACCTGCGTCACTCCCGGGGTATTCTCCTCGGCCCGATTGGCCAGCGCCCCATCGCCTATGGCAGACTAGCCGAGTTGCTCGGTCGAGTGTTGATGCTGCGCGCCTCCCGCCGGGAGGACCGGAAGCGAGTCCCACAGTACTCGTCGTCCCTGATCAGGGGCGGACGTACGGGAATCTTCCGGGAAGCGTGAGCGCGGCGCCGGCCAGGCGCCCGGTGGGCTTTTCGTCCCCGGTTCGCGGTTCCGGTAGGGCCGTGTGCAATCCCCCCGCAGGGATGTTCGAACAAGGGGCATCTGTGTCAGTGGGAGCGCGACACGCCCGACCGCGTGGGTCGGAGAAGAGAGACAGGAACACCGGGTTCCAGAGCTGTAGAGAGACAGGACTACTGAGTAGCCATGGCGGGACAGAAGATCCGCATCCGGCTCAAGGCCTACGACCACGAGGTCATCGACAGCTCGGCGAAGAAGATCGTCGAGACGGTGACCCGCACTGGTGCGTCGGTCGCGGGCCCGGTGCCGCTGCCCACTGAGAAGAACGTGTACTGCGTCATCAAGTCGCCGCACAAGTACAAGGACTCGCGCGAGCACTTCGAGATGCGCACGCACAAGCGCCTGATCGACATCCTCGACCCGACCCCCAAGACCGTTGACTCTCTGATGCGACTCGACCTCCCGGCCGGCGTCGACATCGAGATCAAGCTCTGAGGCCGGTGATCTGAACGATGGCTAAGCAGATCAAGGGCATCCTGGGCGAAAAGCTCGGCATGACGCAGGTGTGGGACGAGAACAACCGTGTTGTTCCGGTCACCGTCGTCAAGGCCGGCCCCAACGTCGTGACCCAGGTCCGTACGAACGACACCGACGGCTACGAGTCGGTCCAGATCGCCTTCGGCGAGATCGACCCGCGCAAGGTGAACAAGCCCCTCAAGGGCCACTTCGCCAAGGCCGACGTCACTCCCCGTCGCCACCTCGTCGAGATCCGCACCGCGGACGCCTCCGAGTACACGCTCGGCCAGGAGATCACCGCTGAGGTGTTCGAGGCCGGCGTGAAGGTCGACGTGACCGGCAAGAGCAAGGGCAAGGGCTTCGCCGGTGTCATGAAGCGTCACAACTTCAAGGGCCTCGGCGCCGGACACGGCACCCAGCGTAAGCACCGCTCCCCCGGTTCCATCGGTGGCTGCGCCACCCCGGGCCGTGTGTTCAAGGGCCTCCGCATGGCGGGTCGCATGGGCAACGAGCGGGTCACCACCCAGAACCTGACCGTCCACGCCGTTGACGCGGAGAAGGGTCTGCTGCTCATCAAGGGCGCGGTTCCCGGTCCGAACGGCGGCCTCGTCCTGGTCCGCACCGCGGCCAAGGGGGCCTGAGGTAACCGATGAGCACTGTTGACATCCTTTCGCCGGCGGGCGACAAGGCCGGTTCCGTCGAGCTCCCCGCGGAGATCTTCGGCGTTGAGAAGGTCAGCATCCCGCTGATCCACCAGGTCGTCGTCGCACAGCTGGCCGCTGCCCGTCAGGGCACGCACAAGACCAAGACCCGTGGCGAGGTCCGCGGCGGCGGCAAGAAGCCGTACCGCCAGAAGGGCACCGGCCGCGCCCGTCAGGGCTCGACCCGCGCCCCGCAGTTCGCCGGCGGTGGCGTCGTCCACGGCCCGCAGCCGCGCGACTACTCGCAGCGCACCCCGAAGAAGATGAAGGCCGCCGCCCTGCGGCACGCCCTCACCGACCGGGCGCGTCACAACCGCATCCACGTCGTCACCGGCGTGGTCGAGGGCGAGACCCCCTCCACGAAGGCCGCGAAGAGCCTGTTCGGCAAGATCAGCGAGCGCAAGAACCTGCTCCTGGTCGTCGACCGCGCCGACGAGGCCGCGTGGCTGTCCGCCCGCAACCTGCCCCAGGTCCACATCCTGGAGCCGGGCCAGCTGAACACGTACGACGTTCTCGTCTCCGACGACGTGGTCTTCACCAAGGCCGCTTTCGAGTCCTTCGTGTCCGGCCCGAAGGCCACCGACACCGAAGGGAGCGAGGCCTGATGGCTATCCGTCACCCCTCCATCGCCTCGAAGGCCGCCAAGGCCGCCAAGGCCGCGCGCGTCGCCAAGGCGCGTCGCCACGCCGCAGAGGGCAAGAACACCGTCGAGACGCCGCTGAGCAAGTCGTACACGGACCCCCGTGACGTGCTGCTCAAGCCGGTCGTCTCCGAGAAGAGCTACGCGCTCCTCGACGAGAACAAGTACACGTTCGTCGTCGACCCGCGTGCCAACAAGACCCAGATCAAGGAGGCCGTGCAGGCGGTCTTCTCGGTCAAGGTCACCGGGGTCAACACGATCAACCGCCAGGGCAAGCGCAAGCGGACCCGCACCGGTTTCGGCCAGCGTGCCGCGACCAAGCGCGCGATCGTGACCCTCGCCGAGGGCGACCGTATCGACATCTTCGGCGGTCCGACCTCCTGACGGAGGTCCGGATCGTCCGATATCGGACGAGGACTGAGAAATGGGTATCCGCAAGTACAAGCCGACGACTCCTGGCCGTCGTGGCGCCAGCGTCGCCGACTTCGTCGAGGTCACGCGGTCCACGCCGGAGAAGTCGCTGGTCCGCCCGCTGCACAGCAAGGGCGGCCGTAACAACGCCGGTCGTGTGACCGTTCGCCACCAGGGTGGCGGACACAAGCGCGCCTACCGCGTGATCGACTTCCGTCGTCACGACAAGGACGGCGTGCCGGCGAAGGTCGCGCACATCGAGTACGACCCCAACCGCACCGCGCGCATCGCGCTGCTGCACTACGCCGACGGCGAGAAGCGCTACATCCTCGCCCCGCGCAACCTGCAGCAGGGCGACCGCGTCGAGAACGGTCCCGGGGCCGACATCAAGCCGGGCAACAACCTGGCGCTCCGCAACATCCCGGTCGGTACCACGATCCACGCGATCGAGCTCCGCCCCGGTGGCGGCGCCAAGTTCGCCCGCTCCGCCGGCGCCTCCGTGCAGCTGCTCGCGAAGGAGGGCTCGATGGCCCACCTCCGCATGCCGTCCGGAGAGATCCGCCTGGTCGACGTGCGCTGCCGCGCCACCGTCGGCGAGGTCGGCAACGCCGAGCAGTCGAACATCAACTGGGGCAAGGCCGGCCGCAAGCGCTGGCTGGGCGTTCGCCCGACCGTGCGTGGTGTGGTCATGAACCCGGTGGACCACCCGCACGGTGGTGGTGAGGGCCGTACCTCCGGTGGCCGCCACCCGGTCTCCCCGTGGGGCAAGAAGGAAGGCCGTACTCGTTCGCCCAAGAAGGCGTCGAACAAGTACATCGTCCGCCGCCGCAAGACGAACAAGAAGCGCTAAGGACGGGTTGAGATGCCTCGTAGCTTGAAGAAGGGGCCCTTCGTCGACGACCACCTGATGAAGAAGGTGGACTCGCAGAACGAAGCCGGCACCAAGAACGTCATCAAGACCTGGTCCCGTCGCTCGATGATCGTCCCGGCGATGCTCGGCCACACGATCGCGGTGCACAACGGCAAGACCCACATCCCGGTGTTCGTCACCGAGTCGATGGTCGGCCACAAGCTCGGCGAGTTCTCGCCGACGCGCACCTTCCGGGGTCACGTCAAGGAAGACCGGAAGTCGAAGCGCCGCTAGCAGCGGATCGCATTCAGACACGTAAGTAACTGAAGGGACAACCATGGAAGCCAGGGCCCAGGCGCGGTACATCCGCGTCACGCCCATGAAGGCCCGCCGCGTGGTGGACCTCATCCGTGGCATGGACGCCACGGAGGCCCAGGCGGTCCTGCGATTCGCTCCGCAGGCCGCCTCCGTGCCGGTCGGCAAGGTGCTCGACAGCGCCATCGCCAACGCCGCGCACAACTACGACCACACCGACGTCGACAGCCTCTTCATTTCCGAGGCCTACGTCGACGAGGGCCCGACCCTCAAGCGGTTCCGGCCGCGCGCCCAGGGCCGTGCCTACCGGATCCGTAAGCGGACCAGCCACATCACGGTGGTCGTCAGCAGCAAGGAAGGAACCCGGTAATGGGCCAGAAGGTAAACCCGCACGGGTTCCGGCTCGGCATCACCACCGACTTCAAGTCGCGTTGGTACGCCGACAAGCTGTACAAGGACTACGTCAAGGAAGACGTCGCCATCCGTCGGATGATGACGTCCGGCATGGAGCGCGCCGGCATCTCCAAGGTGGAGATCGAGCGCACCCGTGACCGCGTCCGCGTCGACATCCACACCGCGCGTCCCGGCATCGTCATCGGCCGCCGCGGCGCCGAGGCCGACCGTATCCGCGGTGACCTGGAGAAGCTGACCGGCAAGCAGGTCCAGCTGAACATCCTCGAGGTCAAGAACCCGGAGACGGACGCTCAGCTGGTGGCCCAGGCCGTCGCCGAGCAGCTGTCCTCCCGCGTCTCCTTCCGCCGTGCCATGCGCAAGAGCATGCAGTCGGCGATGAAGGCGGGCGCCAAGGGCATCAAGATCCAGTGCGGTGGCCGTCTCGGCGGCGCCGAGATGTCCCGTTCGGAGTTCTACCGCGAGGGCCGTGTGCCCCTGCACACGCTCCGCGCGAACGTGGACTACGGCTTCTTCGAGGCCAAGACGACCTTCGGCCGCATCGGCGTGAAGGTCTGGATCTACAAGGGCGACGTGAAGAACATCGCCGAGGTCCGCGCCGAGAACGCCGCCGCCCGTGCGGGCAACCGCCCGGCCCGCGGTGGCGGCTCCGACCGCCCGGCCCGTGGTGGCCGCGGTGGCGAGCGGCGCGGTCGCAAGCCGCAGCAGGCTGCCGGCGCCGAGGCCCCCAAGGCCGAGGCCCCCGCGGCTGCCGCTCCGGCTGAGAGCACCGGAACGGAGGCCTGACCGACATGCTGATCCCCCGTAGGGTCAAGCACCGCAAGCAGCACCACCCGAAGCGCCGTGGTCAGGCCAAGGGCGGTACCACGGTCGCGTTCGGCGAGTACGGCATCCAGGCCCTCACGCCGGCGTACGTGACCAACCGCCAGATCGAGGCGGCCCGTATCGCCATGACCCGCCACATCAAGCGTGGTGGCAAGGTCTGGATCAACATCTACCCGGACCGTCCGCTCACGAAGAAGCCGGCCGAGACCCGCATGGGTTCCGGTAAGGGTTCTCCGGAGTGGTGGGTCGCGAACGTGCACCCGGGCCGGGTCATGTTCGAGCTGTCGTACCCCAACGAGAAGATCGCCCGTGAGGCGCTGACCCGTGCGGCCCACAAGCTGCCGATGAAGTGCCGGATCGTCAAGCGCGAGGCAGGTGAAGCGTGATGTCGGCCGGTACCAAGGCGTCCGAGCTGCGCGAGCTGGGCAACGAGGAGCTTCTGGCGAAGCTCCGCGAGGCCAAGGAAGAGCTGTTCAACCTCCGCTTCCAGGCGGCGACCGGTCAGCTCGAGAACCACGGCCGGCTCAAGGCCGTCCGTAAGGACATCGCGCGGATCTACACCCTGATGCGCGAGCGCGAGCTGGGCATCGAAACGGTGGAGAACGCATGAGCGAGAGCAACGTGACCGAGAACACTGAGGCACGCGGATTCCGCAAGACCCGCGAGGGTCTGGTCGTCAGCGACAAGATGGACAAGACCGTCGTCGTCGCCGTCGAGGACCGCGTCAAGCACGCGCTGTACGGCAAGGTCATCCGCCGTACGAACAAGCTCAAGGCGCACGACGAGCAGAACGCCGCGGGTGTCGGCGACCGCGTCCTCCTGATGGAGACCCGGCCGCTGTCCGCGACGAAGCGCTGGCGCGTCGTCGAGATCCTCGAGAAGGCCAAGTAATCCCTGCGGGGGAAAACCCGCAGGACAGTTCCGCCAGGCTCCGGGGGCCGCTCGATGAGAGGCCCCCGGGGAACCGGCAGACGATCAGGAGATAGACGTGATCCAGCAGGAGTCGCGACTGCGTGTCGCCGACAACACTGGTGCGAAGGAGATCCTTTGCATCCGTGTGCTCGGTGGCTCCGGTCGCCGCTACGCGGGCATCGGTGACGTCATCGTCGCCACCGTCAAGGACGCGATCCCCGGTGGCAACGTGAAGAAGGGTGACGTCGTCAAGGCGGTCATCGTTCGCACCGTCAAGGAGCGCCGCCGTCCGGACGGCTCGTACATCCGCTTCGACGAGAACGCCGCCGTCATTCTGAAGAACGACGGCGACCCTCGCGGCACCCGTATCTTCGGCCCGGTGGGCCGTGAGCTGCGCGAGAAGAAGTTCATGAAGATCATCTCGCTCGCGCCGGAGGTGCTGTAAGCATGAAGATCAAGAAGGGCGACCTGGTCCAGGTCATCACCGGTAAGGACAAGGGCAAGCAGGGCAAGGTCATCGCGGCCTTCCCCCGCGAGGACCGCGTCCTGGTCGAGGGTGTCAACCGGGTCAAGAAGCACACCAAGGCCGGCCCCACCGCTCGCGGTTCGCAGGCCGGCGGGATCGTGACCACCGAGGCCCCCATCCACGTGAGCAACGTTCAGCTCGTCGTGGAGAAGGACGGCAAGAAGGTCGTGACCCGCGTCGGTTACCGCTTCGACGAAGAGGGCAACAAGATCCGCGTTGCCAAGCGGACGGGTGAGGACATCTGATGGCTACCACCACCACTCCGCGTCTGAAGACGAAGTACCGCGAGGAGATCGCGGGCAAGCTGCGTGAGCAGTTCCAGTACGAGAACGTCATGCAGGTCCCCGGCCTCGTCAAGATCGTGGTCAACATGGGTGTCGGCGACGCCGCCCGTGACTCGAAGCTGATCGAGGGCGCGATCCGCGACCTGACCACCATCACCGGTCAGAAGCCGGCCGTCACCAAGGCCCGCAAGTCCATCGCGCAGTTCAAGCTGCGCGAGGGCCAGCCGATCGGCGCCCACGTCACGCTCCGTGGCGACCGCATGTGGGAGTTCCTGGACCGCACCCTGTCGCTCGCGCTGCCGCGCATCCGCGACTTCCGCGGCCTGTCCCCCAAGCAGTTCGACGGCCGTGGCAACTACACCTTCGGTCTCACGGAGCAGGTCATGTTCCACGAGATCGACCAGGACAAGATCGACCGTGTCCGGGGTATGGACATCACCGTGGTCACCACGGCGACCAACGACGAAGAGGGCCGTGCCCTTCTCCGTCACCTCGGCTTCCCGTTCAAGGAGGCGTGAGCGAGATGGCGAAGAAGGCTCTCATCGCGAAGGCTGCTCGCAAGCCCAAGTTCGGCGTGCGCGCGTACACCCGCTGCCAGCGCTGCGGTCGTCCGCACTCCGTCTACCGCAAGTTCGGCCTGTGCCGCGTGTGCCTTCGTGAGATGGCTCACCGTGGCGAGCTGCCGGGCGTGACCAAGAGCTCCTGGTAATCCCCCCTTTCAGGGATTAGCAGGACTCTCGGTAAGTATCTGGGGCGGCCAGGCGCCCACCTCCCATGCCGTAAGCTGGTGGGGTTGGGCGTCTGCCGCCGCCCGTACGACTTACTACGCCGTAGGTCCACCGCGCCGCACCCGTCCCGTCTCGGATCGGGGAGAGGGATGGCGCACCAGGAAACCCCGGCGAGAGAGGCCGAAGGCCAATTCATGACCATGACTGATCCGATCGCAGACATGCTTACGCGTCTGCGGAACGCGAACTCGGCATACCACGACACCGTGTCGATGCCGCACTCGAAGATCAAGTCGCACATCGCGGAGATCCTCCAGCAGGAGGGCTTCATCACGGGCTGGAAGGTCGAGGACGCCGAGGTCGGCAAGAACCTCGTCCTCGAGCTGAAGTTCGGCCCGAACCGTGAGCGCTCCATTGCGGGCATCAAGCGGATCTCCAAGCCCGGTCTCCGGGTGTACGCGAAGTCCACCAACCTGCCGAAGGTGCTGGGCGGCCTGGGCGTGGCGATCATCTCCACGTCGCACGGGCTCCTCACCGACAAGCAGGCCGGCAAGAAGGGCGTGGGTGGGGAAGTCCTCGCCTACGTCTGGTAGCGGAAGGGAACGGAGGCAACAGCTATGTCGCGCATCGGCAAGCTCCCCATCGCGGTTCCCGCCGGCGTGGACGTCACCATCGATGGCCGCACGGTCAAGGTCAAGGGCCCCAAGGGCGAACTGACCCACACCGTCGCCGCGCCGATCGAGATCGTCAAGGGTGAGGACGGCGTTCTGAACGTCACCCGCCCGAACGACGAGCGTCAGAACAAGGCCCTGCACGGCCTGTCCCGCACGCTGGTGGCGAACATGATCACCGGCGTGACCCAGGGTTACGTGAAGAAGCTCGAGATCAGCGGTGTCGGTTACCGCGTCCAGGCCAAGGGCTCCAACCTGGAGTTCTCCCTGGGCTACAGCCACCCGATCACGGTCGAGGCCCCCGAGGGGATCACCTTCAAGGTGGAGAACCCGACCCGTTTCTCGGTCGAGGGCATCGACAAGCAGAAGGTCGGCGAGGTTGCGGCCAACATCCGCAAGCTGCGCAAGCCCGACCCGTACAAGGCCAAGGGCGTCAAGTACGAGGGCGAAGTCATCCGCCGCAAGGTCGGAAAGGCGGGTAAGTAAGCCATGGCATACGGGCAGAAGATCCTCAAGGGCGACGCCTACAAGCGCGCCGCGATCAAGCGCCGTCACATCCGGATCCGCAAGAAGGTCTCGGGTACTGCGGAGCGTCCCCGTCTGGTCGTGACCCGCTCCAACCGCCACATCGTGGCGCAGGTGATCGACGATCTGAAGGGCCACACCCTGGCGTCGGCGTCCACGCTGGACGCCTCGATCCGCGGTGGCGAGGGCGACAAGTCCGCGCAGGCCAAGCAGGTGGGCGCCCTGGTCGCCGAGCGTGCCAAGGCCGCCGGTGTCGAGGCCGTCGTGTTCGACCGTGGTGGCAACCAGTACGCCGGGCGCATCGCCGCCCTGGCGGACGCCGCCCGCGAAGCCGGCCTGAAGTTCTAGAGCCGCCCGTCGCGGAACGACTCAGTCGTTACCGCGTAGCTAGCGGAAACAGAGAGAGGTAATTCCAATGGCTGGACCCCAGCGCCGCGGAAGCGGTGCCGGTGGCGGCGAGCGGCGGGACCGGAAGGGCCGTGACGGCGGCGCAGCTGCCGCCGAGAAGACCGCTTACGTTGAGCGCGTCGTCGCGATCAACCGCGTCGCCAAGGTTGTGAAGGGTGGTCGTCGCTTCAGCTTCACCGCGCTGGTCGTGGTGGGCGACGGTGACGGCACCGTGGGTGTCGGATACGGCAAGGCCAAGGAGGTGCCGGCCGCCATCGCCAAGGGCGTTGAGGAGGCCAAGAAGCACTTCTTCAAGGTCCCCCGCATCCAGGGCACCATCCCGCACCCGATCCAGGGTGAGAAGGCTGCCGGCGTCGTGCTGCTCAAGCCCGCGTCGCCCGGTACCGGCGTTATCGCCGGTGGCCCGGTGCGTGCCGTGCTCGAGTGCGCCGGTATTCACGACGTGCTGTCGAAGTCGCTCGGCTCCGACAACGCCATCAACATCGTGCACGCGACCGTGGCGGCCCTCAAGGGCCTGCAGCGTCCCGAGGAGATCGCGGCCCGCCGTGGTCTGCCCCTCGAGGACGTCGCTCCCGCGGCTCTCCTTCGTGCGCGTGCCGGGGCGGGTGCGTAATCATGGCGCAGCTCAGGATCACGCAGGTCAAGTCCTACATCGGCAGCAAGCAGAACCACCGTGACACCCTGCGGTCCCTTGGTCTCAAGGGCATCAACACGCAGGTCGTCAAGGAGGACCGCCCCGAGTTCCGCGGCATGGTGCACACCGTCCGCCACCTCGTGACGGTCGAGGAGGTCGACTGATCATGGCGGAGAACAACCCGCTCAAGATCCACAACCTCCGTCCGGCCCCGGGCGCCAAGACCGCCAAGACCCGTGTGGGTCGTGGTGAGGCGTCGAAGGGTAAGACGGCCGGTCGTGGTACCAAGGGCACCAAGGCCCGTTACCAGGTTCCGGAGCGCTTCGAGGGTGGCCAGATGCCGCTCCACATGCGCCTCCCGAAGCTGAAGGGCTTCAAGAACCCGTTCAAGACCGAGTACCAGGTCGTGAACCTCGACAAGCTGGCCGCGCTGTACCCCGAGGGTGGCGAGGTCACCGTCGAGGGCCTCGTGGCCAAGGGCGCGGTGCGCAAGAACAGCCTCGTCAAGGTCCTCGGCCAGGGCGAGATCTCCGTGGCGCTGCAGGTGACGGTCGACGCCGTCTCCGGCTCCGCCAAGGAGAAGATCACCGCCGCCGGCGGCACCGTCACCGAGCTCGTCTGAACACCTCGGACGTCTTGTTGACTTGAGCGATCCCGACCGGGGATACCCCACAAAAGGGGTATCCCCGGTTGGTCGTTCCTAGGGTGGCGGTCCCGCGGGTAAGGTGGCCTGCACTGCCGACTTCCACTGGTGCGCCTGCTGGGGCACTCTGGGCGGCAGTTGTCCGTTAAAAAGTCGTTGTTCTGTTGGAACCTCAATACCGTCACCCTTGACGCAGATGCGCGGGGGTCGCAGGAGGCACCGTGCTCACCGCGTTCGCCCGGGCGTTCAAGACGCCCGACCTGCGCAAGAAGCTGCTCTTCACGCTCGGCATCATCGTGGTGTACCGGGTCGGTACACACGTGCCGATTCCGGGCGTCGACTACCAGAACGTCCAGACCTGTATCGACGTGGCCAAGGGCAACCAGGGCCTGTTCGGTCTGGTGAACATGTTCAGCGGCGGTGCACTGCTGCAGATCACGATCTTCGCGCTCGGCATCATGCCGTACATCACCGCGAGCATCATCCTGCAGCTTCTGACGGTGGTGATCCCGCGCCTGGAGGCCCTGAAGAAGGAGGGCCAGTCCGGCACGGCGAAGATCACGCAGTACACCCGCTACCTGACCGTGGCGCTGGCCATCCTGCAGGGCACCGGCCTCGTCGCCACCGCCCGCAGCGGCGCCCTCTTCCAGGGCTGCCCCGTCGCGAGCGACATCGTTCCCGACCAGTCGATCTTCGTGACCGTCACCATGGTCATCGTGATGACCGCCGGCACCGCCGTCGTGATGTGGCTCGGCGAGCTGATCACCGACCGCGGCATCGGCAACGGCATGTCGATCCTGATGTTCATCTCGATCGCCGCGACCTTCCCGGCCGCGCTGTGGGCCATCAAGGAGCAGGGCACCCTGGCCGACGGCTGGATCGAGTTCGGGACCGTCATCCTGGTCGGTCTGTTCATGGTCGGTCTGGTGGTCTTCGTCGAGCAGGCTCAGCGCCGGATCCCGGTCCAGTACGCCAAGCGTATGATCGGCCGCCGTTCCTACGGTGGTACGTCCACCTACATCCCTCTCAAGGTGAACCAGGCGGGTGTGATTCCCGTCATCTTCGCCTCGTCACTGCTCTACATCCCCGCGCTGATCGCGCAGTTCTCCAGCGGCACGTCGAGCTGGAAGACCTGGATCGAGGCGAATCTCGTGCAGGGAGATGACCCGATCTATATCGCTCTGTACTTCTTGCTCATTGTTTTCTTCGCGTTCTTCTACGTGGCGATCTCCTTCAACCCCGAGGAAGTCGCGGACAACATGAAGAAGTATGGTGGCTTCATCCCGGGCATCCGGGCTGGCCGTCCGACCGCTGAGTACCTCAGCTACGTACTCAACCGGATCACCTGGCCGGGTTCGCTGTACCTGGGTCTGATCGCTCTCGTGCCGACGATGGCGTTGGTTGGTTTCGGGGCAAACCAGAACTTCCCGTTCGGCGGTACCAGCATCCTGATCATCGTGGGTGTCGGTCTCGAGACGGTGAAGCAGATCGAGAGCCAGCTCCAGCAGCGCAATTACGAAGGGTTCCTCCGCTGATGCGAATCGTCCTCGTCGGGCCGCCGGGCGCGGGCAAGGGTACGCAAGCCACCCGCCTTGCCGAGAAGCTGTCGATCCCGCACATCTCCACGGGCGACCTGTTCCGGGCCAACATCAGTCGGCAGACGGAACTCGGCAAGCTCGCGAAGTCCTACATGGACGCCGGCAACCTGGTGCCGGACGAGGTCACGATCGCGATGGCCAAGGACCGCATGGAGCAGCCGGACGCCGAGAAGGGCTTCCTGCTCGACGGCTTCCCGCGCAACGTCTCGCAGGCCGAGGCGCTGGACGAGCTGCTGCGGACCGAGGACATCCGGCTGGACGCCGTGCTGGACCTGGAAGCCCCCGAGGACGAGGTCGTCAAGCGGATCGCCGGCCGGCGCATCTGCCGCAACGACTCCGCGCACGTCTTCCACGTCTCGTACAGCGCGCCGAAGCAGGAGGGCGTCTGCGACGTCTGCGGCGGCGAGCTGTACCAGCGGGACGACGACTCCGAGGACACCGTCCGCAAGCGGCTCGAGGTCTACCACACGCAGACCGAGCCGATCATCGACTACTACAAGGCGCAGGGACTGGTCGTGACCATCTCGGCGCTGGGTCCGGTGGACGAGGTCACGGGCCGCGCCCTGGAGGCCCTCAAGCGCGACGAGGACGGCCGGTAGCCGTTCGTGCACAGCGAACAGCCGCGGCTCCCCTGGTGGGGGGCCGCGGCTGCTGTGTGGACGGCCGCCGTGCGCCCTTATGGTGGAAAGAGTCCGCCCGGGCCGCCCCCGGCAGCCTGGGTCGTCGCAGCCGTCCGCCGCCGGAGCCGTCCGGCGCCGTTCCTCCCCCTTCCGTCCCCGGTCCCGTCGAGGTCCGAGAAAGGCCGTAGTCCCCATGGTGCAGATCAAGAGCCCCGAGCAGATCGCCAGGATGCGTGCGGCGGGGCTGGTGGTCGCCGCGATCCACGCCGCGACCCGTGAGGCCGCCGTGCCCGGCGCCAGCACCAAGGACCTGGACGAGGTCGCGCGCAAGGTGCTCGCCGAGCACGGAGCCAAGTCCAACTTCCTCGGCTACGGAGGGTTCCCGGCGACGATCTGCACGTCCGTGAACGAGGTCGTGGTGCACGGCATCCCGTCCGAGGACGTCGTCCTCAAGGACGGGGACATCATCTCCATCGACTGCGGCGCGGTCGTCGACGGCTGGCACGGCGACGCCGCCTACACGGCGTTCGTGGGGTCCGGTCACGCCCCGGAGCTGATCGAGCTGTCCCGGGTGACCGAGGAGTCGATGTGGGCGGGCATCGCGGCCATGAAGCAGGGCAACCGGCTGGTGGACGTGTCCAGGGCCATCGAGACGTACATCCGGCGCCAGCCCAGGCCCGGCGGCGGGCGGTACGGGATCATCGAGGACTACGGCGGCCACGGCATCGGCACCGAGATGCACATGGACCCGCATCTGCTGAACTACGTCGACCGGCGGCGCGGCAAGGGACCCAAGCTGGTGCCCGGCTTCTGCCTCGCCATCGAGCCGATGGTGTCGCTGGGCACCCCGCGCACGCGCGTGCTCGAGGACGACTGGACGGTCATCACCACGGACGGCACCTGGTCGTCGCACTGGGAGCACTCGGTCGCGCTGACCGAGGCGGGCCCGCTGGTGCTGACCGCGCCGGACGGCGGCCGGGCGAAGCTGGCGGAGTACGGGATCTCCGCGGCGCCGGACCCGCTGGGCTGAGAGCCGCCGTCACGGCGCGCCGCCCCGGGCACGGCGTTCGGGTGCGTGGCGTTCGGGCTTAGGGATCTTCCGAGTGGGGCAGACTGTCGCGATTCGTGTTTCCGGGAGCGCTGACGTAGACTGACTCGTCGGCTCTCGTGCACCCGCATGTCCGCATGCGGTCGTACGAAGGTCGATCAAGGTAGTCGATTCGAAGGGCGAAGCGTGGCCAAGAAGCAAGGTGCCATCGAGATCGAGGGCACTGTCGTCGAGTCTCTTCCGAACGCCATGTTCAAGGTCGAGCTCCAGAACGGCCACCAGGTCCTGGCACACATCAGCGGCAAGATGCGCATGCACTACATCCGCATCCTCCCTGACGACCGGGTCGTGGTGGAGCTGTCTCCGTACGACCTGACGCGTGGCCGGATCGTCTACCGGTACAAGTAGATCTTGCCCACACCCCGGGCGACCGGGGTCGCCGGCAACTGACCCGGAGAACCTCACCCCATGAAGGTCAAGCCGAGCGTCAAGAAGATCTGCGACAAGTGCAGGGTGATCCGCCGTCACGGTCGGGTCATGGTCATCTGCGAGAACCCGCGCCACAAGCAGCGCCAGGGCTGACCGCAGGATCATTCCCTCTGCCCTCCGCAGAGATTCGCGCGACGCGAGCTGAATATGTTCATACGCAGGGCCCGGACGCGCGCGCGTCCGACACCCCCGGTTCGGAGGCCGGGGACCCAGTTCGTACCTGGTACGGCGGCTGGGATCCGGTCCTGTGGAAGACCTCCGAAGATCAACTGGAGCCATTGAATGGCACGCGTTTCCGGTGTTGACATCCCGCGCGAAAAGCGCGTGGAGATCGCCCTCACCTACGTGTTCGGCATCGGCCGGACCCTCTCCCAGCAGACGCTGGCCGCCACCGGCGTGGACCCGAACACCCGTGTTCGGGACCTCACCGAGGAGCAGCTGGTCGCGATCCGCGAATACGTCGACAACAACATCAAGACCGAGGGTGACCTCCGTCGCGAGATCCAGGCCGACATCCGCCGCAAGGTGGAGATCGGCACCTACCAGGGTCTGCGGCACCGCCGCGGTCTGCCCGTCCGCGGTCAGCGCACCAGCACCAACGCTCGCACCCGCAAGGGCCCGCGTCGCGCCATCGCCGGCAAGAAGAAGCCGGGCAAGAAGTAGTCCGCAGCGGACTCGCCGTCCAGCGGTCTTCGCTGTAGGACCGACCACCTCCCGTAGGAGAACGACATGCCCCCCAAGGGACGTCAGGGCGCTGCCAAGAAGGTGCGCCGCAAGGAAAAGAAGAACGTCGCTCACGGCCACGCGCACATCAAGAGCACGTTCAACAACACCATCGTTTCGATCACGGACCCGTCCGGCAACGTGATCTCCTGGGCCTCCGCCGGCCACGTCGGTTTCAAGGGCTCCCGCAAGTCCACGCCGTTCGCCGCGCAGATGGCCGCCGAGTCGGCCGCCCGTCGCGCGCAGGAGCACGGCATGCGCAAGGTCGACGTGTTCGTCAAGGGCCCGGGTTCCGGTCGTGAGACCGCCATCCGCTCGCTCCAGGCGACCGGTCTCGAGGTCGGCTCCATCCAGGACGTCACCCCGACCCCGCACAACGGCTGCCGTCCCCCCAAGCGCCGTCGCGTCTGACCCCGCTTGAATCCGGGACTTCCGGGCGGTACGGCTCCTTCGGGTCGTGCCGCCCGTACCCTTGCAGTACATGGTCGGGCGTCATATAGCGGGCGCCCCCGACTGAAGGATCTGATCCACACATGCTGATCGCTCAGCGTCCCTCGTTGACCGAAGAGGTCGTCGACGAATTCCGCTCCCGGTTCGTGATCGAGCCGCTGGAGCCGGGCTTCGGCTACACCCTCGGCAACTCCCTCCGCCGTACGCTCCTGTCCTCGATCCCCGGCGCGGCCGTCACGTCGATCCGGATCGACGGCGTCCTGCACGAGTTCACCACCGTGCCGGGCGTCAAGGAGGACGTCACCGACCTGATCCTCAACATCAAGCAGCTCGTCGTGAGCAGCGAGCACGACGAGCCGGTCGTGATGTACCTGCGCAAGCAGGGCCCGGGTCTGGTCACCGCCGCCGACATCGCGCCCCCGGCCGGTGTCGAGGTGCACAACCCCGACCTCGTCCTCGCCACGCTCAACGGCAAGGGCAAGCTGGAGATGGAGCTGACGGTCGAGCGCGGCCGCGGCTACGTCTCCGCCGTGCAGAACAAGCAGGTCGGCCAGGAGATCGGCCGTATCCCGGTCGACTCGATCTACTCGCCGGTCCTCAAGGTCACGTACAAGGTCGAGGCCACGCGTGTCGAGCAGCGCACCGACTTCGACAAGCTGATCGTCGACGTCGAGACCAAGCAGGCGATGCGCCCGCGCGACGCCATGGCGTCGGCCGGCAAGACCCTGGTCGAGCTGTTCGGTCTCGCCCGCGAGCTGAACATCGACGCCGAGGGCATCGACATGGGCCCGTCCCCGACGGACGCCGCCCTCGCCGCCGATCTGGCGCTGCCGATCGAGGAGCTGGAGCTCACCGTTCGGTCGTACAACTGCCTCAAGCGTGAGGGCATCCACTCCGTGGGCGAGCTCGTCGCGCGCTCCGAGGCGGACCTGCTCGACATCCGCAACTTCGGCGCCAAGTCGATCGACGAGGTCAAGGCGAAGCTCGCGGGTATGGGCCTCGCGCTGAAGGACTCGCCTCCCGGGTTCGACCCGACCGCCGCCGCCGACGCCTTCGGCGCGGACGACGACGCGGACGCCGGGTTCGTGGAGACCGAGCAGTACTGAGCGCTCCGCGAGGAGGCCGTACTGTGACCGCGGGCCGGTCGTGGCCCGTCGCGCGACGCGACGGAGTCGCGCACCGGCACCGCCCCGCGCCCCTCAGGGGGCGCGGGCCCTCCGGGGCGCCCGAAAGGCGCCCCGGATCTCCGACAGGCGACCGCCTGCTCGGATACTGACTCCGGTACCTGATACGGCCGGGGCAGACACCTAGGAGAAACATCATGCCGAAGCCCACCAAGGGTGCCCGTCTGGGCGGCAGCGCCGCGCACGAGAAGCTGCTCCTCGCGAACCTCGCGAAGTCGCTCTTCGAGCACGGCAAGATCACGACCACCGAGGCGAAGGCCCGCCGCCTGCGGCCCTACGCCGAGCGTCTGATCACCAAGGCGAAGAAGGGCGACCTTCACAACCGCCGCCAGGTGCTCCAGGTCATCACGGACAAGAGCATCGTGCACACGCTCTTCACCGAGATCGGCCCGCGCTACGAGAACCGTCCGGGTGGCTACACCCGTATCACCAAGATCGGCAACCGCCGTGGCGACAACGCGCCCATGGCCGTCATCGAGCTGGTCGAGGCGCTGACGGTGGCGCAGCAGGCGACCGGCGAGGCCGAGGCCGCCACCAAGCGCGCGGTCAAGGAAGACGCCCTCAAGAAGGACGAGGCCGCCGAGGCCACGTCCGACGAGGCCGCCGAGACCAAGGTCGACACCACCAAGGCCGAGGACGCCGCCGAGGAGTCCAAGAACGAGGAGTCGAAGGACGCGTAAGCGTCTGCCGGGGACTGCCCGGTAGCGGCTGCGGCTCCGTCGTGGCCTGTCGCGCAGCTCTCCGCGCCCCCTGTGAGGGGCGTTGCGGGTCCGTTCCCTCCCGGGAGCGGGCCCGCTTTCGTGTTCCTGAGAGGATCTGTACGTGAGTGATGAAGCAGCATCCGGTTACGTCCGCGTCCGGCTCGACCTTTCCTATGACGGCACCGGGTTCCACGGCTGGGCCAAGCAGGCCGGCGGCCGGCGGACCGTGCAGGGCGAGATCGAGGACGCGCTGCGTACGGTGACCCGGTCGAAGGAGACGTACGAGCTGACCGTGGCCGGGCGGACCGACGCCGGGGTGCACGCGCGAGGGCAGGTGGCGCACGTCGACCTGCCGCGCGAGGTGTGGGCCGAGCACCGCGGCAAGCTGCTGAAGCGGCTCGCGGGACGGTTGCCGAGGGATGTGCGGGTGTGGGCGCTCCGGGAGGCGCCGGACGGCTTCAACGCGCGGTTCTCGGCGGTCTGGCGACGCTACGCCTACCGCGTGACGGACAACCCCGGCGGCGTCGATCCGCTGCTGCGCCACCACGTCCTGTGGCACGACTGGCCGCTCGACGTCGACGCCATGAACGAGGCGGCCCGGGCGCTGCTGGGGGAGCACGACTTCGCCGCGTACTGCAAGCGGCGGGAGGGCGCGACGACGATCCGCACGCTCCAGGAGCTGAGCCTGGTGCGCGGCGACGACGGCATCATCACCGCGACGGTCCGGGCGGACGCCTTCTGCCACAACATGGTGCGCTCGCTGATCGGCGCGCTGCTGTTCGTGGGGGACGGTCACCGGGGGCCCGAGTGGCCGGGGAAGGTGCTCGCCGCCGGCGTCCGGGACTCGGCGGTGCATGTCGTGCGGCCGCACGGGCTGACGCTGGAGGAGGTCGGCTATCCGGCGGACGAGCTGCTGGCGGCGCGGAACCGGGAGGCGCGGAACCGGCGGACGCTGGGGCCGCGCGGGGGATGCTGCTGACGGGGGAACGCGGAGGGGACCCGCGGTGGCCACCGCGGGTCCCCCTGTGCTCTTTGCCGGTCAGCCGGCCAGGACCTCTTCGAAGGTCGGCTGGAGGTAGGGCGCCAGGGACTTCGAGTAGCTGCCCGACATGTGGCTGTAATCCCAGTAGACGACGTGTCCGCCGATCACCGCGGGGCAGTAGCCGTCGGCGCAGAACGCGGGGACCGTGTCGACGACGCGGGCCCCGTGCTCCTCCGCCACCTCCCGTTCCATGGTGCGGAACTCCGCGCGGTCGATGACGTTCTCGGCCTTCGGGCTGCACGAGGGCAAGTGGTCCGCACCCTTCGCCAGGCAGTCCGGGACGCTGAAGCCCGGGAAGGGCGTGTCCGTCAGATAGACCAGGTCGGCGCCCGTGCCCTCGAGTGCCTTGAACGTCGTCGTGGCGCCCTCCCGGGTGGTGGTGTTCTGGACGCGGTTCGTGACCACGACGACGTCGGGCTTCGTCTTGGCGATGTGGTCGAGGGCGGTTTTCCGCCAGGCGTCGCACTCGGTGTACTCGCGGCCCAGGTCCTCACGGGTGATCTCATAGGCCTCGGGCGAGCAGCCGCTCTTGATGACCGTGACGACCTTGACGTTCAGTTCCCGCCCCAGCTCGTGGAACGCGTTGCCCCACTGGTAGGCGTGCGAGTCACCCAGCAGGACCAGGGTCCTGTCGGCTCGGGTGTCGCCGATGACGCACTCGTCGCGCAGCTCGAAGCTGGTGATGAGCAGGTCGTCGATGCAGCCGAAGTCGCCCCGGTCCTTGGGCGCGGCGAGCAGTGACTTCTCGCTGATCTCGGGGTTGATCCGCTTGCTCACGGCCGTCTTCACCGACTCGGTGCCCTCGAAGCCGAGTGCCGCGGCGCTTGTGCCGGTGGTGGCGAGCGACAGGTTGAGCGGGACGACGTGGAGGGCTACCACCATGGCGGCGACGGTGGAGGCCGTCAGCGCGCCACCGGTGACCACACCCCGCCAAGGGCTGAGGATGAGGCGCACGTTCTCCCGGAAACGCCGTTCGACCATGTAGTGCATGGCGATCGCAGCGAGGAGGGAGAGCACTGCCACGCGCAGACGGTCGGAGTAGGCGAATTCCCGCTCGACGATGCTCGGCCAGAGAATGAGGATCGGCCAGTGCCAGAGGTACCAGCCGTAGCTGACATTTCCGATGAAGTTGAAGACGGGGTTGTCGAGGATCTTCTCCGCGCCGAAGCGGGGAGCGGCGCAGCCACCCGCGATGACCAGCGCGGCGCCCAGCAGCGGGCCGGCCACCGCATAGCCCGGCAGCGGCGTCTCATCGGTGATGAGCATCGCCGTGACCAGCGCGAAGCCGAGTCCCAGCCAGGTGATGACCGTCGCGAGCCCGGTACTCATGCGGGAGAGGTACGGCGCGAACAGAGCGAGCAGGACGCCGAACGTGATCTCCCAGATGCGGGTGTGGGTGCTGAAGTAGGCGAGCGGCTGGTTCGTGGACGTGTAGGTGTGGCCCAGGTAGAAGGACCCGGCCACCACGGCCATGAGGAAGAGACCCACCAGGAACCGGTTGCGGAAGACGAGCCGGCTGAGCCAGACCAGGGCCACGAGCACCAGCGGGGCCACGACGTAGAACTGCTCCTCGATGCCCAGCGACCAGAAGTGCTGGTACGGGGACTGGCTGCCGTCGTTGGCGAAGTAGTCGGTGCCGGTCTCGACGAGGCGCCAGTTGATGAGGCTCACGGACGCGCTGAGGCCGTCCGACATGTACTCGCGGAAGCGGAACGGGCTGACGTAGATCCAGGACAGGATGGCCGTCACGATGATGGTGATGGCCATGGGCGGGGCGATACGCCGGAAGCGGCGGGCCCAGAACTTGGTCAGGGACACCCGGCCGGTCTTGTCGATCTCGGCGAAGAGCTGGCCACCGATGAGGAAGCCGCTCAGCACGAAGCTGATGTCCACGCCGCCGTGGATGTCGAGAATGCCGCAGTGCATGGCGACCACCATCATGATGGCGACGGCACGCAGGCCCTGAATGTCCGGCCGGTATTTGCGGAGACGCGCTGTCTCCTCGGCCGATGCGCGATGGCGGGTCACGGTTCTCCAGTACTTCAGTGGACCGTCGGGCAGGCGACAGCGGTCCCGCTGACGCGCACCCCCTGGGCGGGAATGCGGATGCCGCACGACAGCCGCAGCTGGGCGGGCAGCTCGTTCTCCGCGCCGACGTGCGTGTGACAGCCGACCACGGCTTCACGGAGGTGGGTGGCGCTGCCGATCGAGGAGTCGTGGTCCACCACGGACTCGTGGATGCGGGCGCCCTCGGCCACGGTGACGTTGCCGCCGATGATCGAGCGGTCGACGGTGACGTGCGCGCCGATGACGGCGTGCGGGCCGATCGTGGAGCCGCCCATGACGCGGGCGGTCGGATGGACGCTGGCCGTCGGGTGGATCAGGGCCTCGGCCGGCCGTCCCACGAGGGGAGAGGTCGCCCGGCCGGTGACCAGGTCGGCGGAGCCGTGCACGAACGCCAGGGGGGTGCCGAGGTCGCGCCAGTAGTCGTCCGTGGTGTGGCCGAACACACGCCGGCCTCGGGCCACGAGTTGCGGAAACGTTTCCTGCTCGACGGAGACCTCACGGTCGGCCGGGATGGCGTCCAGAACGGAACGGCGGAAGACGTAGCAGCCGGCGTTGATCTGGTCGGTGACGCACTCTTCGGCGGTCTTGGGCTTCTCCAGGAAGGACAGCACCCGTCCGTCCCCGTCGGTGGGCACGAGGCCGAAGGCGCGGGGGTCGGCGACGCGGGTCAGGTGCAGCGTCACGTCCGCGTCGCGCTCCCGGTGCCGGCGGAGGATGGCTCGCAGGTCGACGCCCGACAGGATGTCACCGTTCAGGACGAGCACCGGGGCGTCGGCCGGGCCGTGCAGCAGACGGCCGGCGTTGCGGATGGCGCCGCCCGTACCGAGCGGCACGTCCTCGACGGCGTAGGAGATCTGCAGACCCTGGCCGAAGCCCTTGAACTCCTCCTCGAAGAGGCTGGCGAGGTACGAGGTGGCGAACACCACGTGCTCGACGCCCGCGTCCATCAGCTTGGCGATCTGGTGCCGGATGAAGGACTCGCCCGCGACACTGAGGAGGGGCTTGGGGGTGTGGTTCGTGAGGGGGCGCAAGCGGGTTCCCTTGCCGCCCACCAGAATGATGGCTTCTTGCATGATTGCCTCGCTCGGTCAGCTTGCGGTGTCGGTACCGGGGCCCGCGTAGTCGGACGTGAAGCACGACTTGACGGCCTTCTCGGTGAGAGGGCGTCCGGCGAAGTCCAGCCGGGAGGCAACCTTGTCGTCGGGGGCGTCGTTCGGGTCGTCGTCGAAGTAGATCGACCACCAGTACACGCCGCTCATCCGGCGTTCCTGGACGACCCGGCAGACGGCCTTGTACCAGTTGGCCTGCACCTGGGGGTTGACAGCGCGCTTGGTGGTGAAGTCGCCGGGGGCGTGGTAGGCGCCGTTCATGGCGCCGATGCCGGCCTCGGTGATGGTGATCTTCGGCAGAGGGCCGGTGGCCTTCTTGTTCAGCCACTCGTTCCAGCCGTCGACGAGCGTGTCCACCGACGCGTCGTCGGGGACCTTGACGGGGAAGTAGGCGTCGACGCCGAGGTGGTTCACGGGCATGGTGACCGGGCCACGGACGTATGCGTCCCAGTTGGCGTCGTAGGCGACCTCGCCGGCGAAGAGCGTCTCGGCGTCGTCCACGAGCGCGTCCCAGCGGGGGTCGCCCTCCAGCGAGTTCAGCTCGGTGCCGATGACGAAGGTCGCGGACTTCTCCTCGGCAGCCGCCTTCAGATAAGGCGTCACGAACTCGGTGTACGAAGCGAACCAGGCGTCGCGGTCACCGGGCTCGATGTTTCCGCGCCAGCCGCCGTTGTCCGTGTCGAGGGTCGCCTCGTCCATCAGCGGTCGTACGGTCGTGCGCAGTCCGGCCTTGTGGAAGATCTGCAGCACGCGGGCGAGCCGCTCGGGCGTGGGGGTCTTGTCCCCCCGGCTGATCTTCGTGGACTCGAGGTGGCCCGTGAAGAAGGGGAAACTCACGCTGACGGAGTTCGCGTGCAGGCCGACCAGGTAGTCGGAGTGCAGTTTGGCCTGCTTCTCGACGTACTCCAGGGGATGGTCCGGATTGTCCTCCCAGTAGAGCTGGACGCCCCACTGCGGCATGCCCTCCTTCCACTCCTTCGCCACCTTGGCGGTGCCGGCCGTGTCCGGGGAGGCGGGAACACCGGAGTCGTCGCCCCTCGGGGAGCCGTCGGACGACGAGGGCGCCTCGTCCTCGAGCACGAGGTTGGGCACCAGCGATCCGGACTGCCACCGCAGCGGATGGTCGCCGAGGACGAACGGCACCGCGACCACGAAGGAGATGACGGTGATGGGCAGCACGGAGAGCAGCGGCAAGCGGGCGCGCTTCATGAGATGTCGGTGTCTTCCGGGTCAGGCGGGCTTGGCGATGACGACGAACTTGTTCTCCTCGCGGCGGATGAACTTCATCAGCCCCTTGAAGCCGCCGAGCCCTTCGAGAAGGGAGAACAGGGGCAGCAGCAGGAGCACCGCGAACGGCTCCCACCACTTGCGCCTGCCGTTGACCGACGCGATCGCGTTGAGCCGCAGGCCCTCCCAGTACGCCCAGATCACATAGGCGAAGCTGATCGACCACAGCACCACCACCGACTGGGTCACCGGGGAGGTGTTCATGTCGTTGATGAGCCAGCCCGCCAGGAGGATGGTGCCGACGTGCTGCAGCGGGCCCAGGATCCAGCTGGTGACGCACATGGTCATGAACCAGCGGTAGCGCAGCGGCACCTTGCGGTTGAAGCACAGCGCGACCAGGCCCCAGGCCCAGCGCTCGCGCTGCTTGACGAAGTCCTTCATGTTGGCGGGCGAGGCGCCGTAGCAGCGGCCGTTGAACCAGTCGCTGCGGCCCGGGTACAGGCGGCAGAAGGTCAGTGCGAGCCGGGCGTCCTCGACGATCTCCTTCGGGCCGAAGTCCCAGCCGATCTCCGCCTCGATGGAGGCGCGCAGCACCAGCAGTTCGCCGTGCACGCCGGCCGCGGGGGTGCCCAGCCCGGTGAACGCGCGGAACCGCGCGATGTCGTCCGCGGGCCGGATGGCGTCGGCGAACCAGGTGAACATGTTCACCGCGTTCTCGCGCGGATAGGTCAGGATGCCCTGCGCCATGTGCTTGACCTCGTCGGGGGTCGCACGGCGCTGGCGGTTGATGAACTGGGCCAGGGACGAGGCGGTGTCGGGGCCGACGCCGGTGTCGTCGTCCATGTGCAGCACCCACACGTGGTCGAGGGCCTCGCCCTCCTCGATGCGCAGTTCGTGGGCGTAGTTGTTGGCGCGCGCCTTGAACCGGGTCCCGTTCCTCGTCTCGTACGCCTTGGGCACGGTCACCACGCGGATCAGCGGGTTCGTCGCGGCCAGCGCGTCGATCCGCTCGGCGGCCTCGCAGCCCTCCTCGGTGAGCACGTCGACCCGCATGTACGGGAACCACTCAGGGAGGTGCTCGACGTAGGAGAGGACGGACCTCTCCAGGGCCGGGTAGGTGTCGTGGCGGCCGATCGTGGGCACGAGGACGATCAGGAAGTCCTGCTCGACCAGCGCGGGCGGGGCCATCAGGTGGGCCTTGCGGGCCCGTCGGCGGATCAGCAGGAAACCCTGGAGCGACACCAGCACGCCGGGCACCGGCAGCGCCCAGCAGATGGTGATCAGCCAGGCGAGCGGCGAGTCGCTCGGCGTGTACGACCAGAGGCTGAAGAAGGTGAGGAACACCAGCGGAATCAGGAAGGGCATGATGCCCGGCTTCCACGAAGCCGTGCGCTTGGCGAGCTTCTGGTTGTGCCGCGAATGCGGCAGCCCCCCATCGAGCATTGTCGATGCCATGACGACTGCGGAACTCCCGTGAGATCGATAGTGCGTTGAGGCAACAGATCTCGGTCATGGCACGGCGCAGCGCGCCGCGACAGACTTGCTCCGGGTTTCTGCCCCCCGAACGCCACCCTTGGCGTATCGGCACGCGCCGCTCAGATGCCCCCCCAGGCGCCCAAACACCATGCCGAACAGAGGCACGATTCTTGCATGACACATCGAATGCGTGAATGCCTGTGTGGATGATGTGTTCAAACGTTAACCAAGTTGGCTCTTGTGTAGTGACCTGAAGTCGAATCCGGCGTTCCGTTCGTTTCCGCCCGTGATGACCCGTGGTGAACCGTATGTACGTTTGACGTCGTCGCCGGTGTTCCGCCCCGTCGGCTCGGAGAGGTTGTCGAACGTCAGCGACTGACCCCACACCGTCCACAGCACCCACGGCGTCCTCGACAGGGTGTCCGGCTGGGCCGCGTTGAGCGGAACGTCGAAGGACTCGGTCACCGCGCGCGGTCGGTCGTACCGTTCGAGGCCCCGGTACCAGACCTCGGTCCACGCGCCGCCGCCGAACGGCCGCTGCGGGCGGTCGCTGTAGTCGTCGACGCCGACGACGTCGACGTACCGGCCGCCGGGGTAGTAGGGGTGGGGCGTCCTGCCGTAGCGGCCGTCCCAGGAGTTGGGCGCCCAGACGAAGAGCAGGTTGTGCAGGCCGCGGCGGTTCACCAGGTAGTCGTACGACAGCCGCCACAGCCGGTGGAACGCGGCCGGGTCCTGGCCCGCCCACCAGAAGCCCTTGCCCGGTGCGGTGTTCATCTCGTGGTACGGCCGCAGCAGTACCGGTACGCCCTGATCGGCGAGGTAACCCAGGTGGTCGGCGAGGAATCCGAGGTCGTACAGCAGTGCCCCGTGCTCCGCCGTGCCCTCGGTGACGACCCGGGTGAACCAGCCGGGGTCCCGGGCGGCGGGGGAGTTGCGGTGCATGGTCTGCGCGAAGCCCTTGACGGGGCTGCCGGGGTAGGGCTGGTGGAAGGAGAGGCCGACCACGCCGGCCGGGCCGCCGCCGTTGTGCGGCAGGGACACCTCGGCGCCGGACGCGCACTCGGTGTGGGCGCCCGAGGGGCGGTGGGAGCCGTCGCCGGCCGGCCGGGGCAGTCCCGCCCACACGCCGACCGCCAGGTCCACGGCGTCGTCGACGTAGCCCCACTGGCGGGCGCATCCGGTCCACGCGCGCGAGTACGGGCGGGACTCGCCGACCGCCCAGCCGGGGTGGCCGTAGCCGGGACCCAGGTCCAGCTCGACGAAGGCGGGCAGGCGGCCGGTGATGTCCCGGGCCTTGCGGTAGTAGTAGCCGGGCTGCTTGGTGCCGCGGTGGTCGCCGTACTTCGGGTTGTAGCGCTCGTTGTGGAGTTCGACGTGCTGGCCGATGAGGGTGCGGCTGGGGCGGCCCCGGCGGGCGTCGTTCTCCAGGCCGGCGAGGAGGGCGTAGACCCGGCGGGCGGCGGGGGTGGCCCGGGGGTCGCGGCTGCGCAGGTCGGTGGGGACGGTCCTGTCGGCGGGCCGGTTTCTGTCGTCCTCTTCCGGCCAGGCCCACAGGCCCAGGGGGGCCAGGACCGCCGACCCGGCGGCGGCTGCGAGCAGGGCGCGGCGTCCGCGTATGTCCGCCGTCACTCGCTCGCCGCGGCCGACGCCTGGGCCTCGCCGCGGCGGCGGATCTGGCGGAACGTGAACTCGGCCAGGTTGTCGCCGGCGGCGAAGACGGCCGTGTCCTGCTGGGTGACGTCCTTGCCGTCGGTGAAGCCCGCGATGGTGAAGTAGGCGTACCGGCCGTAGGCGTTGGTCGTGGAGCGGCAGACGGCGCCGTTGCAGAAGGCGCCCACGCCGCCGCCGGTGAGCGACTTGACGATGCTCTTGTCGTCCGCGTCGTCCTTGGCCTTCGCGGCCTGCGCCTCGGTGTCGAACACCGCCACGCCGACGGTCACCGCGATGCCGTCCTCTGTATAGGTGACGCGCAGCAGGCGGGTGCAGCCGTTGTCGTTCAGGACCTTCGGGAGCGTGCCCTGGACGGCGGTCGCGCAGCTCTTGGTGTCGGCGGTCGGGCCCTTCTTGTACACCGTCTCGCCCATGGTGAGCTGGGTGCCGGGGAAGAGGGTGTCCGCGCCGAGCGGGGCGGTGTCCTTCTTCTCGCTGGAGACGAAGTCCTTCGGGTCCAGCGGGGGCGGGGCGCTGGTGGGCTCGAACGACGGGATCGCGGTGGTGGACTCGGACGGGATGTCCGCGGTCGCGGGGAGCCGGCCCGACGGGTCGCCGGAGGCCTCGCTGTCGCCGTTCGCCGAGACGACGGCCACCGCGACGGCGGCGCCTATCGCCACGGTGGCGAGGGCGCCGCCCCCGATGAACAGCAGCCTGCGCCGCTTGTTGCGTGCCTCGGACGCCTCGGCGAGCGCGGCCCAGTCCGGGGTCTGCCCGGCGCCGCCGTCGTTCCACGGCTGCTGCGAATGCGGTTTCCAGGGATCCCACTGAGACGGGGGTCCCCCCTGCTGCCCGAAGCTCATGGGGCGCATCTTAGACGGGGGTTGGGGGAGGGGGGTCCGGACGGCCGGGGAGGGGTGGCGGCACGGTGCTGTGGGGGTGTGGACGGGTGCGCCCCGTGCTCGTCCGGCGGGTGGGATCGAGGCCGGGCGGCCCCCGGACCCCGCTCCGGGAGAGTGGGGACCCGCCGTGGGCCGCGGCCCCTCGCACCCGGGTCCCGGGTCCCCGGGGCGGTCCCGCTTCGCCGGACGCGTCCGCGATGTTCCCCCGTTCGGCGGTTGATCTTCCGGGCGGGGGTGTGGCGGCGGTGTGGGTCCGAGGGCGGTTCTGAGGGCGTAAAATCGGGGTGGCCTGCTGGGGCGTCCCGTTTTGACCCCCGGAGGGCCGTGCAGGTACTCTGCATGTTCGTTGTGTATTGGCTTGCTCATTCTCACGGGACGGGCCCTTACACCGGTCCACCGGGCCGATGACCAGCGACCAGCACGCGGTTTGCGTCACCGCAGTGCGGTCTAGGCTGTCGTGATCGTTTCGGTGACCTTGTCTAGGACCATTCACTCGAAGCGAAGGCTACGAACCGTGCGTACGTACAGCCCCAAGCCCGGCGATGTGACGCGCCAGTGGCACGTCATTGACGCTCAGGACGTCGTCCTGGGCCGTCTCGCCACCACCGCCGCCACCCTTCTGCGGGGCAAGCACAAGCCGATCTACGCGCCGCACGTAGACGCTGGTGACTTCGTCATCATCATCAACGCGGACAAGGTGCACCTGTCCGGCAACAAGCGGACCCAGAAGATGGCCTACCGCCACTCCGGCTACCCGGGTGGTCTGCGCTCCGTCCGCTACGACGAGCTGCTGGCCAAGAACCCCGAGAAGGCCGTCGAGAAGGCCGTCAAGGGCATGCTCCCCAAGAACACCCTGGGCCGTCAGATGCTCTCGAAGCTGAAGGTCTACTCGGGCGACCAGCACCCGCACGCTGCCCAGCAGCCGGTGCCGTTCGAGATCACCCAGGTCGCGCAGTAAGTCCGGCCACCCCCTAAGACCGTAGAGAATCTGAGGAGAATCGTGGCCGAGACCACTGCCGAGCAGCCGCTCGAAGAGCTTGACATCGACAGCTACACCACCGAGTCCGAGGTTCCCGTCGAGGGCGAGTACACCTCGGAGTCCCTGGCCTCCCGCTTCGGCGACCCGCAGCCGGCCGCCGGCCTGGGTCGTCGCAAGAACGCCATCGCCCGCGTCCGGATCGTCCCGGGCACCGGCAAGTGGAAGATCAACGGTCGCACCCTCGAGGACTACTTCCCGAACAAGGTGCACCAGCAGGAAGTCAACGAGCCCTTCAAGGTGCTCGAGCTCGAGGGCCGCTACGACGTCATCGCCCGCATCGCGGGCGGCGGCGTCTCCGGTCAGGCCGGCGCCCTGCGTCTCGGTGTCGCCCGTGCGCTGAACGAGGCCGACGTCGACAACAACCGCGGCCCGCTCAAGAAGGCCGGCTTCCTCCGTCGCGACGACCGTGCGGTCGAGCGCAAGAAGGCCGGTCTGAAGAAGGCCCGCAAGGCTCCGCAGTACAGCAAGCGCTAATCCCGGTCGCCTACGGGCCAAGGCCAAGCGCTACTCCGAACGCCCCGGCGGCACGCCTCAGTGCCGCCGGGGCGTTCGTTTTCTCACCGGCACAGGCGTATAACGGCACAAGATGCCTGAAGGCTTGTGTGATCGGATGGCCGGGCGGGCCGTACCGGACCGGCCGAACGGTTTCCGGAACCGCAGCTTTTCTCAGGAGGACAAGTGGGACGACTCTTCGGCACCGACGGCGTGCGCGGTGTCGCCAACGCGGACCTGACGGCCGAGATGGCGCTCGGCCTGTCCGTCGCGGCGGCGCACGTGCTGGCCGAGGCGGGCACCTTCGCAGGCCACCGGCCCCAGGCCGTGGTCGGGCGTGACCCGCGGGCGTCCGGGGAGTTCCTGGAGGCCGCCGTGGTCGCGGGCCTCGCCAGCGCCGGCGTGGACGTGCTCCGGGTCGGCGTCCTGCCCACCCCCGCCGTCGCGTACCTCACCGGCGCGCTCGGCGCCGACCTCGGCGTGATGCTCTCCGCCAGCCACAACGCCATGCCCGACAACGGCATCAAGTTCTTCGCCCGCGGCGGCCACAAACTGCCCGACGACATCGAGGACCGCATCGAGGCCCTCTACGAGGAGCACCGCACCGGCGCCCCCTGGGACCGCCCCACCGGCGCGGGCGTCGGCCGGGTCCGCGAGTACGCCGCCGGCGCCGACGAGTACGTCGCCCACCTCCTCGACGTACTGCCGAACCGGCTGGACGGCCTGCGGATCGTCCTGGACGAGGCGCACGGCGCCGCCGCCCGGGTCTCCCCCGAGGCGTTCGCCCGGGCCGGCGCCGACGTGGTCACGATCGGCGCCGAGCCGGACGGCCTCAACATCAACGACGGATACGGCTCCACCCATCTGGGACGCCTCACGGCCGCCGTCCTGGAGCACGGCGCCGACCTCGGCATCGCGCACGACGGCGACGCCGACCGGTGCCTCGCCGTGGACCACACCGGCGAGGAGGTCGACGGCGACCAGATCCTCGCCGTGCTCGCGCTGGCCATGCGGGAACGCTCGGCGCTGCGGTCGGACACCGTCGTCGCCACCGTGATGTCGAACCTCGGGTTCAAGCTCGCCATGGAGCGCGAGGGCATCCGGCTGGTGCAGACGGCGGTCGGCGACCGTTACGTCCTGGAGGAGATGAAGGAGCACGGCTTCGCCCTCGGCGGCGAGCAGTCCGGGCATGTCATCGTCCTCGACCACGCCACCACCGGCGACGGCACGCTCACCGGGCTGCTGCTCGCGGCGCGGGTCGCGCAGAGCGGCCGCCGGCTGCGGGAGCTGGCCGGTGTGATGGAGCGGCTGCCGCAGGTGCTGATCAACGTGCCCGACGTGGACAAGTCCCGGGTGAAGACCTCGGCCGAGCTCGTCGCCGCCGTCGCCGACGCGGAGCGGGAGCTGGGCGCGACCGGGCGGGTGCTGCTGCGGCCGTCCGGGACCGAGCCGCTGGTGCGGGTGATGGTCGAGGCCGCCGACATCGACCAGGCCCGGTCGGTGGCGGGGCGGCTGGCCGACGTGGTGAAGTCCGCCCTGGGGTGAGGCGGGTGGGGGGCGGGTTCCGCGGGTTTTCCCGCCCTCTCATTTCCGGAGGGCGTGGTGGGACCGGCCCCGGAGGCGGTCGCGCTGCTTCGACCACAGCCACTTCTGGGTGAGCAGGGTCAGGGTGCCCGCGACCAGGATGCCGAACAGGTTGAGCAGGAGCTGCTCCGTGGAGCCCCACGTCTGGGCGGTGTCGCCGTAGCTCAGGGCGACCGCGGCGTTGGCGGCGGCCGGGACGGTCGTCACCGAGATGGCGACGCCGACCAGGGCGCCGGACTTCGCGGACGTCAGGGAGAGGGTGCCGGCGGCGCCGGCCAGGACCGCCACGACGAAGGAGAACCAGTCGGGGGCGTAGACGAAGCCGGTCTGCGGCCGGTCCGCGTCCAGCCGCTCCTGGGTGAACAGGCCGACGGCGTCCATGAAGAGGCTGAAGGCGACCGTCACCGCCATCGCCGCCGCGAAGCCCACCAGCAGCGCGATCAGCGAGCGCAGCGCCAGCCGGGGCCGGCGCTGCACCACGGAGGTGGAGATGCCGGCCAGCGGGCCGAACTCCGGTCCGACCGCCATCGCGCCCACGATCAGGATGGCGTTGTCCAGCACCACACCGCACGCGGCGATCATCGTGGCCAGCGTGATGAACGCCAGATAGGTCACCGAGAGCGTCGACTCCTCGTGCGTCGCCTCGGTCAGGTGCTCCCACAGCACCGCGTCGGCGGCCTCGCCCGGCGCGTCCTGCTCGGCCCGCTCGGCGCGGTCGGACAGCGAGAGGTCGATGTTCTCGACGGCGATCGACCCGCTCCGGTCGAGGCCCAGCTTCTGCAGCCTGCTGAGCAGCTCGTCGCCGGCCTCCCGCGCCACGTCGCACAGGACGACGTCCCCGGCGGGGTTGCGGGCGGCCCCCGGCAGCACGACGAGATGCGTGGTCCCGACCGTGTCCTCGATCAGACGGACGGCGTCGTCCGTGGTGCCCGGCGGGGTGATCAGGCGCAGATGCAGCATGGCGGCAGCGTAGCGGCCACCGCCCGGCCCCCCTTTCGGCCCGTCGTGGTCACAGCTTGCGCAGGCTCAGGCGCTGCACCTTGTGGTCGGGGCCCTTGCGCAGGATGAGGGTGGCGCGACCGCGGGTCGGGGCGACGTTCTCGGTGAGGTTGGGCCGGTTGATGGTGAGCCAGGTGGTGCGGGCGTAGGCGAGGGCCTCCTCCTCGGAGACCTGGGTGTACTTCCGGAAGTACGAGGACGGGTTCTGAAACGCCGTCTCCCGCAGCTTCTTGAAGCGGTCGAGGTACCAGCGCTCGATGTCCTCGGTGCGGGCGTCGACGTAGACGCTGAAGTCGAAGTAGTCGGCGAGGCCGACGCGGGTGCGGCCGTCCTTGCCGGGCAGGGCCGGCTGCAGGACGTTCAGGCCCTCGACGATCAGGATGTCCGGGCGGCGCACCACGAGCCGCTCGCCGGGCACGATGTCGTAGATGAGGTGGGAGTAGACGGGCGCGGTGACCTCCGCCTTGCCCGCCTTGATGTCGGCGACGAACCGGGTCAGGGCCCGGCGGTCGTACGACTCGGGGAAACCTTTCCGCGACATCAGGCCGCGGGCCTCCAGCTCCCGGGTCGGCAGCAGGAAGCCGTCCGTGGTGACCAGCTCCACGCGCGGGTGCTCGGGCCAGCGGGACAGCAGCGCCTGGAGCAGACGGGCGACGGTGGACTTGCCGACCGCGACCGAGCCGGCGACCCCTATGACGAACGGGGTGCCGGACTGCGACCCCTGCTCGCCGAGGAAGGTGTTCAGCGCGCCGCGCAGTCCGTCGGTGGCGCCGACGTAGAGGTTCAGGAGCCGGGAGAGCGGCAGGTAGATGTCGCGGACCTCGTCCAGGTCGATGACGTCGCCGAGCCCGCGCAGCTTCTCGACCTCCTCCGCGGTGAGCGGCAGCGGCGTCTTGTCGCGCAGCGCGCTCCACTCCGAGCGGGTGAGGTCGACGTAGGGAGTCGCCTCCGGCCTGGGCCGGTGGGCGCTCCGGGGCATCGGGGAGACCGGAGAGATCACAGTCCATTGTTAACGGAGTTTGAACGGGGCGGCGGGTGGGGTGCGTCACGGTGGAGGCGGGTGGGCGCGCCAGGGGCGCAACGGGCGGGGAGGAGTGCCGGGTGCGGCCCAGGGTCGCCGGGTGCGGCTTCGTACCCCCGTGGGAATTTCCGAAATCGGGCAGGAGAAGCCGGGTTGGGGCACGGGATCGGACGTAGGGTGCCGTTCCATGTGCGGAATCGTGGGATATGTGGGAGCGCGGTCGGCGCTCGACGTCGTCATGGCCGGACTGAAGCGGCTGGAGTACCGGGGGTACGACTCGGCGGGAGTCGCCGTGCTCGCCGACGGAGGGCTGGCCGCGGCGAAGAAGGCCGGCAAGCTGCTCAACCTGGAGAAGGAGCTGGTGGAACGGCCCCTGCCGACCGGCGGCACGGGGCTCGGCCACACCCGGTGGGCCACGCACGGCGGCCCCACCGACGCCAACGCGCACCCGCACCTCGACAACGCCGGACGCGTGGCCGTCGTGCACAACGGAATCATCGAGAACTTCGCCGCCCTGCGGGCCGAACTGGAGGAGCGGGGCCACGCCCTGGCCTCCGAGACCGACACCGAGGTCGTCGCCCACCTGCTCGCCGAGGAGTTCTCCTCCTGCGCCGACCTGGCCGAGGCCATGCGCCTGGTGTGCCGGCGGCTGGAGGGGGCGTTCACCCTGGTCGCCGTGCACGCCGACGAGCCGGACGTGGTCGTCGGCGCGCGGCGCAACTCGCCGCTCGTGGTGGGCCTGGGGGAGGGCGAGGCGTTCCTCGCCTCCGACGTCGCCGCGTTCATCGCGCACACCCGGTCCGCGATCGAGCTGGGACAGGACCAGGTCGTCGAGCTGCGGCGGGACGGGGCGACGGTGACCGGCTTCGACGGCCGGCCCGCCGACGTGCGGTCGTACCACGTCGACTGGGACGCCTCCGCCGCCGAGAAGGGCGGCTACGACTACTTCATGCTCAAGGAGATCGCCGAGCAGCCCAAGGCGGTCGCCGACACCCTCCTCGGCCGCGTCGACGCGGCCGGCTCCCTGACCCTGGACGAGGTGCGCATCCCCGCGGGCGTGCTGCGCGAGGCCGACAAGGTCGTGATCGTGGCGTGCGGCACGGCCTTCCACGCCGGGCTCATCGCCAAGTACGCGATCGAGCACTGGACGCGGATCCCCTGCGAGGTGGAGCTGGCCAGCGAGTTCCGGTACCGCGACCCGATCCTCGACCCGCGGACCCTGGTCATCGCCGTCTCCCAGTCCGGGGAGACCATGGACACGCTGATGGCGCTCCGGCACGCGCGCGAGCAGGGGGCGAAGGTGCTGGCCATCTGCAACACCAACGGCTCGACGATCCCCCGCGAGTCCGACGCGGTGCTGTACACGCACGCCGGGCCCGAGGTGGCCGTCGCCTCCACCAAGGCGTTCCTGACCCAGCTCGTCGCCTGCTACCTGGTCGCCCTCTACCTGGCGCAGGTGCGGGGCGCCAAGTGGGGCGACGAGATCCGGGCCGTCGTGCGGGACCTCGCGCGGATCTCCGGCGAGGTCGAGCGGGTCCTGGAGACCATGGAGCCGGTGCGGGAGCTGGCGCGGTCGCTGGCCGGGAAGGACACGGTGCTGTTCCTGGGGCGGCACGTCGGCTATCCCGTGGCGCTGGAGGGGGCGCTCAAGCTCAAGGAGCTGGCCTACATGCACGCCGAGGGGTTCGCGGCGGGCGAGCTGAAGCACGGGCCGATCGCGCTGATCGAGGACGACCTGCCGGTCGTGGTCGTCGTGCCCTCGCCGCGCGGGCGGTCCGTCCTCCACGACAAGATCGTGTCCAACATCCAGGAGATCCGGGCCCGCGGGGCGCGCACCATCGTCGTCGCGGAGGAGGGCGACGAGGCGGTGGTCCCGTACGCCGACCATCTCATCCGCGTCCCGGCGACCCCGACGCTGCTCCAGCCGCTGGTGGCGACGGTGCCGTTGCAGGTGTTCGCCTGCGAGCTGGCCACGGCGCGCGGGAACGAGGTGGACCAGCCGCGCAACCTGGCCAAGTCGGTGACGGTGGAGTGACCCGGTTCGCCGCGGTGCGGCGACCGTAGGGTGCTCTCCATGAGCATCATCGGGGTCGGCATCGACGTTGCCGAGATCGAGCGGTTCCGGGCGTCGCTGGAGCGGACGCCCGGACTCGCCCAGCGGCTGTTCCTCGAGAGCGAGCTGCTGCTGCCCGGCGGCGAGCGGCGCGGCGTCGCCTCGCTCGCCGCGCGGTTCGCCGCCAAGGAGGCCCTCGCCAAGGCGCTCGGCGCGCCCGCCGGACTGCACTGGACCGACGCCGAGGTCTACGTCGAGGACAGCGGGCGGCCCCGGCTGCGGGTCACCGGGACGGTCGCCGCCCGGGCCGCCGAACTGGGGGTGCGGTCCTGGCACGTCTCCCTCAGCCATGACGCCGGAGTCGCCTCGGCAGTCGTGATCGCGGAGGGCTGAGAAGAAAAACGGATCCGTTCGGTCATATTCCGTGAAAGCCCGGGTACACGCGCTCTGCCGGGCCGGATCGGTCGGAGCGGCTGAGGAACAGGGAGGGCCAGACGTGACGGCGATGCAGGTGCGTACGGACCGTGAGCAGACCCAGGCCGAGCTGCCGCAGGTCGGCGACCCGTCGGGGATCGCGCCGAAGGACGCCCGTCAGCTGTCGAAGCTGTTCTTCGAGCAGCTCGCGGTGCTGGAGGAGGGCACCCCCGAGTACCAGTACGCGCGCAACACCCTGATCGAGATGAACACCTCCCTGGTCCGCTTCGCGGCCGGCCGGTTCCGCAGCCGCGGGCCCGCCGAGATGGAGGACATCGTCCAGGTCGGCATCATCGGGCTGATCAAGGCGATCGACCGGTTCGAGCTCTCCCGTGAGGTGGAGTTCACGTCGTTCGCCATCCCCTACATCGTGGGCGAGATCAAGCGGTTCTTCCGCGACACCTCCTGGTCCGTCCATGTTCCGCGCCGTCTCCAGGAGGCCCGCGTCCAGCTCGCGCGCGCCACCGAGGAACTGCGCTCCCGGCTGGGCCGCAACCCCACCGTCAAGGAACTCGCGCAGCTGATGTGCCTCACCGAGGAAGAGGTCAACGAGGCGCGCGTCGCCGCCAACGGCTACAACTCCGCCTCCCTCGACGCCGCCATAGGCGCCGAACCGGACGGGGAGAGCGTGCTGGCCGACTTCATCGGCGCCGAGGACGCCGCCCTGGAGCTGGTCGAGGACTTCCACGCCCTCGCCCCCATGATCGCCGAGCTGGACGAGCGGGAACGGCGCATCATCCACTGGCGGTTCGTGGAGGAGCTGACGCAGGCCCAGATCGGCGAACGGCTCGGCTGCTCCCAGATGCACGTCTCCCGGCTGCTGTCCCGCACGCTCAAGAAGCTGCGCGAGGGGATGCTCACCACCGAGTGATCGCGGGTGCCGCCGGTGAACGCCGGTGGCACCGGTGGCGCGGCTCGCGAGAGTCACGCGGTGACGGCCTCGCCGGTCATGCGATATGCTGATCATCAGTTGGCCGCCCCGAGTGGGTGAGACCGGCTACGCGTTGGTGGTCCAAGGAAAGACGCCCCACTTCCTGTGGGGAGATGCAGGTGCAAGGCCTGCCCGGCGCTCCGCAACGAGCCCCGCCCTGTTCTCGGGCGGGGCTCGTCCCGTTCTCCGGTTGCGCCTCCGCTGCAGAGTCGATGACCGGCTCAGCGGCTCAGCAGATCGACTGACTGCTGTTCACCAGCGTGTTGTTCCTGAACGTCGTGTTCGTCCCGCACGGGCTCTCCCGGATCGCCGAGTTCGTCACCGTCAGGTTCTGGATCGTGATGTCGGAGTTGTTCGGGAACTCCGAGCGGGCCGCCAGGCGGATCTCGCCGCCGCCCGTCACGCTGCCGCTCTGCGCCGCGATGTTCACGTTGTAGCAGTTCTCGACCAGGATCGCGTTGCTGCCCGTGCTCGACAGCGTCACCCGGTCGATCACCGCGCCGCCGCTCTCCGACACGCAGAACACGCCCCGGCCGCCGCCGCGCGCCACGACCTCGCCGACGCGGATGTTGGTCGGGTAGCCGCTGCCCACCCGCCCGTTGCGGTTGGCCATGCGGAAGGCGGCGTATCCCGTGCCGGTGCCGGCGTTCTCCGCGTCCACCCTGGTGACGCTGGCGTTGATCGTCTGGTTGAGCAGCAGGCCCGACTCGCCCACGTTGCGCGCGGTGACCGTGCCGACGGTCAGGCCGTCGACGCCGTACGTCTCCACCGCGTGGCTGGAGGCGCCGGAGACGTACACGTTGTCGATGCGGACGTTGCGCGTCCACTGGGTGGTGTCGCCCCGGTTGTCGATCCGCACACCCAGCCCGGATGACAGGCGCATGTCAATCTGACCCAGCGTCGCGTTCGTGACGTTCCGCAGGAAAATGCCGTACAGGGGGGTGCCCGTGACGTTGAGGTGCTGCACCTCGACGTCACGAGTGCCGCGCGAGTACACCGGCGCCTGGTCGCCCGTGCCCGAACCCGTGACGTTGATCGTGCCGCAGACGTCGAGGACGGTGTAGCTCGGCAGGGAGATGCGGTTGGAGGCGGGGACGGAACCCGAACCCCGGACCACCACCCGCTGCTTCGCCGTGCGGCCCGAGGTGAGGTTGTTGATCGCCGTCTGCACCGCCGTGCGCATGTCCGTGCCGGTGTAGACGGTCGTGCTGCCGCGCCGTGCGGTCCAGGTGCTCCCGCTCAGCACGGCCTCCGCGTGGTACGTGCCCTCGCCGCAGCCGGCCGCCGCGGCGGGCGCGGGCGCGGTGAGGGTGCCCGCCGTGGCCAGCAGGGCGAGACTGCCGGTGGCGGCGAGAAGTGCGGCTCTGCGTCCCATGAGAGTCCGTTCTCTTGTCGAACCGGTTCGGAGTGAATCGATTCATGGGTGGGGGAGGGTGAGTTTGGCAACGGGTGGGTAACGCGTCAACGGGTGCGGCGCACACGGCGGCGTACGAAATTTTTCCGAGAAACGTGAATCCGGAAGCAGAACGAGAAACGTGCTTCCGGGAGCCGTCCCGGAAGCAGAAGGAAGCACGGGAGACCCGGTCATATGCGGACTGCTTACGGCGTGGAGACGGTCAGGGCGGCCGAGCGGGAGCTGATGGCGCGGCTCCCCGAGGGAACGCTGATGCAGCGCGCCGCGGCAGGGCTCGCCGCCGCCTGCGCCGACCTGCTCGGGCGGGTGTACGGCCGGCGGATCGTGCTGCTGGTCGGCAGCGGCGACAACGGCGGTGACGCGCTGTACGCCGGCGCGCGCCTGGCCCGGCGCGGGGCGGGCGTGGTGGCCGTCCTCCTGACGCCCGAGCGGGCGCACGCGGCGGGGCTCGCGGCCCTGCGCCGCGCCGGGGGCGTCGTCACCGCCGACGGCGAGGCGGCGATCGGCCGGGCGGACCTCGTCCTCGACGGGATCGTCGGGATCGGGGGCAGGGGCGGGCTGCGGGCCGAGGCCGCGCCGCTCGCCGAGGCCGCCGCGCGGTCGCGGGCCGTGGTGGTCGCCGTGGACCTGCCGAGCGGGGTCGACGCGGACACCGGCGAGGTGCGGGGGGCCGCGGTACGGGCCGACGTGACGGTGACGTTCGGGGCGCACAAGCCGGGGCTGCTGGTCGATCCCGCGCGGGAGTACGCCGGGTCGGTGCGGCTGGTCGACATCGGGCTGGCGCTGCCGGGGGACGCCGCCGTGCTGGAGGCGCTCCAGCACGCGGACGTCGCGCGGCTGCTGCCGGCGCCGGGGGCCGAGAGCGACAAGTACCGGCGGGGCGTCGTCGGCATCGCCGCCGGGTCGACCCGGTATCCGGGCGCCGCCGTCCTGGCCGTCTTCGGGGCGTTGCGGGGCGGGGCCGGGGCCGTGCGGTACGTGGGTCCCGCCGCGGACGCGGTGATCGCGCGGTTCCCCGAGACGCTGGTGTCCGACCAGGGGCCGAGGCGGGCCGGGCGCGTGCAGGCCTGGGTCGTCGGACCGGGCGCCGGGGACGACGCCGGCACCGTCGCCGAGGTCCTCGCCGAGGACGTCCCGGTGCTGGTCGACGCCGACGGACTGCGGCTGGCCGACGCCGGCGTCGTACGGCGCCGCAGCGCACCGACCCTGATGACCCCGCACGCCGGGGAGGCGGCGGCGCTGCTCGGGGTGAGCCGCGAGGAGGTCGAGGGCGCCCGGCTGGCGGCCGTACGCGAACTGGCGGCACGCTACGGGGCGACCGTCCTGCTCAAAGGCTCGACCACGCTGGTCGCCGGCCCCACCGCGGGCGCCGTACGGGTCAACGCCACGGGCACGCCCTGGCTGGCCACGGCCGGCAGCGGCGACGTGCTGTCCGGGCTCGCCGGGTCACTGCTGGCCGCGGGGCTTTCGGCGCGGGACGCGGGCAGCGCGGCTGCCTACCTGCACGGGCTCGCGGGGCGGTACGCGGCGGACGGGGCGCCCGTGGGGGCGCACGACGTGGCGGGGGCGATCCCGGAGGCCTGGCGGGACGTGCGGGCGGGGTGAGGGACGAGGGCCGGCGTTCCGCCGGTCGGTGGCGCGTGCGCAACGTCCGGGTCCGAGCGCTCGGACGGGCCGTCCGGCGGCTCTGAGACACTGGGCGCGATGAGTACGACAGCACCACCGGCGAGCGGCACCCTCCGGGCCCGTGCCGAGATCGATCTGGGCGCGTTGCGGGACAACGTGCGAACCCTGTGCGCCCTCGCGCCCGGCGCGGCGTTCATGGCCGTGGTGAAGTCCGAGGCGTACGGCCACGGCGCGCTGCCCTGCGCCCGGGCGGCCGTCGAGGCGGGCGCGACCTGGCTCGGCACGGCCACGCCCGAGGAGGCGCTCGCGCTGCGGGCGGACCCCGGGCTGCCGCCGGACGTGCGGATCATGTGCTGGCTGTGGACCCCCGGCGGCCCCTGGCGGGAAGCCGTCGACGCCGGCCTGGACGTGTCGCTCGGCGGGACCTGGGCGCTGCGCGAGGTCACCGAGGCCGCGCGACAGGCCGGCCGGACCGCCCGCGTGCAGCTCAAGGCCGACACCGGGCTCGGGCGGGGCGGCTGTCCGCCCGGCGCCGACTGGGCCGAACTGGTCGCGGGCGCGCGGGACGCCGAGCGCGCGGGACTCGTCCGCGTCACCGGCCTGTGGTCCCACTTCGCCTGCGCCGACGAGCCCGGGCACCCCTCCATCGCCCGCCAGCTCGCCCTCTTCCGGGAGATGACGGCGTACGCCGAACAGCAGGGCCTGCGCCCCGAGGTCCGGCACATCGCCAACTCGCCCGCCACCCTCACCCTCCCCGACACCCACCTCGACCTCGTCCGCCCCGGCATCGCCATGTACGGCCTCTCGCCCAGCCCCGCCCTCGGCGCCCCCGCCGACTTCGGGCTGCGCCCCGTCATGACCCTGTCGGCGTCGCTGGCGCTGGTGAAGCGCGTCCCCGCCGGACACGGCGTCAGCTACGGCCACCACTACGTCACCCCCGGCGACACCACCCTCGGCCTCGTCCCCCTCGGCTACGGCGACGGCGTCCCCCGGCACGCCTCGGGCAGCGGTCCGGTCCTGATCGGCGGCAAGTGGCGGACCGCCGCCGGACGCATCGCCATGGACCAGTTCGTGGTCGACCTCGGCGGCGACGAACCCGGCGAGGGCGCCGAGGCCGTACTCTTCGGACCCGGCGACCGGGGGGAGCCCACCGCGGAGGACTGGGCGCAGGCGGCCGGGACGATCGCGTACGAGATCGTCACCCGCATCGGAACACGCGTCCCCCGCGTGTATGTGAACGGGCAACGGGACGGGTAACCCGGAGAGGGGCGGCGGCGTCACCGGGGCCGCTGCGGTGATCGGCGTCGAGCTTGGCGGGTGCCGGTGCCGGTGCCGGTTTCCGTGCCGGCTCCGGTGCCGTGTCGGTGTCGGTTCGGTGAGACTCCGGGCGTATTCCGGTGGCGAGGCGAATCGTGGTGACGTCGCGGGTTCTGGTGACGTTGCGGGTCCGGTGGGAGCGGCGGGGTTTGGTGGGGGCGGCGGGTTTCGGTGGCGGGCGGGTTCACGTGGAGGCACGGCGAGTGCCCGGGACGTTGCGGGTTCTCGCGGCGTCGCGGTTCACGGTGGCGTGGCGGGTCCCCGTGGCGGGGCGGGTTCGGGTGACATGGTGAAGACCGGTGACATGAGGAGCGGTACGTGAGCGAGAGCAGTGCGGACGGCGTCGCGGACGCCGCCGCGGTCGTCGCCGCCGCCACGGGGGCGGCCGGGGGCTGGCGCCGGGCGACGGGCATAGCGGGGGCCGCGATCGGCGTGCTCGCCGCGGGGGCCGCCGCCGGGGTCGCCATCGAGCGGATGACCGTCGGACGCGGCATGCGGCAGAAGGCCCGCCTCGCACTCGACTCGGCCGGCCCCTACGGCACCCTGCGCGGTACCCCGGGCCGCGCCACCGCCGAGGACGGCACCGAGCTGTACTACGAGGTCGACGACGTCGAACCCGAGGCCGAGGCCCAGCAGGCGCCACGCCGCCGCCGGCTGTTCGGCCGCAAGGCCCCGGCCCCCGTCACCGTCGTCTTCAGCCACGGCTACTGCCTCGCCCAGGACTCCTGGCACTTCCAGCGCGCGGCGCTGCGGGGAGTGGTGCGCACCGTCCACTGGGACCAGCGCAGCCACGGCCGCTCCGGACGCGGGGTCGCGCAGGTCCGGGACCGGGCGCCGGTCACCATCGACCAGCTCGGCGGCGACCTGAAGGCCGTCATCGACGCCGCCGCGCCCGAGGGGCCGATCGTGCTCGTCGGGCACTCGATGGGCGGCATGACGGTGATGGCGCTGGCCGCTGAGTACCCGGAGCTGGTGCGCGAGCGGGTCGTCGCGGTCGCGCTCGTCGGCACGTCGTCCGGACGGCTCGGCGAGGTCAACTTCGGACTGCCCGTCGCCGGCGTCAACGCGATACGGCGCGTACTGCCCGGCGTGCTGCGGGCGCTCGGACAGCAGGCGGAACTGGTGGAACGGGGGCGTCGGGCCACCGCCGACCTGTTCGCCGGGATCATCAAGCGGTACTCGTTCGCCTCGCGGGACGTGGACCCCGCCGTCGCGCGGTTCGCGGAGCGGATGATCGAGAGCACGCCGATCGACGTGGTCGCCGAGTTCTACCCGGCGTTCACCGAACACGACAAGACCGAGGCGCTCGCCCACTTCACGGACCTGCCGGTGCTGGTGCTGGCCGGGGTGGACGACCTCGTCACGCCCAGCGAGCACAGCGAGGCCATCGCCGGGCTGCTGCCGGACGCCGAACTGGTGCTGGTCCCGGACGCCGGGCACCTGGTGATGCTGGAGCACCCGGAGGTCGTCACCGACCGCCTCGCCGACCTGCTCACCCGCGTGGGGGCCGTGCCGGCAGGGGCTACCTTGGGTGGCTATGGAAGCACCAGCGGCACCGCACAACCCGGCTGAGACCGAGCTGATCGTCCACTCTCCCGAGCAGATGCGCGAACTGGGCCGCCGGCTCGCGCGTCTGCTGCGCGCCGGCGACCTGGTGATGCTCACCGGCGAGCTGGGCGCGGGCAAGACGACCCTGACCCGCGGCCTGGGCGAGGGCCTCGGCGTGCGCGGGGCGGTCACCTCGCCGACCTTCGTGATCGCCCGCGTCCACCCCTCCCTCGGCGACGGTCCGCCCCTGGTCCACGTCGACGCCTACCGGCTGGGGGGCGGTCTGGACGAGATGGAGGACCTGGACCTCGACGTCTCGCTGCCGGAGTCGGTGATCGTCGTGGAGTGGGGCGAGGGCAAGGTCGAGGAGCTGACCGACGACCGGCTCCACGTCAGGATCCACCGCGCCGTGGGGGACACCACGGACGAGGTGCGGCACGTGACGCTGACGGGGGTCGGCGAGCGGTGGGGCGGGGCGGAGCTGGGAGGGCTTGCGGTCTGAGGCCGGCGGGTCGGCAGGTCGGCAGGTCGGCAGCCCGGTAGGTCGGTAGGTGGGTCCGAGGGGGAGCCCGACCCCTGCAGCAGCCGTCCCACATTCCGACAATGCGTCGGCAAGATATTGCGCCGGGCGGGCCGGGCGTGGTCACATGGTACCCAGCCCGTAGTTAGGTGTACCTAAGTAGCGTGCATCTGGCCGCGCCCGCCCCCGGACCCTTCAGGAGGCGTCCATGCCGACCCCCACGGAACGCGACGAGCCCCGCATCCTCCCCGGGTTCTCCATGAGCGATCTGCTCGCCTCCTGCGCCGCCGCGACCACGGTCTCGACGCCTCCGCGGGCGCCGGAGCCCATGACCCCGGTGACCGCGAAGCCGGAGCCGGCCCCGCACCGCGAGGCCGCGTAGCGCGACGCAGCGCGCCCGCGCACGCCGTCCGTCCGCGTGCCCCGCGTGCGCAACCGTCCGCGTCAACCGGCCGGATCCAACCTGCCCCCGCCCAACCTGCCCGACCGCGACCACCCTCCGGGAACCGTCCAGAGCCCCGCCTCACCGGATCACGACCACCCGCCGCCCGATCGTCGCGAACCTCCACATCGCGTCGCCGTCCGCGCGCGTCTCGCGGATGCCGCCCGTCTTCGCCGACGGGGCGGGCGCGGGCATCGAGCCGTCGACCGCCGCGCTGAAGCCGACGGCGACGCCCTGCACGGTCGCGAAGCGGACGACGTGCTCCACCGGGACGCCGTCCGAGCCCGTCACCGCGCCCGAGCGGGACGTGACCGTATAGGCGCCCGGCGCCGGATCGACCGTGCCGGGGGCCACCCGGAACGTACGGCGGACCCGGTTGTCGCCGCCGACCAGCCACACCCGGTCGTCGTCCAGCGAGTACACGACCCGGGTGCCCCGGCCGGTACCTGCGGGGAGGGCTTCGGGGCGCTGTTCGCTGCGCGGCGCCTTCGCGACGACCGCCGCCGGACGGTCCCCCGTCCGCGCCGGGGCGGTCCCCGACGCCTGGTGGGCGAGGAGGGCCACCGTGGTGAGGGCCGCCGCGGTGAGCCCGGTGACGAATCCTGCGCTGCTGCCGGCCACGAACGCCCACCTCCGCGTCGTACGTCTGAAATATCGCGTCATGCACTCGGGATATCCCGAATGCTCGATATGTCGGAATATTCGGTGACGGTAGGTGACCGTAGCAGCCGGGGGGCCCTCGGGCCGGGCGGGCGTGCGGGGGGCGCGGGAGCCGTAGGCTGTTTGCGTGCTCTTGCTCGCTCTTGATACCGCCACCCCCGCCGTCACCGTCGCCCTCCACGACGGCCGGGACGTCATCGCCTCGTCGAGCCAGGTGGACGCGCGCCGGCACGGCGAGCTGCTGCTGCCCGCCGTCGACCGTGTGCTCGGCGAGGCCGGGCTGAAGCTGGAGGCCGTCACCGGGATCGTCGTGGGCATCGGTCCCGGCCCGTACACCGGGCTGCGCGTCGGGCTGACGACCGCCGACACCTTCGGGCTCGCGCTCGGCGTTCCGGTGCACGGCGTGTGCACGCTGGACGGGCTCGCCCACGCGGCCGGGCTCCGGGAGCCCTTCGTCGTGGCGACCGACGCCCGGCGCAAGGAGGTCTACTGGGCGCGGTACGCCGACTCGCGCACCCGGCTCACCGACCCCGCCGTCGACCGGCCCGCCGACATCGCCGCCGAGGTCCGGGGCCTGCCCGCGGTCGGCGCGGGAGCGCTGCTCTACCCGGACGTCTTCCCGGTCGCCCGCGAGCCCGAGCACGTCTCGGCGGCGGCTCTCGCGGAGCTGGCCGCCGAGCGGCTGGCCGCGGGCGGGGAACTGCCCGCGCCCCGGCCGCTGTACCTGCGCCGGCCGGACGCCCAGGTGCCGAAGAACTACAAGGTGGTCACCCCCAAGTGACCGGACCCGCACCCGAGACCCCCGTGCTGCGTGAGATGCGCTGGTGGGACATCGACCCCGTGCTGGAGCTGGAGAGGGCCCTGTTCCCCGAGGACGCCTGGTCGCGGGGGATGTTCTGGTCGGAACTGGCGCACGCCCGGGGCCCCGAGGCGACCCGGCGGTACGTCGTCGCCGAGCGGGACGGCCGCGTCGTCGGGTACGCCGGGCTGGCCACCGCCGGCGACATCGGCGACGTCCAGACCATCGCCGTGGCCCGCGAGCTGTGGGGCAGCGGGCTCGGCGCGCGGCTGCTGACCGAACTGCTGCGGGCCGCGACCGCCTTCGAGTGCACCGAGGTGCTGCTCGAGTGCCGGGTCGACAACGTCCGGGCGCAGAAGCTGTACGAGCGGTTCGGTTTCGAGCCGATCGGCTTCCGGCGCGGCTACTACCAGCCGGGGAACGTGGACGCCCTGGTGATGCGGCTGACCGACCCCTCCCTCTCCCTCCACGGAACGCAAGGAACCGAGATCAATGGCTGACGAACCCCTGGTCCTGGGGATCGAGACCTCCTGCGACGAGACCGGCGTGGGCATCGTCCGCGGCACGACCCTGCTGGCCGACGCCATCGCCTCCAGCGTGGACGAGCACGCCCGCTTCGGCGGCGTCGTCCCCGAGGTGGCGTCACGGGCGCATCTGGAGGCGATGGTGCCGACCATCGACCGCGCGCTGAAGGAGGCGGGGGTCTCGGCGCGGGACCTGGACGGCATCGCGGTCACGGCGGGCCCCGGCCTCGCGGGCGCGCTGCTGGTGGGGGTGTCGGCGGCGAAGGCGTACGCGTACGCGCTGGGCAAGCCGCTCTACGGGGTGAACCACCTCGCCTCGCACATCTGCGTCGACCAGCTGGAGCACGGGCCGCTGCCCGAGCCGACGATGGCGCTGCTGGTGTCCGGCGGCCACTCCTCGCTGCTGCTGTCCGCGGACATCACCTCCGACGTCCGCCCGATGGGCTCCACCATCGACGACGCGGCCGGCGAGGCCTTCGACAAGATCGCCCGGGTGCTGAACCTGGGCTTCCCCGGCGGCCCGGTCATCGACCGGTACGCGCGCGAGGGCGACCCGGCGGCGATCGCGTTCCCGCGCGGTCTGACCGGCCCGCGCGACCCGGCGTACGACTTCTCCTTCTCCGGGCTGAAGACGGCCGTGGCCCGCTGGATCGAGGCCAAGCGGGCGGCGGGGGAGGAGGTGCCGGTGCGGGACGTGGCGGCGTCCTTCCAGGAGGCGGTGGTGGACGTGCTCACCCGCAAGGCGGTGCGGGCGTGCAAGGACGAGGGCGTCGACCATCTGATGATCGGCGGCGGCGTGGCGGCCAACTCCCGGCTGCGGGCACTGGCCCAGGAGCGGTGCGAGGCGGCCGGCATCCGGCTGCGGGTGCCGCGCCCCAAGCTGTGCACGGACAACGGCGCGATGGTCGCGGCGCTCGGCGCGGAGATGGTCGCGCGGAACCGGGCGGCGTCGAGCTGGGACCTGTCCGCGGACTCCTCCCTGCCGGTGACGGACCCGCACGTGCCCGGCCACGACCATGTGCACGAGGTGAGCAAGGAGAACCTGTACCCGTGACCGTCGCGCTGATGTGGGAGGCCCGCGCGGTGGAGGGCCGGGGCGCCGAACTCCTGGCCTGGGCCCGGGCCCAGCACCTACCCGGCGCCGGGCCGCTGCGCCGGGAGACCTTCCGGGCGCCGGGGGACCGCGTCCTGGTCATCACCTGGTGGGACGCGCCGTACGACGCCGACCTGCCCGAACTGCCGGAGCCGGACGGGGAGCTGGTGACGCGGGCAGTGCACCGGTGGCGGTTCGAGTCGGTGGGGCGGGACCGAGGGCAGGACTGAGGGCGGGACCGAGGCCGGGTCTTCACGGCCGTTTCGCGCCGAAGGCACTCCGGCTCCCTTGAGTTCGCCTTTCGTCGTGCGCGCATGCGTCACCTGCGTATCGCAGTGACCGGGGACAGGCCAGGACACCCCGAGGTACAGGTCCGCCTGAAGACCCCGAGACCGGGCGCGGCCTGCCGATCGTCAACGCCTCCAACGATCACGCACCGGCACATGGGCACTCGCCGGGACCGGGCATCAAGGGGCACGGCATCGCGATCGGGCAGAACGGCAAGCCGCGCGACGCCGACGTCCAGCTGACCCGGGAACAGCAGCGCGTCGTCGACGACAATCCGAGGGAGATCCGCAAGGCCAGCAGAAAGAGCATGGCCGCTCACAGAATCGCCCGTGCCAATGGCTGCTGACCGCTCGGACCTGGAGTCCGCCCTCCTGGGGATCGCCCGTCGCACCGGCGTGGAGCCCGGAGATCTCTCCGATGAGCACGTGCGCTGGGTGGTCTGTCTGCGGGCCATGGAATCACCGGCCGAATGGGGGCCGCTGCGGGAGACGGTCGGGCTGGAGCCCGAACCGTCGGTCGCCGTGTCCGTGGTGCTGCGGATGGTCGAGCGGGTTCCGGCAGCGGAGCGGCTCGGCTGGGCCGAGCGGATCGCCAAACCGGCGCAGAAGCGTGCCTTCGCCGTTCAGCGCGTACGGGACCTGCGGGTCCTCGAACACCTGAGCGGCGAGGCCGGGGCGGCATACGCTCTCGCCGACGACGAGATCACGCACTGGTCCGACTGGCTTCAGCGGCGCGCCGCCGAGCAGTCGACCTCGACCCGGGTCCTGGAGCAGCTGAGCCGGGACGGGCGGATCAACCGTGTCCGGCACCAGGCCGCCGAACGGTTGCGCGCGCTGCGGCGGCACGGCCGAAGGGGTGACGGACTCACCGCTGTCGGTGGCCGGGCGTTCACGTGTCGGCCACAGGGACGCCGGCCGCCGTCGAATCTGTCGATAGAACTGCCGAATATTGCGACAAGTCGGCGTATTCGGGGGGTCCCCCCGAACGCGCTCGGAGATACGATCGCCGCCATGACTCCCGCCGAACCCGCAGAAGCCCCGACGGCAGGGCGGACCGCTCAGACCGCCACGCTTGCCGAAATCGCCCGTGAGGCCGGCGTGTCCGCGCCGACTGTTTCGAAGGTGCTCAACGGGCGGGCCGACGTCGCCCCGGCCACCCGCAGCCGGGTCGAGGAGCTGCTGCGCTCGCACGGGTACCGGCGGCGCCGGGCCGAGGCCTCCCGGTCGCCGCTCATCGACCTCGTCTTCCACGAACTGGAGAGCGCCTGGGCGATGGAGGTCATCCGCGGCGTGGAGAACGTCGCCCGGGACGCCGGACTGAGCGTCGTGCTGTCGGAGAGCGCGGGCCGGCTCACTCCCGGCCGCACCTGGGCCGACCAGGTCGCCGCCCGGCGCCCGCACGGCGTGATCCTTGTGCTGTCGGAGCTGGACGACGCCCAGCGCGCCCTGCTCACCAGCCGCTCGATACCGTTCGTCGTGATGGATCCGGCCGGCGACCCGGGCACCGACGTGCCCTCGATCGGCGCCACCAACTGGCAGGGCGGCCTCGCCGCGACCCGGCACCTGGTGGAGCTGGGCCACCGCAGGATCGGCGCGATCAGCGGACCCTCCCGGATGCTGTGCAGCCGCGCCCGCGTGGACGGCTACCGGGCCGCCCTGGAGACCGCGGGGCTGCCCGTGGACACCGGCCTGATCAGGTCCGGCGACTTCCACCACGAGTCCGGCTACCGGCTCGGCCTGGACCTGCTGCGCCGCCCCGACCGGCCCACCGCCGTCTTCGCCGGCAACGACCTCCAGGCGCTCGGCCTGTACGAGGCCGCCCGCGAGCTGGGGCTGCGCATCCCGGAGGACCTGAGCGTGGTCGGGTTCGACGATCTGCCGGTGGCGCACTGGGTGGGCCCGCCGCTGACGACCGTGCGCCAGCCGCTGACGGAGATGGCCGAGGCGGCGGCCCGGCTGCTGCTGGAGCTGGGGCGGGCCGAGCCGAACGCCTCCGCGGGGGCGACCCGGGTCGAACTGGCGACCAGCCTGGTGGTGCGCAGCAGCACCGCCCCGCCGCCGCGGTGACGGCCGTGGCCGAAAGGTGACCCATTGACGGGCGGTGCGGCGGTGCCGAGACTCTCCGAGGTCCTTTCGGTCGCACCACCGAATGTTTCGGAGACGCCCGCCCGCCGCCCACGGTGACCCTGGGCTGAGGGCGGCCCCGGGACGGGACGAGAACCGCCTTCGCACCGCCCTCGCACCGGCCGTCGAATGAAGTTGAATATGAGATTTTCCGAAGAAAAGACGGCCCGGCATCCCCGCCCGTAATAATTCGGACTTACGTTCCTCATGTGAAGGGACGTGACGAACACGGGGGCGAGGGCGGGACGGTGGGCCGGCGGCCGGGACTCCTGAAGGCCGCCGGCCTCTCCCTGGCCGGCGTGCTGGTGCTGGGCGCCGCGGCCGGCGGCTGGATCTACTGGCGGCTCAACGACAACATCACCAGCGTCGACATCAACAGCGCCCTCGGCGACGACCGTCCGCCGAGGCCCGTGATCACGCCGGCCGCGACCTCCTCGGCCACCCCCTCGCCGGTCCCCGGCGAGGCCCTGAACATCCTGGTGCTGGGCTCCGACTCCCGCAGCGGCGCCGAGAACCGGGCCCTCGGCGGCGGCGACAGCACCGGCGCGCGCTCCGACACGGCGATGGTCGTGCACCTCGACCCCGGACGCACCGGGGCGACCGTCGTCAGCATCCCCCGCGACACCCTGGTCACCCGCCCGTCCTGCCCGCTGGAGTCCGGCGGGGCGACGCGGCCGGCCCAGCACGCGATGTTCAACAGCGCCTACGCGGTGGGCGGCCCGGTGTGCGCGGTGAAGACCGTCGAGACGATGACCGGCGTCCGCATGGACCACTACATCGAGATCGACTTCGCGGGGTTCGCCCGGCTGGTCGACTCCCTCGGCGGCGTCACCGTCACCCTCGACCGGGCGATCGACGACGACCTGAGCCACCTGCACCTCGACGCGGGCACGCACCGCCTGGACGGCGAGCAGGCCCTCGGCCTCGCCCGCACCCGGCACGGCATCGGCGACGGCAGCGACCTGGGCCGCATAGGCCTCCAGCACCGGCTGGTGCGGGCCCTGCTGGAGCAGATCGCCGCGACCAGCCTGTTCACCGACCCGGCCCGGCTCTACCAGGTCGCCGACGCGGTCACCGGCAGCCTCACCACCGACACCGGCCTGGACTCGCTGGGCGAGCTGGTGGGCCTCGGGGAGAGTCTGCGGGATCTGCCGGCGCAGGCCGTGGAGACGGTGACGATGCCGGTGGTCCCGGCGCCCTGGGACGCCAACCGGGTGGTGGCGGACGAGCCGGAGGCGGGGGAGCTGTGGGAGGCGCTGCGGTAGGGGGTGAGGGGGCCGCGGCGGCCCGGCGAAAAAATCCTCGGGGAATTCCGGGGCGGGTGTCGATCCGGGCGTGCCCCGTTCGACGCAGGGGTGAGAGGCGGGGAACGGAGCCCGCCCCCACCCTGAAGGAGTCACCATGCCCCGTTTCCTCATGCTCATCGAGCTGGACGAGAACAGCATCGCCCCCGGGGTCCCCAGCCCCGAGGTCCACCGGCGGATGGGAGAACTGCTGGAGGAGATGACCAGGGCCGGCGTGCTGCTCGACACCGCCGGGCTGCAGCCGTCCGCGCAGGGCACCCGGGTCCGCACGGAAGGCGGCCGGATCACCGTCGTCGACGGGCCGTTCACGGAGACCAAGGAGGTCGTCGGCGGCTACGCGTTCCTGCAGTGCAAGGACAAGGCGGAGGCCGTCGAGTGGTCCAGGCGGTTCCTGGCCGCGCACGGCGAGGAGCTGACGTTCCAGCTGGAGGTGCGGGAGGTCGAGGAGGGCTGAGCCTACGGCGCCCGCCGACCCCGCCCGTGCCCGGCCGCCGTGCCGCCCCGGCCCCGTTCCTCCTTTGCCGGGGCCGCCGTACGGGTGTCGAATGGGGGGCTGTGAGGTCACCGCAGCCGTCACCACGGCCCCCCGACGACGACCCGCCCGGCACGGCCGCCGCCGCTGCGGCCGACGTCCGCCGCAGTGTCGAGGCCGTCTTCCGGATCGAGTCGCCCCGCGTCATCGCCGCCGTCGCCCGTGTGGTCCGGGACGTCGGCATCGCCGAGGAACTGGCCCAGGACGCCCTCGTCGCCGCCCTGGAGCGGTGGCCGCGCGACGGCGTCCCGGACAACCCCGGCGCCTGGCTCACGGCCACCGCCCGCAACCGCGCCGTCGACCTGGTCCGCCGCCGGGAGACCTACGCCCGCAAGCTCACCGAGATGGGCCGCGGCCTGGAGCCCGCGCCGCCGCCGGAGGAGCCCGCCGACCCCGAGGACATCGACGACGACCTGCTGCGGCTGGTCTTCACCGCCTGTCACCCGGTGCTGTCCCCGCAGGCCCGCACCGCGCTCACCCTCCGGCTGCTCGGCGGCCTCACCACCGCCGAGATCGCCCGGGCCTTCCTCGTGCCGGAGCCGACCGTCGCCCAGCGTATCGTGCGCGCCAAACGCACCCTGGCCGCGAAGAACGCCGCCTTCGAGGTGCCGTACGGCCCCGATCGCGAGGCCCGTGTCGGCTCCGTCCTCGACGTGATCTACCTGATCTTCAACGAGGGCTACTCCGCCACCGCCGGCGACGACCTGCTGCGCCCCGGCCTGTGCGAGGACGCCCTGCGCCTGGCCCGCGTGCTGTCCGGCCTGATGCCGAAGGAGCCCGAGGTGCACGGGCTGGCCGCGCTGCTGGAGTTCCAGGCCTCCCGCACCGCCGCCCGCACCGGCCCCGACGGCGCGCCGGTCCTGCTGAAGGACCAGAACCGCGCCCGCTGGAACCGCCTGTTCATCGCGCGCGGCGTCGCCGCCCTGGAACGCGCGGGAGCCACCGCCTCCGGCCCGCCCGGCCCGTACGTCCTCCAGGCCGCCATCGCCGCCTGCCACGCCCACGCGCCCGCCTACGAGGACACCGACTGGGCGCGGATCGCCACCCTCTACGGGATGCTCGCCGCCCGCGCGCCCTCCCCGGTCGTGGAACTGAACCGCGCGGTCGCCGTCTCGATGGCCGAGGGCCCGGCGCGCGGCCTGGAGATCGTCGACGCCCTGACCGCCGAGCCCGCCCTGCGCGGCTACCACCTGCTGCCGAGCATCCGCGGCGACCTGCTGGCCCGCCTCGGCCGTACGGCCCAGGCGCGCGCGGAGTTCGAGCGGGCCGCGGCGCTGGCCGGGAACGAGCGGGAGCGCGAGTGGCTGCGGGCACGCGCGCGTGCGGTGGCGGCCGACCCGGAGGCACCTACAGGGGCCGCTGGGCCTGCGCGGGGTGCCCCAGGAGCATCGCCGGGGCGCCCGCGACGCGGGTGAGGAACACGGTCGCGGAGTGCGGGCCGTGGCCCTTCGGCAGCACCTTCCTGCGCAGTTCCTCCGGCTCCACGGCCGAACCCCGCTTCTTCACGGTGAGCACGCCGACCTCCCGCTCCCGCAGCAGCGCCTTGAGCCGCTTCACGTTGAAGGGCAGCCGGTCGGTGATCTCGTAGGCGGTCGCGTAGGGGGTGGGGCGCAGTTCGTCGGCGGTGACGTAGGCGATGGTCTCGTCGATGAGGCCGCCGTCGAGGTCCTCGGCCGCCTCGGCGACCAGGTGGGCGCGGACGACGGCGCCGTCGGGCTCGTAGAGGTAGCGGCCGACGGGGCGCACGGGCGGGTCGGGCAGTGCGCGGGAGCGCAGGGAGCGCGGGCCGGGCAGGAGGGTGGCGCGGATCAGCCCCGGCTCGGTGCCGAACCACAGCACCGCCTCCTTCACGTCCCCGCCGTCCGAGATCCACTCCGCCTCGGCGGCGTCGGGGACGGCCTCGTGCGGGATGCCGGGGGCGACCTTCAGCGCGGCGTGCGGGGCAGCGGCGGCGGCCCGGACGGCCCAGGACAGCGGGGGCGAGTAGGCCTCCGGGTCGAAGATCCGCCCACGCCCGCCGCGCCGCGCCGGGTCCACGAACACGGCGTCGTACGGGGCCGTGTCGACCTCGGTGACGTCGGCCTCGCGCACCTCGATCAGGTCGGCGAGCCCCAGCGCCTCGGCGTTGGCCCGCGCCGCCGCGGCCGTCAGCGGGTCCCGGTCGACGGCGAGCACCCGGATGCCCGCCCGCGCGAGGGCGATCGCGTCGCTCCCGATCCCGCAGCACAGGTCGGCGACGGAGGTCACGCCCAGCTCCCTCATCCGGCCCGCCCGGTACGCGGCCACGCTCGCCCGCGTCGACTGCTCCACCCCGTTGGGCGTGAAGAACATCCGCCCGGCGTCCTCCGCCCCGAACTTCGCCGCCGCCCGCTGCCGCAGCCGCGCCTGCCCGAGCGCCGCCGACACCAGCTCGGCGGGGTGCTCGCGCCGCAGCCGGGTGGCGACGGCGAGTTCCTGTGCGGGGTCCGTGCCGCGCACCTCGTCGAGGAGGGCACGGCCTTCGGGGGTCAGCAGCGGGGCGAGAAGGTCGGTCACCGGGTCATTGTCGGCCAGTCGGTGGATGGTGCGCCTCCGGCGGCGGTGTCGGGCGGGTGCCGGGGGCGGCGGCTGCGAGGATCCGACGGCATGGGAGTAGTCGTACAAAATGACAAAAAGAGGGCACGGCGTACGGCGGTGAGGGCCGCGATCGCCGCCTTCGCCGGCGCGGCCATCGCCGCCGGCTGCGCGCCCGGAGGCGCCGGGGACGCCGAGGTGGGCCCGGCCCCCGCCCCGGGCCGGCAGGCGCCCCTGAAGGCCCCGCCCGCCCGCGCGCTCGACGCCTACGCGGGCCGCCTCCAGGCCGAGCACACGGTCCGCGCGGCCGCCGCCAGGCGCTGGAACCTGAAACGCGTCCCCCTGCGCGCCCCCGCGCCCCCGGCCAGGAAGCCGCTGATCAGGACCCGCGAGGGCTTCGAGGTCGACGACCACCGCGAGCTGAACCTGCCGCCGGTCTTCACCACCGTCCCCACCGACCGCAAGGTCGTCTTCCTCACCATCGACGACGGCGCGGAGAAGGACCCCGAGTTCCTGCGCATGATGCGCGAACTGCGCGTCCCCTACAGCGCCTTCCTCAGCGACTACCTGGTCAAGGAGGACTACGGCTACTTCAAGCGGATGCAGTCCGGCGGCGTCGCCCTGCACAACCACACCCTGCGCCACCCCTACCTGCCCGGACTGTCGTACGCCGAGCAGAAGCGCGAGATCTGCGGCATGCAGGACGTCATCGAGAAGCGCTACGGCAAGCGCCCCGCCCTCTTCCGCCCGCCCTTCGGCAACTACAACCGGGACACCCTGCGCGCCGCCAAGTCCTGCGGCATCACCCACGTCCCCCTTTGGAACGAGGAGGTCTTCGCCGACCGCTGGGACTACCGCGAATGGGACCGCCGGCTGCGCCCGGGCGACATCGTCCTCAGCCACTTCCGGGGCCGCGACGACTGGAAGGGCACCATGCCCGACATGATCCGCCGCTTCCTCGACAAGGTCACGGCCGAGGGCTACGCGGTGGGCCGCCTGGAGGACTACCTGTGAGCCACCGCCGGCGGGCGGCCGTGCTGCTCCTGGCCCTCCTGTGCGGCTGCACCCAGCCCGTCGCCCCCGACGGCCGCCCCGCGCGCGGCGACCACCCGGCGGGCCACCGGCGCCTGCCCCCGGTGGTCGACCACGTCCCCACCCGCGATCCGGTCGTCTTCCTGACCTACGACGACGGCGCGGAGAAGGACCCCCGCTTCGTCGCCATGGTCCGCGAACTGCGGCTGCCCGTCAGCATGTTCCTCACGGACAGCGTCGTGGGCCCGGGCTACGCCCACTTCGCCCGCCTGCGCGCGGTCGGCGCGACCCTCCAGAACCACACCCTCGACCACACCGCCCTGCGCGGCCTGCCCTACGCCGGCCAGCGCGCCGAGATCTGCGGCCAGCAACGCAAACTCCGCGCCCGCTTCGGCGTCCGACCGCACCTCTTCCGCCCGCCGCACGGCGCCTACGACCGCACCACCCTGCGCGCGGCGGCCGACTGCGGCATCACGGCGGTCGTCCTGTGGCGCGCCACGATGCCGTCCGACACCCTGGCCTTCCGCTCCGCCCCGGCCCGCCTCCGCCCCGGCGACGTCGTCACCCTCCCGTCGGCGGACGCCGCGTCCCCGCCCCTGCACGAACGCACCAGATCGCTTCTGCGCGAGATCCGGAGGGCGGGGCTGAGGGTGGCCCGCCTGGAGGACTACGTGAGGTGACACCGAAGGCGGCCTCCAGGTCGACGCGAGCGCGAACGCAGGGCGTCCGAGAAGCCGTCGGTCGCCCGGGAACCCCGCGACGCGCCGCACGGCATTGGCACTCCGCTTGACCGAGTGCTAACCGCAGTCATAGTCTCAGGTCTGGCACTCCCCCCAGGAGAGTGCCAACAACGCGACGGGCAGGTCCGGCACCCGCGACGACGGATCGACCTGGTCGCCACCTCAGACAGTTAACCCCGTGAGATCTCCGAAGGGGGAGGTCGGATCGTGACGACCGCCAGCTCCAAGGTTGCCATCAAGCCGCTCGAGGACCGCATTGTGGTCCAGCCGCTGGACGCCGAGCAGACCACGGCCTCTGGCCTGGTCATTCCGGACACCGCCAAGGAGAAGCCCCAGGAGGGCGTCGTCCTGGCCGTGGGCCCGGGCCGCTTCGAGGACGGCAACCGCCTTCCGCTCGACGTCTCCGTCGGCGACGTCGTGCTCTACAGCAAGTACGGCGGCACCGAGGTGAAGTACAACGGCGAGGAGTACCTCGTCCTCTCGGCCCGCGACGTGCTCGCGATCATCGAGAAGTAGTTCACCCGGCACCACCCGAGGCACCTTTGCTTCCAGCTGCGCCCCTGGCCCCCCGCGACCCATAAGAAGCCGGGCGCCCGGGGCGCAGTTTCTTTACCCCTGACTTTCCGAGAGGGCTCCCGCTGCCATGGCGAAGATCCTGAAGTTCGACGAGGACGCCCGTCGCGCCCTCGAGCGCGGCGTCAACAAGCTCGCCGACACGGTGAAGGTGACGATCGGCCCCAAGGGCCGCAACGTCGTCATCGACAAGAAGTTCGGCGCTCCCACCATCACCAACGACGGTGTCACGATCGCCCGCGAGGTCGAGATCGAGGACCCGTACGAGAACCTCGGCGCCCAGCTCGTCAAGGAGGTGGCGACCAAGACCAACGACATCGCGGGCGACGGCACCACCACCGCCACGGTCCTGGCCCAGGCGCTGGTCCGCGAGGGCCTGAAGAACGTCGCCGCGGGCGCCTCCCCGGCCGCCCTGAAGAAGGGCATCGACGCCGCCGTCAAGGCGGTCTCGGACGACCTGCTCGCCTCGGCCCGCCCGATCGACGAGAAGTCCGACATCGCCGCCGTGGCCGCGCTGTCCGCCCAGGACCAGCAGGTCGGCGAGCTGATCGCCGAGGCGATGGACAAGGTCGGCAAGGACGGCGTCATCACCGTCGAGGAGTCCAACACCTTCGGTCTGGAGCTGGACTTCACCGAGGGCATGGCCTTCGACAAGGGCTACCTGTCGCCGTACTTCGTGACGGACCAGGAGCGCATGGAGGCCGTCCTCGACGAGCCGTACATCCTCATCCACCAGGGCAAGATCTCCGCCATCGCGGACCTCCTGCCGCTGCTGGAGAAGATCATCCAGACGAACGCCTCCAAGCCGCTGCTGATCATCGCCGAGGACGTCGAGGGCGAGGCCCTCTCCACCCTCGTGGTGAACAAGATCCGCGGCACCTTCAACGCCACCGCCGTCAAGGCCCCCGGCTTCGGCGACCGCCGCAAGGCGATGCTGCAGGACATGGCGGTCCTCACCGGCGCCACGGTCATCTCCGAGGAGGTCGGCCTCAAGCTCGACCAGGTCGGTCTGGACGTGCTCGGCACCGCCCGCCGCGTCACCGTCACCAAGGACGACACCACGATCGTCGACGGCGCCGGCAAGTCCGAGGACGTGCAGGGCCGCGTCGCGCAGATCAAGGCCGAGATCGAGAACACCGACTCCGACTGGGACCGCGAGAAGCTCCAGGAGCGCCTCGCGAAGCTGGCCGGCGGCGTGTGCGTGATCAAGGTCGGCGCCGCCACCGAGGTGGAGCTGAAGGAGAAGAAGCACCGTCTGGAGGACGCCATCTCCGCGACCCGCGCCGCGGTCGAGGAGGGCATCGTCTCCGGTGGCGGTTCCGCGCTGGTCCACGCCGTCAAGATCCTCGAGGGCAACCTCGGCAAGACCGGCGACGAGGCCACCGGCGTCTCCGTGGTCCGCAAGGCGGCCGTCGAGCCGCTGCGCTGGATCGCCGAGAACGCCGGCCTGGAGGGCTACGTCATCACCTCCAAGGTCGCCGAGCTGGACAAGGGCCAGGGCTTCAACGCCGCGACCGGCGAGTACGGCGACCTGATCAAGGCCGGCGTCATCGACCCGGTCAAGGTCACCCGCTCCGCCCTGGAGAACGCCGCCTCCATCGCCTCCCTCCTCCTGACGACCGAGACCCTGGTCGTCGAGAAGAAGGAAGAGGAGCCGGCCGACGCGGGCCACGGCCACAGCCACGGCCACTCGCACTGACGCTCACCGTTCACCGGTAGTGGTGGACGTCGGCCCGGCGCCCCAGGACTCCGGGGGCGCCGGGCTTCGTCATGTCCCGCCGCGCACCGCGCTCTCCGCACGAGCGGCGGCGCGGTTCCCTGTCGGGCGGGTCGCCCCGCGTGACCGCCCGGAGCGGGGGCTGCGCACCGTACCGCTTGGTAGGGCTCTACTGATCTGTCAGCTTGGTCGAGAACCCCCTGCTCGTCGCGGCGAGCAGGCGCGAGGCCCGCCACGGAGACATGGCGGGCCTCTGCTCTTGCCGGGTGTCTCAGACCCACTCCTTGGGCCGGCGCACCTCCCTGCCGTTGCCCAGCGGCACGGGGTCGGGCAACTGCGAGTCCCGAGCGGCGCCCGCCCGGATCGGCTTCATGAACGACGGCTCGACCTGTCGCAACCACCGGCTCGGCCGGTCGAACGGGTTGAGGATGCCGATGTCCACGCCGAACTCCTCCTTGACCATGCGCAGCGGCTCGCACAGATCGCTGTCATTGCTGACCAGCACGACCAGGTCGCAGTCCTTGCGGAAGGCGTCCCGGAGCATGTGCGCGGCGATGTGGACGTCGGTCCCCTTCTCCTCCGTCTTGATCACCTCGGCCGTGTTCGGGCCGCCCGGCGGCGGCTGCGCCAGGCGCATCCGGGTCGTGGACTGCAGGAACCTGCCGTAGTGGATGGAGGCACAACGGAGTAGACGAATATCCGGCGGCAGGCATGGGCGACCGTCCCGGGCTGCGTTCACCCGTACGAATCAACCTGCCGGATTCCGCGGGCCGTTGACGCGGCGGCGGCCTAGTCTCCCGCCACGGAGAGTGATGGTCCGACGGCAAGGGACGGCACGGCATGGACGTGGGTGCGGACTCGGGTGTGGGCGAGGCGGAGCCGGACGCGAGCGCGCTTTTTCTGCGCTGCTTCGGCCGCCAGATGAAGCTGCTGCGCGAAGCGGCCGGGCTCACGCGGGCGCAGTTGGGCGAGCGGGTCGGGTACAGCGAGGCGCAGATCGCGGCCGTGGAACAGGGGAGGCGGATCCCGAAGCCCGAACTCATCGACGCGGTGGACCGGGAGGTCGGGGCACGGGGCGTGCTGGTGGTGATGAAGGAGGAGGTGGACCGGGCCCGGTACCCGACGTTCTTCCGCCGCTACGTACAGCTGGAGGCCGAGGCGGTCGAGCTGCACGCCTACGACAGCCATGTGATCAAGGGCCTGTTGCAGACCGAGGAGTACGCGCGGGCGGTCTTCTCCATGTGGCGCCCGCTGCTGGACGAGGAGGTCGTGGAACAGCGTGTCGCCGCGCGCATGGAGCGCAAGCGGCTCTTCGAGCGGCGCCCCGCACCGCTGCTCAGCTTCGTCATCGAGGAGCACGTCCTGCGCCGGCCCCTCGGCGGCCGCGAGGTCCTCCGCGGTCAGCTGGAACAACTCCTCGTGTACGGGCACCAGCGCAACGTCGAGCTGCAGATCATGCCGACGGACCGCGAGGAACATGCGGGACTCGGCGGGCCCTTCACATTGATCCACTCGGAGAAGCAGCGCAGGATGGCGTACATGGAGATGCAGGACTCGAGCGTCCTGCACTCCGTGCCAGGGAAGGTCGGCCCGCTGGAGGCGACGTACGGCGTTCTGCGAGCGCAGGCGCTGACTCCCCGGGAGTCCCTGGCCTTCATCGAGAAGCTGTTGGGAGAGCTATGAAGGCAAGCAGCACCAAGTCTGCCGCTGACGGGCTGAGTTGGTTCAAGAGCAGCTACAGCTCAGGCAGCGGCGGCGACTGCGTCGAGGTCGCGGACGCCGGTACGGCCGTCGTGGTCAGGGACTCCAAGCAGCCGGAGAGGGCGCTTCTTTCCGTCGGCGTCGACGGATGGACCGCGTTCGTCAGGATGGCCGCGCGCGGCTGACACGACGATGGAGGGGCGGACGGCGACCAGCCGCCCGCCCCTCGACGTCCACCGAGGACACAGGGGACCCTTGCCGACGTCACCCGGCGAAGAAGCCCGCAAGGGAGGACGCGAGTGCTTCGGGGGCTTCTTCGGCCACATGGTGGCCGGCATCGATGCCGTGGCCGCGTACGTCCGGGGCCCACTGGCGCCAGATCTTCACCGGGTCGCCGTACAGGTCCTCGAGGTCGTCGCGGAGCGACCAGAGGATCAGTGCCGGGCACCGGATCCGTGTCCCGGCGGCGCGGTCCTCCTCCTCGTGCCGCCGGTCAATGGTGAGGCCGGCCCGGTAGTCCTCCAGCATCGCCCGCACCACGGCGGGATTTCTCGTCGCCGTGCGCCACTCGTCGTAATTCTCCTGCCCCATGCTCCGGGGATCGCCGTGGTACCAGCTGTCCGGATCGGCGTTGATGACCCGCTCGGGGATGTCCGGCTGGGCGAAGAAGAACCAGTGCCACCACTGCGTGGCGAACTCGGCCGTGATGCGGGACAGGTGTTCCGTGAGAGGCAGACAGTCGATCAGGGCCACCCGCGAGACGGCGTCGGGGCGGTCGAGCGCGAGACGCAGCGCGACACTGCCTCCGCGGTCGTGCCCGGCGAGCGCGAACCGGGCATGGCCCAGGGAGCGCATCACCTCGACCACGTCGCCGGCGACGGCCCGCTTGGAGTACCCCGCGTGGTCCGCGGTGGGCGCCGGACCCGTGGACCGGCCGTACCCCCGAAGATCGGGACAGACGACGGTGAAACCGCGCCGGACGAGCAGCGGAGCGACGCGATGCCAGGTCGCGGACGTCCGGGGATGACCGTGCAGCAGCACCACCGGCGGTCCTTCCCCACCGTGGCGAACGAAGATCGACGCCCCATCGACGGCAACCCGATCGGTCTCGAAGCCCTCGAACACAGCCCGACCCTCCCCACCCTCACCGGCACAGCGCCCACGGCACCCATCGGCCCGGGACAAGCCCTCCACTCCTGCTGCCCCGCAAGGTGCCGTGGACACCACTTCCCGATGCGCGACGGCGACCCACTGCCGGCGGGCCGGGGCTCTGTCGGGAACCGGTGGCCTGCCCCGGTTTCCGCCCCTCTCCTATCGCTCCAGCCCTTCCAAAGCCCCCAGTTGGCCCATCAGCCCCAGCCGGTCGTACTCCCACCACGCCTCGGTGATCAGGCCGTCGCCGGCGCAGCGGAAGATGGTCGTGCCGGTCATGGTGGCCTCGCGGCCCGTGGGCGGGATGCCGAGGAAGTCGCCCTTGTGGGTGCCCTTCCAGAACCAGCGGGCGCACACGCGGTCGCCCTGGGCGATCAGGTCCTCGACGGAGAACGTGAAGTCGAAGGCCGACCGCCAGCCCTCCATCTCGCGCCGCATCGCCTCGCGGCCGACGGTGTCCTGCTCGTTGGCCGGGTCGTGGTCGTGGTAGTGGTCGGCGACCAGGTCGTCCATCGGCGGCAGCTCGCCCGCCGTGGCGATCACCTCGAAGAACCGCCGCACCGTGAGCGCGTAGAGCTGTTCGTCGCGCACCACGTCCAGATCGGTGAACGTGGGCATCTCCTCGCAGAGCGCGACCATCTCCCGGAAGATCCGGTCGGTCTCCGGCAGGTTGGAGTTGCGCATCGCCTCCTCGTACGAGGGGAACTCCACGATCTCGATGAAGTGCGACGCGTCGGACCGGTCCTTTCCGATCACGCTGTGCGTCGCGGTGCGCTTGCCCCTGGTCTGTTCCACCCAGGTGTCCATCAGCCGGTTCATCTCGTCGAACCGGCTGGTCTTGCAGTCGATGACCTGTACGAATGTCATGGTGCCGCCTCCGGCCCCCCTGGGTCCGGTCGAACAGCCCCATTGTCCTACTCCGGGCCCGGCCCGCGACCGCTACTGCGGCCCGTACTTGCGCCCCGTCCGCGACGAGATGCCGCCCAGCAGGCCCCGCGGCACGACCTTCACCACGCCCATCAGCGCCTTGTACCGCGGGTCGGGAATCGACACCGTCTTCCCGCGCGCCAGATCCGCCAGCGCCGCGGCGACGAGCTTGTCGGCGTCCAGCCACATCCAGCCCGGGATGTTGTCCGTGCCCATCCCGGCCCGCCGGTGGAACTCCGTGCGCACGAAGCCCGGGCACAGCGCCATCAGCCGCACCCCGCTGCCCGCCAGGTCCCGCGCCACGCCCTGGGTGAACTGCACGACCCACGCCTTCGACGCCCCGTACGTGCCGCGCGGCACGAACGCCGCGACCGAGGCGACGTTCACCACACCGCCGCGCCCCCGCTCGCGCATCGCCTCCGCCGCCGCCGAGGTCAGCCGCAGCACCGCCTCGCAGTGCACCTTCAGCATCCGCAGCTCGTCGGCCATGGTCACGTCGAGGAAACGGCCCTTGTTGCCGAAGCCCGCGTTGTTGATCAGCAGGTCGACCGGGCTGCGGCGGTCGCCCAGCCGGGCCGCCACCGCCTCGATGCCCTCGTCCGTGGCCAGGTCCGCGGTCAGCACCTCCGCCTCGACGCCGTGCCGGTCGTGCAGCTCGGTGGCCTGCTCGCGCAGCCGCTTGGTGTCCCTGGCCACCAGCACCAGGTCGTGCCCGTCAGCCGCGAGCCGCCGTGCGAAGGCGGCGCCGATCCCCGCGGTCGATCCCGTAATCAGAGCCGTTGTCATGGGCCAAGGGTAGTGACCGGGGTCTCGTAGGCTCGAGGGGTGATCGAAGCCCGTCATCTCCGTGTGCTGCGCGCCGTCGCCGCGACCGGTTCCTTCTCGGCGGCCGGACGCGAGCTGGGCTGCACCCAGCCCGCCGTCAGCCAGCAGATGAAGGCCCTGGAGGCGTCCGTCGGCACCCCGCTGCTCGTCCGTACCGGCCGCGAGATGCGCCTCACCCAGGCGGGCGAGGCCCTCGTGCGGCACGCCTCCGGCATCCTCGCCGGGCTCACCGCCGCCGAGGAGGAGGTCGCCGCCATCGCCGGGCTGCGCGCCGGCCGGGTGCGGCTGGTGTCCTTCCCCAGCGGCAGCTCCACGCTGGTGCCGGCCGCGCTCGCCGCCCTGCGCGCCGCGCACCCCGGAACCCGGGTCTCGCTGGAGGAGGCCGAACCGCCCGCGTCGGTGACGATGCTGCGGGACGGGGACTGCGACATCGCGCTCGCGTTCCGCTACGAGGGCGCGGGTGGCGCGCCGGGCGCGCCGGGCGCGGGGGAGACCGCTGCGGACGAGTGGGAGGACCTCGTCGTACGGCCGCTGCTCGTCGACCGGCTGGTGGGGATGGTGCCCGAACGGCACCCGCTCGCCGAGGCCGGGACCGTGGCCATCGGGGAACTCGCAGGCGAGCCGTGGATCGCCGGCTGCCCGCGCTGCCGCGGCCAGTTGGTGGAGGTGTGCGCCCGCGCGGGGTTCACGCCCCGCATCGACTTCGCGACCGACGACTACCCGGCGGTCGTCGGACTGGTGGGCGCGGGACTCGGGGTGGCCGTGCTGCCCCAGCTCGCCGTCGAGTCGGTACGGCCGCGCGGGGCGTGTGCGCTCACGCTGGAACCGGCCGTACGGCGGGAGATCGTCGCCCTCACCCTGCCCGACCTGGCCCGGGTGCCGGCGGTCGCGGCCACCCTGGACGAGCTGGCGCGGGCCGCCGCGCGCTGACCGGCGTCGGCTGTGTCATCGGGGCCGTCCTGATCGTGTGTGGTTCACCGTGCGTGGTTTCACCGTGTCCGGTTCAGTGCGTGGTTCGCGTGCGTTCGCGTGCGTGGTCCACCGTCCGTCGTCGGCTGTCCGACGGCGAGGTGGCCCGTCCTGTGCTGCGCGCTATCGACGTGTTCCGCCGTGCCGGCGTCCGGCGTCGATGCGGAAAGTCGATGCGCAAAGTCGATTCGGGAAGTTGATGCGGGAAGTTGATGCAGAAACGTTCCTTCAGTCGTTCGAGGCGGCTGTTCCCCCGGTGGGCGACGCCGACACCAGACGGTGCCTGGCCCGCCCCATGAGCTCCTCGCGCTCGTCCTCGGTCAGCCCGCCCCAGACGCCGTACGGCTCGCGCACCGCCAGCGCGTGCGCGGCGCACTGCGCGCGGACCGGGCACCTCATGCAGACCTCTTTGGCCGAGTTCTCGCGAGCGCTCCGAGCCGCCCCGCGCTCGCCCTCCGGATGGAAGAAGAGCGAGCTGTCCACCCCGCGGCACGCAGCCAGGAGCTGCCAGTCCCACAGGTCCGCGTTCGGTCCGGGAAGGCGGGAGAAATCTGCCATTGCGTGACCCCTTGCAGCCGTGCTGAGCGGATACGGTGCCCACGACCGTACAACTACGATCTAAGGAGATGAAAATATGACTCATTGCGAATCTAGCCTCAGACACCAGTGGATGGGAAGAAATGGGTCTGAATGGGGCATGGGTTGTGATGAAAGGTTGAGGGTCCGATGCGCGTGTCTGCACCGTGTGCGGCCCCTCACGTAGAGTGCCGAAGACGGTGTACAGCCCCGTAACTCTTTCGAGTGACCGTCGTTGAGAGTGCGGAGGCGGTTGAGAACTCAAACGCTCGGGCAGCCGTCCGAGCCGGTCGACCGCACAGGTGACGATTCCGTACCAGCCTGGAGGCTCAAGGTGACGCGCATCAGCTGCGGAGGGCGGCCATGACTTCCGTCCTCGTCTGCGACGACTCCCCGCTTGCCCGAGAGGCGCTCCGTCGCGCGGTCGCGACCGTGCCCGGCGTCGAGCGTGTGACGACGGCGGCCAACGGCGAGGAAGTCCTCCGCCGCTGGGGCGCCGACCGGTCCGACCTCATCCTGATGGACGTGCGCATGCCCGGACTGGGCGGCGTCGAGACCGTGCGGCGCCTGCTGTCCGCCGACCCCGGCGCCCGCATCATCATGCTCACCGTCGCCGAGGACCTGGACGGCGTGGCCCTCGCGGTGGCCGCCGGCGCCCGCGGCTACCTGCACAAGGACGCCTCGCGCGCCGAGCTGCGCGCCACGGTGACGCAGGCGCTCGCCGACCCGACCTGGCGGCTCGCCCCGCGCCGGCTGCGCTCCGCCGAGATGGGCGCCGCCCCGACGCTCACCGCGCGGGAGATCCAGGTGCTGGAGGGCATGAGCCACGGCCGCTCCAACGCCGAGATCGGCCGTGAGCTGTTCCTCTCCGAGGACACCGTCAAGACCCACGCCCGCCGCCTCTTCAAGAAGCTCGGCGCCTCGGACCGTGCGCACGCGGTGGCGCTCGGCTTCCGGTGGGGCCTGGTGCGCTGAGGGCCGTCGTCCGGATCATGCCGCGGACACGGGGTCCGGTCCGACATTCCCCTCCGCCTTGCGGCTGCACACCGGGTCCCGCTCGCCGGGGCCGGTAGGGAGCCCGGCTCCCGCGGCCCGCTCCGGAAGGGAGCCGAGGCTCCCGCGCCCGTTCCGGACGGAATCGGAGCCCCACGGCCCGCTCCGGACGAACGGCACGCGCCGGCCGGCCGTAGGACGCGGGCCGCGCCCCAGGTGGGGCGCGGTCTTGGGTGGCCCGTGCCAGGGTCCGTCGGGTACCCGCTGCTCGTTTCGCGGCGGATGCCGCATCCTTGAGGTGTGGAGTTCCTCGGGGACGAGTCGGTCGAGCGGAAGGGGAGGGCGCAGGGGATGAGTTCCGGCGCACCTGCTCATAACGCTTCGGTGCACAACAACGGAGGCGGTGCCGCGGAGCAGTCGGCCGCAGGGCACCATGGGCCGATGCGTGACGACGAGGCGGCGGCCACGGCCCCAGGCCCTTTCGGCGCGCTCGTCCACCGCGCGGTCGACGGAGACGAGCAGGCGACGCACGACCTGCTCGCCCATGTCCATCCCCTGGCGCTGCGCTACTGCCGTACACGCCTGTCCCGGCTCCCCGGCGACGCGCGCCACTTCGTCGAGGACCTCGCCCAGGAGGTCTGCGTCGCCGTCCTCCTCGCCCTGCCGCGCTACCGGGACACCGGGCGCCCCTTCGAGGCGTTCGTCTTCGCGATCGCCGCGCACAAGGTGGCCGACCTCCAGCGGGCGGCGATGCGGCACCCGGGCTCCACGGCGGTGCCCTCGGACGAGATGCCGGAGCGGCCCGACGACTCGCTGGGCCCCGAGGAGCGGGCGCTGCTCAGCAGCGACGCCGAATGGGCCAAGAAACTGCTGGCCAACCTCCCCGAGAACCAGCGCGAGCTGCTGCTGCTGCGCATCGCGGTGGGCCTCACGGCCGAGGAGACGGGCCAGATGTTGGGAATGTCACCCGGGGCCGTGCGGGTTGCACAGCACAGGGCGCTGAGCCGGCTGCGCGCGCTGGCCGAACAGTAGGAAGACGGCGGCGATGCGCCGGGTTCGCCCGGTCCGCCGGACGAACGGACCGAGCCGTCGTACGAACACACGAAGGCGGACGCCGCCCGCGACCGTGGAATGGGACACCTCCGCTTCCCGTTAGCATGGGCGTCCGCACCGAGCAAGGCCATTTGGGGAAGGTGTCATGACTGCCAACGTCGACGGAGTGCCCGACAAATTCGCGACCCTCGGGCTGACCTACGACGACGTGCTGCTGCTGCCGGGCCCGTCGGACATGGCACCCGACGAGATCGACACCGCCTCGTACGTCTCCAAGAACGTGCGGGTGAACATCCCGCTGCTGTCCGCCGCCATGGACAAGGTCACCGAGTCGCGCATGGCGATCGCGATGGCCCGCCAGGGCGGCGTCGGCGTCCTGCACCGCAACCTGTCCATCGAGGACCAGGCCAACCAGGTCGACCTGGTGAAGCGGTCCGAGTCAGGCATGGTCACCGACCCGATCACCATCCACCCCGACGCCACGCTCGCCGAGGCGGACGCGCTGTGCGCCAAGTTCCGCATCAGCGGCGTCCCGGTCACCGACGGCGACAAGAAGCTGCTCGGCATCGTCACCAACCGCGACATGGCCTTCGAGACCGACCGCACCCGCCGGGTGCGCGAGGTCATGACGCCGATGCCGCTGGTCACCGGCAAGGTCGGGATCTCCGGCACGGACGCCGTGGAACTGCTGCGCAAGCACAAGATCGAGAAGCTGCCGCTGGTCGACGACGACGGCGTCCTCAAGGGCCTGATCACGGTCAAGGACTTCGTCAAGGCCGAGAAGTACCCGAACGCCGCCAAGGACGCCGAGGGCCGCCTCATCGTCGGCGCGGCGGTCGGCGTGGCCGGCGACGCCTACGAGCGCGCCCAGGCACTGATCGAGGCCGGCGTCGACTTCATCGTCGTGGACACCGCGCACGGCCACTCCCGGCTGGTCGGCGACATGGTCGCCAAGATCAAGTCCAACTCCGCCGGCGTCGACGTCATCGGCGGCAACGTCGCCACCCGCGACGGCGCCCAGGCCCTGGTCGACGCGGGCGCGGACGGCATCAAGGTGGGCGTGGGCCCCGGCTCGATCTGCACGACCCGCGTGGTCGCCGGCGTCGGCGTCCCCCAGGTCACCGCCATCTACGAGGCCGCCCTCGCCGCCCGCGCGGCCGGCGTCCCGGTGATCGGCGACGGTGGTCTGCAGTACTCCGGCGACATCGCCAAGGCCCTCGTCGCGGGCGCCGACACGGTGATGCTCGGCTCCCTGCTCGCGGGCTGCGAGGAGTCGCCGGGCGAGCTGATGTTCATCAACGGCAAGCAGTTCAAGTCGTACCGCGGCATGGGCTCGCTCGGGGCCATGCAGTCCCGCGGCGACCGCAAGTCGTTCTCCAAGGACCGCTACTTCCAGGAGGGCGTCGCCTCCGACGAGCAGCTCGTCCCCGAGGGCATCGAGGGCCAGGTGCCCTACCGCGGCCCGCTCTCCTCGGTCGTCCACCAGCTGGTCGGCGGTCTGCGCCAGTCGATGTTCTACGTCGGCGGCCGGGCCGTGCCGGAGCTGCAGGCGAACGGGCGGTTCGTGCGGATCACCTCCGCGGGCCTGAAGGAGAGCCACCCGCACGACATCCAGATGACCGTAGAGGCGCCGAACTACAGCCGTCACAAGTAACCCGCGCGCGTCGTCAGGGCGGTCCCGGAGGCTCCGGGGCCGCCCTCGCCGTGCCCGTCGGGGATACTGGAAGGCGCTGAAACGCAACAGGAAAGGCCACAGACGTGACTGAGATCGAGATCGGGCGCGGCAAGCGCGGCCGCCGGGCGTACGCCTTCGACGACATCGCCGTCGTCCCCAGCCGCCGTACGCGGGACCCGAAGGAGGTCTCGATCGCCTGGCAGATCGACGCCTACCGATTCGAGCTGCCCTTCCTGGCCGCTCCCATGGACTCGGTCGTCTCCCCGGCCACCGCGATCCGCATCGGCGAGCTGGGCGGCCTCGGCGTCCTGAACCTCGAGGGCCTGTGGACGCGCTACGAGGACCCGCAGCCGCTCCTGGACGAGATCGCCGAGCTGCCCGCCGAGGCCGCCACCCGCCGTCTCCAGGAGGTCTACGCGGCCCCGATCAAGGAGGAGCTGATCGGGCAGCGGCTCAAGGAGGTGCGCGACGCGGGCGTGGTCACCGCCGCCGCGCTCTCCCCGCAGCGCACCGCGCAGTTCTCCAAGGCCGTGGTGGACGCGGGCGTGGACATCTTCGTCATCCGCGGCACCACCGTCTCGGCGGAGCACGTCTCGTCCTCGCACGAGCCGCTGAACCTGAAGCAGTTCATCTACGAGCTGGACGTCCCGGTGATCGTCGGCGGCTGCGCCACCTACACCGCCGCCCTGCACCTGATGCGCACCGGCGCGGCCGGCGTCCTGGTCGGCTTCGGCGGCGGCGCGGCGCACACCACGCGCAACGTGCTCGGCATCCAGGTCCCGATGGCGACGGCGGTGGCGGACGTGGCTGCGGCCCGCCGGGACTACATGGACGAGTCGGGCGGCCGGTACGTGCACGTCATCGCGGACGGCGGGGTCGGCTGGTCCGGCGACCTGCCCAAGGCGATCGCCTGCGGCGCCGACGCGGTGATGATGGGCTCCCCGCTGGCCCGCGGCACCGACGCGCCGGGCCGGGGCCACCACTGGGGCATGGAGGCCGTCAACGAGGAGCTGCCGCGCGGCAAGAAGGTCGACCTCGGCACGGTCGGCACGATCGAGGAGATCCTCACCGGCCCGTCGCACACCCCGGACGGCTCGATGAACTTCTTCGGCGCCCTGCGCCGCGCCATGGCCACCACGGGCTACAGCGAGCTGAAGGAGTTCCAGCGCGTCGAGGTGACGGTGGCGGACTCGGTGCACCGGCGCTGACCCCGGAGCACCCGGGAAGCACCCAGGACATGCGCAAGGCCCTCGTCCCCGGCCCGGGGAACGAGGGCCTTGCGCATGCCGGCGCGCGCTGGTTACGCGGCGGCCTTCTTGGCGCCGGAGAACGCGGCGACCGCGCCGATGGCGAAGAACAGGAAGGACATCGCGTCCGCGGACTCCTTCCAGGCCTCGGTCAGGATGTCGAAGTGCTCGGTGAACATGGTCGTCGCGGAGACGCCCGCCAGGTCGCCGGCGATCATCGAGATGCCGATGAGCTGGCCCAGGTAGACGGCGCCGAGCGACAGCAGGGCGCTCACCACGGGCAGCACCGGGTTGGCCCCGCCGACCTTGCCGGCTCCGAAGCCGACGAGGAAGCCGACGCCGACCGCCGCGTAGCCGATCTCGTACTCGGTGGCGCCGACGATGGCGCCGTAGATCCCGGCCGTGACCAGGGCGACCACGACGGCGGTGACCACGCCGAGGGCGACGTTGCCGCGGGCGGGCGGGGCCGGCGGCAGCTGGCCGAACGGGTTGCCGTCGGCGGGCTGGGCCTGCTGCTGGGCGAACGGGTTGCCGTCGGTGGGCTGGGCCTGCTGCTGGGCGAACGGGTTGCCGTCGGTGGGCTGCGGCGGTATTGGCTGGGTCATGACAGGGTTCCCCCGAGAACTGGTGAACGAGCGGTGGTGCGCGCACGGTGTGTGCGCGAAGACGCCGAACAGTAGCAGGCGCCTCCGACAGGCGTGCCAGTCCAATTCCGGGGCACCGCGCGCGGCGGGTCACAGGCGGTGGGCGGCGCCCGTCGGGGTCGCGCCCCGGGTGTCCAGGAGCAGCTGCGCCTTCACGGACAGGCCCTGGAGGTCGTAGGTGCGGTGCTGCTGCAGAAGGATCGTCAGATCGGCGTCGGCCGCGGCCTCGTAGAGGGAGTCGGCGCGCGGGACCGGGCGGTCCAGGACGCTCCAGGACGGGATGTAGGGGTCGTGGTAGCTGACGGCCGCGCCCAGTTCCATCAGGCGGACGGCGATCTCCTGGGCGGGAGTGCCCTGCTGGTCGGCCAGGTCGGGCTTGTAGGTGACGCCGAGGAGCAGCACGCGCGCGCCGCGGGCCGACTTGCCGTGCTCGTTGAGCAGCGCCGCCGCGCGCTGGACGACGTAGCGGGGCATCTGCTCGTTGACCTGCCGGGCCAGTTCCACCATGCGCAGTCCGCGGCCCGCGCGGCCGGTGAGGTCCTGCGGGAGGGAGTGGCCGCCGACGCCGGGGCCGGGGCGGAAGGCCTGGAAGCCGAACGGCTTGGTCTCCGCGCAGCGGATGACGTCCCACAGGTCGACCCCCAGGTCGGCGCAGAGGACGGCCATCTCGTTGACGAGGGCGATGTTGACGTGCCGGTAGTTGGTCTCCAGCAGCTGCACGGTCTCCGCCTCCCGCGGTCCACGCGCGCGTACCACCTTGTCGGTGAGCCGGCCGTAGAAGGCGGCGGCCGACTCGGTGCAGGCGGGGGTGAGGCCGCCGATGACCTTGGGCGTGTTGGCCGGGGTGAAGTCGCGGTTGCCCGGGTCCACCCGGCTGGGGGAGTAGGCGAGGTGGAAGTCGCGGCCCGCGCGGAGGCCGGAGCCCTTCTCCAGCAGGGGGCGCAGGAACTCCTCGGTGGTGCCCGGGTACACCGGCGACTCCAGGATGACCGTGGTGTGCGGGCGCAGCCGGGCGGCCAGGGTGCGGGCGGCGGTCTCCACCTGGCCGAGGTCCAGCCCGCCGGTGGGGGTGCGGGGCGTCGGTGCGCAGATCACGGCGGTGCGCACCCGGCCGAGGTCGGCGGGGCCGGCGGCGTGCCGGAAGCCGCCCGAGACCATCCGGCGCAGTTCGGCGGGGCTGAGCGACCCGGGCTCGGGGCCGGTCTTGAAGCCGACGGTGGGGATGCCGGCGGCGACGGCGGCCTGGGCCAGCGGCAGGCCGAGCGGGCCGAGTCCGATGACGGCGAGATCTGCGGGCATGGCGTGGGCCGTCCTTCCCAGTAACCGAAGCGGGACAGGTGCGCAAGCCCTGTGGACAGTTCGGGCGAGCGCAATGTCAGACTAGGAGTAAATATGACCGATATGCGGGATTGATGGCGCGCGTTTCCGTGGAGTTGTCCACAGGCTGGGGGTGCGTGGTGGCCGAAGTCGGGCAACCCGGTCAGAATCTGGGCATGGGGATACGGGCCGGGCGATGAGCGGGAGGCAGCTGTGAGGACAGGGACACTGGGACCGGAGCAGCGCGCCGAGTCGCTGGCGGCGATGGCCGAGCGGGAGCTGGACGTCCTGGTCGTGGGCGGCGGCGTGGTCGGCGCCGGCACCGCCCTCGACGCCGTGACCCGCGGGCTGTCCACCGGCCTGGTCGAGGCGCGCGACTGGGCGTCGGGCACGTCGAGCAGGTCCAGCAAGCTCGTCCACGGCGGTCTGCGGTATCTGGAGATGCTCGACTTCGCGCTGGTGCGCGAGGCGTTGAAGGAGCGCGGGCTGCTGCTGGAGCGCCTCGCCCCGCACCTGGTGAAGCCGGTGCCGTTCCTGTACCCGTTGCAGCACAAGGGCTGGGAGCGCCTGTACGCCGGGTCGGGCGTCGCCCTCTACGACGCCATGTCGATGGCCCGCGGCCACGGCCGGGGCCTGCCCGTGCACCGGCACCTGAGCCGCCGTCACGCCCTGCGCGTCGCCCCCTGCTTGAAGAAGGACGCCCTGGTCGGCGCACTCCAGTACTACGACGCCCAGATGGACGACGCCCGCTTCGTGGCCACCCTGGTCCGCACGGCCGCCTCCTACGGCGCCCACGCTGCCAACCGCGCGCGGGTGACCGGGTTCCTGCGCGAGGGCGAACGCGTCGTCGGAGCGCGGGTGCAGGACGTCGAGGGCGGCGGGGAGTACGAGATCCACGCCAAGCAGATCGTCAACGCCACCGGCGTGTGGACCGACGACACCCAGGCGATGGTGGGCGAGCGGGGGCAGTTCCACGTCCGGGCGTCCAAGGGCATCCACCTCGTCGTCCCCAAGGACCGCATCCACTCCGGCACCGGACTGATCCTGCGCACCGAGAAGTCCGTGCTCTTCGTCATCCCCTGGGGCCGGCACTGGATCATCGGCACCACCGACACCGACTGGGACCTCGACAAGGCGCACCCGGCCGCGTCCAGCGCCGACATCGACTACCTGCTGGAGCACGTCAACTCCGTGCTCGCGGTGCCGCTCACCCGCGACGACGTGGAGGGCGTCTACGCGGGGCTGCGCCCGCTGCTGGCCGGCGAGTCCGACGCCACCAGCAAGCTCTCGCGCGAGCACACCGTCGCCCACCCGGTGCCGGGGCTGGTCGTGGTGGCGGGCGGCAAGTACACGACGTACCGGGTGATGGCCAAGGACGCGGTGGACGAGGCGGTGCACGGGCTCGACCTGCGCGTCGCCGAGTGCGTCACCGAGGACGTGCCGCTGCTCGGCGCCGAGGGCTACCGGGCGCTGTGGAACGCCCGCGCGCGCATCGCCGCCCGCACCGGGCTGCACGTGGTGCGGGTCGAGCATCTGCTCAACCGCTACGGCTCGATGGCCGAGGAGGTCCTCGAACTCGTCGCCGCCGACTCCTCGCTCGGCGAACCGCTGACGGGCGCCGAGGACTATCTGCGCGCCGAAGTCGTCTACGCCGCCTCGCACGAGGGCGCGCGCCACCTCGACGACGTGCTGACCCGGCGCACCCGCATCTCCATCGAGACCTTCGACCGCGGCACCCGCTGCGCCCGCGAGGCCGCGGAGCTGATGGCGCCCGTCCTCGGCTGGGACGAGGACCAGATCGAGCGCGAGATCCGCCACTACGACAAGCGCGTCGAGGCCGAACGGGAGTCGCAGCGCCAGCCGGACGACCTCACGGCGGACGCGGCCCGCCTGGGGGCGCCGGACATCGTGCCGTTGTAACGGGCGGGGAACGCCGAGGGCACGGGTCGGACCACGGGGGAGTCTTTGACGGCCTTTGTCCGCCATGTCGGTCGACGTCGGCGCCGGACGAGGGCACCCTGGGCGTCGGGCACTTGTCGGGTGAGGGACAATGGAGCCTCTGTCAGGGCGGGTTGCATGAGGGGACGCATGTCGGAGGCGGAGCGGGCGGGGACATCCCGTCAGGACACTCGTCAGGACAACAACGAGCGTCTCCTCGCCGGGCGGTACCGGCTGGGAGCGGTGCTGGGCCGCGGTGGCATGGGCACGGTGTGGCGCGCCGAGGACGAAACCCTCGGCCGGACCGTCGCCGTCAAGGAACTGCGCTTTCCGGCCAACATCGACGAAGAGGAGAAGCGACGGCTCATCACCCGGACCCTGCGCGAGGCCAAGGCCATCGCCCGGATCCGGAACACCAGCGCCGTCACCGTCTTCGACGTGGTCGACGAGGACGACCGGCCGTGGATCGTCATGGAGCTGGTCGAGGGCAAGTCGCTCGCCGAGGTCATCCGCGAGGACGGCCTGCTGGAGCCCAGGCGCGCCGCCGAGGTCGGCCTCGCCGTCCTCGACGTGCTGCGCTCGGCGCACCGCGAGGGCATCCTGCACCGCGACGTGAAGCCGTCGAACGTGCTCATCGCCGACGACGGCCGGGTCGTGCTCACCGACTTCGGCATCGCCCAGGTCGAGGGCGACCCCTCCATCACCTCCACCGGCATGCTCGTCGGCGCCCCCTCGTACATCTCCCCGGAGCGCGCCCGCGGCCACAAGCCCGGCCCCGCGGCCGACCTGTGGTCGCTCGGCGGACTGCTCTACGCGGCCGTCGAGGGCTCCCCGCCGTACGACAAGGGCTCCGCCATCGCCACGCTGACCGCGGTGATGACCGAGCCGCTGGAGGAGCCGAGGAACGCCGGCCCGCTGCGGGACGTCATCTACGGCCTGCTCAACAAGGACCCCGACAAGCGGCTCGACGACGCGGGCGCGCGGGCGCTGCTCAAGGCCGTGATCCAGGCGCCCGACCCGAAGACCGCCCAGCCCGCCGACGCCACCCGCGTCGTCCCGCTGCCTCCGCTGCCGGACGGACCCGCGCGCGGCGGGGGCGCGGCGGGCGGCAAGCGCGGCGACGAGGCGGCCGAACGGCTGCGCGGGGCGCTGCGCTCCGTGCGCAAGGCCGCCGTCGCCGCGGGGGGCGCCGCCGGAGCCAAGTCCGCGAGCGACACGCCCGCCGCCTCCGCGTCCCCGGCCACGGGGGACCCGGCCGTCACGTCGGCCACCGCCCTGGCGTCCGACCCGGGCGCCGGAGCGAACGGCGCCTCGGGCGGCCGGAGTTCCGGCTGGCCCGTGATGACGCCGCCCGACCTGCCCCCGCGGCCCGCGCCCCGCGCGCCGATCACCGACGTCGTCTCCCGGCGCACGCTCGTCGTCATCGCGGTCGTGGTGCTGCTCGCCGTCCTCAGCGTGGTGCTGACCGCCACGCTCGGCGACGACGAAGGCTCCGGCGGCTCCGCCGGCCCCAGCGGCAGGCCCGCCGCCAGTGCGAGCGCCGGCACCCGCTCCGACGACGGCGGCGCCCGCGCGGACGGCGACGCCACCCATTCCAGCACGACGCGGCCCGCCCCGTCCGGCACCGGCGCGGGCGGCGGCCCGGCCGGCGACGAGGACGACGACGCGCGGGGTTCAGACGACGGCTCCGACGACTCGGCCGGCTCCGGCAAGGAGGGCGGCACCACCGCCGTCACCACCCACCGGGGCGCCCAGGGCTACTCCATCGGCCTGCCCAAGGGCTGGAAGTACGGCACCTCCGACGCGGCCGGCGACCGCTTCACCGGCCCCGGCGGACAGAAGCTGCTCATCGCCTGGACCTCCACGCCCAAGGACGACCCCGTCGCGGACTGGAAGAACCAGGAACGCTTCATGACGCGCTCCCAGTACGACCGGATCCGGATAGAAGCCGTCGACTACAAGGGCTGGAACACCGCCGACTGGGAGTTCACCTACGTCGACGGCGGGACCGAGTACCGGACGATCGACCGCGGCTTCGTGGTGAACGACCGTCAGGGCTACGCGCTGATGTACACGGCGAAGGCCGCCGACTGGGGCGGCGAGCTGCGCAGGAGCACCTGGCGCACGCTGACGAAGACGTTCCGGCCGAAGGCCTGACCGACGTCGGCGGGCGGATTCCGCACCGGATCGGGACGTGAGATGTCGCATCCCGTCCGTGCGAGTTGCCTCCGGCACGTATCGTGAGTGCTTGCGAACCGTCAGCAGCGGGAACGCGATGCCAGACGAACGGACTTGACCACCGGGCGGCCGGGGGAGGCAACGTGGACGACTACGCGGGCCGGGTACTCGCCGACCGCTACCGCCTGCCGCTGCCCCCGTCCGACGAGTACGAACTCACCGAGACCCGGGCCTTCGACACCTACAGCGGCCAGGAAGTCCTGGTCAGGCAGGTGCCGTTGCCGGAGGTCCTGGAAGCGGAGGTACTCGACGCGGAAGGGCTGCCCGCCGGTTTCACGGCACGCGACCGGGGCGCGGCGGGCCGTGCGCCGGGCGGGCGCGGGCCGGCCGATCCGGCGGTGCGGCGCGCGGTGGAGGCGGCCCAGGCCGCGGCGCGCGTCCCCGACCACCCCAGGCTCGACCAGGTCTTCGACGTGTTCGCCGAGGGCGGCTCCCTGTGGGTCGTCAGCGAGCTGGTGGCCGCTCGCCCGCTGGCCGCCCTCCTCGCCGAGCAGCCGCTGACGCCGTACCGGGCGGCCGAGGTGGCCTCCGACGTCCTCACCGCCCTGCGGGTGCTGCACGCGCACGGCTGGGTCCACCGCAACATCACCGCCCGCACCGTCCTCGTCTGCGACGACGGCCGGGTCGTGCTGACCGGCCTCGCGGTCGGGGCGGCGGAGGAGGCGCTGTGCGGCTACGACCCGGTGCCCGAGGGCATGCGCCTGCCGGTGCCGGGCGAGGACACGGGCGCCGTCCTGGGGCCGCCGGACGCCGGTGACCCGGAGGCCGCCCGGCGGGCCGCCATCGAGGCGCGGGCGGCCGGTGCGCTGCCGTCGGCGCCCGGCACGGCCCTGCCGCCCGGCGCGGGCGGACCACCCGCCCCGCGCGGCGGACAGGAGACCGGCGGGGACATCAGGGCAGCGCGGGCCGGCGCCATCGCGGCCTACCGCGCCGGGGCACGCGCGGCGGCCCGCGTCCACGAGGCCCAGCAGAACGGCCGGGCCACCCTGCCCGGCGCCCGCCCCGCCCCCGAACCGCGCGACGAGAACACGCCCCCCGGACAGATAGCCGACCCCTACGGCGTCGACGGCAGGCCCCGGCCGGGCGGCGTCCCGCGCACCCCTGCGGGCAGCACGGGCCCCGAGGCGCTGACCCCCGCCCACGGCGGCGTGCCCGCACAGCAGGGCCGCGGCGCCCCCTCGGGCTGGGACGAGCCCTCCGTCGGCGCGCCCGTCGCCCGGCGCGGGCCGGGCACCGCCCTCGCCGCGGAGCGGGCCCGGCAGGCGCGGATGGCCGTGGTCGGGCCGGTCACCGAGCGCTGGGCGCCCGAGCAGGCCGGTCCGGTGCACGAGAACTGGCAGCTGGCCCCGCCCATCGGCCCCGCCACCGACCTGTGGGCGCTCGGCGCGCTGCTCTTCCGCGCCGTCCAGGGACACGCGCCCTACCCGGAGGAGTCCACGGCCGAGCTGGTGCAGATGGTGTGCGCCGAGCCGCCCGCGTACGCCGAGGAATGCGGTCCGCTGCGGCCGGTCGTGGAGTCGCTGCTGCGCCAGGACCCCACCGAACGGCTCGACTTCGAGGAACTGCGCGGCTGGCTGCGCTCCCTGGTCCGCTCCGCGCCCGAGCCGGAGGCGGGGGTGCACGTCGTGCCCGCGCCGCCGGTCGACGCGCGCCGGCTGCCGATCGTGCGCCGCCGGGGCGAGCTGGTGCGCAGGCGGCGCGCCGGTCTGCCCGCGACCCACGGACGGCACAAGCGGGGCCGGGAGAGGACGCGTTCACCGCGCAGCCTCGGCCGCACCCTGCTGGTGCTGGTCATGCTCGGGCTGGCCGGCGCCATCGCGTACGCCATGATGTTCATGCCCAAGGACGACGACCGCGCCGTCGTCGAGGGCTCCGACCGCACCGGCGTCGCCGGACAGGTCAGCGAGGCCCCCGCCCCCTCCCCGGAGGCGAGCAGCGAGCCCCGCCCCGACCAGACCACCCCCGGCGACCCCGGCACGTCCACCGGCGACGCCGAGACGCAGACCGGCGGTCCCGAGCTCGGCGACGGCTTCACCCTGCGCACCGACCCGGAGGGCTTCCGCGTCGCCGTCGCCCAGGGCTTCGAGCGCGCCCCGAAGAACGGCAGCGGCCAGGTCGTCTACCGCAAGGGCGACTTCGAGCTGCTCGTCGTACCCGGACGGGACGCCGCCGACGAGTACGGCAGCGACCCGATGGCGTACCAGCGGGAGAGCGAGCCGGAGCTGCGGCCGTACCGCGAGTCCAGCTGGGCCACCTCCTCCGGCCTGAAGACCATTCAGGTGGGCGGGCGCACCATGGCCGAGGGACAGTTCACCTGGAGCGACGAGGCCGGCCGGGACCTGTTCGTGCGCAACCTCGCGATGCTGATCGACGGGCGCTACCACGTCCTGCAGATCCGCGGACCCGAAGCCGAACGGGACGAGGTGACACGGCTCTACGACCAGGCGGCGGCCACCTACCGGGCCGGCTGACCGGGGTTCGCGGCGCGCGGGTTCCGGGGGCCGGCCGACCGGGGTGCGGGCCGGCGGCGCCCGGCTCCCGTCCGTCACGGAAGACGGCAACCGTCACAGTGGTGTCTCCGTGCCGCCCGCGCGGTTCCCCGTGTGCGGGTCCGTCCCTACGCTGAGCCTGTCAAGAACACTGCGGGGGAACGTGAATCAGATGCAGGGGCCGCTCCTGGGGGGCCGCTACCGGCTCACCGACGCCATCGGCAGCGGCGGCATGGGCCGGGTGTGGCGCGCCCACGACGAGGTGCTGCACCGGGCGGTGGCCATCAAGGAACTCACGGCCGCGCTCTACGTCCCGGACAACGAGCGGTCCGTCCTCATGGCGCGGACCCGGGCCGAGGCGCGGGCGGCGGCGCGGATCAACCACTCCGCCGTCGTCACCGTGCACGACGTGCTGGAGCACGACGGCCGGCCCTGGATCGTGATGGAACTGGTCGAGGGCCGCTCGCTCGCCGACGCGATCAAGGCCGACGGGCGGATCGCGCCCGCCGAGGCCGCCCGGATCGGCCTGTGGGTGCTGCGCGCCCTGTGCGCCGCGCACGCCGCCGGAGTGCTGCACCGCGACGTCAAGCCCGGCAACGTCCTGCTCGCCCACGACGGCCGGGTCCTGCTCACCGACTTCGGCATCGCGCAGATCGAGGGCGACAGCACCATCACCCGCACCGGAGAGGTCGTCGGCTCCGTCGACTACCTCGCGCCCGAACGCGTCCGAGGCCACGACCCCGGCCCGGCGTCCGACCTGTGGTCGCTCGGCGCGACGCTGTACGCCGCGGTGGAGGGCAGCTCACCGTTCCGCCGCACCTCCGTGCTCGCCACCATGCAGGCCGTCGTGGAGGACTCCCCGGCCGAGCCGCGGTACGCCGGCCCGCTCACGCCCGTCATCGGCGCGCTGCTGCGCAAGGAGCCCGCCGCCCGGCCCGACGCGGCCGAGACCGAACGGCTGCTGGCCGAGACGGCCGAGGGCCGGACCCCGCGGGCGGCGCAAGGGCCGACGCAGGCGTCGACGCACGGGGCGGCGCAGGGATTCGCGCCGACCGCGCCGCACGCCGCCCCGCCGCCGCCCGAGCACGGCACCCTCGCCCACCCCGCCCCGCACGTCCCGCCGTCGTACCCCCAGCCGCACTACCTCCAGCCCCAGCACCCCCAGCCCCAGCACCCCCCGGCGCCGTCGCCCGGTCGTCGGCGCATGCGCAACGCCGCCCTCGTCGTCGTGCTCGCGGCGCTCATCGGCGGCGGCGTCGCGGTGGGCCTGCACCAGTGGGACGGCGACCGCGACGCCCGCTCCGGCGCCTCCTCCTCCCCGGACCCCGGGCCGACGCGGACGACGGACCCGCGCACGACGGAGCCGACCCCCGAACCGAGCCCCAGCCCGGAGACGTCCGGGACGCAGGAGTCCGGAACCGGCGGGTCCGGGCCCGAGGGCTGGATCGGCGTCGACGACCCGGCGGGTTTCGGTCTCTCCCTGCCGGACGCGAGCTGGCAGCGGTCGGTGTACGGCGTCGAGGGCGACCTCACCCAGATCGACTACACGCCCGACGACGGCGTCCACCTCCTGCGCATCGGCATCGACAAGTCCCCCGACTTCGCCCACCCGAAGGACCATCAGCTCGACCTCGAACAGCAGCTCCAGGGACTGGAGGACTATCGGCGCGTGGAGCTGCGGGAGACCGTCTACCGGGACCGGCCGAGCGCCCGTTGGGAGTACACCTGGACCGCGCGGGCGTCCGACGACACCGCCATCCACCCGGGACCGCGCCGGGCGATCGAGGAGATGTACATCGCGCGCGACGGCACCGAGTACGCCATCTACATGTCCGGCCCCGCAGGGGACTGGGACACCACCCGGCAGCGGTTCGACGCGGTGCTGCGCAGCTGGCGGACCCAGACGGGCTGAGCGGGCGTACGTCTGAGCGAAGGACCGGGCCGTTCAGGGGCTGTTGTCGGCCAGCCTGCGTACGCGTCTCGGAAGGGTCGGCTCCGGCTGGTGCATGATGGGCGCATGGCGACCGAGAGAGCAGGTGGGAGGCTCATCGCGGGGCGTTACCGGCTCGAGGAACTGCTCGGGAGCGGAGGGATGGGCGTCGTGTGGTCGGCGACCGACCAACTGCTCGGCCGGCGGGTCGCCGTCAAGGAGATCCCGCAGGACGACTCCCTCTCGCTCCCTGCCGACGAGGCGCGGGCCCGGCGCGACCGCACCCTGCGCGAGGCCCGCGCGGTCGCCCAGCTGCGGCACCCGCACATCATCGTCGTCCACGACGTCGTGGAGGACGACGAACACCCGTACATGGTCATGGAGCTGATCGACGGCCCGTCGCTGGCCGAGCGGATCGCCGACCACGGCCCCGTCGACCCCCACGAGGCCGCCCGCATCGGCATCGCCCTGCTCGGCGCGCTGCGCTCCGCCCACGAGGCCGGGGTGCTGCACCGGGATGTCAAACCCGCCAACGTCCTCATCGAGTCCGGCACCGGCCGGGTCGTCCTCACCGACTTCGGCGTGGCCCATGTCGAGGGCGCCAGCACGCTCACCGAGGCCGGTTCCTTCGTCGGGTCGGCCGAGTACACCGCGCCCGAGCGGATGGCCGGGGGCGGCACCGGCCCGGCGTCCGACCTGTGGTCGCTCGGCGTGCTGCTGTGCACGGCGGTGAGCGGCCGGTCCCCGTTCCAGCGGGACACGCTCAGCGGGGTGCTGCTCGCGGTGGTCTCCGCGGACATCCGGTTCCCGGCGCAGGCCGAGCCGCTGCTGCCGGTCGTACGGGGACTGCTGGAGCGCGACCCGGAGCGGCGACTGGACGCGGTGCGGGCGGAGCGGCTGCTGCGCGACTTCCGCGAGACCGGCCGCACCACGCCGACGCCGCCGACCGAGTCGTCCCGCAGGGCCCGGCGCGCGGCGCGGGAACGGCTGGCGCTCGCCCTGCTGGTCGCCGCGCTGGCCGGGGCCGGGATGTCGGCGGCGCTGCTGCTGATGAGCGGCGAGGGCGACGACGGAGGCCGCACGCCCACGACCCCGGCGCCCCGCACGTCCCTGACCACCCCGGGGACGCCGTCCGTGCACGCGCCGGGAGGGACGTCGGCGCCCGCGCCGCGCTGAGGGCCGTACGACGGGCACCGGGCAGCCGGTGCGGCCGTACGGAGCACGACCGGCCGCAATGCGTGTGAACGGGAGATATGCCGCGTACTGCGTCACGGCTCTGTGACTGCCCGCCGCCCGCCCTGGAAGCGAGGGCTTCCGGCGCGATATGACAGGGAGCATGAGCAACAACGGGGGAGCCCGCCACGGGGCCGACGAGCCGACGAGTTTCGCACTGCAACCGCCGAACCCGCACGCGGTCGGCGTTCCGCACCCGGGCAACCCGTACGCCGCGCCCACCCAGGTCGTCGCACCCCGGCCGGCTCCGCAGCCTTCCCGGGACCCCGGCGCCGGACGGCTCATCGGCGGCCGTTACCGGCTGCTGGCCAAGCTCGGGCACGGCGGCATGGGCACGGTGTGGCGGGCCAAGGACGAGACGGTGGACCGCGAGGTCGCGGTCAAGGAGCCGCGCGTCCCCGACCATCTTCCCGAACGCGAACGTGCCAACGCCTTCGAGCGCATGCGCCGCGAAGCGCGTGCCGCGGCCCGGCTCGACCACCCGGCGGTCGTGAACGTGCACGACGTGGCCATCGAGGACGGCCGGCCGTGGATCGTGATGGAACTCGTGCAGGGCCGCTCCCTCGGCGACGCCCTCCAGGAGGGCACGCTCGGCGCGCGCGAGGCCGCCCGCATCGGCCTGGAGGTGCTCGGCGCGCTGGAGGCCGCGCACGCGGCGGGCATCCTGCACCGCGACGTCAAGCCGGACAACGTGCTGCTCGGCCGGCACGACCGGGTCGTCCTGACCGACTTCGGCATCGCGCAGATCGAGGGCGAGACCAACCTCACCGACACCGGTGGCTTCGTCGGCTCGCCCGAGTACATCGCGCCGGAGCGGGTGCTGGGCCAGCGTCCCGGCCCGGCGTCCGACCTGTGGTCGCTCGGCGTCGTCCTGTACGCGGCGACCGAGGGCGTCTCGCCGTTCCGCCGCAGCAACACCCCGGCCACCCTCCAGTCCGTCCTGAACGCCACCCCTGCTCCGCCCGCCGCCGCGCAGGGGCCGCTCGCCGAGGCCATCAACGGCCTGCTCCGCAAGGACCCGGCGACCCGCCCGAACGCCGCCCAGGTGCGCGCGCTGCTCGAAGCCGCCGCCAACCCGCCGGCGCCCGTCCCCACGCAGTTCGTGACGGCCGCCGCGCCGGAAAGCGGGCGGCGCGCCGGACGGGCCGGCCGGCAGCTGTGGCTCGGCTTCGGCGCGGGAGCCGTGGCCGCCGCGCTGGTGGCGTACCTCGTGGCCGCGAACCCGTTCGCGGGCCCGCCGCCCGTGCTGCCCGCCGACTGGAGGACGCACGACGTCAAGGACCTCGGCGCGACGCTCGCCGTGCCCGAGGGCTATGTGGAGCAGCGGCCGGACGACGCGGCAGGCGACGAGCACTGGGTGACGTACGCGGACGTCAGCGGCACCGTCTGGATCGGGCTGAACCTGGACAAGAAGGCCGAGGACGCCATCGGCGACATCGCGGCCACGGCGGCGGCCGAGATGTACGAGGACGACGAGGACTTCCGGGAGAACGGGGACTACGACCTCGGGATGGGCGAGGACGCGAAGACCAACCCGGACGACAAGGCCACCTACGACGGCCGCAAGGCCGCGAAGAACACCGTCGTCTACCGGACCACCGACAGCCAGAACCCACGCCCTCGCGAGGTCCAGATCTTCTACTACAAGTCCGCCGCGACCGGGGACATGTACAAGCTGACCATCAGCTACCCGGGCAAGGGCGACTTCGACGAGCGTGGGCGCGAGGTGGCGAAGGCGGCGATCGCCAACTTCGAGGTGCACAAGCCCTGACGCGGGCCGTCCCGAAGTCGGCGTGCGGATCCGTTCGTCGGTGTCCGATCGCCGGTCCGTCCGCGTCGACAAGGTGGCGGCCGGCGGGGTAGGCATGGGGCATGAGTGACGGCGGCGAACACCAGCGCGACGCACCGGTGACCGGCGGGCGGCTGGTCGGCGGACGCTACCGGCTGATCGAGCGCATCGGCTCCGGCGGAATGGGCACCGTGTGGCGGGCCCACGACGAACTGGTCGATCGCGAAGTCGCCGTCAAGCAGCCCCGGTTGGCGGGAGACCCGGAGGGCGACGGCCACCGCAGGGCCGCCCACCGGCTCTACCGCGAGGCCCGCGCCGCCGCCCGCGTCGACCACCCCTGCGCCGTCTCCATCCACGACGTCGTCGTCGAGGGCGAGGGCCGGGAGGCGGTGGACGGCGGACTGCCCTGGATCGTGATGGAACTGGTCCGCGGCGAGTCCCTGCACGAGGTCCTCGCGCGCGGGCCGCTGCCCGCCCCCGAGGCCGCCCGCATCGGCCTCGCCGTCCTCGGCGCGCTGCGCGCCGCACACGCCGTCGGCATCGTGCACCGCGACGTCAAGCCCGCCAACGTCCTCCTCGGCCCGCACGGCCGCGTGGTCCTCACCGACTTCGGCATCGCCCACGTCCAGGGCGAGGAGTCCCTCACCGTCAGCGGGGAGTTCGTCGGCTCGCTGGAATTCGTCGCACCCGAGCGGATGTCCGGCCGGGGCATCGCCGGACCGGCCTGCGACCTGTGGTCCCTCGGCGTGCTGCTGTACGCCGCGGTGGAGGGCGGGTCCCCGTTCCGCCGTACGACACCGGAGGCGACGCTCGCCGCGATCCTCGCAGCCGATCCGCCCGAGCCGAAGCAGGCCGGCCCGCTGGGCCCGCTGCTCGTGCGGCTGCTGGCGAAGGACCCGGAGGCGAGGCCCGGCCCGGAGGAGACCGCCGAGGTGCTGTCGGCGGTCGCGCGGGGCCGGCCGGAGGCGCCCGGGGTCGGGGTGACGGTGGCGCAGGACGCGGAGGGGTTGGGCGGCTTCGCGGACGACGCGGGGACGGTGGCGCTCGGCGGAGGGCGGCGAGAAGGCGGCGCAAGCGCGCCGGTCACGGTTCCGGGCGTTGCGGAGGACCCCGATCCGGCTCCGAGCCCCGATCCGGCCCCGAGCCCCGCCCTCGCCCCCGAGCCGTCCCGGCCGCCGCGCCGCCGCATCCCGCTCGTGCTGCTCGGGGTGCTCCTGGTCGGCGGGGCGTGGTTCGCCGCCTCCTCCTTCACGGGGGCGGAGGGAGGCGAGGGCGACGCACGGGCCGCCGCTCCGTCCACGGCCCTCTCCCCGTCCTCGTCCCCATCCCCCTCCGTGTCTGCGTCCCGCACCCCGCCCGCCACGGCGGGTACCTGGACGAAGCACCACCAGCCGGAGATGGACGCCGCCCTCTCGGTCCCCGCCTCCTACGAGGAGTTCGCCCGGCAGGGCAGCGCGCGGTACCAGCCGCGGATCGTGATCTACGAGGAGGACGGCGTCGCCGTACGCCTCACCCAGTGGGACAGGGCGCCCCGCTCCCCGATGGGCCAGGCGAAGGAGGCGCACGCCGACTGGGACCTGGCCGAGGGCGACGCGCGCACGCGGTACAGCCCCACCAGCCTCCGGGGGTACGAGGCCGTGCTCGCCGACACCACGTACAGCGCCGACGGCGTCCGGACCCGGGTCATGCAGTTGATGATCCTCACCGGGGACAGCCGCCTGTACGAACTGCGCGTCGACATGCCCGAGGGCACCCCGGACGAGAAGCGCGGCACCGCGCTGTTCAGGGGCGTCCGCGACCGGCTGGAAATCGGCGGGGACGTCCGCGGAAACCGCGGTGCGAACCGACGTACGGCTGGCGACCGCTGAACAACACCCTGATCAGCGGGTTTGCCGCCAGTGATCACTGGCGGATTGTGAGTACCCGGTGAATGGCTGTTACCGACGGGTACACAAACGTTCCGCCCGGGCATACCCTGCGCCTCATGACGGACGCGCAGGCCCTGGAGCAGGCCACGGAAGAGACCCGCACGGCCACCACCACCGGCACCAACCCCCTCGCCCCCGCCCCGGCGGGGGTCCGCACCGCCGCGGACGTGGTCACCCCCGAGCTGGTCGCCCGGCTCACCAAGGGCGTGACCGGGTCGGGCCGGACCGCCAACCACACGCCGTTCACCGGCGAGAAGCTGGCCGACCTGCCCGAGTCCACGCCCGAGGACGTGGCGGCGGCCTTCGACCGGGCCCGGGCCGCCCAGGCGGTGTGGGAACGCACGCCCGTCCGGCAGCGGGCCGCCGTCCTGCTGCGCTTCCACGACCTGGTGCTGGAGCGTCAGGCCGAGGTGCTCGACCTGATCCAGCTGGAGACCGGCAAGGCCCGGCTGCACGCCCACGAGGAGGTGCAGGCCGTCGCCGTCGCCGCCCGCCACTACGGCCGCAAGGCGCCCGCCTATCTGCGCCCCAGGCGGCGCACCGGGGCCGTGCCGATGCTCACGAAGGTCACCGAGCTGCGCCACCCGCGCGGGGTCGTGGGGCAGATCGTCCCCTGGAACTACCCGCTGGAGCTGTCCGTCGGCGACGCGCTGCCCGCCCTGGTCGCGGGCAACGCGGTGGTGATGAAACCCGACACCGAGTCCTGCCTGACCGCGCTGTGGGCCCGTGACCTGCTGATCGAGGCCGGTCTGCCCGCCGACGTCCTCCAGGCCGTGATCGGCCTCGGTCCCGTCGTCGGTCCCGAGGTCGTCAAACGCGGCGACTACGTCTCCTTCACCGGCTCCACCCGCACCGGCCGCGAGGTCGCCCAGGTCGCCGCCGACCGGCTGGTGGGCGTATCGCTCGAACTAGGCGGCAAGAACGCCATGCTGGTCCTCGCGGACGCCGACATCGAGAAGGCGGCGGCCGGGGCCGTGCGGGCCTGTTTCTCCTCCGCCGGGCAGCTGTGCATCTCCGTCGAGCGGCTGTACGTGCACGAGTCCGTCGCCGACGCGTTCCTGGAGCGCTTCGTGGCCCGCACCCGCGCCATGCGGCTGGGCAGCGCCCTCGCCTACGGGGCGGACATGGGTTCCCTGGTGAGCGGGCAGCAGCTGGACACCGTACGGCGACACGTGGACGAGGCCGTCGCCAAGGGCGCGCGGATCCTGGCCGGCGGCGTCGCCCGCCCGGACATCGGCCCGTACTTCTACGAGCCGACCGTCCTCGACGGGGTCACGGACGCGATGGCGGTCTGCACGGAGGAGACCTTCGGCCCAGTCGTCTGCGTCCACCGGTTCAGGACCGAGGACGAGGCCGTCGAACTCGCCAACTCCACGCCGTACGGCCTCAACTCCTCCGTCTGGACGAAGGACGGCCGGCGCGGACGCGCGGTCGCCGCCCGGCTGCGCACCGGCACCGTGAACGTCAACGAGGGCTACGCGTCCGCGTACGGCAGCGTCCAGGCCCCGATGGGCGGCATGAAGGACTCCGGCCTCGGCCGCCGCCACGGCTCCGAGGGCATCCTCAAGTACACCGAGTCCCAGACCGTCGCCCAGCAGCGGCTGCTGCCGATGGCGCCGTCACTGGGCATGGACGACGAGCAGTACGCGGCGTTCATGAGCCGCAGCCTGCGCCTGATGAAGGCGTTCCGCCTCCGCTGACCGCCACCCGCCCGCGCTGATCCCGAGCCGCCGTCACCGCCCCGCTTTCGACGAGGAGAGCACGTGTCCCAGGAGAACTCCGTCCGCAGACCGGACAACGACGCGGACTACGACTACGACGTGATCGTCGTGGGTTCCGGCTTCGGCGGCTCGGTGACCGCCCTGCGCCTCACGGAGAAGGGCTACCGGGTCGGCGTCCTGGAGGCCGGCCGCCGCTTCACCCGCGAGACCCTCCCCAGGAACTCCTGGGACCTCAAGAACTACCTGTGGGCCCCGCGCCTGGGCATGTACGGCATCCAGCGCATCCATCTGCTGGGCAACGTCATGGTCCTGGCCGGTGCCGGGGTCGGCGGCGGCTCCCTCAACTACGCCAACACCCTCTACGTACCGCCGAAGCCGTTCTTCGAGGACCCGCAGTGGCGGGACATCACCGACTGGCAGGACGAGCTGTCGCCGTACTACGACCAGGCCCGGCGCATGCTCGGCGTGCGGCTCAACCCCACCATGACGCCGTCCGACGTCCACCTGAAGGCCGCCGCCGAGCGGATGGGCGTCGGCGACACCTTCCACATGGCGCCGGTCGGCGTGTTCTTCGGCGACGGCAAGGACGCCGACGGGTCGGTGCGCGCCAAGCCCGGCGAGAAGGTCCCGGACCCGTACTTCGGCGGAGCCGGCCCGGAGCGCACCGCCTGCGCCGAGTGCGGCGAGTGCATGACGGGCTGCCGGCGCGGGGGCAAGAACACCCTCAACGAGAACTATCTCCACCTCGCCGAGAAGGCGGGCGCGGTCGTGCACCCCATGACCACGGTCGTGGCGCTCACCGACGACTCGCGCGGCGGCTACGCCGTCACCACCGTCCCCACCGACCAGCGCGCCAAGGGCGCCGGACGCCGCCGCGGACAGGTCCTGCGGGCCCGCCAGGTGGTCCTCGCCGCCGGCACCTACGGCACCCAGACCCTGCTGCACCGGATGAAGGCGACCGGCCGGCTGCCGTACGTCTCCGACCGCCTCGGCATGCTGACCCGCACCAACTCCGAGGCGCTCGTCGGCGCCCAGACCACCGACCGGCGCTACCGCAAGGTCAGCGGCGGATCCGGGCCCGACTTCACCCGCGGCGTCGCCATCACGTCGTCGATCCACCCCGACGCCGACACCCACATCGAGCCCGTCCGCTACGGCAGGGGCTCCAACTCCATGGGCAGCCTGACCATCCTCCAGGTGCCGTACGCCGAGAGCTCCTCCCGCGTCCTCGGCTTCCTGCGCCACGCCGCCCGGCACCCGCTGCTGGTGCTGCGCTCCCTGTCCAACCGCCGCTGGTCGGAGCGGACCATCATCGGCCTGGTGATGCAGTCGCTGGACAACTCCCTGACGACGTATCTGAAGCCCGGCGGCGTGGGCAAGGGCCTGCTCACCGCCCGCCAGGGCCACGGCGCGCCGAACCCCAAGCAGATCAGGGCCGCCACGGAGGCGGCGTCCGCGATCGCCGCGGAGATCAACGGCTTCGCCGGCAGCAACGTCGGGGAGCTGATGGGCACCCCGCTCACCGCCCACTTCCTCGGCGGCTGCCCGATCGGCGCCTCCCGCGAGACCGGCGTCATCGACCCCTACCACCGGCTCTACGGCCACCCCGGCATCTGCGTCGTGGACGGCTCCGCGGTCTCCGCCAACCTGGGCGTCAACCCGTCCCTGACGATCACCGCGCAGGCCGAGCGCGCGATGTCGTTCTGGCCGAACAAGGGGGAGCCCGATCCGCGTCCGCGCCAGGGCGAGGCGTACGAGCGTCTCCGTCCGGTCGAGCCCAAGGCGCCGGCGGTCCCGGCGGACGCCTTCGGCGCGTTGCGGCTGCCGTTTCTGGGGACTCCGGCGGTGCCGCCGAAGCGGGAGCGATGAGGTCCGGACGACTGGATCCGACGACGGAACGACGGGAACGACCGAAACGACGGGATCCGACGACGAAACGACGGGATCCGATGAGGGGATGACGACGGAATGCGGAAGAGGGACCTGCGCCCCCCTCCGAGCGCAGGTCCCTCTTCACGGCTGTGCGGCCTTTACGGCTGTGCGGCCTGGGTACAGCAGGTTTGATCCACCGCGGGTGTGAATGGTTGTCCTGATCCCTCTGGAATTCCTGTGTGACGTGGGTCACTTGTTCCGGAGGGTGCCGGTGCACGACGAAGGGCTCCGCGGGGGAGCGCGGAGCCCTGGCCGTTCTCGCTGTTCCTCGCCGTGCGCCGCTTTCGCCGGCCGGCCCCGGGCGTCCCCGGAGCCGGCCGGTCTCTCTCGATGACCGGGCAGCTGTCCCCTGCCGTCCGGTCATCTCCTGGAGCGAGGTCCCACGACGCACGGGGCGATCCGCACGTCTCATCGCTCCAGCGAGCCACGCGTGGTTCTGCGGCACCGGGACCAACGAAGCGTCTCGGGGGGCAGTCACGCGCCGCAGGAGTGAGTCGGGGTGCGTACGTTTGAGGCGAGGCGCATTCCTGGGGGCGGGGCGCGAGTTCCGGGGCGTGGCGCGTGTTCCGGGGAGGGGCGTGCGCCGTCAGATCCTGCCGCGGCACAGTTCGAGGAGCGTCATGGCGAGGGCCGTGCCCGGCCTGCCCAGGGCCTCGCTGTAGTGGCCGAGGACCTCCATTTCGCGGGAGAGGTTCACGCGGCGGCCCCCGGAGGTGATCCGGGCCTGCTGGATGACGGCCGAGACGGCCATCCGTTCCTGGATCAGTCCGATGATCCGGTCGTCCAGCGCGTCGATGCGCTCCCGCGCGCCACTGATCACGTCGGCGGCCTCGGGGGTGCGTGCGCCGGTCTTCTCCGCCGCGGTGGTGAGGGTCATGTCGGGACTCCTGATTCCTGGGAGCGGCGTCCCGGAACGACGCGACCCGGGAAACGACAGGCGCCCCGGGCCTTGTCGGCCCGGGGCGCCTGGGATGTCGCTTGTCAGTTGCTCAAGCAGCACGACCATGGCAGCCGGCGGGCCGGTTGCCATAGGTAAAGACGAAGGTCTGGTGCGTGAGCATGGGCCCAGTATGCCAGGCGCGACGGCGCTCGGGACCAGTGCGGTGGCCGTCTCGGTAGAATTGGTCAGCACAGAGACCCCGCCCCACCGCCGGAAGGCCCCCGTGTCATCAGCGACTCCCGCTGCCGCCGCCCCCGACACCGTCCTGGTCGTCGACTTCGGCGCGCAGTACGCCCAGCTCATCGCCCGTCGAGTCCGCGAGGCCCGGGTCTACAGCGAGATCGTGCCGAGCACCATGCCGGTCGAGGAGATGCTCGCCAGGAACCCGGCGGCGATCATCCTCTCCGGCGGCCCCTCCTCCGTGTACGAGGAGGGCGCCCCCCGCCTCGAAAGGACGCTCTTCGAGGCCGGCGTCCCCGTCTTCGGCATGTGCTACGGCTTCCAGCTGATGGCGCAGACCCTCGGCGGCACCGTCGACAACACCGGCGCCCGCGAGTACGGCCGCACCGACCTGCACGTCGCCAAGTCGTCCTCCACCCTCTTCGAGGGCACCCCGGCCGAGCAGGCCGTGTGGATGTCCCACGGCGACGCCTGCTCCGCCGCCCCCGAGGGCTTCGCCGTCACCGCGTCCACGGACGTCGTCCCGGTCGCCGCCTTCGAGAACGACGAGAAGAAGCTCTACGGCGTCCAGTACCACCCCGAGGTCATGCACTCCACGCACGGCCAGCAGGTCCTGGAGCACTTCCTCTACCGCGGCGCCGGCCTGACCCCGTCCTGGACCACCGGCAACGTCATCGAGGAGCAGGTCGCCGCGATCCGCGAGCAGGTCGGCGACAAGCGCGCCATCTGCGGCCTGTCCGGCGGCGTGGACTCCGCCGTCGCCGCCGCCCTGGTCCAGCGGGCCATCGGCTCCCAGCTGACCTGCGTCTACGTCGACCACGGCCTGATGCGCAAGGGCGAGACCGAGCAGGTCGAGAAGGACTTCGTCGCCGCGACCGGCGTGCAGCTGAAGGTCGTGGACGCCGAGGAGCGGTTCCTCAAGGCGCTCGCCGGGGTCTCGGACCCCGAGGAGAAGCGGAAGATCATCGGCCGGGAGTTCATCCGGGTCTTCGAGCAGGCCCAGGCGGAGATCATCGCGGACGAGGGTCCGGCGGTGGAGTTCCTGGTGCAGGGCACTCTCTACCCCGACGTCGTGGAGTCCGGCGGCGGCACCGGCACCGCCAACATCAAGTCGCACCACAACGTCGGCGGCCTGCCCGAGGACCTCGAGTTCAAGCTGATCGAGCCGCTGCGCAAGCTGTTCAAGGACGAGGTCCGGATGGTCGGCCAGGAGCTGGGCCTGCCGGAGGAGATCGTCCAGCGCCAGCCCTTCCCGGGGCCGGGCCTGGGGATCCGGATCGTCGGCGAGGTCACCAAGGAGCGGCTCGACCTGCTCCGTGAGGCAGACGCCATCGCCCGCGAGGAGCTGACGGCGGCCGGCCTCGACCGGGACATCTGGCAGTGCCCGGTGGTCCTGCTCGCGGACGTGCGCTCCGTCGGCGTCCAGGGCGACGGCCGGACCTACGGCCACCCGATCGTGCTGCGCCCGGTGTCCAGCGAGGACGCCATGACCGCCGACTGGTCGCGCCTGCCCTACGACGTCCTCGCGAAGATCTCCACCCGCATCACCAACGAGGTGCGGGACGTCAACCGCGTCGTCCTCGACGTCACCTCGAAGCCGCCGGGGACCATCGAGTGGGAGTGAGCCGGCTCGCCGGCAGGGCCTGCGGGTACGTCGGCAGCTGCGGGTACGTCGGTCGGCAGGGCCTGCGGGTACGTCGCCAGGGCCTGCGGTACGTCGGCAGGGTCTGCCAGTGCGTCGGTCGGCAGGGCCTGCCGGCATCTCGGCAGGCCCCTTGGGCTCAGGTCCGTCTGAGAGTGCGCACCGGCTCTCCGGGCTTCCAGACCTGGACGACCAGATATCTGTCGTCCTCGACGTAGGTCCGGGTGACCTCCGTCAGCTCGGTGCGGAAGAGGTGGAACGGCTCCGGCGGTTCCACCTCTTTCACGTACCGGCCCTTCGCCTCCCCGTCCTCCACCTCGAACGCCCGCCCGCTGACCCGCACGTCGCCCCCGCCCATCGACGTGCCCTCCCCGGGGTTCGCCTGGAGCGCGAAGCGCGGGTCGCGGCGCAGGTCGAGCGCCTTCAGCGAGCCCGGCATCATCCCGAGCCACAGCTCACCGCCGAGGAACCGCACCTCCAGCCCACTGGTCCGCGGCGAGCCGTCCCTGCGCAGGGTCGCGAGGACATGGTGCGTGAACGCCCCGAACCGCTCCTCCACGGTCCGCGCGAGTTCCGGCTCGGCCCTGACGAGGGCACCCCAGTTCGCCGACGAGCCACCTGTCGTTTTCGCTGTCATGCGGCGAGTTTCCCGACCAAAGACGACATCTTCTGTCCTCTTTTGACGTCCGAGGGCGGGATTCCCGCAGCTGGGTCCACATGGCGCCCTCGAATTCACTCTCGCCGACCGAAGCCGGGGGAACCTGGGGGACGAACCGGGCGTGGCGTAGGGCACAATTCGCTGTCGTCGCACGGTGGTCCTGACGGTGCTCTGACGATGGTCGCCGGGCCGTCGCGGCGGCGATGACGATCATGTCCGTGCCCTTGTCCGGGTCCGGGCACGGGCACGGGGATGCATCACGGCGATGCACGGGGATGCACGGAAAGGCGGCGTCGGGCGTGGCGGTGCAAGAGGCGCGGCAGGGCGCGGAAGCGGGAGCGCGCACGGGCGCGTACAAGGACGCCTACGGAGGCTCCCCGGGCTCCGGGGGCGCCCACGGGGGCGGCTGCACCTGCGGGGACTGCCCGCACGGGGCGCGCGAGGGCCACCGTCGGGCGGTCGCGGAGTTCCTGCGCCTGCGCGACGCGTTCGCCGCCGGTCAGGGCCTGCCGGCCGCCGTGGCCCACTCCGCCTCCGCCTCCCGCCAGTGGGTCTCCGACGAGCTGACCCAGTCCGCCGCGCTCGTCGCCGAACGCGGCCGGACCGAGGGCGAGGCCTGGCTGGCCCGCCTCTGGATCCGCACGGCCTGCACGGTCTGGGCCCTCGTCCTGCTGTTGCTGCTGGCCCAGTCCCTGACGGCCGTCGGCGCCGGCTGGACGGCCGCCCGCACGGCCGCGCTGCTCGCCGCGCTGGTCGTGGCCGGGGCGCTCACGGCCGCCTCCTGGTTCCACCGGGCGCGCGGCGGCGTCCTCGCCCCGGTCATCGGCGAGGACAACCGGCTGTCGACCTCCCGCGCCGTCGCCGCGGCCTGGGTGCTGTTCGTCGCCTACGCGGTCCTCCTCCTCGCCGGCCGTCTCGCGGTGGCCTCCGACCCGCGCGAGCGCGACGCCCTCATCGACGGCCTGGAACTCGCCCGCGGCGCCGGCGTGGTGACCGTGCTGGCGGTGGTGTGCGCCATCGCCGTCCTGGTGCGCCGCGTGGTCGGCCTGCGCGTGCTCGGCCAGCGGCTGCAGAAGGTCCGCGCACACCGGCCGAGCGCCGCCGACCTGCTCACCGACGACTCCGGGCGGGGCGCCTTCGCCGACATCCAGTACGTCGTCGTCGCCTCCGTCGCCCTGCTCTTCGCCGCCGTACGGCTGGCCCGCCGCCCCGACCAGCTGCCCGACCTGCCGTGGGGGCTGGCGGTGGTGGTGCTGGTGTCCGCCGGCACCTACCTCGCCGGGAAGTACGCCGAGGGCGGCCGGCCCGTCGTGCTCTCCGTCGTCCGCGCCCGCGAGGCCGGCGACCTGGACGCGCCGATCCGCACCGGCGAGGACATCGAGATCCGCGGCGCCGGCTTCGTCCCGCCGGGCGCCACCGCCGCCGACCGCCTCTCCCGCATGGTGGTGCGCATCGGCACGGTGCATGTGCACGTCCCGCTGGTGCCGGTCGCCGGCGGCTTCAGCAACCCCACCGACAGCCTGCTCACCGTCCCCGTACCCGTGGACGTCGAACCCGGCCGGGTGGAGGTCCGCGTCGTGACGGCGGCGGGTGTGGAGACGAACGCGTACACGATCGACGTGACGGAGTAGGACGGTGACGGAGTAGGACGGTGACGGAGTCAGCCCCGAGGGAGTGGCGGGTGACGGAGTATGCCCGTGGCGGAGAGGCTGGTGGCGGAGGAGAGGAGGTGTTGGAGCAGAGATCTGTTGGAGCGGCGGTGTGACGGAGTGGAAAACCGTCCGCACACGGGTTGAGCGGCTCCCCCCTTTCCTCCGTATCGTCGTATGAGGCCACGGCATGGCGGTGTGAGAGGCGGCTGACAGTGATGACTCACGGTATGCGTACGGACACTCGCACCTCCCGTCCCGGCGGCCACTGGCGGGACACCGCCACCCGCTACGCCCTGCTTCCTCTCCGGATCTTCCTCGGCGTCACCTTCGTCTACGCCGGTCTGGACAAACTCACCGACAGCTCCTTCCTCCAGGACGGCGGCTCCGGCTCCATCGGCGACACGATGCGCAGCGTCCGCGACTCTTCCGCCGTCCCCGCCCTGGTCGACATGGCCCTGGAAAACCCCGTCGCCTTCGGATACGCCATAGCCCTCGGCGAGATCGCCGTCGGCATCGGCACCCTGCTCGGCCTTCTCGCCCGCCTGGCCGCCCTCGGCGGCGCCCTCATCTCCCTCAGCCTCTGGCTGACCGTCAGCTGGGCCTCCGACCCGTACTACTACGGCAACGACCTCGCCTACCTGATGGCCTGGCTCCCCCTGGTCCTGGCCGGCGCCCCGCTCCTGTCCCTGGACGCGGCCCTCCGCACCCGGCGGAACGGGAGGCCGGGCGGCCACCGGCGAGGGACGGAGGGCGTTCGGCCGGGGCCGGACGACCAAGGGCACGACCGGGACGGCTACGGGCACACGGCGGACGACTACCGGTAGGAGCTGACGCCGCCGCCACCCGCGCGGACCGCCATCCGCACGGACCGCCATCCGTGCGGACCGGACTCCTCGGCCCGCCCGGACTCCTCGGCCCGCCCGGATGCCACGGGCCGTCCCGACGCCACGGGCCCGTCCGGACGTCACGGGCCGTCCCGACGCCTCGGTCCGTCCGGATGTCTCCGCAGCGACGGGCACCTGCCCACGGCGATCGGGCGTTGCCGGTGCGGATGAGCAACCGGCGGTGCGGGACAGGGTCTGCCGGTGGGGGCGAGCGTCTGCCGATGCGGGACAGGGTTTGCGGGTGGGGGGCGAGCGTCCGCCGGTGAGGCGAAGGGAGCCGCCGCTGACGGCCGGGGACTGCCGGTCGGCGCCCCGATGGGCGTCGGCCAGAGACGGCTGTCGGCGAGAAGCGGACGTCTGTCCGCTGGGCCGCGCCTGCCCGGTCCGGCGTTCGCAGGGACCGTCGGCTCGTGGGTCGGCGCCCCTTGCCTCAGCGCGGAGTGTCCTGCCAGGTCTCCGTCAACGGTCTCCTGCGCCGCCGGGGTCCGGCCTCGTCCCGCGGCGCCTGCGTATGCTCCGGGACACCATCGCCGCGGCCCCCGCAAGGAAGAGACCGGCCGTCACCAGTGGGAACACCACGAACCACGGCGTCTCCCAGGCGCCTCCCGCGTCACCCGCGTAGACCGCGCCCGCCAGCCCGAGGAAGAGGCCCGCGACCAGTCGGCCCGGCTGGAACTCATGACGCAGCACGGCTGACCTCCACCTGTCCGACGCCCGCTTCCAGGTCCAGCTCGACCGTGCCCACGGGCTTGGTACCCGGCCCCGGAATCAGCGTCACCTCCCGGTGCTTGCCCGGCGCCACGTCGACGTCCTGCTTCTTGTCACCCGGCAACTGAATGTCCCCCACTCCCACTCCGATGGTCGCCTTCACGGTCACGTCCGGCGGCACGATCACATGCAGGCGGCCCATCCCCACCTCCGCGTACGTCGTCACCGTCTGCCCCTGTGCCGGTTCCAGCCGGCTCAGGTCCAGGGTGCCGACGCCGGTGCCGACGTCGTAGGACTCGCGCAGCTCGGCCACGGTCGCGGGCCGCCAGGTCGTCCGTATCCACTGGGTGCCGATGTCCTTGGGCAGGGCCGCGGACGCGGCGAGCAGGCCGGCCGTCATCACCGCCAGGAAGACCGAGCCCGGGCCCGTCCGCCCGAGGAACGCGCTGACCGCGATGCCCAGGCCGAGGACGGCGAGCGCGCAGGCCAGGCCGGTCTGCAGGCTGGTGCCCAGCGGGTGCTCGTCCCACGTCAGGCGCGTGCCGAGGAAGGCGGCCACCATGGCGAGCGTGCTGATCAAGCCGCCTATGTGACGAGGGCCGCGCGGCTTGGGCGGGCGGGGGCGCTGATCGAGCGGGCCCGGGGTGCTGTCGGGGCGGGGGCGGCGGCCGATGGCGATGGCCGCCGCGACGTCCCGGTCTCGGGCGTCCCGTGGTCCCCAGAGATATCCGGTGCCGCCGACGTGCGTACCGTCCTTGACTATCGGGTCCCGCCACCACGACGGAAAGGCGGTCGGCGCGGGCGGGGCCTTCGCCTCGGGCGGCGCGTCGGCGGCGGCCTGCTGCGCCAGCGGATCGGCGGCGGGCACGCCGCGCCGCTGCGACCAGTACCCGGCGCCGGCGAGGAGCAGGGACAGTATCGCGGCGAATACCAGCACTCCGCCGTTCTTCAGCATCGTGAGGAAGACCCCGCAGCCGACGAGCGCGAACAGCACCGCCGTGAGCGCCTGACCGTCGACACGACCGGTCAGCAGCTTGCGCAGCTCGTTCTCCTCCTCGTCGTCGGCGGGGACGAACAGCCACGCGAAGCCATAGAAGATGAGGCCGATGCCGCCGGTCGCGGCGAGCACCGCGAGCGTGATCCGGAAGATCACCGGATCCATGTCGCACTGCCGCCCGAGCCCGGCGCACACGCCGGCGAACATCTTGTGCCGCCGATCCCGCCGGAACTCGGGCGCATCACCCGCGCCGGACGCGGACGCCGCGCCGGACGCGGACGCCGCGCCGGACGCGGGGTCCGCGTCGGATACGGCGGCGGCGTGCTGGTGATCAGTCATGCGTCCATGGTGACGGCCGGGCCGCCGCGACGGGAGTCGGGACGACCCTGGCCGGACCCTGATATCTGCCCTGAGTGGACGCGGGGGAAGCGTTCGAGGCGATGGCCCCGGGAACATCAGGGGAGTCTCGGGGGCGGACCCTGATGCTCCGGACCGCGGGGCGTGTGACCATCTTTGGCATGCCGGAAGCCGCAACCGCAGCAGCGCCCCTCACCGAACCGAGGCCGCCGCGCAAGCTCTACCGCAGCAGCGACGGACGCTGGCTCGGTGGTGTGGCGCGGGGCCTGGCCGGGCACCTGGGGCTGCCCGTCATCTGGGTGCGCCTGGTCTTCGTCGGCCTGTTCATGGCGGACGGTCTGGGCGCGCTGCTGTACGCCGCGTTCTGGTTCTTCGTGCCGCTCGGCGTCGGCGGCGTCGAGACGCAGAGACCACCGTCCCTGATCACCACCGAGCCCGCAGCGGACGGCCGGCGCAGACTCGTCACCCGCAAACCGGACCGGGGCCAGATCGTCGCCCTTCTCCTCATGGTCGTCGTGGCGATCGTCTTCGTCGGCAGCGTCGACCTGAGCAACGGCGCCAAGGCCTACCTGGTGCCCGCGGTGCTCGTCGGCGCCGGCGTCGCCCTCGTGTGGCGTCAGGCGGACAACGCCCGCCGCGCCCGCTGGGTCGAGGCAGGCCGCCGTCGGCGCACGCTCACCCTGGTGCGGGCCGTGGCGGGCGTCCTGCTGGTCACGGCCGGCGTCTCCGGCGTCTTCGTGCTCCAGGGTTCCGCCGCCCACCTCGGTTCCGTCCTCCAGGCCGCCCTCGCGGTCCTCGTCGGCATAACGCTCCTCGCCGGCCCCTACCTCGTCCGCATGACCCAGGACCTCTCCGAGGAACGCCTGATGCGCATCCGCGCCCAGGAGCGCGCCGAGGTCGCCGCCCACGTCCACGACTCCGTGCTGCACACCCTCACCCTGATCCAGCGCAACGCCGAGAACGCGGGCGAGGTCCGCCGCCTCGCCCGCGCCCAGGAGCGCGACCTGCGGACCTGGCTCTACAAACCCGAGGGCACCGGCAAGGACGAGGCCGACGAGCCCACGACCCTCGCCGACGCGGTGCGGCGCAACGCCGCCGAGGTGGAGGACAAGCACGGCGTCCCGATCGAGGTCGTCGTGGTCGGGGACTGCCCGCTCGACGAGAAGATCGGCGCACAGATGCAGGCCGCGCGCGAGGCGATGGTGAACGCCGCCAAGTACGGTGGCGAGGGCGGTGCCGTGCAGGTCTACGCCGAGGTGGAGGGGAAGCGAGTGTTCGTGTCCGTCCGGGACCGCGGTCCCGGCTTCGACCTGGACTCCATACCCGCGGACCGCATGGGCGTCAGGGAATCGATCATCGGCCGCATGGAGCGCAACGGCGGCACGGCCCGGCTGCGGGCGGTGCCGGACGGCGGCACGGAGGTCGAGCTGGAGATGGAGAGGGCGGAGAAGACGTCATGAGCGACGCGACCGAGGCGAGCGGCAACGGCACGGCGGCACCGGGGGAGACGGCCGGACGGCATGTGCGCGTGGTCCTCGTCGACGACCACCGCATGTTCCGCACGGGGGTGCAGGCCGAGATCGGCCAGACCGCGCAGACCGGCGTCGAGGTCGTCGGCGAGGCCGCGGACGTCGACCAGGCGGTCACGGTCATCACCGCCACCCGCCCCGAGGTGGTCCTCCTCGACGTCCACCTCCCCGGCGGCGGCGGAGTCGAGGTGCTGCGCCGCTGCGCGCCGCTCATGGCCGACGCCCGGCAGCCCGTCCGTTTCCTCGCCCTGTCCGTCTCGGACGCCGCGGAGGACGTGATCGGCGTGATCCGCGGAGGGGCCCGCGGATACGTGACCAAGACGATCACCGGGACCGACCTGGTCGACTCGATCTTCCGCGTCCAGGAGGGCGACGCCGTCTTCTCCCCCCGCCTCGCCGGCTTCGTCCTCGACGCCTTCGCCTCGACGGACGCGCCCCCGGTGGACGAGGACCTCGACCGCCTCACCCAGCGCGAGCGCGAGGTGCTGCGCCTGATCGCCCGCGGCTACGCCTACAAGGAGATCGCCAAGCAGCTGTTCATCTCCGTGAAGACGGTCGAGTCCCATGTCTCGGCGGTCCTGCGCAAGCTCCAGCTGTCCAACCGCCACGAGCTGACCCGGTGGGCCACGGCGCGGCGCCTGGTGTGAGCGACCGGCTCCCCGACGGACCGGCCGGCCCGCCCCGTGCCGACCGGAGCCCTGCACCGGCCCTCACACCACCCGGGTGGCTCCCGCGAACGGCATCGAGTCGAGCGGGGCCACCCGGACCGTGGAAGACGGGTTCGGGGCGTGGATCATCCGGCCGTTGCCGATGTAGAGGCCCACATGGGTGATGCCGGAGTAGAAGAACACGAGGTCGCCGGGGGCCAGTTCCGCACGGGAGACACGGCGGCCCGTGCCGATCTGGGCGTAGGTCGTGCGGGGCAGGGAGACGCCGGCGGCGGCGTACGCCGCCTGGACCAGGCCCGAGCAGTCGAAGGCGTTGGGGCCCGTCGCGCCCCAGACATAAAGGCTGCCCAGCTTCTGCAGGGCGTAGGCGATGGCGGCCCCGGCGCGGGAGCCGGGGGCGACGGACACGGCGGGCGGAGGCGCCGGCGCGGTGCCCGGCGCGGTGCTCGACGCCCGGGAGCCTTGCGGCGCCGCCAAGCGGGCCCGTTCCTCCTCGGTCAGCCTGGACAGCAGACGCTTCGCCGCCGCCAGCTTCCCGGTGATCGTCTCCTTGTGGCGGCGCAGCTCCGACTGACGGGACGTCAAGGAGTCCAGCTCGACGCGGGCGGCCCCGCGCAGCTGCTCGAGTTCGCGGATCTGCCGACGGACGCGGCTCACCGCACCCGCCCGGCGGTCGCCCGCGCGTTCGGCGAGGGCGGCGCCGGTGAGGTAACCGGCGGGGTCCTCGGACAGGGCCAGCCGGACCACCGGATCGAGCCCGCCGACGCGGTACTGGGCGGCGGCGTACGAACCGAGCGCCTCCCGCTCCGTGGCCAGCCGCGCCTCCCTGCGGGCCGCCTCGTCCCGCATCGACCGCAGCCGCGCCTGCGCCGCCCGGACCTCCTCGCGCGCGCCGTTGTACTTCTCCGTGGCGGCCTCCGCCTCCCGGTACAGCCGGTGCACCTCCGCCCTGACCTGTCCCGGCGACGGCTCCGGCTGCGCGTGCCCGGTCCCGCTCAACCCCGTCGCGCCCGCCGCGCCCGCGAGGGCGATGGTGGCCGCGGTACGGGTCCTGGTCCCGGCGGCCGGTCGTTGCCGGGGCTTGCGGTGCGCTGCCACGTGAACTGCACGTCCCTTCCTACGGATGATCACCTGCGGGAGGACGCTAGGGCGGAGCAGGTCACGGCGGGGTCACGTTGTACGGAAGTGGCAGGAGGGGGGCCGTCGCTGTCGGTATGCGATCGGGATCCGGTTACGGAACCGTCTGTTTCGGCACGCAGCGCGACCGGGAGAGGCCCGTGCGGTCGCCGGGCCGGTGCGGGCCACGCGCCCGCGGCTCACTAGGCTCCGGCCCCATGGACGTACTCATCAACGTTTTCGTCGGCCTGCACATCATCGGCATCGCCTCCCTCCTCGGCGGCTTCCTCACCCAGATGAAGGCGGTGGGCGAGGGCACCGCGCGATTCGTCCCCGCGATGCTGCACGGCGCCCTGACCATGCTGGTCACCGGCGTCATCCTGGTCGGCCTCAACCAGGCCGACGACAACACCGTCAACAACGTCAAGATCGGCGTGAAGCTCGCCGTGCTGATCGTCATCCTCGGCCTCGTCTACGTGAAGCGCGACGAGGAGAAGGTCGACAAGGGCCTGTTCGGACTGGTGGGCCTGCTCACCGTGGCGAACATCTTCATCGCCGTCCTCTGGACCTGAAAGCCGGCCCCGGAGAGGCAGGAGAGCACCGGCGTCAGGCGGGCCGCACCACGCTGTGGATCGACGACTCGCCGTCGTAGTACACCGACTCCTCCCGGACATAGGCGCCGGGCTTCGGGGCGTGGATCATCATGCCGTCGCCGATGTAGAGGCCGACGTGCGTGACGTCGTCGTAGAAGAAGACCAGGTCGCCCGGCCGCGCGCTGGACAGCGGCACCGTCGTCCCCGCGTTGACCTGGTCGTACGTGGTGCGCGGCAGGGTGACCCCGGCGGCCTTCCACGCGGCCTGGGTCAGGCCCGAGCAGTCGTAGGAGCCGGGGCCGGTGGCGCCCCAGACGTACGGCTTGCCGATCTGGGCGCGGGCGAAGGCGAGCGCCCTGTCCGCCTTGGCGGCGTACGTCGAGTCGGCCGGCGGCGGCGCGGGCGCCTCGCCCGACCCGGTGTCCGTGGAGCCGTCGGCCGACTCCTGCTCGGCCGCGGCCGCCGCCTCCGCCTCCTGGCGGCGCTGCTCCTCGGCCCGAGCCTCCGCGGCGGCCTGCTGCCGGGCCAGCTCCGCCGCCTTGCGCTCGGCCTCCTCCTGCTTGCGCTTCTCGATCGCCGCCAGCCGCGCCTTCTCCTCGGCGGTCAGCTCGGAGAGCAGCTCCCGCGCGTCGGACAGCTTCTTCTGGACGGTCGCCTTGGCCGTCCTCAGCTCGGTCTGCGACTCGGTGAGCGTCCGGAGGCTCTCGGTGGCCTCCTGGCGCTTGCGCATCGTCCGGGACTGCTCGGTGAAGTAGTCGTCGACGGCGTCCTTCTGCCGGCTGGTCAGCCGGTTCATCAGCTGGGTCCGGTCGAAGTAGTCCTGTGGCGAGTCCGCGAGCAGGAAGGTCGCGGTGGACGGCGCGGCGGCACCGGTGCGGTACTGGGCGGCGGCGTACGCGCCCAGCTCCTCGCGCGCCTCGTTGAGCTGCTGCGTGCGCCGGGCGACGTCGTCCAGCAGCGTGTCGACCTGCTTGCGCTGCTTGGCCGTCCGCTCCTTGGCCGCGTTGTACTTCTCGGTCGCCGACTCGGCCTGGCGGTACAGCGCGTCGACCTTCTTCTCGACCTCTTCGAGGCTCGGCCGGTCGCCGGCCGGGGTTGCCTGGGCGGTCTGGGAGAGCAGCGCCACGGAGGTGAGGGCGGCCGTGGCCAGGGCGGGGGTACGTATGCCGGCCAGCGGGCCGACCGGGCGCGACTTGCGGTGCGACGCCAAGGGAGGCGACTCCTTCCATGGGCCGCCTACCGGGTTAGCTGTCGGGTTCGGGCGGTGTCGCTCGGAAGGTTTGCCCTACGGCCCGCCTCCCGTGCGGGAGTCGTGCCGATTCACCCCAGAGTTCGGTTGGGTCCCCGGCTCCGGTCGGCCACGCGGGCACACCGGACTCGGCGGAGGCCACGCGGCCCGGCGACGTTCGCCGGTGGGGGTCGTGCGGCCTGCCCGGCACCGTAGCCAACTCGTGTGCCGCCTGTGAAGGTTCGTGGGTGATATGCCCGATACATTTTCGTGACCTTGCGGCGGGGGGTCGCGGTTCGTGTCGGGGGGTGTTCGATGCGTGCTCGGGGAAGGGCTCGGGGCAGTGTCCGGGTGGGTGGTGCGCCGGGCGTGTGCGCAGCTCGAGGCGAGCGCACGGGGTGAGGCGGCGGGCGCCGCGAGAGGGTGCGCGGTTGTGATTCCGGACACCCGCGGCGGGGCGGGGGCCCGCCGGGGCCGGGGATGTTCCCGGGACGGCCACGGGTTGTCAGTGCCGCCCCCTAGACTCGGAGAGCGATGAGCAGCCTCTTTGACGACAGCTTCCTGGCGGACCTCCAGGCCCCTCGGGCCCACGGGGAACACCCGCCGCCGCCCGAGGACGATCACGTTCCGGAGCCGATTCCGGACGATCTGTTCGGCGGGAAGTTCGACGTGCCGCCGGACCGGGAGGCGTACTACCGCGACGGCGCCCCGCGCCCCGCCCTGGACGCCGCCGCGCTCCTGGAAGGGCTGAACGACAACCAGCGCGCCGCCGTCGTCCACTCCGGCACGCCCCTGCTCATCGTGGCCGGCGCGGGCTCCGGCAAAACCCGCGTGCTCACCCACCGCATCGCCCACCTGCTCGCCGAGCGGGGCGTCCACCCCGGCCAGATCCTCGCCATCACCTTCACCAACAAGGCCGCCGGCGAGATGAAGGAGCGCGTAGAGCAGCTCGTCGGCCCGCGTGCGAACGCCATGTGGGTGATGACGTTCCACAGCGCCTGCGTGCGCATCCTGCGCCGCGAGTCCAAGCGGCTCGGCTTCACCTCGTCGTTCTCGATCTACGACGCCGCCGACTCCAAGCGCCTGATGGCCCTGGTCTGCCGTGATCTCGATCTCGACCCCAAGAAGTTCCCGCCCAAGTCCTTCAGCGCCAAGATCAGCAACCTCAAGAACGAGCTGATCGACGAGGAGGACTTCGCCGCCCAGGCCACCGACGGGTTCGAGAAGACCCTCGCCCAGGCCTACGCCCTCTACCAGTCGCGGCTGCGCGAGGCGAACGCCCTCGACTTCGACGACCTGATCATGACGACGGTCAACCTGCTGCGCGCCTTCCCGGACGTCGCCGAGCACTACCGCCGCCGCTTCCGGCACGTCCTCGTCGACGAGTACCAGGACACCAACCACGCCCAGTACGCCCTCGTCCGGGAGCTGGTCGGCACCTCCGAGCACCCGGTGGACGTCCCGCCCGGCGCGGACGACGTGCCCCCCGCCGAACTGTGCGTCGTCGGCGACGCCGACCAGTCGATCTACGCCTTCCGCGGCGCGACGATCCGCAACATCCTCCAGTTCGAGGAGGACTACCCGAACGCGACGACGATCCTGCTGGAGCAGAACTACCGCTCCACCCAGACGATCCTCTCCGCCGCCAACGCGGTCATCGAGCGCAACGAGTCCCGCCGCCCCAAGAACCTGTGGACCAATGCGGGCGCGGGCGCGCGCATCACCGGCTACGTCGCCGACACCGAGCACGACGAGGCCCAGTTCGTCGCCGACGAGATAGACCGCCTCACCGACGCCGGCGAGGCCAGGGCGGGCGACGTCGCCGTCTTCTACCGGACCAACGCCCAGTCCCGTGTCTTCGAAGAGGTGTTCATCCGCGTCGGCCTGCCCTACAAGGTCGTCGGCGGCGTCCGCTTCTACGAGCGCAAGGAGGTCCGGGACGTCCTGGCCTACCTGCGCGTCCTCGCCAACCCCGAGGACTCGGTGCCGCTGCGCCGTATCCTCAACGTCCCCAAGCGCGGCATCGGCGAGCGCGCCGAGGCGATGATCGACGCCCTCTCCCAGCGCGAGAAGATCAGCTTCCCGCAGGCGCTGAAGCGCGTCGACGAGGCGTACGGCATGGCGGCGCGCTCCACCAACGCCGTCAAGCGGTTCAACACGCTGATGGAGGACCTCCGCACGATCGTGGAGTCCGGCGCGGGACCGGCCACCGTTCTGGAAGCCGTACTCGAACGCACCGGCTACCTCGCCGAGTTGCAGGCCTCCACCGACCCGCAGGACGAGACCCGCATCGAGAACCTCCAGGAACTGGCCGCCGTCGCCCTGGAGTTCGAGCAGGAGCGCGGCGAGGGCGAGTCGGTCGCGCTGTCCGACTTCCTGGAGCAGGTCGCCCTGGTCGCCGACTCCGACCAGATCCCCGACGAGGAGGACGGCGACGGCGTCATCACACTGATGACCCTGCACACCGCCAAGGGCCTGGAGTTCCCGGTCGTCTTCCTCACCGGCATGGAGGACGGCGTCTTCCCGCACATGCGCGCCCTCGGCCAGACCAAGGAACTGGAGGAGGAGCGGCGGCTGGCGTACGTCGGCATCACGCGCGCACGGGAACGGCTCTATCTGACCCGGTCGACGATGCGCAGCGCCTGGGGGCAGCCGCAGTACAACCCGCCCTCCCGCTTCCTGGAGGAGATCCCCGCCGCCTACGTGGACTGGAAGCGTACGGGCGCCGTCGCGGCCCCGGCCGGTCCTGTCTCCGGGGTGGCGGCCTCGCTGTCGTCGTCCCGCTCGCGCTCGTCCGCCGCCGGGGCGTCCGGCTTCGCCACGCGCCGGGCCGCCGAGCAGCCGGCCGTCGGACTGGCGGTGGGCGACCGGGTCACGCACGACCAGTTCGGCCTCGGCACGGTGGTCGGCGTCAAGGGCACGGGCGCGAACGCCGAGGCGACCATCGACTTCGGCGACGCCAAGCCGAAGCGGCTGCTGCTGAGATACGCGCCGGTCGAGAAGCTGTGACCGCCCGGCCGCCGGTCCGAACCGGCGGCCGGGCGGACGCCGGCAGCGGGAACTACGAGAAGGGCGGGCCGGGGGGCGTGGTTACGACGGCTCCAGGCCGTGGCTGCGCAGCCAGGCCAGCGGGTCGACCGCCGAGCCGCCGCCGGGGCGCACCTCGAAGTGCAGGTGCGGGCCGGTGGAGTTGCCGGAGTTGCCGGAGTACGCGATCGGGTCGCCGGCCTTGACGGTGGTGCCGGGGGCGACCCGGTAGCTGGAGAGGTGGCAGTACCACGTCTCCGTGCCGTCCATCGCCGTCACGATCATCATGTTGCCGTACGCGCTGTTGTACTCGGTGCGCACGGTGCCGTCGGTCGCGGCCATCACCGTCGAGCCGTAGGCGACCGGGAAGTCGATGCCGGTGTGCACGGACATCCAGTTGATGCCGGCCTGGCCGAAATAGGCGCTGAGTCCGTGCTGCGCGACCGGCAGGGCGTACTTGGGGCGCAGCCGCTCCTTGCGGGCGGCCTCCGCCGCCGCCTTCCGCTGCTCGGCCTCCTGCTGCGCCTTGAGGTCGATGCGCTCCTGCGTCCGGCTGGCCCGGTCGGCGAAGTCGTCCGCCTCGGCGCTGAGGCTCTCCAGCTGGGTGTCGAGCCGGCTGTTGGCGGTGGACGGTTTCACCGGCGGCGCGTCGGCGGCGGTCGTCGACGTGTCCTTGGAATCGTCGCCGAACGAGCCGACGGACGCGGCGGCGATGCCGGCCACGCTCATCACGCACGCCGACGGCACGGCCACGGTCAGCAGCGCGGAGCGCTTGGGCGGCGTACGGCGGCGGGAACGGCTTGCGGCACGGGAGCCGGCGCGCGTGGCCGGGGCGGGCGTGACCTCCTCCTGGTCGTCCAGGAGCAGCAGGTCCTGAGCGGGATCCGCCCGGTCGGCCTCGTCCGCGGCGGGCATCTCGCCGGTGGCGTGCAGCTCGCCCTCGGTGTGGTGGGTCTCCGCGTGGTGCGTTTCCGCGTGGTGGGTGTCGGCGTGGTGCGTTTCCGCGTGGTGGCTGAAGTCCTCGCCGGGCACGGCGGTCGCGGGGTTCGCGGCGCTGCCGTCGGAGTTCCACTGGGTGGCGTCGTAGGCGCCGGTGTCGAAGGCCTGCGTGCCCCACTCCCACTGCTGGGTCGGGTCGGCGGCGGTCTGCTCGGGCTGGGCCCAGGCGCTCGCGTCCCACTGGCCGCTGACGTCCGGTGCGCCGGCCTGCTGCGGGATGACGGAGAGCTGCTGGTACTCGCCGGTCCAGGCGGTGGAGTCGTACGCGCCGGTGTCGTAGGCGGTGTGCTGCGCCGCGTACGGGTCGTAGCCGGGGGACTGGTGCGTACCTGTGGTCCACTGGGTGGCGTCGTGGGCGCCGGTGTCGTGGGCGCTGCCCTCGAGGGAGCCGAAGAGCGGGTCCGCCTCGAAGCTCGTGGCGGCCGGGTGCGTGGCGGCGTGGCCGCCGGTGGCAAAACCGTTGGCGTCGTAACCGCCGTATGTGGTGAAGTCACCGGTGGTGAAAGCGCCGTACGGGGCCTCCTGCGTGCCGTACGACGCGTGATGCGCCGCGGCGGCTTCGGAAGCCGGGGCCGGGGTGGTCATGGTCCCCGACGGGTGACGGTCGTTCACCAACTTCTCTTTCGCCTCGACAACAGGGGCTGGCAGAGCAGTGCGGCGACTGTACCCGGCGGTACGCGGGCGCGACAATCTTCGGCAGGTTTCCCTCGCGAAGGAAACGGGCATTCGGCCGTGTTTCGGGGGAGTGCAGGCACGCCCTTTGGTTTGTGTTCGACGAATTTTCGAAGTTGATGGGCGTCGGCGGCGTGCGTCGGCGCCCACTACGCACACCGCCAACCACCTCACCACTCACGCACAGGGACTCACGGCGATCCTCCTGCCGTTGCCGCTTCGTCAGGCGACGGTGAGGCTGCCGGAGGCGCCCGCCTGCCCCGGGGTGGCGGGCGTGTCGTGCGCGGAGTCCAGGGTCCGGCGGATCTCGGCTGCCACGGCCGGGTGGACCGGGAGGGCGAAATGGCCGACCCCGGTGACGCGCACGTTCCTCGCCGGCAGGTCGGGGTGGTCGATGCGGGCGCTGTCCAGCGGGTCCATCAGATGGTCGAGGTCGCTCCAGAAGCTCACGAAGCGTGTACGGCAGCCCGGCGCGGGCAGCGTCAGTTCCTCGAGGAGGGAGGAGCCGGGGCGCATCTGGCGCACGATGGGGTGCGCGTCGGCGAGCGGCACGACCCGGGTTCCGGAGTGCGGGGTGCCGAGGGTGACGACGGTGCGCACGCGCGTGTCGCCGGCCAGGCGCTGCACGTAGTAGCGGGCGATCAGGCCGCCGAGGCTGTGGCCGACGATGTCGACACGGTCGCTGCCCGTGCGCTCGCAGATCTCCTCGACGTGTCGGCCGAGCAGCCTGGCGGCCGTGCGGATGTCGCAGGTCAGCGGCGAGTAGTTCAGCGACTCGACGTGCTGGTGGCCGTCCTGGGCGAGGGAGCGGCGCAGCAGGAGGAAGACGGAGCGGTTGTCGATGAAGCCGTGCAGGAGCACGACGGGCGGCCGGGTGCGCGTGGGCAAGGCGGCGGCGTGCGCCGCGCCCCGGTCCGGGGCGTTTTCGGCATCGGCCTCGGCGGACCCCTGGGCGGGCACCCTCGGGCGGAGGGGCGGGGTCCGGCGCTCCTGGGCGATGCCGTAGGGGTAGAGGACGAGGTGACCGGCGAGGATCGCGACGTCGAGGGCGGTTGCCTTGAGGAGGGCCATGGAGAGGCCGGTCAGGCTGCCGGGGATGCCGAGGGCGGGGAGCAGACACCGGCGCAGCGGCTCGGGGAGCAGTCCTCCGGTGAACCGTACGACCTGGCTGACCTGGGCGAGCTGCGTGGCCTTCATGGGCCGACCTCCCGTCGGCACGCGGAAGACGGCTCTGTCTCCGTGTGCGCCCGTGGGGAGGGCCACGGAGGGTGTCGACGGAGCGACGGGCGCGACTGAGGCTTGGTTCCGTTCCGGTGAGGTCTGCGTGCCCTTCGTCCCTGTACCGGCGTCCCGGCCGGTGTCGTGGCTGCTCCCGGCGCGCGGCTCCCGGTGTCCGAGGGGAACCGGCGCAGTGAATATGTCCCACCATGTGATTTCCCCCTCTGAGCGCACCGTAAAACCGCCGGTTGCGGGATGCTGGCGATAACGTTCGTTCACTAATCGCTTCATGGAGGCAGTGATGGGTGTGGCAGCGGGTCCGATCCGCGTGGTCGTCGCCAAGCCGGGGCTCGACGGTCACGATCGTGGGGCCAAGGTGATCGCGCGTGCACTGCGGGACGCCGGCATGGAGGTCATCTACACGGGCCTCCACCAGACGCCCGAACAGATCGTCGACACCGCGATCCAGGAGGACGCCGACGCGATCGGCCTGTCCATCCTCTCCGGCGCCCACAACACGCTTTTCGCGGCGGTCATCGACCTGCTCAAGCAGCGCGACGCCGAGGACATCCTGGTCTTCGGCGGCGGCATCATCCCCGACGGGGACATCCCCGGGCTGAAGGAGAAGGGCGTCGCCGAGATCTTCACCCCCGGCGCCACGACCGCGTCCATCGTGGACTGGGTCCGGACGAACGTACGGCAGCCCGCCGGCGCGTAGGACCGCCTGCGTGGCGGGCCGCGCCGCTGCGGTGCGGAGCCTGCGCGCGGCCTGCGCCCGGTGGCCGGGCATTGCCCGTGCGGGGCCGGGGGTGCGCCGGTGCGACGACGCCCGGGGCTGTGCGACGGCCCGGAGCCTGGGCAACGACACTCGGGGCCGGGCGCCGGGCCCGAACCGTGGTGGAGCCCGGACTGTGGCGGAGCCCTGACTGTGGTGGGGCAGATGGGTGGCGTCCGGCGCGGGTCGTGCACCACCGGTCGTGGCTCCGGCCGTACGCCTCCGGAGAGGGCGCGCTGGCCGCCCGGTCGCCGGACGCGCGCACCACGCCCGCTCGTCGTCGCCGCCCGGCCGGCCGGACGGATGCGCCCCTTGTCAGCCGGTCGTCGCGGGCGCCCCTGCCGGCTCCGCCCCCAGTTCCTCGGCCATCGCCGCGCGCAGGCGCAGGGTGGTCACCAGGCGCTGGAAGGCCTCGGCCCAGTATCCGCCCGCCCCCGGTGAGCCGTCCTCCGGCTCCTCCGGCACGGCCATCAGCCCGGCGAGTCGGTCGGCCTCGGCCGGGTCGAGGCAGCGTTCGGCCAGGCCCATGACCCCGCTGAAGCTCCACGGGTAACTACCCGCGTCCCGCGCGATGTTGAGCGCGTCGACCACGGCCCGGCCCAGGGGCGGCGCCCAGGGCGTCGCGCACCCGCCGAGCAGCTGGAACGCCTCGGACAGACCGTGCGTCGCGATGAACCCGGCCACCCACTCGGCCCGTTCGCCGGCCCCCAGCGTGCCGAGCAGCTTGGCCCGCTCGGCCAGTGACACCGCGCCCGGACCGGCCGCCTCGGGTACGGAGGGCGCGCCCAGCAGCGCCCGCGCCCAGCGGGAGTCCCCCTGCCGGACCGCCGCCCGGCACCAGGCGGCGTGCAGCTCGCCCTGCCAGTCGTCCGCGACCGGCAGTTCGAGTATCTGCTCGGGCGTGCGCCCGCCCAGCCGGTCCGGCCACGTCCCCAGCGGCGCCGCCTCCACCAGCTGTCCGAACCACCAGGACCGCTCACCCCGGCCGGCGGGGGCCTTGGCCACGACCCCGTCGCGCTCCATGCCCGCGTCGCACTCGTGCGGCGCCTCCACGGCGATCGTCGGCCTGTCCCGCGTGTGGTCGAGGGCGACGCAGGCCGCGGCCCGGACGGCCATCCGCGCGGCCAGCGCCGAGCCGGGAAGCGCCGACAGCAGCTCCGCCGCCGTCGCCCGTACGTTGCGGCTGCGGTCGGCCAGGGCCTGCTCCAGGAACGGTTCGTCCTCGGCGGACAGGCGCGTGCGCAGCGAGTCCAGGAACATCAGCCGGTCCTCGGCGCGCTCCGTCGCCCAGGTGGACTGCAGCAACGCGCGCGCCGCTGCCGGATCGTGGGCGCGTATCGCCGCGAGCAGGGCGACCCGCTCGGCGAACAGGCCCTCCTCCCACAGTCGGCGCACCTGATCCACGTCGTCCAGGCGTGGCAGCGACGCGCCCCCGCCCGGCGTCGCACGCAGCGCGAACCGCCAGTCGGGGTTGAGCCGTGCGAGCCACAGGGCGCGCGGACCGGCGAACGCCAGTGCCGCCGGCCGCAGGTCTGTGCGGCCCCGTGCCGCGTCCAGGAGGGCGGGCAGCGCCTCCGGTGGCGGTGCGAAACCGCGGGAGTTGGCCGCCGCGAGCCACTGGGGCAGCAGCTCCATGAGGTCGGGCGCCGTGCCTCTGCGGCCACCGCCGCCCTGGCCCGGACGGTCCGCCAGGAGCATCGTGAGCCTGCGGGCCGCGGCGGCGGGCAGGGGCGGCCGCGCATCGTGCGGGGCCGGCTCGGGACGCCGGGCCGGGCGCGCGGGACGCAGCCCGGCGCGGCGGCGCACGGTCTCCTCGGCCGCGGCGTCCAGCAGCGCCACCGGCGCGTCCCGGCCGGGGGCGCCGGCCCGGGGCGGGCGCCGGTCGGTGCCCAGCAGCGCGGTGGTGACGAGGTCCTCCCACGCGGACGGCCCGGACGTGTCGGCGGAGCCGGAAGCGGCGGCGGTGGTGTCGGAGATGCCGGTGCCGGCGGTGGTGGCGCCGGCGGTCGTGGCGGTGGAGACGGGTGACGAGGTCGGCGCGGTCGTGTTCACGGCGTTCCCTTCGGGCCGTTCGGGGACGGGCGGGAGTCTCGGAGGGCGGCGGGCCGGGCGGTCAGCACAGCGCCACCACCTCTCCCGTGGCCGGCGACCAGGCCGTCAGCGGGGTGAAGCCCTGGTGGCCGCACTCGCCGAAGACCTTGACCGGCGCACCGCCCGAGAGGGCGACCAGACGCCACAGGCCGGGGCGGGCGCGGGCGGCGGGGGTGAGGGGGAGCGCCGCGTCCTCGTCGGCGTCCGCCAGCTGCCAGGACTCCCCGTCCGGGGTGGGGACGACCCGCTCCAGCGTCACCGGGACCGCCTCGAGCCACGGGTCGGCACGCAGCGCCTCGCCGTAGCGGGCCGCCGCGACCGTCGTCGTCACGCCCGGCGGCCGTATCACCGCCGGAGCGGCCGGTGCGAACTGCTCACCGAGCGCCGCGCGCGACCGGCCGGCGCCCGCATGGGCGGACACTTCCGCGTCCAGGGCCAGGCCCACCGGCAGCGCCAGCTCGGGGGCGCGGCCCGCCGCTCCGTAGGACAGAAGCAGCGCGGTGCGGCCCGACTCGGCGCCGTAGAGCCAGATGCGACGCGTCGTCAGCTTGCCGTCGGACGTGTCGTACTGGGCGAGGACCAGCCATCGGTCCCGCACCGGCGGGCCGTCCGCCGAGGTGGGCAGGCCGACGCGGGAACGGACCGTGGTGGCCAGGTCCTCCGGCAGCAGATCACGACGCAGCCAGCCCTGGTCGAGCAGGTGGAGCAGCGCGCACTCCTCCAGCAGCCGGACCGGCCAGCCCGGACCGGACGCCGCTATGGCCCCCAACTCCCGCACGCGGGCGGCCAGCCCGGGCGTCTGGGCGTCGACCATCCGGGCGGCGGTCTCCTCCCACAGGCCGTACCCGGCCTGCTCCGCCGCGGCCAGGCCGCCGCGCAGCAGGTCCGCCAGGCGCTGCTCCAGCTCGGTCGCGCCCGCGGTGATGCGCTCGGCCCGCCGCTCCGCCCGGCGCCGCGACGCCTCCGGATCGGCGGAACCGGCCGCGGCCCCCTCCGCTCCCCCCGTCCGCTTCTCAGCGGCCCGCTTGCGCCGGCCCGCCAGCCACTGCTCGGCCCAGTCCGGAGCCGAGCCCGCCGGCACCGCGCCGTCGCCGCCCGCCCAGAGCAGCAGCAGCCCCAGCGCGTGCTTGCACGGGAACTTCCGGCTCGGGCAACTGCACTTGTACGCCGGCCCCGCGGCGTCCGCGATGTCGACGACCGTCTGATACGGCTTGCTGCCGCTGCCCTTGCACAGCCCCCACACCGTCCCCTCGTCGGAACTGCCCGTCTCGGACCACGGTCCGGCCGTGCCGAGTTTGCTTCCCGCTTTGCGCGACGCGGTGTCAGGCGCCAGTGCCAGCACCTGGTCCGCGGTCCAGCGCACCCCCTGCTGAGTCATGTCCCCGAAGGTAGGACCTGCCACTGACAATCGGTCCCGCCAGCCGGGCCGCGAGCGCGTTTGCCCAGGTCGGAACGGATTGTCAGTGGCGTGGTGCACGGTGGACACCAGATCCGAACCGGCAGAGCTGGAGGGGGACTCAGCCATGTCTGTGTCCGTAGAACCGACGTCCGTCGACCCGAGCCAGAACGGCTCCGCGCCCGCGAACCAGGAAGCGCTGCGCCCGCACGCCGAGGACGCCTTCGCGGACGAACTCGCCGCGCTGGCCGCGCAGGACGACCGTCCGCGGCCGGCCCGCTGGAAGCTGTCACCGTGGGCGGTGGCGACCTATCTCCTCGGCGGCACCCTGCCCGACGGCACGGTCATCACGCCGAAGTACGTGGGGCCGCGCCGCATCGTGGAGGTCGCCGTCACCACCCTCGCCACCGACCGCGCCCTGCTCCTGCTCGGCGTGCCCGGCACCGCCAAGACCTGGGTGTCCGAGCACCTGGCGGCGGCCGTCAGCGGCGACTCGACACTGCTCGTCCAGGGCACCGCCGGCACACCGGAGGAGGCCATCCGCTACGGCTGGAACTACGCCCAGCTGCTCGCGCACGGCCCCAGCCGCGACGCCCTGGTGCCCAGCCCGGTGATGCGGGCGATGGCGGAGGGGATGACCGCCCGCGTCGAGGAGCTGACCCGCATCCCGGCCGATGTGCAGGACACGCTGATCACGATCCTGTCGGAGAAGACCCTGCCCATACCGGAACTGGGCCAGGAGGTGCAGGCGGTCCGCGGGTTCAACCTGATCGCGACGGCCAACGACCGCGACCGCGGGGTCAACGACCTGTCCAGCGCCCTGCGCCGCCGCTTCAACACCGTCGTCCTGCCGCTGCCGGACAGCGTCGAGGCGGAGGTCGACATCGTCTCGCGGCGCGTCGACCAGATCGGCCGTTCCCTCGACCTGCCGGCCGTGCCGGAGGGCGTGGAGGAGATCCGCCGGGTGGTCACCGTCTTCCGCGAGCTGCGCGACGGCGTCACGGCCGACGGCCGGACGAAGGTGAAGTCGCCCAGCGGCACGCTCTCGACGGCGGAGGCCATCTCCGTCGTGACCAACGGGCTTGCCCTGGCCGCCCACTTCGGCGACGGCGTGCTGCGGCCGAGCGACGTCGCCGCGGGCATCCTCGGCGCCGTCGTCCGCGATCCGGCGGCCGACCGGGTCGTGTGGCAGGAGTACCTGGAGGCGGTCGTCCGCGAGCGCGACGGCTGGAAGGACTTCTACCGGGCCTGCCGGGAGGTGAGCGCGTGAGCGGCTACGAGAGGAACCCGGCGGGGGGCCTCGCGCGGGACCTCGTGCACGGGGCGCCGGCCGCGGCCCGCACGGGAGAGGACGACGACCTGGGCTGGCCAGAGCCCAAGCCCAAGCCACAAGGGGGACGGTGTGGCAGGCACTGAGGTGACGGGGAACGGGCGGGCGCACGCCGGGCCGCTGCTGCTCGGCGTGCGGCACCACGGACCGGGATCGGCGCGGGCCGTGCGGGCGGCGCTCGACGCCGCCCGGCCCCGGGTCGTGCTGATCGAGGGACCGCCCGAGGCGGACCCGCTGATCCCGCTCGCGGCCGACGAGGACATGCGCCCGCCGGTCGCCCTGCTCGCCCATGCCGTGGACGAACCCGGCCGGTCGGCCTTCTGGCCGCTGGCCGAGTTCTCCCCGGAATGGGTGGCGATCCGCTGGGCCCTGGACCACGACGTGCCGGCCCGCTTCATCGACCTGCCGGCCACGCACACGCTGGCGTGGGTGAAGGCGGAGGAGGGCGAGCCGGACGGGTCCGGCGGATCCGACGGGGCGGGCGGATCCGACGGGGCGGACGGCTCCGCGGGGAGGACCGGCGAAGGGGACGCCGGAAGCGGGGAGCGCGGGGAGGCGGGCGCCGAGGACGCCGGGGCGCCGGATTCCGCCGTCCGGGTCGATCCGCTCGCGGTGCTCGCCGAGACCGCCGGGTACGACGACCCCGAGCGCTGGTGGGAGGACGTCGTCGAGCACCGGGGACGCGGGGAGCAGGACGCCTTCGCCCCGTTCGCGGCGCTCGAAGAGGCCATGGGGGCGCTGCGGGAGGAGTACGGCAGCGGGGGCCACGAACGGGACCTCGTACGGGAGGCGCACATGCGGCTCCAGGTGCGGGCGGCGCGGCGCGAGTTCGGGGACGACGGTGTGGCCGTGGTGTGCGGGGCGTGGCACGTGCCCGCGCTGCGGCAGCAGGTCACCGTCGCCGCCGACCGGGCCCTGCTGAAGGGCCTGCCCAAGGTCAGGGCCGACATGACCTGGGTGCCGTGGACCCACCGCAGGCTGTCCCGCGCGAGCGGATACGGGGCGGGGATCGATTCGCCCGGGTGGTACGCGCATCTGTTCGCCGCGCCCGACCGGCCGATCGTGCGATGGATGACCAAGGTGGCGGGCCTGCTCCGGGAGGAGGACCGCATCGTCTCCTCGGCGCACGTCATCGAGGCGGTGCGGCTGGCCGAGACGCTCGCCGCGATGCGGGGCCGCCCGCTGGCCGGGCTGAGCGAGACCACCGACGCCGTGCGGGCCGTCATGTGCGAGGGCGCGGACGTGCCGCTGGCGCTGGTGCACGACCGGCTGGTCGTCGGGGACGTGCTGGGGGAGGTGCCGGAGTCGGCGCCGGCCGTGCCGCTGCAGCGGGACCTCGCCCGGCTCCAGAAGCGGCTGCGGCTCAAGCCGGAGGCGCTGGAGCGGGAGCTGGAGCTGGACCTGCGCAAGGAGACCGACGCCGGACGCAGCAGACTGCTGCACCGGCTGCGGCTGCTCGGCATCGGCTGGGGCGAGCAGGCGCGGTCGCGGGGCAGCACGGGGACGTTCCGGGAGACCTGGCGGCTGCGCTGGGAGCCGGAGCTGTCCGTGCGGGTCGCGGAGGCCGGCGTGTGGGGGACGACCGTCCTGTCCGCCGCGACGGCGAAAGCGGAGGCCGACGCCGCCTCCGCGCCGGGCCTCGCCGACGTCACCGCCCTCGCCGAGCGCTGTCTGCTCGCGGAGCTGCCGGACGCCCTCCCGACGGTGATGCGGATCCTGGCGGACCGCGCGGCCCTCGACGCGGACGTGGGCCACCTCGCCCAGGCCCTGCCGGCGCTGGTCCGTTCACTGCGCTACGGCGATGTGCGCGGCACCGGCACCGCGGCGCTCGCGGAGGTCGCCGCGGGCCTCGCCGAGCGGGTCTTCGTCGGGCTGCCCCCGGCCTGCGCCGCGCTCGACGCGGACGCGGCGGAGGAGATGCGCCGCCATGTGGACGCGGTGCACGGGGCGGTCGGCCTGCTCGGCGACGACCCCGCACCGGGCCATGGCGACCTGCGGAGCCGCTGGCAGGGGGTGCTGCGGGTGCTGTCCGCGCGGGAGACCGTGCCCGGCGTCATCCGCGGACGCGCGGTGCGGCTGCTTCTGGACGACGGCGAGCTGGCCCGGGAGGAGGCGGCCCGGCTCATGGGCCTCGCGCTCTCCCCGGGCACGCCGCCCGGTGACGCGGCGGCCTGGATCGAGGGGTTCGTCGGCGGCGGGGGCGGCGGAATGCTGCTCGTGCACGACGAACGGCTGCTCGGGCTGGTGGACGACTGGCTGACCGGGGTGCCGGCCGACGCGTTCACGGACGTGCTGCCGCTGCTGCGGCGCACCTTCTCGGCCTACGAGCCGGGAGTGCGCAGAACGCTCGGCGAGCTGGTCCGGCGCGGGCCGGGCAAGGGCGCCGACGGCAGGGTCGCGGGGGCGGGGACACCCGGCTTCGCGGCCGATCTCGACGCGGAGCGCGCCGCCGCGGTGCTGCCGGTGGTGCGGCTGCTGCTCGGGCTGGACGCGCCGGGCGGGGACGGGGCGCCGGCCGTGCCGGTCGCGAGGGCCGTGCCGAGCGCGGGAGCGGCAGCGGGATCGACAAGGACGGCGGGGCCCGGGTTGGCGGGTGTGACGCAGTGAACGGGGGCGGGAGCGCGGTGGACGAGTCGGCTGCGAAAGGGGCGGTTGTGGCGGGGTCGGCTGCGGAAGCGGCGGTCGTGACGGGCTCGGTGCCGGGCGGCCGGGCGGCCGTGGAGGAGGCTGTGGTGACGAACGGGGGCGTGGCGGAGGCCGGTGAGCGGCTGCGGCGGTGGCGGCTGGTGCTCGGCGGGGACTCGGCCGACGGCACCGGGTGCGCGCTGAGCGGGCGGGACGCCGTGATGGACGGTGCCCTCGCCGCCCTCTACGGGAGAGCGGACAAAGGGCGTACGGGCAAGGACCGTTCGGCGGGACTCGGGGCCTCCGCGCCGTCCGTGGCGCGCTGGCTCGGGGACATCCGGACGTACTTCCCGTCCTCGGTGGTCCAGGTGATGCAGCGTGACGCCATCGACCGGCTGGGGCTGTCGGCCCTGCTGCTCGAGCCGGAGATGCTGGAGGCCGTGGAGGCGGACGTGCACCTCGTCGGCACGCTGCTGTCGCTGAACAAGGCGATGCCGGAGACCACCAAGGAAACGGCACGGGCCGTCGTGCGCAAGGTGGTCGAGGACCTCGAGAAGCGCCTCGCCACCCGCACCCGGGCCACGCTCACCGGCGCCCTCGACCGCAGCGCCCGCATCAACCGGCCCCGCCACCACGACATCGACTGGAACCGCACGATCGCGGCCAACCTCAAGCACTATCTGCCCGAGTACCGGACGATCGTGCCGGAGCGGCTCATCGGCTACGGGCGTGCCTCCCAGTCGGTGAAGAAGGAGGTCATCCTCTGCATCGACCAGTCGGGGTCGATGGCGGCGTCCGTGGTGTACGCGTCGGTGTTCGGGGCGGTGCTGGCGTCGATGCGGTCCATCAGCACGCGGCTCGTCGTCTTCGACACGGCGGTGGTCGACCTCACCGACCAGCTCGACGACCCGGTCGACGTCCTCTTCGGCACCCAGCTCGGCGGCGGCACGGACATCAACCGGGCGCTGGCGTACTGCCAGTCGCAGATCACCCGGCCCTCCGAGACGGTGGTCGTGCTCATCAGCGACCTCTACGAAGGGGGGATACGCAACGAGATGCTGAAGCGGGTGGCGGCGATGAAGGCGTCGGGGGTGCAGTTCGTGACGCTGCTCGCGCTGTCGGACGAGGGGGCGCCCGCCTACGACCGGGAGCACGCGGCGGCGCTCGCCGGGCTCGGCGCGCCGGCCTTCGCCTGCACGCCCGACCTCTTCCCGGAGGTGATGGCGGCGGCGATCGAGAAGCGGCCGCTGCCGATACCGGACACCGCGTGACGGGGGGCTGCGATGGAGAGGCACGGCATGCGGTGGCGGGCGCGGGGCGTACGGCAGCGGGCGTGCACGGGGACGTGCGGGGCGCGGTCGGCTCGGCGTCCGGGGCGGTGACGTCGGCGGCCGGTGGGGCCACGCCGCCGGCCGAGGAGACGGTCTCGGCCGCCGTGCCGCCGGTCGCCGCGTCGGCCCTGGCCGGCGTGGGACCTGTCGCCGACCGGGCCGTGACCGGCGTCGCTCCCGTGCCGGTCGCGCGGTGACCGGCGTGCGATCGGTGGCCGTCGGCGCGGCGTCCGGCGCGCGGCCCGTGGCCGTCGGCGCGGTGCACGGGGCCTTGCCGGTTGCCGTCGGCGCGGTGGCCGGCGCCGCACCGCCGCCCACGCGGTGGACGCCGCGAGCGGGTTGGCGTACGGCGTGGCCGCCGGCGTCCGGCCGGTCTTCGGCGGTGTCGCCCAGGACGTGCCGTCGGTCGCCGACGGCGTGGTCGGCGACGTCCGCCCGGTCGTGGGCGGCGTGGCCGCGGACGTACCGGCGTACACGGGCGGCGTCTGCGCCGACGTGCCGCCCTACGCCACCGGACTGGCCGGTCAGGTCACCGCCGACCCCACGGGCGCCGTACTGCCGCCGCGGGCGCACTCCGTCGTGGACGCCGTGACCGGGTTGGCGCACGGCGTGGCGGGCGACGTCCGTTCCTTCGCGGGTGGCTTCACGGACGCCGTACCGCCCCTCGCGCACGGCGTGACCGACCGGACCCGGGACTTCGCCGAGGGCGTCGCGACGGAGGTTCCGCCGTTCGCGTACGGCGTCACCGGAACCGTGCGGCCGGCCGTGGGCGGCGCCACGGGGGCCGTGCAGCCGGTGGCGGGCGGCATCACGGGGACCGTCCGGCCGCTCGTGGACGGCGTCCCGGGCAGCACGGAGACGCTGGCCCACGGCGTCTCCGCTCAGGCCGGCGGCTTCGCCGAGGGCGTCTCGGCTGAGGCGTCCCCCTTCGTCCACGGCGTCACCGGTGAGACGGCCACCCGTTCGCGCGCGGCGTCGCGGGCGGCGCCGGGACCCTCGTCGAGGGCGTCGCCGCGGACGCGGCCTCCGTCACCCACACCGTGTAGCCGACCGACCCACCCGGCCGATCACGGAGGATCACGGTGGATCCCGGCCGCCCCCGGTGGGCGGCAACCCACCCCACCCCACCCCATCCCTGTCGGCCTTCACCCCCACTCCCACCCCCACCCCCCACTCACCCCCGCAGCCCCCGCCCGGTCGGCCGAAAGCCGTCGGCTCGGCCGGGCGGAACCTGCGGCCGGGGTCCGGCGGCCCCATTGGGGTGGGAGCCGCCGGGGCCGGGCCCCGCACGGGAGCGCCCACGCGCTTCCCCGGGGTGGTGAGAGGGACCTCACCGGGCGTGCGCCAGCCCGGTGAGGTCCTGCCCCGGCCTGTGACAGGGCGGAGAACGGCCGATGTCGGAGTCCTCACCGCGGCACTGGGTGCCGGTGAGTCCGGCATCATGTGACAGGTATCACCGCTCAGGCGTGACCCGCGATTTAGAGACCCTCCGCAAGCGGCGATAACCTGCGAGACGGACATGCCGCGCGCTCGGACACCGTGTGCGCTTCCCTTGTGACACATGCGGTCGTCACGTTGCCCTTCGCGGCACGCCCACGCATCCAACGAACCGCGAGATCACTGATAGGGACGGAAGCGCGTGGACCTGTTCGAGTACCAGGCGAGGGACCTCTTCGCCAAGCACGATGTACCGGTGCTGGCCGGTGAAGTCATCGACACGCCTGAGGCGGCGCGCGAGATCACCGAGCGTCTGGGCGGCAAGTCCGTCGTCAAGGCGCAGGTGAAGGTCGGTGGTCGCGGCAAGGCGGGCGGCGTGAAGCTGGCCGCCACCCCGGACGAGGCCGTCGCCCGCGCGACGGACATCCTCGGGATGGACATCAAGGGCCACACGGTCCACAAGGTGATGATCGCCGAGACCGCCCCGGAGATCGTCGAGGAGTACTACGTCTCCTTCCTCCTCGACCGTGCCAACCGCACGTTCCTCTCCATCGCCTCGGTCGAGGGCGGCATGGACATCGAGGAGGTGGCGGCCACCCGTCCGGAGGCCGTCGCCAAGACGCCGGTGGACGCCATCGACGGCGTGACCCCCGAGAAGGCCCGCGAGATCGTCGAGGCCGCCAAGTTCCCGGCCGAGGTCGCCGACAAGGTCGCCGACGTGCTGGTGAAGCTGTGGGACGTCTTCATCAAGGAGGACGCCCTCCTGGTCGAGGTGAACCCGCTGGCCAAGGTCGCCTCCGGCGAGGTCATCGCCCTCGACGGCAAGGTGTCGCTGGACGACAACGCCGAGTTCCGTCACCCCGACTTCGAGGAGCTCCACGACAAGGCCGCGGCCAACCCGCTCGAGGCCGCCGCCAAGGAGAAGAACCTCAACTACGTCAAGCTCGACGGCGAGGTCGGCATCATCGGCAACGGCGCCGGTCTCGTGATGAGCACCCTGGACGTCGTCGCGTACGCCGGTGAGAAGCACGGCAACGTCAAGCCCGCCAACTTCCTGGACATCGGCGGCGGCGCCTCCGCCCAGGTGATGGCGAACGGCCTGGAGATCATCCTCGGCGACCCGGACGTCAAGTCCGTCTTCGTCAACGTCTTCGGCGGCATCACCGCCTGCGACGAGGTCGCCAACGGCATCGTCCAGGCGCTGAAGCTGCTGGAGGACCGCGGCGAAGAGGTCACCAAGCCGCTGGTCGTCCGTCTCGACGGCAACAACGCCGAGCTGGGCCGGCAGATCCTCACCGACGCCAACCACCCGCTGGTGCAGCGCGTCGACACCATGGACGGTGCGGCCGACAAGGCCGCCGAGCTCGCCGCAGCCGCCAAGTAAGCACCGAGGACGAGGACATCCACACACCATGTCTATCTGGCTCAACAAGGACAGCAAGGTCATCGTCCAGGGCATGACGGGCGCCACGGGCATGAAGCACACCAAGCTCATGCTCGGCGACGGCACCAACGTCGTGGGCGGCGTGAACCCGCGCAAGGCGGGGCAGACCGTGGACTTCGACGGCACCGAGGTACCGGTCTTCGGCACCGTCAAGGAGGCCATCGAGAAGACCGGCGCCAACGTCACCGTGATCTTCGTGCCGGAGAAGTTCACCAAGGACGCGGTCGTCGAGGCGATCGACGCCGAGATCCCGCTGGCCGTCGTGATCACCGAGGGCATCGCCGTGCACGACTCGGCCGCCTTCTGGGCGTACGCCGGCAAGAAGGGCAACAAGACCCGGATCATCGGCCCGAACTGCCCCGGCATCATCACGCCGGGCGGCTCGAACGTCGGCATCATCCCGGGCGACATCACCAAGCCGGGCCGCATCGGCCTGGTGTCGAAGTCCGGCACGCTGACGTACCAGATGATGTACGAGCTGCGGGACATCGGCTTCTCGACGGCCGTCGGCATCGGTGGCGACCCGATCATCGGCACCACGCACATCGACGCGCTCGCCGCGTTCGAGGCCGACCCCGACACCGACCTGATCGTCATGATCGGCGAGATCGGCGGCGACGCCGAGGAGCGGGCCGCGGACTTCATCGCGAAGAACGTGACCAAGCCGGTCGTCGGCTACGTCGCGGGCTTCACCGCCCCGGAGGGCAAGACCATGGGTCACGCCGGCGCCATCGTCTCCGGCTCGTCCGGCACCGCCCAGGCGAAGAAGGAGGCCCTCGAGGCCGCCGGCGTCAAGGTCGGCAAGACCCCGACCGAGACGGCCAAGCTGGCGCGCGAGATCCTCGCCGGCTGAACCGCCCCGCCGCCCGCCCCGCCGCCCGCACCGCCGGCAGCGTCCGCGTCGCGCGCACCCCGCGGTGACGCGCGTCAGGGCGAGCAGCGCCGGAAGGGCCCGCACCCGTCGCCGGGTGCGGGCCCTTCCGCGTCCCCTCCCCTCCGCGCGACGGATCGGCCCTCCTCCACGCGCCCGGCTCAGCGGGGGTCGGGCACCAGCCGCCCCGGCCCGTTCACGGCCTCCTCGCGCAGCTTGGCCCGCAGCGCCGCCTGCTCCTGCGACAGCGGGCCGGGCGCGGCGCGCGGTGGCACCCCGCGGACCGTCTCGCCGGGCGGCACCGGCGGCTCGTACCGCGTCGGAGCCGTCAGCAGCGTCAGCGCCGTCGCGCCGATCAGGGCGACGGTGAAGGCGATGGCGGCCCGCGTCCAGAACTGCGCCCTGCGCTCGCTGCCGCCGCGCACCGCGTACGGCTTGGGCGCCCGCAGCCGCTCCGTGGCGGCCAGCCCGGCCAGCCGCCGGTTCAGCTCGGCCGGGTCGGACAGGTCCGGCAGCCGGGCGGCGACCTCCTCGCGCGCGTGCAGCAGCCGGCTCGCCGCGGCGCGCGTGCTCGCCTCCGTCTCCGCCGCGGTCTCGGGCAGGCCCAGGCCGACGCCGTCGTGCAGCAGCAGCGTGCGGCGGTAGGAGGGCGGGAGGGTCAGCAGGACGTTCAGCAGCGCGCGGTCGGCCGGGTCGGCGGGCGGCGCCTCCGGATGCCGGTGGCGGGGGCGGAGCCGGTGCCAGGGGGAGAGGGCGTACTCGTAGGCCGCCGCCCGCACCCAGCCCGCAGGGTCCCGGTCGACGGCCACCTCCGGCCAGCGCTGCCAGGCCAGCTGGAAGGCCCGCTCCACGGACTCGCGGGCGAGTTCGCGCCGGCCGGTGAGCAGATAAGCCTGGCGGACGAGGGCGGGCGCGCAGAAGGCGTAGAGGGCGTCGAAGGCCTGGGCGGGCGTCTGCGGGGGCGGCCCGGCGAGGGGGACGGCGACGACCGGGAGGGGGCCGGTGTCGTCGTCGGCGGGGGCCGGTTCCGACGGCGTGTCCGGGCCCGGAGCCGGTTCCGGGTCCTGTTCGAGCTGTGTTTCGGGCTGTGGATCAAGCTGTGGTTCGGGCTGTGGTTCGGGCTGCGCGTCCGATGCGGCCACGGCCGTTTCCGCCCCGACGCCGGCGGTTTCGGACGACCGGTGACCCGGTGTCACCTCCGCCTCGGCGGAGGGAGCTTGCGCGGCAGCCGCCACATCCTCCGGCGGAGTGGTCAGCAGGGCCGCGTACGCCTCGCGTTTGCGGCCCCGCGGAGTCGTACGGCCGGACTCCCACGCCCGCACCGTCTCGCGGGGCACGCCGAGGCGCTGCGCGAGCTGAGCCTGCGTCAGTCCGCTTCGCTCGCGCAGACGTCGGCGCTCCTTGGGAGGGGGGAGCGGGGTCGCGGGGCTCTGCTTCACCGGGCACCCTTTCGTACGAAAATGCGCATAAACATATATTGAGCGACACATCGGAGGTTCGCCCGTTACACCGGAAAAGCGCGTGTCGTTGGGACCATGGCCGTCGTGACCCTGATGACCCCCCGCCGTTCACCGTTGTCGCTCCTGCTCGGCCGGCTGCGCGCCAGGCTGCGCGGCCGCTCGCCCGGGGTGGCCGCCGGCCTCCTGGGCGGGGCGGTCGCCGCAGGGCTGGGGCTCGGCTCGTTCGCGGTGCTGGTGATCGTGCTGTGGATCAGCTCGCCCTACCCGGACAGCGGGCCCGGGGGAGCGCTGCACGTCGCCGCCGCGCTGTGGCTGGCGGCGCACGGCGTCGAACTCGTCCGCGCCGACACCCTCTCCGGCGTGCCCGCCCCCGTGGGCGTCGCCCCGCTGCTGCTGCTCGCGCTGCCGGTGTGGCTGCTGCACCGGGCGGGACGGGACGCCGTGGACGGGCTGGACGGGCGGACCGTGGTGAGCGCGCGCACGGCGTGGGCGGGAGTGGTGCTGGGCTACCTCACGGTCGGCGCCGCCGCCGCGGGGTACGCGGCGGGCGGGTTCCTGCGGCCGTCCTGGCCCTGGACGTGCCTGTGCCTGCCGCTGGCCGCCGCGGTGGCCGGGGGCGTGGGGGTCTGGACGGCGTACGGCCGCCCCCGCGAGCCCGTGGACGGTGTGGTGGCGCTGCTGCCGGGCGTGGTGCGGCGGCTGCTGCGCGGCGCGGCCGGGCGGGCGCGGCTGGACTGCGCGGTACGGGCGGCGGGCGCCGGGGCCGCGGTGCACGTCGGGGGCGGGGCGGTGCTGGTGGCGTCGTCACTCGTGTGGCACGGCGAGGCGGTGCGCGATGCCTTCGGGCAGCTGGCGCAGGGGTGGTCGGGGCGGTTCGCGGTGCTGCTGCTGTGCGTGGCGCTGGTGCCGAACGCGGCGGTATGGGCCGCGGCGTACGCGCTGGGGCCGGGGTTCGCGCTCGGCGCGGGACACGTGGTGGCGCCGGGGGCGTCCGATCCGGCGTCGCTGCTGCCGCCGTTCCCGTTGCTGGCGGCGGTGCCGCAGGAAGGGCCCGGCGGGCCGCTGAACTGGGCGGCGGGCGTGGTGCCGGTGGCGGCCGGGGTGACGGTGGGGTGGTTCGTGGCGCGGGGCCGCGAGCGGTCGCCGGTGCGGACGGCGGGCGTGGCCGGGATGGCGGCGGTGCTGTGCGCGGCGGCGCTGGCGGTGCTGGCGGGGCTGGCGGGCGGGCCGCTCGGCAACGGGGCGCTGTCGCGGTTCGGCCCGGTGTGGTGGCAGGTCGGTGCGGCGGCGCTGGTGTGGACGGTGGCGGCGGCGGTCCCCGTCGCAGTCACGGCACAGGTGCTGCGCGGCGGCCGGAACGCCGTGGCCGCGGGCCTCGGCCCCCGCCGCCCGCGCAGGAGGAAGACGCCCAGGACGCTGCCGACGCCGACGCCGCCGCCCCGCACCCCCCGGCCCCTGGCGGGCGACCGCTACGACCTGCTGCCCGCGGATCCGGTCCCGGGCCTCGCCCTGGACCTCGTGCCGAACTGCGCCCCGAGCCACTCGTCGAACCCCGTACCGGCCCCGCCGGCCCCATCAGCCCCACCCCCGGCCCCACCGGCCGCCAGTCCGCCGAAGCCGCCCACGTCCGCCGACGAACCGCCGCCGGCCGCCCCCGCACCCGCGCCACCGGCCGAACCGCCCGGGCCTTCGAATCCGCCCACGTCCGAGGAGGCCTGATGCCCGAGAGGTCCGATGCCCGAGACGCCCGATGCCCGAGGAGCCTGCCGGCACACCACCGCCGAGAACGGGAACCGGCCCGTCAGCCCTCCGTCGCCCCCATCATCTCCTTCAGGTACTCCGGCATGTCCTCCGGCAGGTGCTCCACGCAGGCCTCCCTGGCCTGGCCGGTGAGGGCGTCGCTCGTGCAGGTGTAGTAGTCGTCGTAGGCGAGCCGCAGCCCGAACGACGCGGCGACCACGGCGAGCGCCAGGGACGCCGTGACCAGGCCGGTCGTCGCGGCGGTCCGCTGCGGGCGGGCGGCCTGCGCAGCGGGGGCGGCCGGGGTGGCCGGGGCCGCGGGGGCGTCCGGGGCCGGCGTGCGGGGCTTGGTGCGCAGGGCGCTCACGCCCCAGTACAGCGCGAGCGCGCCGAGCAGCAGCGCCACGTACGACCAGCTGAAGAGGGCGAAGAAGAAGGCCCACATGCCGGACAGCAGCGCATAGCGCGCGCGGCGCTGCGCCGGGTCCTTCGGGTCCCAGCGCGGGCCGGGGGCCGGGCCGCCGCCCTGGCCGTCCGGGGCGCCGCCGGGGCGCTCGCCGAACCCGCCCGAGGAACGGCCGGGCTGCCGGTCGCTCCACTGGCTGCCCCACCGCGGTCGCCGGCCCTCGCCGTCACCGCCCTGGGAGTCGTCGCCCTCGGGGCGGCGCGGCTGCCAGGGGCGGTCCGGGGCGCCCTCGGGCGGCGGGGCGAACGGGTTGTCCTCCTGCCCCTCGCCGCCGCGCCGGCCGCCGGGCGCGTCGGGAGGCGAGGCGGGGCGCTCCCGCAGCAGCACGCCGCTGCGCTCCCTCCCCGGTGCGGTCAGCGGGGGGAACGTGAGGAGTCGCAGGCTCCGGTCCGGCATCAAGTGAGCGTCTTCCCCTAGTGAATACGACTGCGTACGGCTGATCTGGCGCGAGCCGTCACCCGGGGAACGCGCAGCACCACGGCAGCGTTCCCGAGCCGGCTCCTCCCAGACGCTACCTTCCGGCCACGCCCCCGTCCCGTGGGGGCCGCCGGGTGTGCCGGTATCGTTGCTGACGGTCGGCCGCTTCGTAGGCTTCCCCGTATCCGGGGGCGCGAAGCGTTCGTACGACCATACAAAACGCTTCCCCGAGAAAGGGCCCCACCGTGGCCGCCAAGCCCGTGGCCAAGCGCCTCGTCGTCCTGGTCTCCGGATCCGGTACGAACCTCCAGGCGCTGCTCGACGAGATCGCCGCCACCGGCCCCGAGGCGTACGGCGCCGAGGTCGTGGCCGTCGGAGCCGACCGCGAGGGCATCGAGGGGCTCGCGCGGGCCGAGCGGGCGGGGCTGCCCACCTTCGTGGTGCGGGTGAAGGACCACGGGACGCGCGAGGAGTGGGACGCGGCGCTCGCCGAGGCGGTCGCCGCCCACGAGCCGGACCTCGTCGTCTCCGCGGGGTTCATGAAGATCGTGGGCAAGGAGTTCCTCGCCCGGTTCGGCGGGCGGTTCGTCAACACCCACCCCGCGCTGCTGCCCAGTTTCCCCGGCGCCCACGGCGTCCGCGACGCGCTCGCGTACGGCGCCAAGGTCACCGGCTGCACCGTCCACTTCGTCGACGACGGCGTCGACACCGGGCCGATCATCGCGCAGGGCGTGGTGGAGGTCCGGGACGAGGACGACGAGAGCGCTCTGCACGAGCGCATCAAGGAAGTCGAGCGAAGGCTGCTCGTCGAGGTCGTGGGGCTGCTGGCCCGCAACGGCTATCGCATTGAGGGACGAAAGGTAGTTATCCAGTGACCGCCGAGAGCAACAAGCGGGCCATTCGACGGGCGCTCGTCAGCGTCTACGACAAGACCGGCCTGGAAGAGCTGGCCCGCGGCCTGCACGAGGCGGGCGTGGCCCTCGTCTCCACCGGGTCCACCGCCTCTCGCATCGCCGACGCCGGCGTCCCCGTCACCAAGGTCGAGGAGCTGACCGGCTTCCCCGAGTGCCTGGACGGCCGGGTCAAGACCCTGCACCCCCGGGTGCACGCGGGCATCCTCGCCGACCTGCGCCTGGAGGACCACCAGCGGCAGCTCGCCGAGCTGGGCGTGGAGCCGTTCGACCTCGTCGTCGTGAACCTCTACCCGTTCCGCGAGACCGTGGCCTCCGGCGCCACGCCCGACGAGTGCGTCGAGCAGATCGACATCGGCGGCCCCTCCATGGTGCGCGCCGCCGCCAAGAACCACCCCTCCGTCGCCGTCGTCACCAGCCCCGCCCGCTACGGCGACGTGCTGGCCGCGGTGCGGGACGGCGGCTTCGACCTCGCCACCCGCAAGCGGCTCGCCGCCGAGGCCTTCCAGCACACCGCCGCCTACGACGTGGCCGTGGCCTCCTGGTTCGCCTCCGCCTACGCCCCCGTGGACGACTCGCAGTTCCCCGACTTCCTGGGCGCCACCTGGGAGCGCAAGAACACCCTGCGCTACGGCGAGAACCCGCACCAGCCCGCCGCCCTCTACGTCTCCGGCACGGGAGGCGGCCTCGCCGAGGCCGAGCAGCTGCACGGCAAGGAGATGTCGTACAACAACTACACCGACACGGACGCCGCCCGCCGTGCCGCGTACGACCACGACGAGCCCTGCGTCGCGATCATCAAGCACGCCAACCCGTGCGGCATCGCGATCGGCGCCGACGTCGCCGAGGCGCACCGCAAGGCGCACGCCTGCGACCCACTGTCCGCGTTCGGCGGCGTGATCGCCGTGAACCGGCCGGTCAGCAAGGAGATGGCGGAGCAGGTCGCCGAGATCTTCACCGAGGTCATCGTCGCGCCCGACTACGAGGACGGCGCGCTGGAGGCCCTCGCCAAGAAGAAGAACATCCGCGTGCTGCGCTGCCCCGACGCACCCTCCGCCCCCGTCGAGGTCAAGCCCGTCGACGGCGGCGCGCTGCTGCAGGTCACCGACCGCCTCCAGGCCGACGGCGACGACCCGGCCAACTGGACCCTCGCGACCGGCGAGCCGCTCGGGCCCGAGGAACTGCGCGAGCTGGCCTTCGCCTGGAAGGCCTGCCGGGCCGTGAAGTCCAACGCCATCCTCCTCGCCAAGGACGGCGCCTCGGTCGGCGTCGGCATGGGCCAGGTCAACCGGGTCGACTCCGCGAAGCTGGCGGTCGAGCGGGCCGGCGCCGAGCGCGCCCAGGGCTCGTACGCGGCCTCCGACGCGTTCTTCCCCTTCCCGGACGGGCTGGAGATCCTCACCGCGGCCGGCGTGAAGGCCGTGGCGCAGCCGGGCGGTTCGGTGCGCGACGAGCTGGTCGTGGAGGCGGCGAAGAAGGCGGGCGTGACGATGTACTTCACGGGGACGCGGCACTTCTTCCACTGACGATCCCCACGTCGTCCGAGCGCTCCGTCCCCTCCGGTCCGGCGGGGGCGGGAACGCAGGCGGGCCGTGTCCCCCCGGTCCTACGGGGTGGGACACGGCCCGCGCGGCCGATGAGGGCGGACCCTGTGCTGCGGCCGGTCAGTTCTGGACGACCATCGTGCTCGCGGCCTTGTCGTGCCACCCCTGCTGGCGGCCCGACTTGTCCCAGAACGGCGACAGGTACACCAGGAGCTGGCCGATGCCGCAGGCGAAGCTGCCGACGATCGGGATGATCCAGCGGATGAACGACGAGCCCAGGCCGGGCTTCTGGCCGGTGTCGACCTTCACCACGCGGATGCCGACGGCGAGCTTGCCGAGGGTGGCGCCGACCAGACCGGTCATCAGCCACTCGTAGAGCAGACCCACGACCGCCATCACGCCGATCGCGGCGAACATGCCGGCCGCGATGCCGGAACCGGCGTCCTCCATGCAGCTGTTGTAGTCGGCGGCGCTCGGGTCGCACTCCTCGGCGGCGCCGATCGTGCCCGCCACCCCGGCGAAGCCGAGGATGAGGTAGATGACGAAGAAGGCGACGCTGTCGATCAGACGGGCGCCGAAGCGGCGGCCCATCGACGCGACGCGCGGTCCGGCCGGGTCGCCGGGGTAGCCGCCGGGGGTCTGCGGGTAGGCGGGCTGGCCCTGCGGGTAGCCGTAGGCGTCCTGCGACGGGATGCCCGGGGCCTGCGGGTAGCCGTAACCGGGCTGCTGGGGCTGGCCGTACGGCTGCTGGGGCTGCTGGGGCTGACCGTAGGGCCCCGGGTTCTGCGGCTGTCCGTACGGATTGTTGGGCGAGCCGAAACTCATGACCGATTCTCCTCCGGTGCAAAGGCGGGGACGACGCGGAATTGCGCGGAGGAACGTCACGAGCTGTGCGGTATGCCCCCCGAACATGAGCCGCGGTACTGCGCGGCCATCGTTCTTCAGCGGACTCGCGCTTGTCCAGTCGGGCCGGCGGGGTGTTGTGCAAGTGCAACCTGGCTGATCATGGGCGCGGCGGGCCCGGCACCCGGATCGCGACCCGGATTGGAACCCGGACCGGGTCATCCGGGAGGATGGGGGGCATGACCGCCCAGATTCTCGATGGCAAGGCCACCGCAGCCGCGATCAAGTCCGATCTGACCGCCCGCGTGGCGGCGCTGAAGGAGAAGGGCGTCACGCCCGGCCTCGGCACCATCCTCGTCGGGGACGACCCCGGCAGCCAGAAGTACGTCGCGGGCAAGCACCGCGACTGCGCCCAGGTGGGCATCGCCTCCATCCAGCGCGAACTGCCCGCCACCGCCACGCAGGACGAGATCGAGGCGGTCGTCCGCGAGCTGAACGAGGACCCGGCCTGCACCGGTTACATCGTCCAGCTGCCGCTGCCCAAGGGCATCGACGAGAACCGGATCCTGGAGCTCATGGACCCGGACAAGGACGCCGACGGCCTGCACCCGATGAACCTCGGCCGGCTGGTGCTCAACGAGCCCGCGCCCCTGCCCTGCACCCCCAACGGCGTGCTCACCCTGCTGCGCCGCTACGGCGTCGAGATCAAGGGTGCCGAGGTCGTGGTCGTCGGCCGCGGTGTGACCATCGGCCGTCCGATGCCGCTGCTGCTGACCCGGCGCAGCGAGAACGCCACGGTGACCCAGTGCCACACCGGCACCCGGGACCTGTCGGCCCATCTGCGGCGGGCGGACATCATCGTCGCCGCCGCCGGTTCCGCGCACCTGATCCGCCCCGAGGACGTCAAGCCGGGCGCGGCCGTCCTCGACGTCGGCGTCTCGCGCGGCGCCGACGGCAAGATCGTGGGCGACGTCCACCCCGGCGTCGCCGAGGTCGCCGGCTGGATCTCCCCGAACCCCGGCGGCGTCGGCCCGATGACGCGGGCCCAGCTGCTCGTCAACGTCGTCGAGGCGGCTGAGCGCGGTGTCCGCTGACGAGAAGGACGACGGCCGGGGCCGGGCGGCCACCGATACGCACGGTGATGCGCCGACAAGGAGCGAGGCCCACGTCGAATCCGGCGCCGACGCCCCCGCCGAGCCGGTCGTCCGGGACGCGATCAGCGCGCCGGACTCCGAGGGGCGGCCCCGGCGGGTGACCCGGAGGTTCCCGCTGTTCACGCGGGACACCGCGCGCCCGGAAGGCGGCGGCCGGGCGGCCTCCGGCGACGCGCCCGCTCCGGCCCGCCAGTGGCCGATGCTCGCGGTGCTGGCCCTGGTCGGACTGGGCCTGCTGCTGACGGCGCTCGACCTGTTCCGGATCGGGACGATGCTGGTCGGCGTCGCGCTGCTGGCCGGCGCCGTACTGCGCTGGCTGCTGCCCGGCGTCGGCATGCTCGCGGTGCGCTCCCGCTTCACGGACATCGCCACGTACGGCGTCCTGGGCCTGGTGATCGTGCTGCTGGCGATGATGGTCCAGCCGGACCCCTGGCTGGAGATCCCGTTCCTCAAGGACACGCTGCACTTCACCGTGAGCACCTGACGGCACCGTGAGCACCTGACGGCCCGAAGGGCGACGGGCCGTCCCTATCCCCCGAAAGGGACGGACCGCCGCCGGGCTCCAAACTTCCGCACCTGACAGGACCAGTTCAACGCCTGTCCGTGCGCTGTGGCACGGAAGTGACCATTCCGCCAAGAAAATCGCAGGTGTGACACGCGGGACCGGCAGCGGGAACGGGAAACGGGCGTGAGGCCCGGGGACACGGCAGTCGGGAACGGGCAACAGGCATGACGCCCGGGAAGCTGGGCAGGCGGACAGTACCCCCACGGGAGTCCGGCGATCCGGTACCCCCTCGGCGGCCGCCCGGTTCTCCCCCTCCGAACGGGCGGCCGCCTTTTCCTGCCGTCACATGCGGGCCGTCACTTGCCGGCCGTCACTCGTGGGCCGTCACATGCGGGCCGGCGTCCGTGGACCGCGGGCCGGCCTCCGCAGCCTTCCCCGGTCGTGCAGGGCGCGTCCCCCGACATCCGCGGCCCCGGCCCCCGGCCCCCGCCCGCCGCCGTCGCCCACGCCCCGGCCGCCGTACGGGCGGCTGTGGGCCGGGCCACACGGACCCGGACGTCCCGCCTGCCGGATGCGCGATAGATTGACCGCTGATCTCTCTTGACGCCAAGAGATCGATCATCCGGACCCCCGGGGCAGGGACGCCCCACCGCCAGCTGTCATACGGAGAACGCCATGACCCGCACTCCCGTGAACGTCACCGTCACCGGCGCGGCCGGCCAGATCGGTTACGCCCTGCTCTTCCGCATCGCCTCCGGCCAGCTGCTCGGCGCGGACGTGCCGGTCAAGCTCCGCCTCCTCGAGATCACGCCGGCCCTGAAGGCCGCCGAGGGCACGGCCATGGAGCTGGACGACTGCGCGTTCCCGCTGCTCCAGGGCATCGAGATCAGCGACGACCCGAACGTGGCCTTCGACGGCGCCAACGTCGCCCTCCTCGTCGGCGCCCGCCCCCGCACCAAGGGCATGGAGCGCGGCGACCTCCTGGAGGCCAACGGCGGCATCTTCAAGCCGCAGGGCCAGGCCATCAACGCTCACGCCGCGGACGACATCCGCGTCCTGGTCGTCGGCAACCCGGCCAACACCAACGCCCTCATCGCGCAGGCCGCCGCCCCGGACGTCCCCGCGGAGCGCTTCACCGCGATGACCCGCCTGGACCACAACCGCGCGCTGACCCAGCTGTCGAAGAAGACGGGCACCCCGGTCTCCGAGATCAGGAAGCTCACGATCTGGGGCAACCACTCCGCCACCCAGTACCCGGACATCTTCCACGCCACGGTCGCCGGCAAGAACGCCGCCGAGGTCGTCAACGACGAGAGGTGGCTCGCCGACGACTTCATCCCGACCGTCGCCAAGCGCGGCGCCGCCATCATCGAGGCCCGTGGCGCCTCCTCGGCCGCCTCCGCCGCCAACGCCGCCGTCGACCACGTCTACTCCTGGGTCAACGGCACCCCCGAGGGCGACTGGGTCTCCATGGGCATCCCGTCGGACGGCTCCTACGGCGTCCCCGAGGGCCTCATCTCCTCCTTCCCGGTCACCTGCAAGGACGGCAAGTACGAGATCGTCCAGGGCCTGGAGATCAACGAGTTCTCCCGCGCCCGCATCGACGCGTCCGTGAAGGAGCTCGAGGAGGAGCGCGAGGCGGTCCGCGGCCTCGGCCTCATCTGAGTCCCGCGCACCTGGTTCGTCCCCGGCCCCCGGGCGGCCTCGGCCGCCCGGGGGCCGGCGCGCGCACGGCGTGCGGCGGACCCGTGGGCGGTCGTGAGCGCGGACCCGCGGGGGAGCGTGTGAGCACGTACCCGTGAGGCGGCGTGAGCGCACACCCCCCAGGGAGGCGCGAATGAGCAGCCGTGAGCCGGCGGCGTCCGTACCTGTGATCGACAGGTCTACCCGTACGCCCGGGTGGGCACGGTGCGTGTGTGAGTGATTACCGAGACGGCGTGCCGTCGTATCTGACCATCCGGGTCACCGCGCAGGACGGGCCGCTCGCGGCCTTCGCGGAGCAGGAGGCGTGGGAGGCGGCGCAACGGTATCCGGATCTGATGGGCCTGGGGCTGGCGGAGTTCTTCTACGCCCGTGAGTGCGAGACGGGCGGCTGGGAGCTGCTGAGCAACGGCACCGACACGCCGCAGGGCGCCCGCGACTCGCTGGGGTCGTTCTTCCGGCTGCGGGCGAAGGGCGCCGAGGACTCCGGTGACGAACAGGCGCGGCGCAAGTGGATGGCGGCGGCCCGGCGGATGGACCGGGAGGTCGTCGACGAGGTCCGGGTGCGGGGCGAGCGCTTCCGGATCGTCCGAGCCTGCCGGTTCCTGCGCATGGGCGCCGGGGGCCCCGAGCCGCCCCGGCCGTCCGACCCGGACACGGCGCAGGTGGGGGAGGCCTACCGGCTGGGTCCGCGCACCGAAGGGTTCGTGGTCGACCCGTACACCGGTACGGGGATGTCGGCGGGCCTGCTGAAGCTGCAGCTGCTGGAGTTCACCGGGGCCTCGCCCGACGCGCCGCCGGAGATCGCCGAGGACGCGCGGCGGGCGAGGCTGGAGTATCCCGGAGGGGTGCTGCTGCCGGCCGTGTTCATGATCTCCGAGCGGTCCGAGGGCCGTTGGACCTCCTTCGCCCCTGGCGCGGCCCACGCCACTCCGCAGGGCGCCCGGGACTCCCTCGCCCACTGGCTGCGTGTGATGGCGCCCTTCACGCTCCGTCTGGACGACGAGCGGCGCGCGGAGTACGCCCGGCTCGCCGACCGCCTCGACGCCACCCGCGCCAACGTCCTCACCGTCGACGGCGTCCGCTACCGCATCACCCGCATCGAACGCCTCGTCCGCGTCGGCCCCGACGGCCCCGAGGGACCCCGCCCCTCCGACTTCGACCCCGATCCGCCCTGCGAGGTGCAGACCCGGCAGCTCAAGGAGGAAGGGCTGTGGCAGGAGGAGGACGAACCGCTGGTACTGGACGAGCGCACACAGGAGTTCATGCGCCTGGTGGAGGCCGAGGAGCAGCGGCGCAGCAGACTGCGCGAACAGCGGGGCGGCGAACGCCGCTCGCAGTGACCGGGCGCGCGCCCGCGGGTGCGCGCCCGCGGAGCTGCCCCCGATGAGCCCGTGGCGCGCCCAGCAGTGCTGCCTCCACAGCAGCCCTCGGCGCGCCTCGCGGTGCGGCCGGCAACGCAGCCCTTGGCGCGCCCCGCCGTCACGCCGCCCGCAGCGGAGGCACGCCGGTGCGGGGTTCCGCACCGGGGCGCCCCGCTTCCGCACCGGCGCGCCCCCGCTGCGGGCGGTCCGCTCACGGCATGCGCAACCCCTCGGCGATCTCCCGGACCGCCTCGGTCGCACGCCTCAGCAGGCCGGACCCGAAAGTGACCCTGGTGGCGCCCCGCTCGCCCAGCTCGGCGAACGACGGGCCACTGCCGTCCGCGGTGGCGTAGAAGTTGATCGGCCCATCGAGCCGGGACCGCAGCAGCGGCAGCACGTCGACGGGCGCGAGGATCGGGTACACGCAGTCGGCGCCCGCGGCGATGTACAGCGCCGCCCGCGCGACCGCCTCCTCCGGGTCGGCGATCCCGCACAGGAACGTGTCCACGCGCGCGTTGACGAACAGCCGGTCGCCCGCCTCCGACCGCACCTCGGCCAGCCAGTCGGCGTGCCGGTGCGGGTCCTTCAGGGCGCCGCCCTCGGAATCCTCCAGGTTGCAGCCGACCACGCCGGACTCCAGCAGCCGGTCCACCAGTTCCTTCGGCGCCAGCCCGTACCCGCCCTCGACGTCCGCCGACACCGGCACGTCCACGGCCCGGGCGATGCGCGCGATCGCCGCGAACATCTCGTCGGCGGGGGTGTGCCCGTCCTCGTGGCCGAGGCAGGCGGCGACCCCGGCGCTCGTCGTCGCCAGGGCCGGGAACCCGGCCTCGGCGAACACGCGCGCGCTCGTCGCGTCCCACGGCCCCGGCAACACGAGCGGGTCGCCCGGCCGGCGGTCGACGTGCAGTGCGCGGAAGGTCTCGGCCTTGCTCACCATTCGGTGCTCCCTGGCGGAATCCGCCGGCTGACCATCAGCCGGTTCCAGCTGTCGTGACGGTGATCAGTGTGACGAGACGGGCCCCTCCGCGTCCGCCGAAGCGCCGGAACGGAACCCCGCGGGCCTTCCGCGGCGTCCTCCCCGCTGGTGAACGCACACGGACAAGTCCCGTATGATCGCGGGCCGAGGTCCGCGACGCCGGACGCGAACAGGTCACACGGGGGTACAGGGACATGGCAGAAACCCGGCGCCGACTGCGCTCCAGCACCGTGGTGCTCGGCGGCATGGGCGTCGTGGCCGCGGCCCTCACCTCCTGCAGCTCCGAGCCCGACCGCCGCTGCGTCGACCGCGACAGCTACGACACCCTCAACGGCTACAAGATCGTCGGCGACCGGAACTGCCGCACCGCCTCCGCCGTCGACGCCGACTGGTACTACGACGCCGAGGTCAGCCACGGCGGCGGCTGGGCCGACTACGGCACCTTCAGCCGCAGCGAGGCCGTCGACCGGGACGGCTTCGGCTGCTCGGGCAGCTCCGGCGGCTGACCGGACCAGCGCATGGAACGCCGCACGATCGAACCCCGCCCCGGCTGGCAGCGGACCGTCGAGGAACAGGGCCTCATCTACCCCCTGACCCGCTACCCCGACGGCTCCCTGCGCCCCTACTGGGACGAGAGCGCCTACTACGTCTTCTCCCTGGAGGAGGTCGAGGCGCTGGAGGAGGTCGTCGAGGAACTGCACCGCATGTGCCTCGCCGCCGCCGACCACATCGTGCGCCACGACCGCTTCGCCGACCTCGGCATCACCGACCCGCGCGTCCGGGCGGCCGTCGCCGAGGCATGGCAGCGCCGCGCCGAACTCCCCTCCCTCTACGGCCGCTTCGACCTGCGCTACGACGGCCGCGGCCCGGCCAAACTGCTGGAGTACAACGCCGACACCCCGACCTCCCTGGTCGAGGCCGCCTCCCCGCAGTGGTTCTGGATGGAGGAACGCTTCCCCGGCGCCGACCAGTGGAATTCCCTGCACGAACGCCTCGTCGCCGCCTGGGGGGCCCAGGCCGCGCTGCTCCCGCCGGGCAACCCCCTGTATTTCGCCCACTCCAGCGCCGACGAACTCGGCGAGGACCTGATGACGGTCGCCTATCTGAAGGAGACCGCGGAACAGGCCGGCCTCGCCACCGACTGGATCTCCATGGAGGAGATCGGCTGGGACCGCCTCTCCCGCCGCTTCGTCGACATGAAGCTGCGGTTCATCCGGAGCATCTTCAAGCTCTACCCCTGGGAGTGGCTCACCACCGACCGCTTCGCCGGCCATGTCCTCGACACCCTCGACAACGGCGGCGGCACCGGGACCACGCTGTGGATCGAGCCCGCCTGGAAGATGCTGCTCAGCAACAAGGCGCTGCTCGCCGTCCTCTGGGAGCTGTACCCCGGTCACCCCAACCTCCTGCCCGCCCACCTCGACGGCCCCCGCGACCTCGCCGCGACCGCCGGCTACGTCGCCAAGCCCCTGCTCGGCCGGGAGGGCGCGGGCGTGACCGTCCACCCGCCCGGCGCGGAGCCCGCCCTGCGCGACGAGCCCTGCTGCTACCAGGAACTGGCCCCGCTGCCCGACTTCGACGGCAACCGGGTCGTCCTCGGCGCCTGGGTGGTGGAGGGCGAACCGGCGGGCCTCGGCATCCGCGAGTCCGCCGGCCTGGTCACCGACGAGTACGCCCGCTTTCTGCCCCACGTGATCCTCTAGGGGGCGTCCCCGGGACCCCGGCCCAGCACCGCCCGCAGCTGCGCCAGCCCCCAGTCCAGGTCCTCCCGCCCGATCACCAGCGGCGGGGCGATCCTGATCGTCTGCCCGTGGGTGTCCTTCACCAGCACCCGCCGGTCCATCAGCCGCTCGCAGACCTCCCGCCCCGTGCCGTACCGCGGGGCGACGTCGACCCCCGCCCACAGCCCCCGCCCGCGCACCGCCGTCACCCGCCCGGTCGCCGCCAGCGCCGCCAGCTCCCGGTGCAGATGACCGCCCAGCTCCGCCGCCCGCGCCTGGTACTCGCCCGACCGCAGCATGGCGATCACCTCCAGCGCCACCGCGCACGCCAGCGGATTCCCGCCGAACGTCGACCCGTGCTCCCCGGGCCGGAACACCCCGAGCACCTCGGCGCTCGACACCACCGCCGACACCGGCACGATCCCGCCGCCGAGCGCCTTCCCCAGCACGTACACGTCCGGCGCCACCCCCTCGTGCTCGCACGCGAACGTCCGCCCCGTCCGCCCCAGACCCGACTGGATCTCGTCCGCCACGAACAGCACGTTCCGCTCCCGCGCCAGCTCCCGCACCCCCGGCAGATAACCGGCCGGCGGCACCACCACCCCCGCCTCGCCCTGGATCGGCTCCAGCAGCACCGCGACCGTGTTCTCCGTCATCGCCGCCCGCATCGCCGTGAGATCCCCGTACGGCACGATCTCGAAGCCCGGCGTGTAGGGACCGTAGTCCGCCCGCGCCTCCCGATCCGTGGAGAAGCCGACCACCGTCGTCGTACGGCCGTGGAAGTTGCCGCCCGCCACCACGATCTTCGCCATCTCCGCCGGCACGCCCTTGACCCGGTACCCCCACTTCCGCGCGGTCTTCACGGCCGTCTCCACCGCCTCCGCGCCGGTGTTCATCGGCAGCACCATCTCCATCCCGCACAGCTCGGCCAGCTCCGCGCAGAACGCGCTGAACCGGTCGTGGTGGAACGCCCTGGACGTCAGCGTGACCCGCTCCAGCTGTGCCTTCGCCGCCTCGACGAGCCTGCGGTTGCCGTGCCCGAAGTTCAGCGCCGAGTAGCCGGCCAGCAGATCCAGATGGCGCCGGCCCTCCACGTCCGTCATCCAGGCCCCGTCCGCCGTCGCCACGACCACCGGCAGCGGGTGGTAGGTGCGCGCACTGTGCGCCTCTGCGGCGGCGATCAGGTCTTCCGTAGCGGTCACGGCGTCTCCAGAGGGTGGGCCCGGCGGGAGGGACGCCTCTCTTCCTACCGTCGCTCGCATGATGGACGCGGGAACCCGCGGGTACGGCGCGCCCGGTAGGCTGACGGCGGGCCGTGACTGGCGCGCTGGGATGGGACCGACCATCGGGGAGCGGCCCCGGGGGACCCGAGGACGGGGGCCGCCGAGCGAGTGCCGTGCGCCTGGGCCGAACCGTGATCCGCGAACGCTGAAAGCCACGCCGCCCGGAGGCCGACATGTCAGACCAGCAGCCCCTCTCCACCGAGTCCACCGCCTTCCGTTCCGCCCTCGACGTGATCCGCGCCGTCGAGCCGCGCGTCGCCGACGCCATCGGCCAGGAGGTCGCCGATCAGCGCGAGATGCTCAAGCTGATCGCCTCCGAGAACTACGCCTCCCCGGCCACGCTGCTGGCGATGGGCAACTGGTTCAGCGACAAGTACGCCGAGGGCACCGTCGGCCGCCGCTTCTACGCCGGCTGCCGCAACGTCGACACGGTCGAGTCCCTCGCCGCCGAGCACGCCCGCGAGCTGTTCGGCGCCCGTCACGCCTACGTCCAGCCGCACTCCGGCATCGACGCCAACCTCGTCGCCTTCTGGGCCGTCCTCGCCGACCGGGTCGAGGCCCCGTTCCTGGAGAAGACCGGCGTCCGCCAGGTCAACGACCTCACCGAGGCCGACTGGGCCGAACTGCGGCGTGCCTTCGGCAACCAGCGCATGCTCGGCATGTCCCTCGACGCGGGCGGCCACCTCACCCACGGCTTCCGCCCGAACATCTCCGGCAAGATGTTCGACCAGCGCTCCTACGGCACCGACCCGTCGACCGGCCTGGTGGACTACGACCGCCTGCGCGAGACCGCCCGCGAGTTCAAGCCCCTGATCATCGTCGCCGGCTACTCCGCCTACCCCCGTCTGGTGAACTTCCGCATCATGCGGGAGATCGCCGACGAGGTCGGCGCGACGCTCATGGTCGACATGGCCCACTTCGCCGGTCTCGTCGCCGGCAAGGTCCTCACCGGCGACTTCGACCCGGTGCCGCACGCGCAGATCGTCACCACCACCACCCACAAGTCGCTGCGCGGCCCGCGCGGCGGCATGGTCCTGTGCGACGACTCCCTCAAGGACCAGGTCGACCGCGGCTGCCCGATGGTCCTCGGCGGCCCGCTCCCGCACGTCATGGCCGCCAAGGCCGTCGCCCTCGCCGAGGCCCGGCAGCCCTCCTTCCAGGACTACGCCCAGCGCATCGTCGACAACTCCCGCGCCCTCGCCGAGGGCCTGATGAAGCGCGGCGCCACCCTGGTCACCGGCGGCACCGACAACCACCTCAACCTGATCGACGTCGCCACCTCCTACGGCCTCACCGGCCGCCAGGCCGAGGCCGCCCTCCTGGACTCCGGCATCGTCACCAACCGCAACGCCATCCCGGCCGACCCGAACGGCGCCTGGTACACGTCGGGCATCCGCATCGGCACGCCCGCGCTGACGACCCGGGGCCTGGGCACCGCGGAGATGGACGAGGTCGCCGGTCTCATCGACCGCGTCCTCACCACCACCGAGCCGGGCACCACCAAGTCGGGCGCCCCCTCCAAGGCCTCCCACGTGCTGGACGCCAAGGTGGCGGAGGAGATCTCCCAGCGCGCCACGGACCTGGTGGCGGCCTTCCCGCTCTACCCGGAGATCGACCTCGGCTGACGCCCGCTCGGTTTCGGTGCGCCGGGGACGGACGCTCCTGTCCGTCCCCGGCGCGCCCGTCCCCGAGGCTCGTCGCCTCAGACGTCGAGCCCTGCCGGGGGCCCGGCGCGGGCCGCGGCCGGCGCCCCGTTATCCGCCCGGCGACGAACGGCCGCACCAGCAGCGCCGGCCCCGCACCGGCCACCGCCCCCGGAAGCGCCCCCCACCAGCCGCCGGCGCTCCGGCGTCGGCGCCCGATGCGGAAGCGGCACCCGAGGCCGCTCCGACGGGCCGGAGGAGCGTCGGCGCCTCCCCGCCCCCGAGGCTCGAAATCCGGCAACAGACGGCTGGGCCTGCGCGGCGCGCGGTTCAGCCGGGACTTCCAGCTCCGCGTACGCCTCCGGCTCCCCGGCGGGTACCCGTGCGACCACCGCGGCCTCATCGGCGATGCGGCCCCCTCCCGCGTCCTCACGGTCTTGTTACACCGCGCGAGACGAATCGGTTCCCACCTGTTTCCGGCCAGTTCCGGAACGAGGCCGGAGACCTGAGAGAATGATGAGCATGGCTTCTGACCGACCTCGCGTGCTCTCCGGAATCCAGCCCACCGCAGGCTCGTTCCACCTCGGCAACTACCTGGGCGCCGTCCGCCAGTGGGTGGCGCTCCAGGAGACCCACGACGCGTTCTACATGGTCGTGGACCTGCATGCGATCACGGTCCCGCAGGATCCGAAGGGCCTGACCGCGAACACCCGGCTCGCCGCGGCGCAGCTCCTCGCCGCCGGCCTCGACCCGGACCGCTGCACCCTGTTCGTGCAGAGCCACGTGCCCGAGCACGCCCAGCTGGCCTGGGTCATGAACTGCCTCACCGGCTTCGGCGAGGCCTCCCGCATGACCCAGTTCAAGGACAAGTCCGCCAAGCAGGGCGCCGACCGCTCCTCCGTCGGCCTGTTCACGTACCCGATCCTCCAGGTCGCCGACATCCTGCTCTACCAGGCCCACGAGGTCCCGGTCGGCGAGGACCAGCGCCAGCACATCGAGCTGACCCGCGACCTCGCCGAGCGCTTCAACGGCCGGTTCGGCGAGACGTTCACGGTCCCGAAGCCGTACATCCTCAAGGAGACGGCGAAGATCTTCGACCTCCAGGACCCGTCGATCAAGATGAGCAAGTCGGCGTCCACGCCGAAGGGCCTGATCAACCTCCTCGACGACCCGAAGACCACCGCCAAGAAGGTCAAGAGCGCCGTCACCGACACCGACACCGTCATCCGCTACGACCCGGCCGGCAAGCCGGGCGTCAGCAACCTGCTCACCATCTGCTCCACCCTCACCGGCGCTTCGATCGCCGAGCTCGAGCAGAAGTACGAGGGCAAGGGCTACGGCGCGCTCAAGACCGACCTCGCCGAGATCGTGGTCGACTTCGTGACGCCGTTCCGGGAGCGCACCCACCAGTACCTGGACGACCCCGAGACGCTCGACTCCGTCCTCGCCAAGGGCGCGGAGAAGGCGCGCGCCGTCGCGGCGGAGACGCTGGCGCAGACCTACGAGCGCGTGGGCTTCCTGCCCGCCAAGCACTGAGCCGAGGTCCGGAACGCACGCCGGGCCCGTTCCCGGCGTGCGGCGCGCCGCACAGCGCTGCACATCACTACGGCTGCGCCTGCCCATGGCCCGGCCGGAGCCGTACAGTCGATAGCCGGACGGCCGTACACCGCACGAAACGGGACACAAAACGCTCGACGCATCACGCGCGGCGCGCCGGGAGCGGGCGCCGCGGACCCAGCAGCCACCGGGCAATCCACCCGGCATTCCCTCGGGTATTCGATCCGGTATTCGATCCGGCACGACGACAGGAGACGACGTGGGGACCGTAACGATCGGTGTGTCGATCTCGGTCCCGGAGCCGCACGGCACCCTGCTCCAGCAGCGGCGTGCGGGCTTCGGCGACGCCGCCGCGCACGGCATCCCCACCCATGTCACGCTGCTGCCGCCGACCGAGGTGGACGCCGCGGAGCTGCCGGCGATCGAGGCGCACCTCGCGGAGGTCGCCGCCCACGGCCGGCCGTTCGTCATGCGGCTGTCCGGCACCGGCACCTTCCGCCCGGTGTCGCCGGTGGTCTACGTCCAGGTCGTCGAGGGCGCGGAGGCCTGCACCTGGCTCCAGAAGCAGGTCCGCGACGCCTCCGGGCCCGTCGCGTGCGAACTGCAGTTCCCGTACCACCCGCACGTCACCGTCGCGCACGGCATCGACGAGGCGGCCATGGACCGCGCCTTCGAGGAGCTGGCCGACTACGAGGCCGAGTGGTCCTGCACCGGGTTCGCCCTCTACGAGCAGGGCGCCGACGGCGTCTGGCGCAAGCTGCGGGACTTCGTCTTCGGCTCGACGGTCGTACCGCCGCAGGGCGGCCGGGTGGAGCGCGGCCCCCTGTCGACGCGCTAGGACGAGAGGCCTCCTGTCCGGCCCCCCGCCGGGCCGGACAGGCAGTCACCCGGCCCGGCCGCGCAGCCGCCATGCCGGTCACCGGGCCGGTCGCGGGACAGTCGCCCCGGCCGGTCACCCGGCCGCCCGGTCCCGCCGGTCAGCCCGTCGTCGCCGGCGGCAGCCGGCGGTACGCCGCGCGCGGGAGGTGACGCAGGGCCGCCATCAGCGGGCGCAGCGACGCCGGCGCCCACACCGCCTCCGAGCGGCGGCGCAGGCCCAGCTCGATCGCCGTGGCGACCGCCTCGGGCGTTGTCGTGAACGGCTCCCGGCCCGCCGCCGTCCGCGGCCGGACCGCGCCCGGGCGCACGACCATGACGTGCACGCCCGTGCCGTACAGCGCGTCGCCGAGGCCCTGGGCGAAGGCGTCGAGGCCGGCCTTGCTGGAGCCGTAGATGAAGTCCGCGCGGCGGGCGCGTTCGCCGGCGACCGAGGACAGGACGACCAGCGAGCCGTGCCCCTGCCCCTGGAGGGCGGCGGCGGCCACCAGGCCCGCGGAGACGGCCCCCGTGTAGTTGGTCTGCGCCACGCGCACCGCGCTCATCGGGTCGCGTTCGTCGTGGGCCTGGTCGCCCGGCAGCCCGAAGGCGAGCAGCACCAGGTCGATGTCGCCCTCCGCGAACACCTTGCCGAGCACCGCCTCGTGGGACTCCGGGTCCAGCGCGTCGAAGGCGACGATCCGCACCTGCGTGCCGAGGCCCCGCAGGCCCTCGGCGGCCCGCTCCAGGGCGGCCGAGGGACGTCCGGCGAGCCACACCCTCCGGGCGCCTCGGACGATCAGCCGGCGGGCGGTGGCCAGCGCGATCTCCGACGTGCCGCCGAGGACGAGGAGGGAGCGGGGGATTCCGAAGGCGTCCTGCACGACAGCTCCTTGTGCGACGTACGACCAGAGACGCCCGCGACCGTATCGCCACTCTTGAGGAGTTTGTCCCATAACATCAACCGACTCCGCGAAACGGGTGATTAATGGGATGTCGTACAGCGGGGGTCGCCGAACCGCCGATCCGGGGCAGGAGGTTCAGTGACGACCGGCGCCGGCAGCGAGGGCAGGGACGATCATGGACTGGCTGAAAACGCTCCCCGTCATCGGCCCGTGGGCGGCCCGGCTGATGGAGACGCACGCATGGCGGTCGTACGAGCGGCTGGACCGGGTGAAGTGGACCCGGCTCGCCGCGGCGATGACGTTCACCAGTTTCGTCGCGCTGTTCCCGCTGCTGACCGTGAGCGCCGCGATCGGCGCGGCGGCGCTGAGCGAGGAGCAGCAGCGTGAGTTCCAGGACCGCATCGCCGAGCAGGCCGGCCTCTCCGACCGGCTCGACATCAGCTCCCTGGTGGACAACGCGGGCACCGTCGGCCTCATCGCCGGCGCGCTGCTGCTGTTCACCGGCATCAACTGGGTCGATTCCACGCGCGGCTGCCTGCGGGCGGTGTGGGAGCTGCCGGACGACGAGGAGAACCCGTTCCTGCACCGGGCCAAGGACGGCGTCGTCCTGCTCGGCCTCGGCGGCGCGGTGCTCCTCACCCTCGCCGCCTCCACCGTCGCCTCGGCCGCCGTCGGCGGGATCGCCGACCTCATCGGCCTCGACGAGCACGGCTGGAGCAGCTTCCTGCTGCGGCTTGCCGCGTTCGCCGTCGCCGTGCTCGCGGACTTCCTGCTCCTGCTCTACGTCCTCACCCTGCTGCCCGGCGTCGAGCCGACCCGTCGTCGGCTGGCCGTCGGCGCGCTGATCGGCGCGGTCGGGTTCGAACTGCTGAAAATGCTGCTCAGCGGCTATGTGCAGGGGGTGGCCGCGAAGAGCATGTACGGCGCGTTCGGCGTCCCCGTCGCCCTGCTGCTGTGGATCAACTTCACCTCGAAGCTGGTCCTGTACTGCGCCGCCTGGACCGCCACGCCGAGCAAGGCGGAGGACGGTCCGCAGGAGGTCGGCCCGCGGGAGGACGGCCCGCGGGAGGACGGCCCGCGGGACGCCGGCGCCGGGCGGGTCAAGGGCGGGGCGTCCGGCCCCGGCGCACCAGATCCGGCAGCGGCCAGCGGCGGTTGACGAGGAACGCCGCGCCCGCCAGCAGCACCAGCACACCGCCGGCGATCGCGAGGGCGACGCCCATGCCGCTGGAGCCGCTCTGCGTCGTCGTGCTCGCCACCGGCTCGGCCGAGCCGCCGCCCGAGACCGCCGCGCCACCGGCCTCACCGGCGGCGCCCGCGTCGCCGGAGGCCGTCGCGCCGGGCCGGGGGCTCGCCTGCACGGCGCTCCGCGGCGGGACCAGCTCGCCGACCGGCTCCACCTTCCCGGCGGCCTTGAAGCCCCAGTCGAACAGTCGTGCGGTCTCCTTGTAGACCTGGTTGTACTCGCGCTTCTGCGGGTTCATGACCGTCACCAGCAGCACCTTGCCGTTCCGCTCGGCGACGCCCGTGAAGGTGGCCCCGGCGTGGGTGGTGTTGCCGTTCTTGACGCCGGCTATGCCCTGGTACTGGGGGATGCCGGTGTCGCCGGTGAGCAGCCGGTTGGTGTTCTGGATCTCGTACGAGCCCCGGACGCGCTTGCCCTTCTTGTTCTTCTTCGTCCGGTCCGGGAACTTGGCCGTCACCGTCGCCGCGTACTCGCGGAAGTCCTTCTTCTGCAGTCCGGAACGGGCGATCAGCGTCAGGTCGTACGCGGACGAGACCTGGCCGGGGGCGTCGTAGCCGTCCGGGCTGATCACGTGGGTGTCGAGGGCCTGGAGCTCGGCGGCGTGCTCGTTCATCTCCTCGACGGTCTTCTTCACGCCCCCGTTCATCGCGGAGAGCACGTGCACCGCGTCGTTGCCGGAGCGCAGGAAGACGCCGAGCCACAGGTCGTGGACGGTGTACGTCTCGTTCTCCACGATGCCGACGAGGCTGGAACCCGAGCCGATGCCCTCCAGCTCCTCGCGGGCGACCTTGTGCTTCGTGGTCCGCGGGAACTTCGGCAGCAGCGTGTCCGCGAACAGCATCTTCAGGGTGCTCGCCGGGGCCAGCCGCCAGTGGGCGTTGTGCGCGGCGAGCACCTCGCCCGACTCCGCGTCGGCGATGATCCAGGACCGAGCGGTGACGTCCTTGGGCAGCACCGGCACCCCGCCGGCGAGGTTCACCTGCGTCCCGGGCTCGCCGAGCCGCTCCCCGCCGATGGTCGACATGCCCGGTGGGGGAGTGGCGGACGGACTGGCCGAGGGACTGGCCGACGGACTCGGCTCGGCCGGCGCCGCGTGGGCGGCGGGCGCGGCCGACACGGCGAGCGAGGTCAGGCAAAGGGACAGGATCGTCGCGGAAGCGGCCAGCAGTGATCGCCTGGCGGTCTGTGTGGGTGCGGGCACGACCGAGAAAGTACAGGGCAGTGCGCGGGAAGTCCGCACCCGCTCCCCACCCCGGCCATGGAACCGGACACGCGACGGCGATACTGGACGCATGAAACTCGGTCGCCCGGTCTCCTGGTTCCTGCTCGCCTTCGGGGTGTGGAGCTGGGTCATCTGGGTCACTTTCGTCAAAAACCTGTTCAAGGACAGCAGCGGGCTCGCGTTCGACGACGGAGATCCGACGGCGTACTTCTGGGTGCATCTGACGCTCGCCGTCGTCTCCTTCGTATGGGGGACGGTCATCGGGGCCATCGGGTTGCGCGGACTGCGCGCATTGCGCCGCACTTCCTAGCAACCGGCCCCATTTCGAGGAGAGAAACAAGGGCATGGTGATCGTCTTCCTGCTCGTCGCGGTGAGCGTTCTCGTGGCGGCGAACTGGTATCTGTGGCGGCGCCTGTTCCGCGACACGACGCAACGGCCGGGCTGGGCACGGCGCCTGGGCGCGGTCCTGGTCACGGGCGGCTGGCTGCTGGCGGTGGGCGCGCTGGTGGCCGAGCGCACCGGCGCGCCGTTCTGGCTCCAGCGCACGCTGGCGTGGCCGGGGTTCATGTGGCTGGCGCTGGCCGTCTATCTGCTGCTCGCACTGCTCGCGGGCGAGGCGGTACGGCCGCTGCTGCGGCTGTTCCTGGAACGGCGGGCGGCACGGCGGGAACCGGTCGCAGGGGAGGCGGAGGCGGAGGCGCCACGGGCGGAGCCGATACCCGCGGGCGCGGTCCCGGCCGAGTCCGCGCCCCGCCGGCCCGAACCCAAGCCGGAACCCAAGCCCGCCCCCGACGAGCGGGCACCGGTTCAGGGGGACGCCGCCGTCCCCGCCCCGGCCCCCTCCCGTCGTCTCTTCGTCTCCCGGGTCGTCGCGGGCGCCGCCGCCGCGGCGGCGGTCGGCACGGTCGGCTACGGCACGTACGGGGTGCTGCGCGGCCCGCAGGTCAAGCGGGTCACCGTGCCGCTGGCCCGGCTTCCGCGCGCGGCGCACGGCTTCCGGATCGCGGTCGTCAGCGACATCCACCTCGGGCCGGTGCTCGGGCGCGGGTTCGCCCAGAAGGTCGTCGACACCATCAACTCCACGCAGCCCGACCTGATCGCGATCGTCGGCGACCTGGTCGACGGCAGCGTCAAGGACCTCGGCCCCGCGGCGGCGCCCCTCGCCGGGCTCCGGGCGCGGCACGGGGCGTACTTCGTCACCGGCAACCACGAGTACTTCTCCGGCGCGGAGCAGTGGGTCGAGGAGGTACGGCGGCTCGGCCTGCGCCCGCTGGAGAACGCCCGCACGGAACTGCCCCACTTCGACCTGGCGGGCGTCAACGACCTGGCCGGCGAGGAGGAGGGCCAGGGCCCCGACTTCGCCAGGGCCCTGGGCGACCGCGACCCGGCCCGCGCGTGCGTCCTCATGGCCCATCAGCCGGTCCAGATCCACGACGCCGTCGAGCACGGCGTCGACCTCCAGCTCTCCGGCCACACCCACGGCGGCCAGATGTGGCCCGGCAACCTCCTGGCCGCCGGCCCGAACCCGACCGTCGCGGGCCTGGAGCGCTACGGCGACACGCAGCTGTACGTCAGCCGGGGCGCGGGCGCCTGGGGCCCGCCGACCCGCGTGGGGGCCCCGTCCGACATCACGGTGATCCAGCTGGCCTCGACCCGCTGACCGAAGCCCGGCCCGGCCGCGCGCCGACGGGACCTCCCGGCGTGCGGGCTTCCCGGCGTCAGGGCGGCCCCGTCCCGGCGCCCCTGATGCCGACGCGGCCCGGCGCGACCCGATCCCCCTACGGCGCGGAACCGGCCCCATCTCGGCCCTGCGCCGGAACCGGCCCGGTCCCGGCGCCCGCCCCTCAACCCGCCGGGACCCGCCCCGGCAGCGTCACCGTCACCCGCAGCCCCTCGCCCGGCGCCGTGTCCACCGTCACCTCGCCGTCGTGGGCGTGGGCGACGCCCTGGACGATGGCCATGCCCAGGCCGCTGCCCGCGCCGCCGCCCGCGCGGAAGAAGCGGTCGAAGACGCGGGCCGCGTCCTCGGGGGCCAGCCCGGGGCCCTCGTCGGCCACGGAGAGCCGTACGACGCCGTCCGACCGTTCCACCGCCAGCCGCACCGGCACGTCCGCCGGGGTGTGGACGCGGACGTTGGCCACGAGATTGCCCAGTATCTGACGCAGGCCCGATTCGTCGGCGTGGACCAGCAGGGCGCCCTCGGCGTCGACGGTGACCGGGCGTCCGGGCTGCTGCACCCGCAGGTCCTGCGCCGCCTCGCGGACCAGGCGGCTCAGATCGACGTTGCGGAACCGGAGCTGGGGCTGCTGGTCGAGGCGGGCCAGGGTGAGCAGCTCGTCGACGAGCCGGCCCATCCGGTCCACCTCCGCCAGCACCCGCCCCCAGGCGCGCCTGCGCTCCTCGGGATCGCGCAGGATGCCCTGGTCGTACAGCTGGAGATAGCCGCGGATCGCGGACAGCGGCGTGCGCAGCTCGTGCGAGGCGTCGGCGACGAAGCGGCGCAGCTGGGCCGCGCTGTGCTCGCGCGTGCGGTACGCCGCCTCCACCTGCTGGAGCATGGAGTTGAGGGCCAGCCGCAGCTGCTCGACCTCGAGGGACGTCTCCCGCCTGGAGGGCACCCGCCGGGTCAGGTCGCCCTCGGCGATCGCGGTGGACGTCTCCACCATGTCCTCCAGCGGCCGCATCCTGCTGCGCACGCCCCACATCGTCATGCAGGCCAGCAGCCCCAGCAGCACCGTCCCGACGGCCAGGTCGAGCTTGACGGCCCGCTGCACGATGTGGTGCAGCGGTTCCACGGAGGTGCCGAACAGGACGGTCGTGCCGTCGGCGAGCCGCCCGGCGGTGACGCGGTAGCGGTCGCCCTCGACCTCGACGTCGCGCGGCTCGGCGCCGTCGGCCAGCGCGTCCGGGTCGTCCACCGCGTCGGCCAGCGCCCGCTGGGTGTCCGTGGGTTCGAACCCGCCGATGGTCGCCGCGCGCCCGGACGGGTCCAGCGCCGCGAACACGGAACCCCGCACCGGCGAACCGGGCATGCCCCGCCCGGCGTCCGCGCCGGAGCCGGGCGACAGCCGCTCGCTGAGCGTGAACAGCGCGGACAGGGAGTCGACCTGCCGGAACGTCAGCCCCGACTCGCCGACCGAGTCGCGTGTGGACATCAGTTCCCGGTCGATGCCGTCGAGCAGATACAGCCGCATGCCCATCACGCTGACGACGGTGGCGACGACGACGCCGATCGCCAGCAGCAGCACGTTCGCCAGCGTCAGCTTCGCCCGCAGGGAGTGCAGCCCGTGCGGCCGGTGACGCGCGGAGCAGCGCCTCACGCCAGCCCGTATCCGACGCCCCGCCGGGTGGTGATCACCGGCGGGCCCAGTGTGTCCAGCTTGCGCCGCAGATAGCTGATGTAGGTCTCCACGACCGTCGACTCGGCCGGTGCGTGCTCGTACTGCCAGACGTGCCGGAGCAGTTGCTCCTTGGGCACGATCCGGCCGCCGTTGCGGACCAGGAAGCGCAGCAGCGCGTACTCCGTCGGCGTCAGCTCGACCGAACGGCCCGCGCGGCGCACCGAGTACGTCGTCTCGTCCAGTTCCAGATCGCCGTACCGCAGCGGCGGGCGCTGCGGCAGGACGTCGGCGGGCCGCGTGCGGCGCAGCACCGCGCCGACCCGGGCGACGACCTCGTCGATGTTGAACGGCTTGGTGATGTAGTCGTCGCCGAAGCCGAGCGCGCCGACGATCTCCGCCGGGGAGTCCCGCGCGGTCAGGAACACCAGCGCCAGACCGGGTGTTCGCTCGCGCAGCTCCCGCCCGAGGGCGCGGCCGTCGCCGTCCGGCAGCATCACGTCGAGCAGCGCCACGTCCGGGCGGGTGCGCCCGGCGAGGGTGAGCGCCTCGCGCACGCTCCCGGCGGTCATGACCTCGAAGCGGTGGTAGCGCAGGGCGATCGCGAGGACGTCGGCGATGCTCACCTCGTCCTCCACGACCAGCACGGTGCCGGGAGCCGTCGTCATGCCCCCAGTATCGGCGCACGGGCCGGCCACCGGGCCCGCGGGTGCTTTGGAGTTCCTTGAGAGTCACGTGCGGTTGGTGTCGCCGCACTGGCGCCGCCGTCGATGCTTCTTCCCAGGACCTGGGGGACCAACCGACCGATCGAGCGATCGAAGAGATCGATGAAGGAGCGTTGAGCGTGACGGCATTGGCACGGTGGTGCTATCGGCACCGGCTGGTGGTCCTGTTGCTGTGGGTGGGGACGCTGTTCGGCCTCGGCTTCACGGCCACTTCGGCGGGCACGGACTACGCGAACGTGTTCTCCCTGCCCGACACGGACTCCAAGCGCGCGAACGACCTGCTCCAGGAGGCCTTCCCGGAGCGCGCGGGGGACACCGACACGGTGGTGTGGCGGGTCGACGAGGGCTCGGTGCGGGACGCGGACGTACGGTCCCGGATCGAGCCCGCACTGGCGGAGATCGGCCGCATGGAGGGCGTCGGCGAGGTCGCCGGGCCCTACGACGAGCGCGGCGCGGCGCAGATCAGCCGGGACGGGCGGATCGCGTACGCGCAGGTCACCTTCCGGGAGGAGGCGAACGCCGTCCCGAAGGAGCTGGTCGAGGAGGTGGTCGACACGGCGCAGGCGGCCGAACGCGACGGACTCCAGGTGGAGCTGGGCGGCCAGGCCATCGCCCGCACCCAGGAGCCGCCCGCCGGCACCGCCGAGCTGGTCGGCATCGTCGCGGCGGCGATCGTGCTGTTCCTGGCGTTCGGCTCGCTGTTCGCGATGATGCTGCCGATCGTCGTGGCGGTCTTCGGCGTCGGCATCGGCATGCTGGCGACGATCCTGCTCAGCCATGTCACCAACGTCCCCGAGGTCGCCCCGCTGCTCGGCTCGCTGATCGGCCTCGGCGTCGGCATCGACTACGCGCTGTTCATCGTCACCCGGCACCGGCGCGGCATCCTGCGCGGCGTCCCGCCGGAGAAGTCCGTGCAGACCGCCCTCAACACCTCCGGCCGCGCGGTGCTCTTCGCCGGCGGCACGGTGTGCATCGCGCTCGCCGGCATGCTGGTGATGAACCTGCGCTTCCTGGACGGCGTCGTCATCGCGACCTCGCTGACCGTGGTGCTGAGCGTGCTGGCCGCGGTCACGCTGCTGCCCGCGCTGCTGGGCCTGCTCGGCATGCGGGTGCTCAGCCGCCGGCAGCGGCGCCGGCTGGCCGCGACGGGACCGGAGCCGGAGGAGGCGAGCGGTCTCGCGGCGCGCTGGTCGGCGTTCGTGCAGCGGCGTCCGTGGCCGGTCGCCGCGCTCGCCGTCGTCCTCATGGCGGCCCTCGCGATCCCCCTGCTGTCGATCCGGCTCGGCGCCACCGACCAGGGCAACCACCAGGAGTCGACGACCACCCGGCAGGCGTACGACCTGCTCGCCGAAGGCTTCGGCCCCGGCGTCAACGGTCCGCTCCAGGTCGTCGTGAAGGGCCCGGCGCCCGACTCCCTCGTCTCCCGCATCGAGTCCACCGAGGGCGTCGCCCAGGTGGCCGCCGTGCCGCCCGCGAACGGCGTCTCGGTGATCCATGTGGTGCCGACGACGTCGCCGCAGTCGGAGGAGACGGACCGGCTGATCGACACGCTGCGCGAGGACGTCATCCCGCAGTCCGGCGCCGAGGCCCATGTGGGCGGTGTGACGGCGGTGTTCAAGGACTTCGCGTCGGTGACCGGGGACCGGCTGCCGTACTTCGTCGCCACGATCATCGCCCTCGGCTTCCTGCTGCTGCTCGTCGCCTTCCGCTCCCTGGTCGTGCCGTTGACGGCGGCCCTGATGAACCTCGTCGCCGCCGCCGCGTCGTTCGGCGTGCTGGTGGCGATCTTCCAGTGGGGCTGGGGCACCGAGTTGCTCGGCATCGGCAAGGAGGGCCCGATCACGGCGTTCCTGCCGGTCATCATGCTGTCGCTGCTGTTCGGCCTCTCCATGGACTACCAGGTGTTCCTGGTGAGCCGGATGCACGAGGAGTGGGTGCACACCCGCGACAACGCCCGCGCGGTGCGGGTCGGCCTCGCCGAGACCAGCCGGGTCATCAACTGCGCGGCCCTCATCATGATCTGCGTGTTCTCCGCCTTCGTCCTCAGCGGCGACATGGAGGGCGCGATGGCCGGCATCGGCCTGGCGGCGGCGGTCGCGCTGGACGCGTTCATCCTGCGCACGGCCCTGGTGCCGGCCGCGATGCACCTGCTCGGCGACTCCAACTGGTGGCTGCCCGCCTGGCTGGACAAGCGGCTGCCGCACCTGGCGGTGGAGCCGAGCGAGCCCGAGTCCGAGCCGGCGCCCGACGGTCCCGCGTCCGTCGTCCACGGCTTCATCCGCACCGCCGACGGCGAGCCCGTGGCGGACGCGGCGGTCACGCTGCTCACGCGCGGCGGCCGGCAGCTGGACCGCGTGACGTCCCTGGCCGACGGCTCCTACATCGTCACGGTGCCCGGCCCGGGAACGTATCTGCTGGCCGCGACGGCCACGCCGTACGCCTCCCGCGCGCGGCACGTCATGGTCGGCGACGGGCCGCTCGTGCACGACGTCGAGCTGACGGCGGTCACCGGGGACGAGGTCGACGCGGTCAACTGACCGGATCGGCAGGCGGCTTCCTGCCGGGGTCGGGCAGCGCCCGGGTCATCCCCGGCAGGAAGTCGGTGAACAGCTCGTGCACCTCGTGCACCAGGGGCCGCAGCACCCGGAAGCGGGCCAGCACGACACCGCGCGAGGTGAGCCGGGCGCCCCGCTCGGCGAGCCGGTAGCTGCGGGAGCGCCCCTCGGTGCGGTCGAAGATCCAGTACAGCACCAGGCCCATCTGGGACAGCCACATCAGCTCGGGCAGCACCTCCCGCAGCTCCTCGGGCACCTTGGCCTTCGAGCCGGCGAGCACCTCCCGGTGGACGCTGATGGCCTCCTCGCGCGCGTGCTGAGACTCCGGGGAGAACGGGCTGAGCGGGCTGTCCGGGTCGGCGGCGTTCTTGAAGAACTGCACCGCGAACTCGTGGTACGGCTCCGCCACCTCCAGCCACGCCTTCAGCACCCCCGCCAGCCGAGCCTCCAGGTCGGTCTCCCGGTCCAGGACCTCGACCACCGCCGCCCGGTGCTCGGCGGCGACCCGGTCGTAGAAGCCCTGGATCAGGTGCTCCTTGCCGGCGAAGTAGTAGTAGGCGTTGCCGACGGAGACCCCGGCCTCCTTGGCGATGGCCCGCATCGTCGTGCGGTCGTAGCCGCGCTCCCGGAACAGCCGCATCGCCGTCTCCAGGATCAGCGCGCGGGTCTGCTCCGACTTGCTCGGCGTGCCGCCGTCCCCGGGCGGCGGTCCGTCGGGGACGGGCGGCGGTCCGTCGGGGACGGGAGCGGGGGCGCGGGCTTCGTCACGGGGCTGGTTCGCGGGCACGGAAGGAGAGCCTAGCCAGTGGCGCAGACGCCGCCGTCACAGCCCGGCGGGCGGTACGACCAGCCCTGGCTCGGGTCGTACGACCACCCGTCCGCCCGCGCGTACGCCTGCCCGCCCCACTGCCCACCCCGCCACTTGGCGGCGGCCAGCGCCGCGCCCTTGGCGAGCCGGGCCCCGGCCGGAGTGCCGAGGCGATGCGCGAGTCCCCGGTGCTCGCGCAGCGCCCACAACGTCACGATCCACGCGGCCGGTCCCTGATACACCTGCCCGGCGTCACCCACGACGGTGATGTCCTCGAGGGTGGACCGGTGGTCCAGGCCAGGGAAGCGCCGCAGCGCCTCGTCGGAGCCGGCGGGCACGAACTCCAGCGGGACCAGCTGCCGCTGGCGGGCGAGCCAGTCGCGCAGGTGGGTGCAGAGCGGGCACGCGGCGTCGTACAGCACGGTCAGCCCGCGGACCGGGACGCGCGCGGCGTCCCGGCCCCCGGCGGCGGTCGCGGTGCTCATGCCCCGGCCGTCGGGGCGACCCAGCCCTGCGGCGCGACCGGCGGCGTCTGCTCGCGCTCCATCACCCCGCGGCGGCGGATCCGGTTCAGGACGTAGACGTTGGCCAGGTGCATCACGCCGAGCACCAGCAGCACCACGCCGAGCTTGGTGGACAGGGCCTCGAAGACGCCGCGCGTGTCGGTGACGGTGTCGTCGTCGCTCAGGTAGAGGGCGACGAAGCCGAGGTTGACGAGGTAGAAGCCGACCACCAGGAGGTGGTTGACGGCGTCGGCGAGCTTCTCGTTGCCGTGCAGCACGTCGGCCAGGAAGACCCGTCCGTTCCGGCTGAGCGTGCGGGCCACCCAGATGGTCAGACCGATGCTGACGACCAGGTAGATGACGTAGGCGACGACCGTGCGGTCCATGCCCCCCACCTTTCTTGAACGCGTTCAAAAACGCTGACAGTCGGAACTGTAGCGCTGTTTTTGAACGTGTTCAACATCAGGGTGGGGTGGTGGGGCGTCAGGGGCGGCGCCCCAGCTCGGGCCGCTTGGTGTAGTCGGTGAAGCCGATGACGTTGCCCCACGGGTCGGCGATCTCGACCGCCCAGCCGGTGGCGACGGGGGCGGGCTCCTCCAGCGGCGCGATCCCCGCGCCGGCGAGCACCAGGGCCGCCGTCCGCGCGTCGGGCACCTCCAGCCAGACGCGGGGGGAGGGCCAGGGTGGCGGCCGGTGCCCGAGCTCGTCCTCCTGCCGGAGCAGAATCCCCGGCGTCTCGCCCCCGACCTTCAGTAGCGCGATCCCGGCCTCGTCCAGCCGGAACCCCACCGAGAACCCCGCCCGCTCGTAGAACGCCACGGCCGCGCCGAGGTCCCCGACGGGCAGCAGGACGTTGTCGAATCCGAGCAGTTCGTACGACTGGTCATCTGACATGTCGTCAGATTAAGGGCCGTCCCGTGCGGCACGGCCCGTCGACACGACGGTCAGCGCTCGGCTTGCCCGTCCTGGAGGATCTGCGCCACGTCCAAGGTGATCTCGGCGCCGATGGAGTCGGGCAGAGTGGCGAGTTCGCCGGGGGCGTGGACCCGATGGTTCGCATAGTCCTCCCCCGCCGGATCCGTCAGGACGTGGAGGCGCTGGTGCTTGCGGTCGATGATCACGTAGACCGGAACCTGTGCCCCGGCGTACGCGCCGACCTCGGTCTTGAGGTCGGAACGCCAATCGCTGGAGGTCACCTCCAGGACCATGCGGAAGCAGACCGGGTCGTAGCAGCTGTTCTCGACGTAGTGGTCCTCGTAATCGGCGTCCGCATCGTAGGCCGGGCACCACCCGCCCGTCGTTTCCCCGCAGCTCACCCGATGGTGTGGCATATGCCAGAGGCCCCTTCTCCGGATCGGAGAAGGGGCCTCTGCGACGTACGGCGTACGTCCTACGGCTCAGTACCGGCGCGTGATCAGCGCTCGCTTCACCTCGGCGATCGCCTTCGTGACCTCGATGCCGCGCGGGCAGGCGTCCGTGCAGTTGAAGGTCGTGCGGCAGCGCCAGACGCCGTCGCGGTCGTTCAGGATCTCCAGACGCTGCTCACCGGCCTCGTCGCGCGAGTCGAAGATGAAGCGGTGGGCGTTGACGATGGCCGCCGGGCCGAAGTACTGGCCGTCGTTCCAGAACACCGGGCACGACGAGGTGCACGCCGCGCAGAGGATGCACTTCGTGGTGTCGTCGAAGCGCTCGCGGTCCTCCGCGGACTGCAGCCGCTCGCGCGTCGGCTCGTTGGTGTCCTTCGTGATCAGGAACGGCATCACGTCCCGGTACGCCTGGAAGAACGGCTCCATGTCGACCACGAGGTCCTTCAGGACCGTGAGGCCCTTGATGGGCTCGACCGTGATCGGCTTCTCCGGGTTGATGTCCTTGATCAGCGTCTTGCAGGCGAGGCGGTTCCTGCCGTTGATCCGCATGGCGTCCGAGCCGCAGATGCCGTGCGCGCAGGAGCGGCGGAAGGTCAGCGAACCGTCCAGGTCCCACTTGATCTTGTGCAGACCGTCGAGGACGCGCTCCTTGGGGTCGATCTCCAGCTCGAAGTCTTCCCAGGTCGCCTCCGCCGAGACCTCCGGGTTGAAACGGCGCACCCGGAAGGTGACGGTGATGTAGGGCGACGCGGCCCGGGCGTCCGCCTCGGCCTTGTCCAGAACAGGGGTAGCCATCAGTACTTACGCTCCATCGGCTGGTAGCGGGTCTGGACGACCGGCTTGTAGTCGAGACGGACGGTTTCCGACCCGTCGGCGCCGACCTCGCGGTAGGCCATGGTGTGGCGCATGAAGTTGACGTCGTCGCGGTTCGGGTAGTCCTCGCGGTAGTGACCGCCGCGGGACTCCTTGCGGGCGAGGGCGGACACCGCCATGACCTCTGCGAGGTCGAGCAGGTTGCCCAGCTCGATGGCCTCCAGCAGGTCGGTGTTGAACCGCTTGCCCTTGTCCTGGATCGCGACGTTCTTGTAGCGCTCGCGCAGCTCGGCGATCTTCTCGACCGCGGCCTTGATCGTCTGCTCGGTGCGGAACACCATGACGTTCGCGTCCATGGTCTCCTGCAGCTCGCGCCGCAGCTCCGCCACCCGCTCGTTGCCGGTGGAGGTGCGCAGCCGCTCGATCTGCCCGAGCACGAACGCCTCCGGCGCCTCCGGCAGCTCCACGAAGTCCGCCTTCTGCGCGTACTCCGCGGCGGCGATGCCGGCCCGCTTGCCGAACACGTTGATGTCGAGCAGCGAGTTGGTGCCCAGCCGGTTGGCGCCGTGCACGGACACGCAGGCGACCTCGCCGGCGGCGTACAGACCCGGGACGACGGTGGTGTTGTCGGCCAGGACCTCGCCCTCGACGTTGGTCGGGATGCCGCCCATGGCGTAGTGCGCGGTCGGCTGGATCGGGATCGGGTCGGTGTACGGCTCGATGCCCAGGTAGGTCCGCGCGAACTCGGTGATGTCGGGCAGCTTCGCGTCCAGCTGCTCCGGCGGGAGGTGCGTGAGGTCCAGGAAGACGTGGTCGCCCTCGGGACCGCAGCCGCGGCCCTCGCGGATCTCCGTGTAGATGGAGCGGGAGACGACGTCACGGGACGCGAGGTCCTTCATGACCGGCGCGTACTTCTCCATGAAGCGCTCGCCGTCCTTGTTGCGCAGGATGCCGCCCTCGCCGCGGGCGCCCTCCGTCAGCAGGATGCCCATGCGCCAGATGCCGGTCGGGTGGAACTGGAAGAACTCCATGTCCTCCAGCGGGATGCCCCGCCGGTACACGGCCGCCTGGCCGTCGCCGGTCAGCGTGTGCGCGTTCGACGTGACCTTGAAGAACTTGCCGCAGCCGCCGGACGCGTAGATCACGGACTTCGCCTGGAAGACGTGGATCTCGCCGGTCGCCAGCTCGTAGGCCACGACGCCGGCCGACTTCTTGACGCCGTCGACCTCGGTGATCAGCTGGTCCAGGACGTAGAACTCGTTGAAGAACTCCACGCCGTGCTTGACGCAGTTCTGGTACAGCGTCTGGAGGATCATGTGACCGGTGCGGTCGGCCGCGTAGCAGGAGCGGCGGACCGGGGCCTCGCCGTGGTTGCGGCTGTGCCCGCCGAAGCGGCGCTGGTCGATCGTGCCGTTCGGGGTGCGGTTGAACGGCAGGCCCATCTTCTCCAGGTCGAGGACCGAGTCGATGGCCTCCTTCGCCAGGATCTCGGCGGCGTCCTGGTCGACCAGGTAGTCACCGCCCTTGACCGTGTCGAAGGTGTGCCACTCCCAGTTGTCCTCCTCCACGTTGGCCAGCGCGGCGGCCATGCCGCCCTGCGCGGCGCCCGTGTGGGACCGGGTCGGGTAGAGCTTCGTGAGGACCGCGGTGCGGCTGCGCTTGGTGGACTCGATGGCCGCGCGCATGCCGGCGCCGCCGGCCCCGACGATGACGGTGTCGTACTTGTGGATCTTCATCAGGAATACCTCAGCCCCGTGCCTAGCGGATGTTCGGGTCGAAGGTGAAGATCACCAGCGTGCCCAGCAGGATGGTGAACACCGTGGCGGTGTACAGCAGGCCCTTCAGCCACAGTCGCGTGTTCGCGCGCTCCGCGTAGTCGTTGATGATCGTCCGCAGGCCGTTACCGCCGTGCAGCATGCCGAGCCACAGCATCAGCAGGTCCCAGACCTGCCAGAAGGGGGAGGCCCAGCGGCCGGCGACGAAGGCGAAACCGACCTTCGACACACCGCCGTCCAGCACGAGCTGGATCAGCAGGTGGGTGATGACCAGGACGACCAGCAGGACGCCCGACAGGCGCATGAAGAGCCAGGTGGCCAGCTCGAAGTTGCCGCGCGTCGACTTGGGCGTCTTCTTGGTCCGCATGCGCGGGGCCTCGATCAGGGGCGCCGGGTTGTCGACCGTGTGGACGGAGCCGCCCTCGACGGGGCCGATCCCGGAAGCGGTGGTCTCAGTGGTGGACATGGGCGTCAGCTCCCGAACAGTTCACGAGCGGCGTGGCCGAGGACGGGGTAGATCGCCCCGGCCATCAGTACGGCCCACAGGCCGACGACGATCCACATCATCTGCTTCTGGTAGCGGGGACCCTTCGACCAGAAGTCGACGGCGATGACACGCAGGCCGTTGAGCGCGTGGAAGACGATGGCGGCGACGAGGCCGTACTCGAGCAGGGCGACGATCGGCGTCTTGTACGTCGCCACGACTTCGTCGTAGGTCTCGGGGGAGACACGGACGAGTGCGGTGTCCAGTACATGCACGAACAGGAAGAAGAAGATGAGGACGCCGGTGACTCGGTGAGCCACCCAGGACCACATTCCTTCCCGGCCGCGGTACAGCGTTCCAGCCGGCACGGAATAACCCTCCGGGAGCGGGGATAGGGGCCTGCCGGCTTCGGCGTCGGACGGGCCCGGCCGGGTACGGTCCACCGGCCCCCAGCATCGTAGCGATGCGGTGGCGCTCAGCCTCGCCGGGGTCTCTCGGTGTGATCAAACTGGCACGCGTATGGCTCACCGTTGGCGGCTTGCGTACCGGAATGTGGCGTTATGCGCCGGGCGCGGCGCAGGCCGGCGCATGACCGGGACGGCGGAAACCGCCGCCCGGGCCGGCCGGGGGTTTGCGCCGTCCCGGTCAGACACCCCCGAGCCGCTCGCCCAGACGCTGCTTCGCCAGGCGGCGGAGTTCCTCCCAGGCGACGATCCGCCCGTCCTCCGGATCATTGGCCAGACGTGACCGGATTCCGGCCAGGACGTGGTCGAGGGCCTCCCGCTCCGGGACGCCGTCCAGGCACATCACGAAGACATGGCCGAAGCGCGCCTCGTACGCCGCGTGGGCCGCGCGCAGGGCGGTGTGGGCCGCGGAGTAGGTCCCGGGCGGGACCGGGGGCAGGGACTCGCCCGCCAGGGCCTCGGCGAGGTCGGCGGGGGCGAGGTCGTAGGCGGCCTCGTCGGACGCGGCGAGCAGGGCGTCCAGGTCGGGGTAGGGGCGGTGGTCGGCGACCCGGCGGGCCCATCGGGGGCTGCGCAGGCAGGCGAGGAGGGCGCGGTGGACGTCGTCCTCGGGGTCGGTGTTGAAGCGCCGCAGAGGGGACGGTGCGGCGCGCGTCTGCTCGGGAAGGAGGCGTGTCACGTGGGTGTCGGCAGGGGATGGTGTGAGAGAGATGCGCTCACGTTATCCACACCGGTCACGACCTGTCCGAGGGTTGCCCCAAATTCACCCGGACGGGAGAGTTTCGTACCGTGCGGTGGACACCCTCCGGATGGTTCGGTCGTAGGTTGGCTCCATGAGCCGGCACAGGCGCAGGGCGTCGGACGGGACCGTGCGGCGCAGGGCGCTGCTGATCGGGTCGGGGGTCGTCGTGTGCGCGACGGGCCTCGGGCTGTGGGCCTCCGGCGGTGAGGGCGGGGCCCCCACGGGCGCCGTACGGCAGCCCTCGGACCGTACGTCCGCCGCGTCCGGCGAGTCCTCCGGGCCCGGCGCGGGCGCCGCGCGCGCCCCGAGCCCGACGCCGGCCCCCTCGCGCTCCTACGCCCTCTCCCGCGCGCCCCTGACCATCCCCGCCGTCCGTGAGCACGTCCCCGCGCGCGGCCCCGGCTGGCGGCCCGCGCGCGGTCACCGCGTCGTCGTGGACGACCCGGCGCTCGCCGACGAGGGCCGGCTAATCGCGGGCGAGCTGGGGATGGCGTACGCCGGGGAGCGCGGCGACGAGCGCGCCGGCGACCTGCGCCTGGGGCTCAACGCGAGCAGGGGCGCCAACCCGGAGTCGTACACCCTGACCGTGCGCGGCGGGCGGGTCACCGTCGCCGCGCCCGCCGAGGCCGGGGTCTTCTACGGCACCCGCACCCTGAAGCAGGCCGTGCGCGGCGGCGCGGCGGCGCCGGAGGGCGTGGTGCGGGACGCGCCGGCCAAGGCGCGGCGCGGGCTGATGCTGGACATCGCGCGCAAGCACTTCACGGCCGGCTGGATAGAGGACCGGATACGCGAGCTGGGCGACCTGAAGTTCAACGAGCTGGGCCTGCACTTCTCCGACGACCAGGGCTTCCGGATCGAGTCGCGGTCGCACCCGGAGGTCGTGTCCGAGCAGCACCTCACCCGGGCCGAGGTGCGGCGGATCGTGCGGCTGGCCCGGAGCCGGCACATCACGGTCGTGCCCGAGATCGACTCGCCGGGCCACCTCGGCGCCGTGCTCGCCGCCCACCCCGAGCTGCAGCTGCGCGACGCGCGGGGCACCGCGGCGACCGGCGCCGTGGACATCTCCGAGCCGGCCGCCGGGAAGCTCGTCGACGAGCTGCTCGACGAGTACGCCGGCCTGTTTCCCGGCGGGCGCTGGCACCTCGGCGGGGACGAGTACCGGGCGCTGACCGCGTCCGACCCGGAGGCGTCCTATCCGCAGCTGGCCGCCGCAGCGCGCGAGAAGTACGGCGAGGGGGCGACCGTGGCCGACCTCGCAACCGGCTGGCTCAACGACCGCGCCGCCGCCGTGCGTGCCCACGGCCGCGTCCCGCGCGCGTGGAACGACGGCTTCTACGCCGGCACGTCTGTGCGGCCCGACGAGGACGTCGAGGTCGCGTACTGGACCGGCAAGGAGATCGGGGCGCGCCCGCCCGCCGAGTACCTGAGCGCGGGCCGCGAGCTGATCAACTACAACGACGAGTTCCTCTACTACGTCCTGGGCCAGCCGCAGACCTTCGTCTACCCGACCGGGCAGCGCATCTACGAGCAGTGGACCCCGCGGGTGCTGCGCGGCACCGAGCCGGTCCCGGCCTCCTACGACGACCGCATCCTCGGCGGCTCCTTCGCCGTCTGGTGCGACCTCGCCGGCTCCCAGACGCAGGAACAGGTCGCCGCGGGCATCCGGATGCCGCTGCGGGCGACCGTGCAGAAACTCTGGAACCCGGACGAGCCCGGCCTTTCCTGGGCGGACTTCCGGAAACTGGCCGACCGGCTCGAGTGAGCCGACCGCCCCCGGATGGCTGAAAACGCTCTCTCGTGGACCCCAGTGACACTACGGCGGCGTAGCGCGCAGTAAGGGGAAGTGCGGGCTCCGTAAGGAAGGCGCCCCGGAAAGCGAGGCGTGATGAGCCTGGTGGAACTGATCGCGCAGGCCGATGAGCGAGGACTCGCCGCGTGCGGTCTGGCTTGTTTGGATCGGTGCGTGCCCCTGCTGGGCGGTGACGACGAGGTGCTGCGGCCCCTGTGGGCGGACCTGGCGGCCGACGAGGGCACGGCCGGCGGCGGGGCGGTCGGCGGCGGGGCGTGGGGCAAGCTGTGGGAGCAGGCGCGCGCCGAGCTCGGCGGGCCCGACGGCCACGACGAGGCCACGCTCCTCGCCCACCGGATGCTGGCCGCCGCCCCCGCCACGCCGGACGGCCCCGAGGTGCGGACGTGGGCCGACGCCTGCTCCGTCGCCTCCCTGCGCATCCACCGGCTCCTCGACCCGGCCGAGGACGCGGACTCGGTCGACGCCCGCCGCGAGGGCCGCACCGAGGGAATGTCGCCGCTGGTCGCCGCCGAGCTGAGGCGGCAGACGACCGTCCTGGAACTGCTCGCCGAGCACGGCACGGGCGGGCTGCGCCGGGCGCTGGAGGTGTCGGTCGAGGGACGCCGGGTGCTGCGCGCCGTCGTCTCGCGCCGTGCGCGCCTCGCGTGAGACGCGGGGCGTCCCCTTCATGAGACGCGGGGCGTCCCTTTGCGTGCGCGGGCGCACCGACGTCGGCGTGGGGCGGCACGACGGCGGCCGACGGCGTAAACCCCCGCGCGCGGGCGGATCCTGTGACCGTCCCGCGGCGACGGTGGGGCAGTACCGCGCCGGTTGTGCGCAAGCGCCCGATCCGGGTGACGAATCGGGGCGGCGCAGCGCTCTTTCCCATGTGACGATCGTGACGACTCAGCAGGAGACCAGGCCGTCGGCCGCCGCCAAGCCGGTCCGGTGGGCCGCCGACGCCGTGGTGACGATGCGGGAGGGCGCGCGGCTGCGCCTCGACTACTCGGCGCAGAGCCTGTGGCGCGTCGACCGGATGATCGACGAACTGCGCCGCGAGGGCACGCCGTACGAGGCGGTCGAGAACGTGCTGCGCGGACTCGGGGCGTACGCCGGGGAGGTGATCGTCCGGCAGACCGGCGCCGAGTGGTGGGCGAGCGGCGGCGATCACTGGGTGCGCACGCCCGACGGACGGATGTGGGACCCCTTGGAGGAGGCCCGCCGGTGCTTCGCGGGCGGCGACGGCTCGCTGCGGCTGCTGTGCCGGGACGCCACGGCGGACGTGCACCACGGCTGACGCGGGGCCCGTTCCCGCGACCGGTCGCGGGCGGGCCCCTTCCCGCGACCGACGCGCGAACGGCCGGGTCCCCCTTGTCCGACGCGCGAACGGCCGGATCCCCTCGTCCGCGAGGGGTCCCGGCCGCTGCGGTGCGCCGCGGTCACGGCGTTACGGCGTCAGGGTCTGGCCCAGCCGGACGGCCGTCGGCATGCCGAGCATCGTCCTGCTGTAGGACAGGGCGTCGGCGTACCCGAGGCCGGTGCTGTTGCTGGGCACGTGGAGCAGGACGCCGTTCGAGCCGTCCTCGCCGTCCGCGCCGAAGGTGAGGTCGGCGCGGCCGTAGCCGGACAGGTCGGTGAGGGTCACGGAGGAGCCGACGCGGTCGTCGGTCTCGGTGGAGCCGGGGATGCCCGAGGTGTCCTGCGAGATCATCACCGAGCCGGTGCCGGTGAGACCGGACGACGTGCCCCTGATCAGGGTGACGCCGCCCGCGTTGATCCGGTTGACCTCGGCGCGGGTGAGGTTCTCGCCCGGGACGCCGGCCAGGACGTCGAGGTACCCGTCGGCGTTGTGGTCGCCGAGGGACACCGAGGCGCCGAAGTTGTCGCCGGACTCGTTCGCGCCGATGACGGACGGGGTGTCCTGGTGGATCACGGCCATGCCGGTCGTGGTGAACCCGGTCGACGAGCCCGGCACCAGGGTGATCTGGCCGCCGGACTTCGCGCCCGACTCGGAGGCCACCGGCTGGCCGATGACGATGTCGTCGTAGCCGTTGCCGTGGACGTCGCCCGCCGCGATGGACCGGCCGCCCCTGACGGACAGCACCCCTGCCTTGGTCAGGCCGGACGCCGAGCCGGCGAAGCGGACCACGCGCCCGGTGCCGCCGCCGTCCCGGTAGTTGAGGGCGACGTCCGCGTAGCCGTCCCGGTTGAAGTCGCCGGTCGCGGAGTCCAGGTACGCGACCGGGCCGGTGGCCGTCGTCAGCGGGCCCGTGGTGGTGGCGCCGCCGGTCAGCCGGACGTGGAAGGTGCCGCCGTTGCCGGCGCCCGCCGCGAACACGTCGGCCTTGCCGTCGGCGTTGAAGTCGCCCGCGGCCACCGTCGAGCCGAGCTTGGCGCCGGTCGCCTTCACCCCGGTCGTGCTGAACGAGTAGCCCTTGGCGAGCGTCGGGCCGTACATCACCGTGACCTGGCCGCGGTCGGTGTGGCCGCTGGAGTCGTCCTCGCCCGGCGCGCCGATCACCAGGTCGGCGTGGCCGTCTCCGGTGACGTCGCCCCAGGCCGTTGCGGTGCCGAAGCCGTCGCCGGACTCGGTGGTGCCGGGCACGCCGGAGCTGTTCTGGGTGAGCGTGCGCTTCGCCGAGAGGACCGGCCCGTCGACGCCGCCCGGGACCACGGTCACCGCGTTGGCCTTCGGGACGCCCGCGACCAGGTCGGAGATGCCGTTCCGGTCGAAGTCGGAGGTGGCCAGGGCGTGCGAGACGCCAGGCGCCTTGGCCAGCCGGCGGACGAGGTCCAGCTTGGCGATGAGGTGGTCGCCGGGGCAGGCGGTGTTGTTGGTGGCGTAGTGGCCGAAGACCCGCGGCAGCTCGATCGACTGGCCCTTCTCGACCAGGTTGCCCTTCACGCCCTTCGCGACCCCGGACTGCAGGGACACCCGGCCGGTCGGATCGACGCCGTACATCCCGAACTTCCAGGCGACGATCCGCGCGATCGCGTCCAGCCCGGCGCGCGTGGGCTTCGCGGTCTCGAAGTTGCCGATGTAGGAGATGCCGACCGTGTCGGTGTTGAAGCCGATGTCGTGCGCGCCGGTCACCGGCAGGTCCACGCCGCCGCTGCGGCCCTCGAAGATCTGGCCGCACCGGTCGACGACGAAGTTGTAGCCGAGGTCGAAGTAGCCCTGCTGGATGTGGGCCTGCTGGATGGTGCGCAGCCGGGCCGCGCTCTGCGCGCAGGACAGTTTGTTGTCGTTGTCGACGCCGGTGTGGTGGAGCGCCGCGGCCTTGATCTGCGTGCCGTACTCCGGGGTGCCGTTGTACTCGACCGCCGCGCCCCACTGGGCCTGCGTGATGATCGGCGGCTTGACGACCGTCGAGGGGACGGGGGCCGGGGCCGTCGGGGAGCCGCTGGGCGTCGGGGACGGGGTCGCGGTGGGGGACGCCGAGTCGGTGGGCGACGGTTCGGTGGGGGCGGGGGAGTCCGTCTGCGGCTGCGTGGGCGTCGCCGAGTCGGTCGCCGGCTCCGTCGGCGCGGGCGGCACGGGCTCCGTGGGCGTCGGGGTCGCCGAGTCCGTCGCCTCCGGTGGCACGTCGGGCGTGGCGGTCTCCGCGGCGAAGGCCGCCGGCGTCATGGCGTCCGCCGGGTCCGTGCCCGGGTCGAGCAGCTTGACGTCCATGCCGGCCGGCTGGCCGCCCGCTTCCGCGCCGCCGGCGTTCACCAGGCGCACCTCGACGCCGTCCGACTCGCCGGTCCACACCGACTCGGTGCCGCCGCGGGCGGCGATGCGCCCGCCCTCGGCGCCGTCGGCCTGGTGCGGCTCGCTCGACAGGGTCTGCCAGCCCGACCAGGCGCCCGTGGCGGCGTCCCGGGTGCGCACCTGGGGGGTGCCCTTGGCCCGCGCGTCGGGGTCGTTCCAGGTCAGCACCACCGCGCTGAAGCGGTCCGTCTCCCGCTTGGCCAGGCCCTTGCGGCCCGCGCCCCGGTCCTGGAGCTTCAGCGTGCGCACGGAGGGCTCACGTCCGGCGCCGCGCCCGGAATCCGCGGGCGGTTCGGCGATCGCGTACGTGACGATGCCCGTGCCGCTCAAGGCGACCGCCCCGATCGTCAGCCAGGCGCGTCGCTTGAGACTGAGCGGTTTGTACGCACGGGTGCTGCGTGGACTCAACTACCCCACCCCTAGTGATGGACATGGACGCACCCGTCGTCACACGGGCGCACATTCCCCCAGCGCTCATGTTTGATCAAACGTCACCTGGGGAAGCGCCCGACCTCGAGTCCACCGCGAGGAAAAGTGAACCCTTGTCCGCATACGGCATCGCCCCGCTGTGGCGAGCGCCACACATCCGGCCGGTGATGTTCCGGCCGGCGCATCCGCTGGGTCACCCGGGGGCCCGGCGGGGGCCTTCCGAAGCCGAGCGGAGGGCTGGGTCCCATGGAAAGGCCGGTGGCGGGCGCGGGGGCGCCGGGCGCGAGCGGGATGCGGCCGTACGCGGCGGCGTTCGTCGCCCGGGCGCGGCGGGGCCGGCTGCCGCTGGACTACTCCGTGGCCAGCCTGCGCGCGGTCGACTTCGTGATCGACGGGCTGCGCAAGGGCGGCGCCGACTCCGAGCGGGTGCAGGAGACGCTGCTCGGCCTCGGCGCGTACGTCGGCGAGGTGATGGTGCGCCGCGCCGGAGCGGTGTGGGTGGACCTCGACGCCGGCCCCCGCGACCTGTTCGGCCAGCCGGTCGGCGTACGGATGCCGGACGGCCGGATCTGGAACCCGCTGGGCAAGGTCCGCAACAGCTTCGACATCGGCGGGCCCGGGGAATCACTGCGCACCTTCTACCTGACCCTGCACGGCCGGGCCCGACGCGCCGTCGCGTGACCGACCCGACGCGTCGTCGCACGCTCGGGGCGCGTGACGCGCCGCCGTCCGACCGGACCCGGCGCGGCGGCGACGCCTGACGAGCTGTGACATTTCTGTGTGCCCCGGCGCTGATGACCTTGGGGGACGCGGGCACGGCCGGAACGTGTCGCGCGTTGAACTTGCCACCCGTACGAGAAGGACGGTTTTGGGCCAGGGAGGGGAAACCCGGCGCGCGCAGGCGTACGACGGGGAACTGGGCGCGGCCGTCGCGCGGGCCCAGGACGGCGACGAGGCCGCGTTCGCGGTCGCCTACCGCATCGTCCAGCCCGGCCTGCTCGGATACCTGCGCGGCATCGTCGGCGACGAGGCCGAGGACGTGGCGTCCGACGCCTGGCTGGAGATCGCCCGCGACCTCGGACGGTTCAAGGGCGACGGGGCCGGGTTCCGAGGCTGGACCGCGACCATCGCCCGGCACCGGGCGCTCGACCATCTGCGCCGCCAGCGCGTACGGCCCCGCGCCACGGCGCTGGAGCAGGACATGCTGGAGCTGCCCGGCGCGCACAGCACGCACGAGCAGGCACTGGAGACGCTCTCCACCGAACACGCCCTGTCCCTGGTGCGCGGGCTGCCCCGGGACCAGGCCGAGGCCGTGCTGCTGCGGGTGGTGGTCGGCCTCGACGGTCCCTCCGCCGCCCGGGTCCTCGGCAAACGGCCCGGCGCGGTGCGCACCGCGGCCCACCGGGGGCTGAAGCAGCTCGCCCGCCGGCTGGCCAGTGAAGGTGTGACGGATGAGGCTCCCCGGACGCTGGGTGAGTCGAAGTGAAGGACGACGGTGGACACCCGCGGACACCTGGACACGACCGGCCCTCCGGGCGGGCCGGACAGCCGGAGGGGCCGGGACAGGAACGGAAGACGGACATGGGTGAAGGGCGAAACGGCGGCGGCGCGCCCGGCCGTCCGTGGACGTCCGGCCCGGACGAGGAGGGCCACGCCGGGAGTGAAGGGGGAAACGGCGGCGGCGCGCCCGGCCGTCCGTGGACGTCCGGCCCGGACGAGGAGGGCCACGCCGGGAGTGAAGGGGGAAACGGCGGCAGGTCCGGCCGTCCGTGGAGGTCCGGCCCGCGCGAGGAGGACGGCCACGCCGGGCTCGCGGCGCTCCTCGAAGCGGCCCTGCGCACCGGCGACCCGGACCCCGAGGCCGAACAACGCGCCGTGACCGCCTTCCGGGCCGCGCGGGACGCCGGGGCGCACCGGGCCCGCACCCGGCGCCGGGACGACTGGCGGCCCCGGACCCGCGGAACGTCCCTGCGCTCGGCGCGGGCCACGCTCGCCGTCCTGCTCGGCGGCCTCACCCTCGGCGGGGTCGCGTTCGCCGCGATCGGCGGCTCGGATGCGGCCCCCTCCTCCCGGCCGGCCCCCGGCGCCGCATCCACCGGCCCCGGCCTCACCGGCCCTCCGCCGTCGGCACCGGACGCCGCGCCCGCTCCGTCCGGCTCCGCATCCCGTCCCGGTTCCGCCTCCGTCTCCGGCGCTTCGGACCCTTCCGCCGCCGCCCAGGACGAGGAGGCCCGCTGCCGGGCCTATGAGCAGGTCGCCGGGCGCGGCCGGGCGATGGACGCGGAGGCCTGGCGGCGACTGGTCGACGCGGCGGGCGGCGAGGACCGGGTGGACGCGTACTGCGCCGACCGCCTCACGCCGGCGGCGGGCCGCACGGCTCCGGGCGCCACTGTCCCGCCGACCGCCCCGGCGCCGACGGACGTGCCGGTCCCGACCGGCGCCCCCGTCCCGACCGGCATCCCCGTCCCGACCGGCGTCCCCGTCCCGACCGGCGTCCCCGTCCCGACCGGCGCCCTCGTCCCGACCGGCCCGGGCGTCGTTCCGTCGCAGGACGGCGGCATCGGGGGCGGCACCGGCGAGGCGCCGGACGCGGTGGAGCGGACGAGGGGGAGCGGCGGGCAGTAGGCGCGCCCGACGTCCGCGGCGGCATATGCGGCTCGTCCGGAGCGGTCTTCCTCGACGGAGGAACCTCGGCCACGGCCCAGCAGTGGCCGACGGCCCCCCGGACCTGCTTCGCGGGCGTCGTCACAGGCCGGCGCGCGGTCGCCCCGCTCGCGGCGGGGGCCGAGGCAACGGCCGGGGCCGCCACCCCCCACAGGAGAGGCCCCGGCCGTCGCGCGGCACGGGCCGCGCGGCGGCCCGTATTCCTTACAGCGCCGAGCGTGCGCGATGTGTCACACCCCGGCGCCGACCTCGTGCATCACGAGTCAGTTGCATCTTTGACGAACATGGACGGGGAGCGGTTTCAACACGTAACGTGCCTTTCGCGCCGAACCGCGGAGGACACACGACCACCGCGAACCACTGCGGTCATGGAGCCGCAAACGATCATTTCGAGGAACCACGACGGCGAGAGCCCGGGCCGCGACGGCGGTGCCGGATTGGCGCAGAGGGGCGCGCGGTGCTGGGGGACGACGCGGAGCTGACGGCCGCGGTGCTTGCGGCGCAGGACGGGGATGAAAACGCTTTCCGGACTGTGTACCGCGCGGTGCATCCACGTCTGCTCGGATACGTACGGACGCTGGTCGGTGACCCCGACGCCGAGGACGTCGCGTCCGAGGCATGGCTGCAGATCGCCCGGGACCTGGACCGGTTCAGCGGAGACGCGGACCGTTTCCGCGGCTGGGCCGCCCGAATAGCCCGCAACCGCGCCCTCGACCACATACGGATGCGCGGCCGGCGCCCCTCGATCGGCGGCGACGAGACCGAGCTGACCGGCCGGGCCGCCGAGTCCGACACCGCGGGCGAGGCGATCGAGGCGCTGGCCACCGACCGCACCCTCTCCCTCATCGCCCGTCTGCCGCAGGACCAGGCCGAGGCCGTCGTGCTGCGCGTCGTCGTGGGCCTGGACGCCAAGACCGCCGCCGAGACGCTCGGCAAGCGCGCGGGCGCCGTACGCACCGCCGCGCACCGCGGGCTGAAGCGGCTGGCCGAGCTGCTGGGCGACCTCGGGGACGATCCGGAATCGGCCGGTGTGCTCGACGCGCTGCCCTCCCAGCGAGAACCACGCGGCCCGGCATGGACGTCGGCGAGTGTGACGCACCGGCGCGCGCGGACGCAGAAGGACATGTGATGGCCGACGAGCAGTACAAGTGGCTGGACCGCGAAACGGCGGAGCGTCTGCTGCGGGGAGAGCCACTGGACGCTGTCGACGCCGATGCCCGGGCGCAGGCCGAGCGGCTCGCCGGCGCACTGGGTGAACTCACCCCGAAACAGCCCCTGACCAGCGAGGAAATCCCCGGTGAGGGCGCCGCGCTGGCCGCCTTCCGCAAGGCGCGGGCGGACCGCGACGCCGAGCTCGCGGCGGCCGCCGAGGCCGGCCGGGCGCACCCCTCGGACGCCGGGACCGTGCGCCCGGCCCGGCGTCCGCGTGCCGTCGCGATCACCGTCGCCCGGCCCCGCTGGGCCCGCCGTGCGCGGTTCGGGCTGGCCGCCGCGGTGGCCGCCGCCATGGTCGGCGGTGTGGCCGTCGCGGCCGGAACCGGAGTCATCCGCACGCCCTTCGGCGGCTCCGAGCGCGGGCCCTCCACCCCGGTCTCGGCCACCCCGACGCCGGGCGGGCCGCTCGCCCCGGGCACGCCCGACGGGAGCGGCGGGGTGGACTCGGCCGTGTCCGCCGGCCCCGGGACCGGCCGCGGTTCCGACGACGCCGGGGCGGGCGGCCGGGACGCCGGGGACAAGGACCGCGAGGAGGGCGCCCGCCCGGACGCCAAGTCGGAGGCGTTCGCCGCGGCCTGCCGCGCCGTGCGGGACGGGAAGAAGCTGGACGAGAGCAGCAAGCGGGCCCTGGTGGGCGAGGCGGGCGGCTCGACGCGGGTGGGCGCGTACTGCGACGGGGTGCTGAAGGACGCCGCCGCGACGGGCGGTGCGCACGCCACCGGAGGCGCCACGGGCGGAAGCAGCGGCAGCAGCGGCGGTACGGGCGGCGCCGACGGCACGAGCGGGGCGGGCGGCGGCTCGGGCGCCGGGTCCGGTTCGGGCGCCGGGTCCGGTTCGGGCACCGGCTCCGCGTCGGGATCCGGTTCCGCGTCGGGCGGGGCGCAGGCCGGGCAGGAGAACGGCAGCGGCGACGCGGCCACGGACGCCGGCCGCAGTAACGGCGGCTCGGGCAGCGGCAGCGGCAGCGGGAACGGCAACGGGAACGGCACGGGCGGCGGTACCGACGGCGGGGGTGAGCCGGCCAGGGGCAACGGCGGCGGCAACGGCCGCCACCTCGGAGCCCACCACAACGGCACCGGCGGAGGCGTCGGCGGGGGCGGCGACGACACGGAGAGGGGCACCCTGCTCGCTCCGGCCCACCGCCCGGTGAATCCCTCCTGAACTGCGCTTTCGCAGTGCAGGAAAGTTTTTCCCGCACAGGTGTGACGTTTCCGGCCCTTGCTGCGCAGTACTGAGTGAGCCGACTGGTCATCGGCCCTCGCACAGAGCCGGGGTTCCCCCCGTACCCACGGCTCGTGCACCTGGCGCGGGCGGGACACGTTCCCCCGGTCCCGCCCGCGCCCCAAGCCTCCCTCTCACCGGGCGCGGCTCACCAGTGCACGACGACCTTGTCGCCGTTGCCCACCTGCGCGTACAGCCCCGCGATGGCCGCCTCGTCCCGCACGTTGACACACCCGTGCGAGGCGCCCGCGTAGCCCCGGGCCGCGAAGTCCGCCGAATAGTGCACCGCCTGGCCGCCGCTGAAGAACATCGCGTACGGCATCGGGGCGTCGTACAGCGTGGAGTGGTGGTGCCGGGACTTCCAGTAGACCCGGAACTCGCCCTCCCGCGTCGGGGTGAACTCCGACCCGAACCGCACCGCCATCGTGGAGACGGTCCGGCCGTCGATCATCCAGCGCAGGGTGCGGCTCGTCTTGCTGATGCACAGCACCCGGCCGGTCAGACAGCGCGGGTCGGGCGCGTCGGCGGGCTGGCCGCCCATCAGATACAGCTCCCACTGCCCCGGTTCCCGGGTCATCGCCTGCAGCCGCCGCCAGGTCACGGTGTCGGTCCGGCCCGTCCGCGGCAGGCCGCGCTTGCCCTGGAAGCCCCGCACCGCCCGCTCGGTCAGGTCGTCGTACGTACCGGTCGGGCCGTCGTGGAGCCAGGCGACCTGGCGCAGCCGTGCCTGGAGTTCGCGCACGGCCGGTCCGGCGTCGCCCGGCTCCCACAGCACCAGGGCGGGGGCGGCCGGTGCCGGCCTCTCCTCCGGTGCGGCGCCCGGGCGCCCCGGGCCGGGGCCGGACGCGGAAGGGGAACGGGGCGCCCCGACGTGCACCGGCCCGCGCGGCTCGCCGTCCGGTCCCACGGGCTGCACGGTGCAACCGCCGACCGCTGCCGCCGCCACCACCGCGAGGAGCACAGCCGCCCTCCCCGACCCGCCGAAGCCCCGAGCCCCGCCCAACCTGCGAGCCCCGCCCAACCCCCGAGCCCAGCCGCCCCTCGTCCCCATCCGGGACCCCCTCTTCCCCGCGTCACCGCGCCGCTGTCCCCTGGCGACCCCCGAGGGGTCCCCTGAAATGTTCCCCGCGCAGGACGCGCCGCGAACGACACGGCATCGTTGTGAGGAAGGTCCCAGCACAGGGCCCTCCATCGGGCGCACGGCCGCCGCTACAGTCCGTCGCGAGGGTCGGTACGTACTGGCGAGTAACTGGCGAATTGAACGAGCGAGCACCCCGGTGCTCAGCGGGAGGCACACACCATGGCGCGCGAGTCGGAGTCCGGACTTCCCATCGAACCGGTGTACGGACCGGACGCCCTGGAGGGCTGGGACCCCGCCGAGAAGCTGGGGGAGCCGGGCGCGTACCCCTTCACCCGCGGCGTCTACCCGACCATGTACACGGGCCGTCCCTGGACGATGCGCCAGTACGCCGGTTTCGGCACGGCCGTGGAGTCCAACGCCCGCTACAAGCAGCTGATCGCCAACGGCACGATGGGCCTGTCCGTCGCCTTCGACCTGCCCACCCAGATGGGCCACGACTCCGACGCGCCCATCGCGCACGGCGAGGTCGGCAAGGTCGGCGTGGCGATCGACTCGATCGACGACATGCGCGTGCTGTTCGACGGCATCCCGCTGGACAAGGTGTCCACGTCGATGACGATCAACGCGCCGGCGGCCCTCCTGCTGCTCCTCTACCAACTCGTCGCCGAGGAGCAGGGCGTCGGCGCGGACAGGCTGACCGGCACGATCCAGAACGACGTACTGAAGGAGTACATCGCGCGCGGGACGTACATCTTCCCGCCCAAGCCCTCCCTGCGCCTGATCGCCGACATCTTCAAGTACTGCAAGGCCGAGATCCCGAAGTGGAACACCATCTCGATCTCCGGCTACCACATGGCCGAGGCCGGCGCCTCGCCCGCGCAGGAGATCGCCTTCACCCTCGCCGACGGCATCGAGTACGTCCGCACCGCCGTCGCGGCCGGCATGGACGTCGACGACTTCGCGCCCCGCCTGTCGTTCTTCTTCGTCGCCCGTACGACGATCCTGGAGGAGGTCGCCAAGTTCCGCGCCGCCCGCCGGATCTGGGCGCGGGTGATGAAGGAGGAGTTCGGGGCGAAGAACCCGAAGTCGCTGATGCTGCGCTTCCACACGCAGACCGCCGGGGTGCAGCTGACCGCCCAGCAGCCCGAGGTGAACCTGGTCCGCGTGGCGGTGCAGGGCCTGGCCGCGGTGCTCGGCGGCACCCAGTCGCTGCACACCAACTCCTTCGACGAGGCGATCGCCCTGCCGACCGACAAGAGCGCCCGGCTCGCCCTGCGCACCCAGCAGGTGCTGGCCTACGAGACGGACGTGACGGCGACGGTCGACCCGTTCGCGGGCTCCTACGTCATCGAGAGGATGACCGACGACGTCGAGGCCGCGACGCTGGAGCTGATGGCCAAGGTCGAGGAACTCGGCGGCGCCGTCAACGCGATCGAGCACGGCTTCCAGAAGAGCGAGATCGAGCGCAGCGCCTACCGCATCGCCCAGGAGACCGACAGCGGCGAGCGGGTCGTCGTCGGCGTCAACCGCTTCCAGCTCGACGAGGAGGAGCCCTACGAGCCGCTGCGCGTCGACCCGGCCATCGAGGCCCAGCAGGCCGAACGGCTGGCCAGGCTGCGCGCCGAGCGCGACCGGGCGGCGGTGGACTCGGCCCTCGCCGCTCTGAAGAAGGCCGCCGAGGGCGAGGACAACGTCCTCTACCCGATGAAGGACGCCCTGCGCGCACGGGCCACCGTCGGCGAGGTCTGCAACGCGCTCCGCGAGGTCTGGGGCACCTACGTCCCCTCCGACGCCTTCTGACCACGGGCGGGAAGGGGAGTGTCGGACCCTCGTGCGACACTCCCTTCCATGTTCGGTGTGATCGACCTCCCCACCTATCTGGCGGGCCTCGTCCTGATCGTCCTGCTGCCCGGTCCCAACTCCCTCTACGTGCTCTCCGTGGCCGCCCGGCGCGGGGTGCGCGCGGGCTACGCGGGCGCGGCGGGCGTGTGGTGCGGGGACGCCGTGCTGATGACGCTGTCGGCGGCGGGCGTGGCCTCGCTGCTCCAGGCGAACGCCGTGCTGTTCGGCATCGTGAAGTTCGCGGGCGCCGGCTATCTGACCTGGCTGGCGATAGGCCTGCTGCGGGCGGCGGTGGCGATGTGGCGGGCGCGCGGCGACGCCGGGGCGACGCCCGCCGAGACCGGCGCCGCCGACGAGCGGCCGTTCCGGCGGGCGCTGGTGATCAGCCTGCTCAACCCGAAGGCGATCCTGTTCTTCGTCGCCTTCTTCGTGCAGTTCGTCGACCCGCACTACGCCCACCCCGCGCTGTCCTTCGTGGTGCTCGGGACGTTCGCGCAGCTGGCGAGCGGCCTCTACCTCAGCGCGCTGATATTCGGCGGCACCCGCCTGGCCGCCGCCTTCCGCCGCCGCCAGCGCCTGTCGGCGGGGGCGACGTCGGCGGCGGGCGTCCTGTTCCTGGGCTTCGCGGCGAAGCTGACGCTGGCCGGCGCGTAGCGCCCGCGGCGGGCGGGGCGCGGCTCAGCGGGACGCCGGGCGCCTGGTACGGGCGATGGTCCGGGTGACGATCGGGGGCAGCAGGTCGACGGCGACCCGGCGGGCCAGGCTCCGGCGGCGAGCCGCCGGGCGGACGGCGGCCGGGGCGGAGACCGGGCGGCCGGGGAACGCCGCCTGCTCGGGGATCGACTCCGGGTCGTCGGCGTACCGGGACAGCGGGAAGTCCGGCGCCCTCATCTCCTTCTTGGACTTGAGCCGGATCAGGCGGTGACCGGCCGCCTGCTGCACGCTCAGGTGGCAGTCGTCCCGCCCGCGCGCCATGGCGAGCAGTTCCTCCTGCACGGGGCCGGGGTCTCCCCAGGTGCCGTACAGCTTCTGCGTGCTGAGGCAGACGGGACGCAGCCCCCGGGTCAGCACGGCCTCCCACACCGCGACCGAGACGCCGGGCGTGTGCTCCGAGCGGAAGTCGTCCAGGACGACGATGCCGTCGGGCTGGAGCACGTCCCGGGCGGCGCCGATGTCGGCGTGGACGTGCTCGTACAGGTGGGAGCCGTCGATGTGCGCGAAGCGGCAGGAGCCGGGGGCCACCGCGCCGGGTACCAGGGAGCTGGGGCCCTGGAGGATGCGGGGCAGCTCGTCGTGGAAGGAGAGGTAATTGGCCTCGAAGACCGCACGGGTGAGGGCGCTGTACGACTTCGTCGACTCCGCCCGGTTGGCGTCGTCCGGGGCGTCGCCCTCGAACAGGTCGCACACCGTGTAACGCTCGCCCGGGCGCAGATGACGGCCCGTGAAGATCGCGCTGCGGCCCATGAAGACGCCGATCTCCAGCAGGTCGCCGCGGACTCCGGCGGCCTCCTGCCGGTTCAGGAACCAGTCGAACAGGACCTGGTCGAGTACCGGGAACCAGCCCCGGACGTCGTCCAGCCGGCGGGGCCGCGGCGGCGCCTCGTGTGCAGTGGTCATGGAAGGGGAGCACCTTCTCGATGGGGGGATTTCGGTCACGGTCGCCCCTCAGCCTGCCCGATGGAAGCGCCCCGAACGGGCACGCGGGTGCGCACCGGGCGGATTCCCCGCAGGGTTCACTCCCGATGATGACGACAAGTGGACGAACGCCGAACTGCCGCCCGAAGACGCCCGTCTGCGCCGGGGGCCTCGCGGTCAGGGCCCCGTCCTGACCCGCGGCTTCCCGGCCGGGGCGGCCAGCGACCGGCGCAGCCACGGTGTCGCCCGCCGCTCCACGAACCGGTTGAACAGCCACGCGAGGATCAGCATCACCGCGACGGTGGCGGCCAGCGTCAGGGCGGGCGGCACGCCGAGGCCCTGGTGGAGGGCGTCGATGACCACCCAGCCCAGATGCTCGTGGACCAGGTAGAACGGGTACGTCAGCGCGCCCGCCGTCGTCAGCCACCGCCAGTCGGCCCGGCGCAGCCGGCCGAGGGCGACCGCGAGGACCGCGAGGAAGCCCAGCGTGACGACGAGGGCGATCACGGACGCCGAACGGTAGGAGAAGTGCTCCGCGCCGCGGCCGTGCCACAGGCTCTGCACCGCCTGGTGCTGCCCGGTCAGCCAGCTCACCGCCACGATCCCCCAGGCCAGGGCGTCCCGCCGGTCGCGGTGCAGCAGGTACATGCCGATGCCGCCGATGAACAGCGGGGCGTGCTCCGGCATCACGACCAGGTCGAGCAGCGGCTCCTCGGCCGCCGTCGCGATCGCCGCGGCGAGCGTCCACACCGCGCAGAACAGCACCACCCGCCGCCGGTTCGCGCCCGGCGCCACGACGAACAGCGCGAACAGGGCGTAGAAGCGGATCTCCACCCACAGCGTCCAGCACACGCCGAGCACCCGGTCGCCTCCCAGCGGCTGCTGAAGCAGCGTCAGGTTCAGCAGCGCCTCGCTCGGCGACACCGCCTCGTACACCACGCCGGGCAGCGCGAACACGGCCGTCACCAGCAGGACGGCCACCCAGTAGGCGGGCATCAGCCGTGCCGCCCGGGAGGCGAAGAACGACCTCAGCGGACGGCCCCAGCCGCTCATGCAGATGACGAACCCGCTGATCACGAAGAACACCTGCACGCCGAGACAGCCGTAGGCGGCCCACACGTGCAGCGACGGGAACAGATCCTTCGGCGAGGAACCCCACGCACGGGTGACCTCGCCGCCCCGTCCGGCGTAGTGGTAGACGGCCACCATCAGCGCCGCCAGCAGCCGCAGCCCGTCCAGGGGGCGCAGCCTGCCGCCGCCGGCTCTCGCGCGGGGAGGGGCGGCGGCGTCCCGCGCCCCGGCGGGCGCCGGGGCGGCGGACTGGGGCCGGGCGGGGCTGACGGCCGTCTCGATCACACTCGAACACCTCGCAGGATCCGGTTACTGGCCGGACGCCCCCGGTATGAGGACGCCCCCACCGTCATAACCCCACGAGGGTCCTTCGAAGCGCTGTGACACCACCCGCCACAGGAGGTTCACGCCGTCCCCCGAACTCGGGGACGGACGGCTCAGGCGGCGCGCAGGAACGCGGACAGCGACGCCTTGCCGAGGTAGGTGAAGCGGGTGTCGCCCGCGAGGTGCTTGTCCAGCGCCTCCTTGATGCCGGGCCACTTCGGGTCGCCGAAGTCGTCGAGGACCACGATCGCGCCCGGGGCGGCGATCTGCTCGGCCCACTCCAGGTCCTTGGCCACGCCCTCGGCGGAGTGGTCGCCGTCGACGATGATCACGCCGTACTGGCGGTCCGAGACGGCCGCGCGGGTCTCGGGGTCCTCGGAGAAGCCCTGCTTGATGCGGGCGGCCACGCCCGCCGGGCCGGCCAGGGAGAGGTTGGTGCGCACGGCGTGCTCGTCGACGGGGGCGCCGGACGGGTCGGGGCGCTGGGGCGTGCCGGGCTGCAGCTGCACGCCGGCGAACGGGTCGACGATCGTCACGCTCGGGCTGCGGCCGTCGCGCTCCAGCATCCGGATCAGGCCGGCGGAGAACATGCCGTAGAGCGTGCCGATCTCGAGTATCTCGTCGTTCGGCGGGTCGAGCAGGGGTATCGTCCCGAGCTTGCCGCAGATGTTCATGGTGCCGCCGGCGATCCGGCCGACGCCGAGCGACTCCAGAGCGATCAGCAGCCGGTAGGCGGTGGCGACGTTGCGAACGGCGGCCTCGCGGTCGCCGGCCAGTTCCGCCACTTCCTTCTGCAGGCGCTCCAGCGGGCCGGCGCTCACGATCCGGGAGAGACCGCGGCCGCGGTTGTCGAGCAGGAGGTCGAGCGTGAGCTGATGGCGTTTCACCAGGTCGACGGCTTCGCGGAGTCGTTCCCTCTCCGCGTTGTCCGCCTTGGCCGCCGAGCGGATCCGCCGCTCGATGCGCTGGTCGATGATGTCGGCGACCGGGCGCAACAGACGCCGGGAAGCCGAACTGGTGAGCAGGGGACGGCGATTCATGTAACCGGAGACCTCAATCCATCGGAAGTCGAGTGAGAGTGATGCGGCTCGCGGGATGGGGACAGGCTAGGGGCGCCTACCCCGAGGGGAAGGGGCGCAAGGTAGAGGGAAGAGCGAACAAATGGCGAACTCGGTGTGACGGAACGGAATCGTCCTGTTGTTCCGGGAGGGCGGAGGGCGCCGGACGCACGCAGGCCCCGCCCGGGACGGGGACAGGGCCTGCGCGGGGCGCGTGCGCGGTGCGGGGCGCCGGAGCCGGTCAGCCGAGCAGCCGCCGCAGGTTGAGCCTGCCCCACAGCAGGCTGGTGGCGTACGACAGGGTGATGACCAGCGCCAGCAGTCCGATCAGCAGCAGCCCGGCCACCGGCGCGCTCAGGTCGGCGGAGATCGCCCGGGCGGCGATCTCCTCGAGGAACAGCACGTGCACCATGTACGCGCCGAGCGCCGCTCCGGCCAGCTTCCGCAGCAGCGGCCGCAGCCTCTCGGGGACCCGGACCCTGCTGACCAGCAGCAGCACGCAGATGGTCATGGTCCCCACGAACAGGTGGGCGTTGGGCGCCACGTAGTGGATCTGCGTGTGGTACCAGAGCACCCCGGCCATGGTGAGCGGCAGCAGCGCGACCAGCGGCCAGCGCCGGCGCAGGGTCCCGGCCGGCAGGGCGAACAGCAGCGCGCCGCCGACCGCGTAGACCACCGAGTACGTGCCGAATCCCCAGGCGAAGTCGGGCATCTCCCGGTCCGTCACCTCGCCGACGGTGGTCAGCACGCTGGGCAGGACCGCGACGGCGAACAGCGCGGCGCCGAGACTCCAGGGCCGCTTCCCCGCCTTGATCAGCACCACGAAGGCCAGCAGCATGATCACGGGGATGTAGGCGTACAGGAACCACAGGTGGTAGGCGGGCTGCACCGAGGCGAACAGCGAGTCGACCGCCAGCTCGGTGACGGGCTCGTCGTTGCGGTTCCGCAGCCAGGACCAGACCAGGTAGATCGCCGTCCACACGAAGAGCGGGACGACGTTGCGCACGATCCGCTGCCACATCCGGGCGCTGTCCCGCGGCGGGGCGCCGACCAGCACCGCCCAGCCGGCGATGGCGAAGTACATGGGGACGGCGAACGGGTTGACCGCCTCGGCCAGATGTCCCACCCAGTACGACCCCGAGCCGTTGTCCGGATCGTTGCCCGTGGCGACGATGAACTGGGCGCCCGTGTGCCCCAGCATCATCGTCGCGGAACAGATCAGCCGCATCAGGTCGATGTCGGGGCGGTGCTCCCGCGGTGCGGGGCTCTGTCCGGAGGGGGAGCTGCCCTGCTGCGGCAGGCTGACGGCTATGTCGTTCGGCACCGCGTCACTCTCATGGTGTTCGGTGTACGGGAGTTGAAAAGGGGGTTGATTCGTCATGGCCGGAAACCCGACGGTCGGCGGCGGTTCACTTCTTGGTCCCGCGCCGTACCGCCCGGCGCACCACCCGCTTGGCCCGCGTGACCCGGATCCGCGCCCGCGCCCGCGGGCGGGTGCCGGGCAGGCCCAGTTCGGCGAGCCGCAGCTCGGGGAAGTAGTAGCCGGGGCTGTTCGCCAGGTTGCTCCGCAGCCAGGCGGCCGTCGAGTCCCGCAGCCTGGCGTACGTCTTGGGCTGCATGCAGAAGCCGATCGCCCGCACCAGCGGCGACAGCGTGCCGGGCGCGGTGCCGACGAGAGCCGGGCTCTCCCCCCGCTCCAGGTCGGGCACCAGGTGGTCGACGATGGCCAGCGGCACCCGGTTGCTGTTCGGGTAGGGCTTGAGACGGCCCATCACCAGTGCGGTGCCGACCCGGGCGATGGGCACCCGGTAGTAGGCGGAGGCGGTCACCATCGCCGTGGAGAAGCAGCCGACGACGAGTTCGGGGCGGCAGTGGTGGTACAGCGTCTCGGCGAGCAGCGGCGCGTCCAGGACGGTGAGCCGGACGCCGGCGTCGGCCGCCGCCTTGCTCAGGGCCGCCGAATAGCTCGCGGGCGCCGTCGGGTGGGGCTTGAACACGACGGAGCGGTGCCCGGCGCGCGCGGCCCCGGTGAGCATGCGGACGTGGAGGTCCTCCTCCTCCTTCGCGCTCAGGATGTTGATCGCCGCGAGGTACTGGCCGAGGAGGACGGCCGTCGGCCTCTCCTCGAGCACCGGCGCGAGGCGCGGGTCGTCCGCCGCGTCGCGGGAGACCTCGTCGAGCACGCCGCGGAACGCGTCGTCCGGGACGACCTTGGGCTCGACGCCGTACTCGGAGAGCAGCAGGGGCCGCAGCCCGGGGATCAGGTCGAGGTGGAGCAGCCGGCGGATGCGGCGCGCGATGGTCAGCGGCAGCTTCTCCCGGGTCGGGCCGTAGCTCATCAGACCGTCGGCGTAGACGTCGATGGCGGCCTCGGAGAAGATCGCCGCCAGCGCGCGGGCCGGGTTCACCTGGATCGACTCGACGGCCAGCTCGATCAGGTCCCGCTCGTCGATGCCCCAGCGCAGCCGGAACGTCTTCTGCCACAGCGGGGTGTCGTTGCCCCGCGGGCCCCAGGCGCTGGGGTGGTAGGGGCTGATCGCCTCGTTCCAGCTGACCACGGAGTCGAAGCGGCCGGATATGGGCCCGTAGCCGTGCATCTCGTCCAGGCGCAGGGCGGTCTCCGGTATGGCGGCGTTGTTGGAGACCAGTAGGACGCGCCGGGCGCCGTCGCGCGGCCCGAACAGGCCCGCGTCGAGGGCCGCGGCGAGGGTGGCCGCTCCGTAGAGGGTCGAGACCTGGAAGATCTGGGTCTTGTGGGGCATGGATCAGGCAGCCTTCCGCCCGTCACGCAGGCGGCTGAGCAACCTGCTCCGAGTGCTGTCGATGGTTCTGAGGGTCTCCTCCAGCGCCTGCTCGGGCATGCGGTGGAGGGCGGCCCGCGCCTCGCGCCGCAGCCGCTGGGCCGCCGAGGCCTCGTACTCGCCCGCCTTGCCGATGTGGAAGGCGATCATGGCGCAGTACGTCCGGACGGCCTTGAGGAGGAACCGGTCGGACTCCGGGTCCTTCAGCACGTCCTGCAGCAGCGCGTCGTACGCCGGGATGAAGTCCAGCTGCCGGGAGTCCTTGATCTGGGTGAGCGAGGTGGCCACGCCCCGCCGGTAGAACACTCCGTGCAGGCCGACGGAGGCGAACGTCTTCGCCTTCAGGTGCAGGCGCCAGATCCACAACCGGTCCTCGGCCGTGCGCAGTTCGGTCGCGAAACGCATGCCGCCGTCGTCGAAGAGGCGCCGGCGGTAGATCCCGGCCCAGACGAACGGGTAGTCGACCATGGTCTCCATGTCGGCCGGCGCGATGCAGTCGCGCGGATCCATCACCGTGTTGCGCACGGGCGCCGGAGGACGCCGTATCACCCGGTCGGTGCCGGTGGCCTGGACGTGATCGGTGCGGGCGAAGTCGCAGCCCAGCTCCTCGATCGCGGCCACCAGTTGGGCCAGGTGGCCCGGGGCGTACCAGTCGTCGCCGTCCAGGAAGGTGATGAAGTCGCCGTCGGCGGCGTCGATGCCGCTGTTGCGGGCCTGGGCTATGCCCATGTTCTTCTCGTGCCGTATCACCCGCGCGTTCGGGTGCTCTTCCGCCCACCGGTCGATCGCCCATGGCGTGGAGTCCGTGGAGCAGTCGTCGACGAGCAGGAACTCGAAGTCGGGGTCCGCGTTGTTGGCGAGACTTCGCAGTGTGCTCTCGGCGAACGCTCCCACATTGTGCATGGGGACGACGACGGACAGTTTGGGCACGTGGGCCTCTCACGCTAGAAGGTTGGAGATTGGAACAGGTTAACGACGCTCACGGAGGGGACAGTGTCACCCTGGGCGCGGAGAGGTGAATTCCGTTCAAAGCGCAGGTGAATTGCCGATGGATCACACTCGTCCGAACGTCTGCTGGAGCTCGCCGATGTTCGCGCGGGTGATGTCCCACAGGTACTTCTGCGCGCTGTGCACGTCCGCCACGGCGGCCTCGTGGTCGTCGAGGATCGCGGCGGCGCGCTCCGCCAGCCGCGGGCCCAGCTCCCGGTCGTGCACCGACAGTCCCCACTCCTCGCGCCCGATGTCGGACAGGAAGTAGGCGAGCTTCGGGTGGGAGACGAGGCTGAGGATCGGCGTGCCGCAGCCGAAGGGGATCATCCCGGCGTGCCCGCGCATGCCCATCACCAGCCGCGACCGGCCGTACAGGGCGCGGATCCCGTTGTTCGACATGTCGTAGAGCTGCTCCACGGGCAGGCTCAGGCCGTGCTCCCGGCGCAGGTCGTGCACGAACTTCTCGTCCGCGGGCATGTGGGCCGCGTACCGGACGTCGGCCCGCTCCCGCAACTGCCGCAGCGCGGTCGCCATCTGGGCCAGGAAGTGGCCGTAGTCGTGGCCGAACCGCAGGCCCGCGCGGTCGTAGGCGCAGTTGACCAGGACGCTGTCGTCCCGCTCCAGGCCCTCGAACCGGCCGGGGTCGAGGTGGCGGGCGACCGTGGTGGGGCAGGGCTGGTAGCGCACCCGGTCCCGCAGCTCCTCGGGGAGCAGCTCGCGAACCCGCTCGATCGAGCCGTGGTTGCGCAGTCCGAAGAACGCCGACCGCTCGACGAGCACCCGCAGGCTCTCGGCGAACCGGGCTCGGCGGTAGGTCTGCCCGTCGAACACGTTGTAGCCGACCGCGAACACCGCCAGCGGCGTGGTGATCCGGGTCAGGACGTCGTCCGGGATGTTCCACTGCCAGTGGCTGTTGCCGTTCGGGGAGGTGTCCGGCAGGAACAGGCCGCCGCCGCCCACGATCACGCCCCGCCGGGCGTTGAGCTGCTCCAGCGCCGCCTCGTCGACCAGCCGGTGCACCGGCTGCTGGTACCAGCGCCGCGGGCCGGTGTCGGCGTCGAAGCACATGCGCACTGCCTCGGGCAGCACCTTGTCGCCCGCGTTCTCCTGGCCCTCGGCGAACAGCGCCACGTGCGCGAGCTGCTCCCCGGGCGGAGCCGCCTTCGGCGCCGTACGGCCCTCGGCGCGGGTGCGGACGTACCAGCTGTGGCAGCCGCCGTCGGTGGGGTCGGCGTCCAGGCCCTCGCGGGCGTAGGCGTGCGCGTCCTCCTCCCGGCCGCACAGCCAGGCCAGCCGCGCGAGCTGGGCGAAGGCACGCGGGGCGACGTCGGGGGAGGCCGCCGCCAGGAGCAGCCGCGCCTCGGCCTCGTCGTAGCGCGACAGCGCCATCAGACACAGGCCGAGCGTCTCCTGGCAGCGCGGCGCGTCCAGCCGGTCCCCGACGACCGGGGCGAGGACGTCGACGGCCTCGTCGTAGCGGCCCTGCCGCCGGTAGACGTCGGCGACCGTGCGGGCGAGGTCCAGGGAGGGGCGCGCCGCGAGCAGGGGCGGCGCGCAGTGCGCCAGCAGATCGGGGTGCTTGCCGCCGCGCAGGGCGCAGTAGGCGGCCCGGAACTCCTCGTCGCTCAGCTCGAAACGCCGGCGGGCCTCCGTGGCCGGGCCGTAGCCGGGCTCGTCGAACGGGCCGGTGAACCGCAGCACCGCGACGTTTCCGGGCACCGGCGTGTCGTCGTGGAGCCGGCGGGTCAGGAAGTCGTACCGGGCGTCGAGCGGGGTCAGCACGTCCCCGAGCGCCTCCTCGAGACCGGCGCCGGCGGCTATGCGGTCCGCCGTCGCGTCGTCCACGTCGGCGCGCTGGACGACCAGGAGGCCGTCCGGCAGCACCGCGCGCCGCTCCCCGCCCTCGCCGTCCCACAGCACCTGCCGTACGGCGCCCACCCCGTGCCGCAGGCGCAGCAGACCGCCGATGTCCCCGAGCACGACCATGTCGGGGCCGAGGGCGACGACGGTGTCGTAGCCCTCCAGCCGGAAGACGTCCGCGCGGCCGTCCGCCCGGCGCGCGACCACGCGCGGGTGCAGCCGGCGCAGCGCGTCGAACTCGGCGTCGGGCAGCCCCGGGTGCAGGACGACGAAGTCCTCGCACACGTTCGGGTTGGTCAGCGCCAGGCTGCGCAGCAGGGTGGGGAGGGCGGACAGGCCGCTCCGGTCGGTGTGGACGGCGAAGGCGATCCGGCGCCTGCCGGTGACGGTGCTCCGGTCGTCCGCCAAGGAGTGGGTCATCGCAGGGCGATCCTCATCTTGCTGTCGTCGACGTGCTGCGCGCGTTCCCGTACCCACTCGGCCTCCTTCGGCCGCAGCCGGCCGGGCCGGTCGAAGCCGATGAGGTCCAGGCGGGGGGTGACATCCAGGAAGTCCAGGAGCCGCAGGACGGTGAAGGCGGTGCTGGTCGCCGGTTCCCAGCCGGTCTCGCCCAGCAGCGCCGGATCGGTCAGGGGCCGGCGCAGGGAGGCGTCGCCGACGTGGTGCTGCGCTCCGGGCACCAGCCGCTGCCGGGCGGCCCGGCGCCACGCGGCGGCGGGGTCGCCGAACACCAGCCGGACCCCGGCCTGCTGGGACCAGCCGGGCCCCTCCCACGGGGCGTCGCCCCGCAGCGTGACGGCGTGCACGTCCGTGCGCTCGCCGGTGCCCTCCGGACGCAGGCGGAAGGAGTCGCAGCGCACCACCACGTCGTAGCCGTCGATGTCGGCGCCCAGGGTGCTCGCGGCGATCTCCTGCGCCCCCGAGACCACGACCACCGACCGCCCCGCCAGCAGCCCGCGCAGACCGGTGACGCCGATCGGGGTGCCGCCGCCGAGCAGGGGGTCGGGCATCCCGGCCCGCTCGACGAGCCGCCGGTAGGAGCCGTACAGCTCCAGCAGCCGCCGCACCCCCGGGTCGCCCGGGCCGTGCTCGGCCACCCGCGCGCGCACGTAGGCGGCGAACTCCGCCTCGACGGCCGCCGTGGTGGACGCGGGCCCGGCGATCAGCTCGCGCAGCGCCGCGGCGGCGCCGGGGAAGAGCGCGACGGCCTCCTCCAGGCACGCCCGGCGGCGCCGCAGCGTGTCCATCCGGCGGGCGACCTCCTCGGCGGGGCTGCCGCCCTGGAGCAGGGTGAGATAGCGCTCGTAGCACTCCATGGCCTCGTCCCCGCGGCCGAGCCCGTCGAGGGCCAGCCCCCGCAGCCGCCACGCGCCCTTGGAGCGCTCCCGGATCCGGGTGGACGTCTCGGCGACGTTCAGCGCGAGGTCCAGCGAGCCGTCCCCGCCGGCCTCCAGCGCGCGCTCGCCGACCTGCAGCAGGGCGTCGAAGGGGTCGGCCGAGGGGGAGTCGAGAGAGGTGGCGAAGGCGCCGATGGCCTGGGTGAGCCGCGTCTGCCGGGATGTGGGCCGGTCGCCCCGCGCGGTGAGGTACTCGCCGCACACGCGCACGCTCCGGGCGAACAGGTCCAGCCTGGCGGCCTCTTTCTGCCGAGCCTTGAACAATCCCGCCAGGGGGTTCGTCATGCGTTCCACCGTCCTCCGATCGGAGGCCGAATGTGCCCCAGGACGAGGGTTCGCGAGTGGCTTCCGGGTGGACAGTGGGTGAACAGTCACCCGCGAATAGGTAGTCAGTTCGGGTGATGAAGGTGAGGGCGGTGACGACGACGCGGGACGGCGCCCCGCCGCCCGCGGCTCACCGCGGAGCCCTCGCGCCCGCCTGCCGGCCGGCTCCGTGCACGCTCCACCGGCGCGCCCCCACGGCCCCCTCACCGCCGACCCTGCCCGGGCACGCCCCACGGACGAGCCCTCGCATCCCCTCACCGGGAGGTCGCTGGGCGAGGCACTCGGGCGCAGGGCCGGTTACGACCGTCCGGCGCAGTTGTCCGGCCGATCGTCCGGCGCGGTCCTTCGTGACGGTGCCGGGTGGCCTGTCGGCCGTCCGGCCCGGCCATCCGGCGACTCGGCCGTCCGGCACGGCGCCCCGCCGCACGGCGCCCCGTGCCGGACGGCGCCCCGTGCCGGACGGCGCCCCGTGCCGGACGGCTCCGTCAGCGCCGTACCGCCTTCTTCAGCGCCTTCACCCGCCGTGCCACCCGGCGGGCCGTCGAGTTGTGCGGCAGGAACGACAGCCGCTCCGGGATGCCGCCGGGCAGGCCGAGCGCGGTGAGCCGGCGCTTCTTGAAGTAGCGCCGGGTGCGCGGGCCGAGGTGCTCGGACAGGAACGCCTCCGCCGCCGGGCGCAGGGCCGGCTGGACCTGCGGCTGCATCGTGTAGCCGACCGCGGGCAGCAGCGCGCCGAGCAGTTCGCCGTCGAGCGGCTCCTCGCCCTCGGGCCGCTCCAGGTCGGGCAGCAGCGCGTCGGCCAGGGTGACCGGGACGCGGTTGCTGTTCTGGTAGGGCGTGAGCCGGTCCAGGAGGCGCTCGGTGCCGATGCGGGCGACCGGGAGGCCGTAGAGCGCGGACGCCGTGAACAGGGCGGTGGAGAAGCAGCCGGCCACGAGCGCCGGCTGCGCCTTCTCGAACAGCACCTCGGCGAGCACCGGGGTGTCCAGCACCGTCAGTTCCACGCCGAGCCGGTCCGCCTCGGTCTCCAGGGCGCGGCTGTAGCGGGGCGGCGCGGTCGGGTGCGGCTTGAAGACGACCGCGCGGTGGCCGCGCGCGGCGGCGCCCCTCAACATCTCGACGTGCAGCTCCTCCTCCTCCTCGGGGGAGAGGATGCCCAGCGCGGACAGGTACTGGCCCAGCAGCAGGGCCGCGTCGGCGGGCAGCGGGGGCAGGTTTTCCGCGGTGCCGGTCAGCGCGCTCATCACCTTCAGGAAGGCGTCGGTCGGCACCACCTCGGCCGGCACGCCGAACTCGGTGAGCAGCAGCGGGGTCAGTCCCGGCACCAGGTCCAGGTGGAGCAGCCGCCGCACCCGGGTGCCGATCAGCGGGTCGAGCTTGTTGCGGGTGGGGCCGTAGCTCATCAGCCCGTCGGCGTAGACGTCGACGGGCGCGCCGGTGAAGACCTGCGCCACGGCCAGGGCAGGGTTGACCTGGATGGACTCCAGCACCAGCTCCACCCGGCCGTCGCCCAGGTTCCACAGCAGCCGCAGATAGCGCTCGAACAGCGGGAGGTCGTCCGAGCGCGGCGACCAGGCGCCCGGATGGAAGGGGCGGATCGCCTCGTTGAAGGAGACGACGTCGTCGAAGCGGTCGCGCAGGGTGGCGAAGCCCGGCATCGCGTCCACCGACGGGGTGGTCTCCGGGTTCGCGGCGTTGTTGCACACCAGCAGGATCCGGCGGTCCGCGTCCGGGAAGCGCTCGGAGTCGATCGCGGCGGCCAGGGTGGCGGCGCCGAACAGCGTCGAGACGCAGAAGATCTGGGTCGTACGGGACATCAGGCAGCCGCCTTCGCCGGGGTGATCCTTCGTCGCAGCCGCCGCAGCTTGGCGGCGCGCCGCAGGTCCATCGTGTCGAGCACCTCGCCGAGCGCGTCCTGCGGCATCCGCTTCATGGCCGCCGCGCTCATGATGCGCAGCTGCTTGGCCACGGCCGGCTCGAACTTGTCGATCTCCGACAGGTGGTGCGCGATGATCGCACAGTAGGTGCGCACCGCCTTCGGCAGCAGCCGCTCCGCCTCCGGGTCGGCGGCCGTCTCCTCGACGACCTGGTCGAAGGCGCGGATGAAGTCCAGCTGGCGCACGTCGCCGATCTGGGTGAGGGAGCCGGCCACGCCGCGGCGGTAGAACACGCCGAGCAGGCTCAGCACGGCGAACGACTCGGCCTCGCGGTGCAGCTTCCAGATCCACGGCCGGTCCTCGGCCGTGCGCAGTCCGTCCGTGAAGTGCAGCAGCCCCTTGTCCAGCAGCCGGCGGTGATAGGCGCCCGCCCAGGCGTAGGGGTAGTCCACGGACGTGGTCCGGTCGAAGGGCAGGATCGCCTCACGGGGGCTGAGCACCTCGCCGCGCAGGCCGACCGGGGCGCGGTGCACGCTGCGCGCCCGCGCGGTGGCCCGCACATGGTCCGTGCGCACGAAGTCGCAGCCCAGTTCCTCCAGCGCGGTCACCAGCTGTTCGAGATAGCCCGGCGCGAGCCAGTCGTCGCCGTCGAGGAAGGTCAGGTATTCGCCCCGGGCCGCGTCCAGGCCCGTGTTGCGGGCGGTGGCGAGTCCTCCGTTTTCCTCTCGCCGGATATAGCGCACCTGTGCGACGTCGGAGAGTTCCTCGGCCCCGCGTTCGAGAATGGCCGGCGTCTCGTCCTTCGAGCGGTCGTCGACCAGCACGAACTCGAAGTCCGGCCGGGCATTCGCGCGCAGGCTTCTCAGGGTGTCCGGGGCGTATTGCTGGACGTTGTAGAACGGCACGATCACGGAAAGCTTTGGCACCTGCGAAAGCCTAGAAGGGGGCCCGGATGCGGAACTTTCCATTCGGGGTACGGAGGGTGAACTGGGTGTGTCGGTACGGTGCATCCCGTGTACTTCCTGGGCTCGCGCGAGCCGGTTCGGCTCTCGGTGGGCTTCTGTTAACTTTTCGTTGAGACGGGGTTGGGCTGTAACTAGGAATCGGGACTAGCGTCTTGGGTGTGCCATCAAGTACAACGAAGCCCACGCGGATCGCCGTACTCGCGGATTCGGACACCCGGTGGAAATGGGGTGCGCTGACCGCGGAACGCATCGTTCCGGGCCCGACCATGGAAGCCGCAGCGGACGGCGCGACGCAAGTCGCCCCCGTGCTGGACGGCTTTCTGCTGCGCGGCCGGGCCACGCCGACGCCCCGGCAGCTGGCCGAGGTGGGCGTGCGCGCCGATTCCCTGAAGGAGGTCACCGCCGTCGAATTCCTGCGCACCATGGCGCAGGAGGATTACGACGTGCTGGTGCTCTCCCTCGTCGGGGGCGGCGTGCAGGCGATGCTGCACGGCCTGAAGCGGGTGTGGGAGGACCGGCCGCACCGGCCCGTCGTCGTCACCGGCTACGTCGGCGTGGTCTACGAGAAGCTCGCCGACGGACTGCTGCTGCGCCACGGCGCCGACCTGGTCCTCGCCAACTCCCGCCAGGACGCCGAACGCTTCCGCGCGGTGTACGACGGAGTGGGCGCCGACTCCTCCGCGGTCACCGAGGTGGCACTGCCGTTCCTGGGCGGCGCGAAGTACACCGGAGAGCACGACCCCTACACGGTCGTCTTCGCCGCCCAGCCCTCCGTCCCGGACACCCGCAGGGACCGGACCTACCTGCTCAACCGCCTGGTGCAGCACGCGCGTCTGCACCCCGAGCGCGAGGTGCTGCTCAAGCTCCGGTCCAAGCCCGGCGAGCACACCACCCACATCGAGGAACTGCCGTACCAGAAGCTGGCGCAGCGTCACGACCTGCCGTCCAACTTCCACCTGGTGTACGGCAACATGGGCGAGGTCCTGGACCGCACCGACCTGCTGGTCACCGTCAGCTCCACCGCCGCCCTCGAGTCCCTGCACCGCAGCATCCCCACCGTCGTCCTCACCGACCTCGGCGTGCGCGAGGTGCTCGGCAACCACCACTTCGTCGGCTCCGGCTGCCTCGCCTCCTGGGACCGGCTCGACGAGGGCCACCGCCCCGTGCCCGACGCCGACTGGGTCGCCCGGCAGGGCGTCGCCGCCGACGGTACCTACGAGACGGCCTTCGACGCCGCCCGCGAGCGGATCGCCAAGCTGCTCGGCCAGCCAGGCGGACTGCCGCCGCTGACGCCGTACTACACCCCGGCGACCGCCCCCGGCTATCTGCCCGGCATCCTCGCCCGCCACCACCTCGGCCCCGACGGCACCCCGCTGCCGGGCGCCCCCGCCCACGACAGGGAGCCCGGCCCCGTCCGGCAGATAGTGCGCCGCGCCGCACGCGGCGCCTACCGGCACGGCGTCCAGCGGGTCGCGCCCGTCATCCGGCGGATGGGGGAGCTGTGAGCCGCACACTCCCCGAACACGCACGTCAAGGAGTCCAGACCATGTCCCACCCGGAAGCGGGCCACGGCGCGACGGTGCGCCGCGTGCTCGCGGTGATTCCCGCGCGCGGCGGCTCCAAGGGCGTGCCCGCGAAGAACCTCGCGCCCGTCGGCGGCGTGCCGCTGGTCGCCCGCGCGGTGCGCGAGTGCCTGGCCTCCCGGCTGGTCACCGACGTCGTCGTCTCCACCGACGACCAGGCGATCGCCGCCGCCGCCCGCGCGGCCGGCGCCGAGGTCGTGCTGCGCCCGGCCGCCATCGCCGGGGACACCGCCACCTCCGAGGCGGCCGTGCTGCACGCCATGGACGCCCACGAGGCGCTGCACGGCTCCCCGGTCGACGTGGTCCTGCTCGTCCAGTGCACCAGCCCGTTCCTGGTCCGCGAGGACGTCGACGGCGTCGCCGCCGCGGTCGCCGAGAACGGCGCCGACACGGCCGTCACCGTCGCCCCCTTCCACGGCTTCATCTGGCGCGACGCCGACGGCGAGGCCGCCGAGGGCGAGGCGGCCGGACACTCCGGCGGCTACGGCGTCAACCACGACAAGTCGTTCCGCCCCCGCCGCCAGGACCGCCCCCAGGACCTGCTGGAGACCGGCGCCGCCTACGCGATGGACGCGGCCGGCTTCCGCACCCACCAGCACCGCTTCTTCGGCCGTACCGAACTCGTCCGCACCGACCCCGCCCGGGTGCTGGAGATCGACGACCCGCACGACCTCGCCCGCGCCCGGGCCCTCGCGCCGCTGTTCGACGCGGACCGCCCCGGCGCCCTGCCGACCGCCGACGACATCGACGCGGTCGTACTCGACTTCGACGGCACCCAGACGGACGACCGGGTGTCGATCGACGCCGACGGACGGGAGTTCGTCTCCGTGCACCGCGGGGACGGCCTCGGCATCGCTGCCCTCCGGCGCAGCGGCCTGAAGCTGCTCATCCTGTCCACGGAACAGAACCCGGTGGTCGCCGCCCGGGCCCGGAAGCTCAAGATCCCGGTCCTGCACGGCGTCGACCGCAAGGACCTCGCGCTGAAGCAGTGGTGCGAGGAACAGGGCATCGCGCCGGAGCGCGTGCTCTACGCCGGCAACGACGTCAACGACCTGCCGTGCTTCGCGCTCGTCGGCTGGCCGGTCGCGGTCGCCAGCGCCCACGACGTCGTACGCGGCGCCGCACGCGCGGTCACCACCCTCCCCGGTGGCGACGGCGCGATCCGAGAGATCGCCGGCTGGATCCTCGGACCCTCTCTCGACTCTCTCGACCCCCTCACCAGTTAAGGAAAGTTCCTGCCATGAGCACCAACTCCCGCCTGCGCACCTTCGGTACCCGCGAGGTCGGCCCCGGCAAGCCCGTCTACATCTGCGGCGAGATCGGCATCAACCACAACGGCGAGCTGGAGAACGCCTTCAAGCTCATCGACGTGGCCGCCGAGGCCGGATGCGACGCGGTCAAGTTCCAGAAGCGCACGCCCGAGATCTGCACCCCGCGCGACCAGTGGGACATCGAGCGCGACACCCCCTGGGGCCGGATGACCTACATCGACTACCGCCACCGCGTGGAGTTCGGCGAGGACGAGTACCGCCAGATCGACGCGTACTGCAAGGAGAAGGGGATCGACTGGTTCGCCTCGCCGTGGGACACCGAGGCCGTCGCCTTCCTGGAGAAGTTCGACGTCCCCGCCCACAAGGTGGCCTCCGCCTCCCTCACCGACGACGAGCTGCTGAAGGCGCTGCGCGCCACCGGCCGTTCGGTCATCCTCTCCACCGGCATGTCGACGCCGAAGCAGATCCGCCACGCGGTCGAGGTCCTCGGCAGCGACAACATCCTGCTCTGCCACGCCACCTCCACCTACCCGGCCAAGGCCGAGGAGCTGAACCTCCGCGTGATCAACACGCTGGAGAAGGAGTACCCGAACGTCCCGATCGGCTACTCCGGCCACGAGACCGGCCTGCAGACCACGCTCGCCGCCGTCGCCCTCGGCGCCACCTTCGTCGAGCGCCACATCACCCTCGACCGCGCGATGTGGGGCTCCGACCAGGCCGCCTCCGTGGAGCCGCAGGGCCTCGCGCGCCTCGTCCGCGACATCCGCATCATCGAGTCCTCCCTCGGCGACGGCGTCAAGAAGGTCTACGAGTCCGAGCTGGGCCCGATGAAGAAGCTGCGCCGCGTCCAGGGCGTCGTCGCCGAGGCCGAGATCGCCGCGGCCGCGGGCGAGCCCGTCCAGGTCTGATCCGGTCCGATCCGGGTCTGACGCACCACCACAACCCCACAACGCCCTACCACGGGACGGTCGTACGCCGATGAGCCCCCGCGCCGGGAATGCCGGCCCCACGTCTCTCGCCTTCGTCGAGAGTCCGGTACAGCTGCTGAACGTGCTGGAGTGGGCGCATGTCCACGCGCCCGGTGCGGGGCTCACGCTGGTGGTCCTCTCGCCCGTCGACCCGATGACCCGCGGGCAGCTGCGCCGGATGGCGGAGCTGGCGCGGCGGGAGGGCTGCGACGTCCGCTGGGAGGAGGCGCGCGGCGGCGCGTCGGCTCCCTTCCGGACGATCGGGGGCCTCGTGGGGCTGCTGCGGCGGGCGGAACGGATCGTCATGGGCGATCCGTTCTCCCGCTACGTGCAACTGCTGCTGACCATCACGCGCGCCCGCGAGCTGGTCGTCGTGGACGACGGCACGGCCACCATGGAGTTCGTCACCCAGCTGGCCCGCGGCGAGCGACTCGTGCGCTGGCACCGCAAGGGGCGCCGGCAGGGCCCGCGCGACCTGCTGTTCGCGCCGGTGTCCTCCGCGGCCCGGCGCCGGCTGACCCCGGGCGCCGCCCGCCGGGTCGGCATCTTCTCCTCCATGCCCATCGAGGAGGCGCCGGACGGGGTGACGGTCACCGCGAACGACTTCTCCTGGACCCGCGCCCGCTTCGGGCCGCCGCGGATCACCAGGGGCGCCGACATGGTCGGCACGTCGCTGGTGGAGACGGGGGTGGTGGACGTGGACCGCTACATCGAGGCGGTGGGCGCCCTCGCCAGGACGCACGGCGCGCGCCGCTACTTCGCGCATCGCCGGGAGAGCACCGAGAAGCTGCACCGGCTGGCGCTGGAGACCGGCCTGGAGGTCGTCCGCCCCGACCTCCCGCTGGAGCTGATCGCCCGCCGCGGCCCGGTCGGACGGACGATCCTGAGCTTTCCCTCCACGGTGGTCCACACCCTGCCGCTGGCGCTGGCCGGCACGGACGTGCGGGTCGCCGTCTGCGACATCGACCCCCAGTGGCTCACCCACACGGCGTCGCCCCGGGCGCAGGGGTTCCTGAACGGGGTGACGGACACGGCGCGCGACGTGCACCGGCTCTCGGCGGTGCGGGCGGTCTGACGCGGGGGCTCCCGGGACGACGGCCGCGGCGGCGGGACGCGGGGCGTGACGCACGGCCGGCCGCAGGGCGTGACGCACGGCCCTGCGCTCGGTGCGACCCGGGCGCCGTGACGCGCGTCCTGCGACCCGCGTGCCGGACACGTGCCGTGCCGTGCGCGACGTGACACGGCACACGCGACGCCCGCACGCCACCGGTGAGCCGAGCCGTGTGTGACGCATCCGTCGGCCGAACGGATGCGCGTGGGAGGGGTGGGGCGTGGTATGCGTGGAGGAGTGGGTCGATCCCGACCGCGGCTCCGCGCGGAAGCCGCCCGATTTTACCCACTCCGACCGACGCCTACGCGTCCGCCGGCCAGGTTTTCTTCGCCCGACGGGCTGAAGTTCGTTGATCTCGGGACAGTTGGCCGGCCGGGCGTCCTACCCTTCAGAGGGTGAAGCAACTGATGTCACTGGAGTCCGACGCCGACCGAGTCGTGGAAACCGTGCTGCCGGGCGAGCTGCCCGACGCGCTGTACGCGGAGCTGGTCGCCTTCCGCCGCGACCTGCACATGCACCCCGAACTCGGCAACCAGGAGTTCCGCACCACCGCCGCGATCAAGGGCCGCCTGGAGAAGGCGGGCCTCAAGCCGCGCGTGCTGGCCGGCGGCACCGGACTGATCTGTGACGTCGGTCTCGAGGCGGACGCCGAATGGACCGACGGCCCCGGCATGCTCGCCCTGCGCGCCGACATCGACGCCCTGCCCATTCCGGACGCCAAGACGGACTGCCCGTACCGCTCCACCGTGCCCGACCGCGCGCACGCCTGCGGCCACGACGTCCACACCACCGTCGTCCTCGGCACCGGCCTCGTCCTCGCCGACCTGCACCGGCGGGGGCTGCTGCCCCGCCCGGTCCGGCTGATCTTCCAGCCCGCCGAGGAGGTCCTGCCCGGCGGCGCCGTCGCCGCCATCGAGGACGGCGCCCTGCGCGGCGTGGGCCGCATCGTCGCCGTGCACTGCGACCCCCGCGTCGACGCCGGCCGCGTCGGCCTGCGCGAGGGCCCCATCACCTCGGCCTGCGACCGCGTCGAGATCGCCCTGGACGGCCCCGGCGGCCACACCGCCCGCCCCCACCTCACCACCGACCTCGTCACCGCCGTCGCCCGCGTGGTCACCGACGTGCCCGCGCTGATCGCCCGCCGCGTCGACACCCGCAGCGGACTGGCGCTGACCTGGGGCCGCATCGAGTCCGGGCACGCCCCCAACGTCATCCCGCAGCACGCCGAGCTGTCCGGCACGGTCCGCTGCCTGGACATCGACGCCTGGCGCCAGGCCCCCGACGTCGTCCACGCGGCGGTCGACGAGGTGGCCGGCCTGCACCGCGCCAAGTCGGAGATCACCTACGTCCGCGGCGTCCCGCCCGTCGTCAACGAGTCCCGCACCACCGAACTGCTGCGCGAGGCCATGACCGCCCGCCGCGGCCCCGAGTCGGTCGAGGGCACCGAGCAGAGCCTCGGCGGCGAGGACTTCTCCTGGTACCTCCAGCAGGTGCCCGGCGCGATGGCCCGCCTCGGCGTCCGCGCGCCCGGCGAGCTGACCCCGCGCGACCTGCACCAGGGTGACTTCGACGTGGACGAGTCCGCCATCAGGGTCGGTGTGGAGCTGTTCACGGCCGCCGCGCTGCTGGACGCGCGATAGGCGCGACGAGAGCGGGGCGGTCGCGAAAGGAGCGGGGCGGTAGGGACGCGCCGGGCCGGGTACCCCTTCCGCCACGGCCCGGTTGCGCCGCGCGAGCAGCCGGGGGAGCGTGGTTCGCAGATGTACGCAGAGTGAGGGACGCAGGGGATGCGTGTCCCATGCACACCTTTCGAGACGGTGGTTCACGAGCCCGTAACCGGCCATCGGCACGAATGGATAACGGCCACGCAGAACCCCGTTCCCAGGAGTGTCTACGCGCGTTAATGTGCGCCGAACCGAGCACCCACTGCGGGGCTGCTGAGAATGGGGAAACTTCAGATGCGTCGGATATCCAAACTGACCCGCGTCGCGGTGGGGGTCGCGTCGCTGGCGCTGGCGGCGACCGCCTGTGGCGGCACCAGCAGTGAGGGCGGCGGCGAGGGCAAGGAAGACCTCGGCCTCGCCATCGCGTACGACATCGGCGGCAAGGGCGACCAGTCCTTCAACGACGCCGCCTACGCCGGCCTGAAGAAGGCCGCGGACGAGTTCGGCTACAAGACCGCCGACATCGAGCCCACCGAGGGCGAGACCGACGCCGACAAGGAACAGCGTCTGGCCTCCCTCGCCAAGCAGGGCTACAACCCGGTCATCGGCGTCGGCTTCGCCTACGGCCCCGCGATGGAGGCCGTGGCCAAGGACTACCCGGACACCACCTTCGGCATCGTCGACTCCGTGGTCGAGGGCGAGAACGTCGCCTCCCTGGTCTTCGCCGAGGAGCAGGCCTCGTACCTGGCCGGCGTCGCCGCCGCCAAGGCCACCAAGACCAACACCGTCGGCTTCGTGGGCGGCGTGGACATTCCGCTGATCCACAAGTTCGAGGCCGGGTACCAGCAGGGCGTCCAGGACACCAGCGGCGGCAAGGTCAAGGTCGTCTCGCAGTACCTGACCCAGACCGCGGAGGAGGGCGGCTTCTCCAGCCCCGACAAGGGCAAGGCCGCCGCCGAGGGCCAGATCGAGAAGAAGGCCGACGTCGTCTACCAGGCGGCCGGCCTGTCCGGTCAGGGCGTCATCGAGGCCGCCGCCAAGGCCAAGGTCTGGGCGATCGGCGTCGACTCCGACCAGTACCAGCAGGAAGCCCTCGCGGCGTACAAGGACTACATCCTCACCTCCGCCCTCAAGGACGTCGGCGGCGCGGTGTACGCCCTGGCCAAGTCCGTCCAGGACGACAAGCCGCTGACCGGCACCCAGACCTTCGACCTGAAGGTGAACGGCGTCGGCCTCGCCGAGAGCAACCCGAAGTTCGCCGAGATCGCAGGCCTCCAGGACGCCGTGAACAAGGCGAAGGAAGGCATCATCGACGGCTCCATCACGGTGAAGACGGAGTAGTCCCTCGCCAAGGACCCCTCGGGTCCTGTGCACAACCGCCGGAACGGGCGGGCGCCACACCGGCGCCCGCCCGTTCCGCTTGGCGGGCGGGCGCAAAGGAACCCCTCGGAAATCACCCACCGCCACCTCTCGTTCGCACCCGGCAACCCCCCGGCCACGGCTCGGAGTGGCGTTGGCCACGGGCGCATAACAAGGTGGACAGAAGGGTTTTCCGGGGAGGTCTACGCGCGTTAATCTGCGGCGAAGCCAGCGTCGGCGCATCCGTCCCGCGCTTGGCGATCCCGTACGACAGGAGCACCACACATGCGCCGGGTTTCCCGCCTCGCGGTCGCAGGCGCAGCGACCGCATCCCTCGCCCTCACCCTCTCCGCCTGCGGCGGCACCTCCACCGAGGGGACGTCCTCGGAGTCGAAGGGCGACAAGGGCCTCGCCATCGCGTACGACGTCGGCGGCAAGGGCGACCAGTCCTTCAACGACGCCGCGTACGCGGGCCTGGAGCGGGCGAAGAAGGAGTTCGGCTACGAGACCGCCGACGTCGAGCCCACCGAGGGCGAGACGGACGCCGACAAGGCGCAGCGCCTGATGTCGCTGGCCCGCCAGGGCCACAACCCGGTGATCGGCGTCGGCTACGCCTACGCGCCGGCCGTCAAGGAGGCCGCGGCCGAGTTCCCGGACACCACCTTCGGCATCGTGGACGACTCCACGGTCGAGGCGGACAACGTCGCGGACCTGGTCTTCTCCGAGGAGCAGGCCTCGTACCTGGCCGGCGTCGCCGCCGCCAAGAGCACCGAGACGAACGTCGTGGGCTTCGTGGGCGGCGTGGACATCCCGCTGATCCACAAGTTCCAGGCGGGCTTCGAGCAGGGTGTCAAGGACACCGACCCGAAGGTGAAGGTGCTCTCGCAGTACCTCACCCAGACGGCGGAGGAGGGCGGCTTCTCCAGCCCGGACAAGGGCAGGACCGCCGCCGAGGGCCAGATCGAGAAGAAGGCCGACGTCGTGTACGCGGCGGCCGGTCTGTCCGGTCAGGGCGTGATCGAGGCGGCCGCCGCCAACAAGGTGTGGGCGATCGGCGTCGACTCCGACCAGTACCGGCAGGAAGCCCTCGCCAAGTACAAGGACTCCATCCTCACCTCGGCGATGAAGGACGTCGCCAAGGCGGTCTACAACCTGGCGAAGTCGGTCGAGGACGGCAAGCCCGAGACCGGTATCGTCAGGGGCGATCTGAAGTCGGGCGAGGTCGGCCTCTCGGACTCCCACCCCGAGTTCGCGGACGATGCCGAGCTCCAGGAAGCCATCGAGACGGCCAAGGAGAAGATCACCAGCGGCGAGATCAAGGTCAGGAGCAGCTGACCGAGCAGTACCTCGAGCAGCGTGTAACCGCGGGGTTGCGTCGCCGGGCGGGGTACGGGGAGGCCGCTCCCCGTACCCCGTCGTCGGGGGTGCGCCGGCCCCTTTGAATGCCGTAGGGGCGCTACGCGCGTAGACGACCCCCGTCCCCAGGAGAGTGCGCCATCAACGCGTCCAGCAGCCCTCCGGCCGGAGCGGCGGTCAACGGTCAGCAGACCGCCGTCGAACTCGCCGGGATCACCAAGCGTTTCCCGGGCGTCGTGGCCAACCACGACATCCACCTCAGCGTCCGCAAGGGCACCGTCCACGCCCTCGTCGGCGAGAACGGCGCCGGCAAGTCGACGCTGATGAAGATCCTCTACGGCATGCAGAAGCCGGACGAGGGCACCATCGCCGTCGACGGCGAGCAGGTCGCCTTCTCCTCCCCGGCCGATGCCATCGCCCGCGGCATCGGCATGGTCCACCAGCACTTCATGCTCGCCGACAACCTCACGGTGCTCGAGAACGTGGTGCTCGGCAGCGAGAAGCTGTACGGCATCGGCGCCAAGGCCCGCCGGAGGATCGAGGAGATCTCCGACCGCTACGGCCTCGACGTCCGCCCCGACCTGCTGGTCGAGGAGCTCGGCGTCGCCGCCCGCCAGCGCGTGGAGATCCTCAAGGTCCTCTACCGCGGCGCCCGCATCCTGATCCTCGACGAGCCGACGGCCGTCCTGGTGCCGCAGGAGGTCGACGCGCTCTTCGACAACCTGCGCGAGCTGAAGTCCGAGGGCCTGTCGGTCATCTTCATCTCCCACAAGCTGGGCGAGGTCCTCTCCGTCGCCGACGACATCACCGTCATCCGGCGCGGCACGACCGTCGGCACGGCCGTCCCCGCCGAGACGACGCCGCGCAGGCTGGCCGAGATGATGGTGGGCAGCGAGCTGCCGACGCCGGAGACGGCGGAGTCGACGGTCACCGACCGCCCCGTCATCACCGTCGACAAGCTGCGCCTGGCGGCCCCCGGCGGCAAGGCCCTGCTGGACGACATCAGCTTCACCATCCACGCGGGCGAGGTCCTGGGCATCGCCGGCGTCGAGGGCAACGGCCAGACCGAGCTGGTCGACGCCCTCATCGGCCTGCGCCACGCCGACTCCGGCACCATCCGGCTGGCCGGCGAGGAGATCACCGCCTGGGCCACCCGCAAGCGCCGTGAGCAGGGCATCGGCTACATCCCCGAGGACCGCCACCGCCACGGCCTGCTGCTGGAGGCCCCCCTCTGGGAGAACCGCATCCTCGGCCATGTCACCGAGAAGCCCAACGCCAAGGGCATCTGGCTGGACCCGAAGGCCGCCCAGGAGGACACCCGCCGGATCGTCGAGACGTACGACGTCCGCACCCCCGGGATCGACGTCACCGCCGCCTCGCTCTCCGGCGGCAACCAGCAGAAGCTGATCGTCGGCCGGGAGATGAGCCACAAGCCGCGCTTCCTGATCGCCGCCCACCCCACCCGCGGTGTGGACGTCGGCGCCCAGGCGGCCATCTGGGACCACATCCGGGAGGCCCGCCGCGAGGGCCTGGCCGTGCTGCTGATCTCCGCCGACCTGGACGAGCTGATCGGCCTGTCCGACACGCTGCGCGTGATCTACAACGGCAGGCTGGTCGCCGACGCCGACCCGGCGTCCATCACCCCCGAGGAGCTGGGCACCGCCATGACCGGCGCCGCCACCGGCCACCTCGAACACGAAGAACCGCCGTCCGGCGGCGCGGACGCGGAAGACGAGGCCCGCTGATGAAGAAGTTCGACAAGGAGCGCGTACTCCTCGCCCTGGCCGGGCCGGTCATCGCGCTCGCCGTGGCCTTCCTGCTCAGCGCGATCGTGCTGCTCGCCTCGGGCAAGAACCCGGTCGAGCCGTTCACGATCATGTTCGAGCAGGCCGGCTTCTCCGACGTCCAGGTGCGCATCGTCAACCAGGCGTCGATGTACTACATCGCGGCGCTCGCGGTGGCCATCGGCTTCCGGATGAACCTGTTCAACATCGGCGTCGACGGCCAGTACCAGCTCGCCGCCATGATGGCCGCGATCGTCGGCGCCCGCATGGACCTGCCCGCGGTCGTGCAGATCCCCCTGCTGCTGCTGACCGCCGTCCTCACCGGCGCCTTCTGGTCCGGCGTCGCGGGCGTCCTGAAGATCACCCGCGGCGTCAGCGAGGTCGTCGCCACGATCATGCTCAACGCCATCGCCACCTCGGTGATCGCCTACCTGTGGCTGCCGGACGTCTTCGGCGTCAAGGTCGGCAACAACAACACCACCGGCGAGATGCACGAGTCCGGCTGGGTGCCCGGCATCGACATGGGCGCGGCCGGCGAGATCTACGGCCTGGTCGTCCTCGCCGCCCTGCTCGGCGTCGGCTACTGGGTCGTCCTCAACCGCACCCGCTTCGGCTTCGACCTGCGCGCCTCCGGCGCCTCCGAGACCGCCGCCACCGCCAGCGGCGTCGACCCCAAGCGCATGGTGCTCACCGCCATGCTGATCTCCGGCGGCGTCGCCGGACTCGCGGGCCTGCCGATCCTGCTCGGCGCCAGCCACACCTACAACCTCAACTTCCCCACCGGCATCGGCTTCCTCGGCATCGGCATCGCCCTGCTCGGCCGGAACAACCCCACCGGCATCGCCTTCGCCGCCCTGCTGTGGGCCTGGCTCGACAAGGCCTCGCCCGAGCTGGACTTCCACGACTACGACAAGGAGATCGCGGTCATCATGCAGGGCCTGATCGTCCTGTCCGTGGTCGTCTCCTACGAGGCCGTCCGCGAGTGGGGCCTGCGCCGCCAGCAGCGCCGGGTGGGCGCCGAGCTGGCCGCCGGGAACGTCCTCGGCGCCACCGACAACACCAAGAAGGAGGTGGCTGGCCGATGACCGCCTCGCAGACCTCGGCGCTCGACGTCAACCAGCCCACACTGCAGCCCGCGGCCCCGACCGGCCGCCGGATGTCGCTGCCGGTGCTGCTCCTGGTGATCGCCGGCGCCCTGGCGCTGACCTCGCTGGTGCGCATCATCACCGGCGCGGACGGCATCACCAACGTCAGCCAGATGTCCACGGCCCTCCAGCTCGCGGTGCCCATCGGCCTCGCCGGCCTCGGCGGCCTGTGGGCCGAGCGGGCGGGCGTCGTCAACATCGGCCTCGAGGGCATGATGATCCTCGGCACCTGGTTCGGCGCCTGGGCCGGATTCCAGTGGGGCCCGTGGACCGGCGTCCTCGTCGGCATCCTCGGCGGCGCGATCGGCGGCCTGCTGCACGCCTTCGTCACCGTCACCTTCAACGTCAACCACATCGTCTCCGGCGTGGCGATCAACATCCTCGCCCTCGGCGCCACCCGCTACCTCGCGCCCCTCGCCTTCGAGGGCCACCAGGGCGGCTCCGCCAAGCAGTCCCCGGCGGTGGAGTCCCTCGGCCACTTCACCGTGCCCGGGCTCTCCGACGGGCTGCGGGACCTCAACGCCAAGGGCTGGTTCTTCGTCTCGGACATCGCCGGCCTGCTCGGCGGCCTGGTCACCAACGTGTCCTGGCTGACCCTCATCGCCGTCGCGCTGGTCCCCGCCTCCTGGTGGATCCTGTGGCGCACCGCGTTCGGTCTGCGGCTGCGCTCCTGCGGCGAGAACCCGGTCGCGGCCGAGTCGCTCGGCGTCAACGTCTACAAGTACAAGTACCTGGCCGTGATCATCTCCGGTGGTCTGGCCGGCCTCGGCGGCGTCTTCCTGTCCATCGTGGCCAACCCGTTCTATCTGGAGGGCCAGGTCAGCGGCCGCGGCTTCATCGGCCTCGCGGCGATGATCTTCGGCAACTGGATGCCGGGCGGCCTCGCCCTGGGCGCCGGCCTGTTCGGCTACACCGACAGCCTCAACCTGCGCGGCGGCTCCGAGAACGTCCACGCCCTGCTGCTGCTCGGCGCGCTCCTGCTGCTCATCGGCGCCATCTGGCTGGCGGTGCGCAAGAAGTTCGTCCACGCGGTGATCACCCTGGTCGTCGGCGCCCTGGTCTTCGCCTGGTACGCCGGCACCAACGAGGTCCCCAACCAGGTCGTCTCCGCCACGCCGTACGTCATCACGCTGGTCGTGCTGGCCCTGTCGGCGCAGCGGCTGCGGATGCCCAAGGCGGACGGACTGCCGTACCGGAAGGGGCAGGGCAAGTGACGGCGGCGGCCGGCGTCGACTGGGAGGCGCTGCGCGCGCTGGCGCGCGAGGCGATGTCCCACGCCTACGCGCCGTACTCCGGATACCCGGTCGGGGTCGCGGCCCTGGTCGACGACGGCCGCACCGTCTCCGGCTGCAACGTCGAGAACGCCTCCTACGGCCTCGGGCTGTGCGCCGAGTGCGGGCTGGTCTCCGAGCTGCAGCGCACCGGGGGCGGTCGGCTGACGCACTTCACCTGCGTGGACGGCCGCGGCGAGATCCTCGTCCCGTGCGGCCGGTGCCGGCAGCTGCTGTACGAGTTCGGCGGACCGGACCTGCTGCTGGAGACCCCGGCGGGAATCCTGCCGCTCTCGCGGATGCTGCCCCAGGCCTTCGGCCCGGACCATCTCGCCGGGTAACTCCCGTGCGGCCCCTCCGAACCGCCTCGGAGGGGCCGCGCACTTTCTTCAGAACGTCGGAAGGAAAGTCATGGCCATGGACGCCATCTCCGTCATCCGCACCAAGCGGGACCGCGGCGAACTCGGCGACGAGCAGATCGACTGGGTGATCGACGCGTACACCCGCGGCGAGGTCGCCGACGAGCAGATGTCGTCGCTCGCCATGGCGATCCTGCTCAACGGCATGAACCGGCGGGAGATCGCCCGCTGGACGGCCGCGATGATCGCCTCGGGCGAGCGCATGGACTTCTCGGCGCTGTCCCGCCCGACCGCCGACAAGCACTCCACCGGAGGCGTCGGCGACAAGATCACCCTGCCGCTCGCCCCCCTCGTCGCCGCCTGCGGCGCGGCCGTCCCCCAGCTCTCGGGCCGGGGCCTCGGCCACACCGGCGGCACGCTGGACAAGCTGGAGTCCATCCCCGGGTGGCGGGCCCTGCTCTCCAACGAGGAGATGCTGAGCGTCCTCGACGGCGTCGGCGCCGTGATCTGCGCGGCGGGCGACGGCCTCGCCCCCGCCGACAAGAAGCTCTACGCCCTGCGCGACGTCACCGGCACGGTCGAGGCCATCCCCCTGATCGCCTCCTCCATCATGTCCAAGAAGATCGCGGAGGGTACGGGCTCCCTGGTCCTGGACGTGAAGGTCGGCACCGGCGCGTTCATGAAGACCATCGAGGACGCCCGTGAGCTGGCCTCCACCATGGTCGGCCTGGGCACGGACCACGGCGTCAGGACGGTCGCGCTCCTGACCGACATGTCGACCCCGCTCGGCCTCACCGCGGGCAACGCCCTGGAGGTCCGCGAGTCGGTGGAGGTCCTCGCGGGCGGCGGCCCCGCCGACGTCGTGGAACTGACCCTCGCGCTCGCCCGCGAGATGCTCGACGCGGCCGGGATCAAGGACGCCGACCCGGCGAAGGCCCTGGCCGACGGCTCCGCGATGGACGTGTGGCGCCGGATGATCGCGGCCCAGGGCGGCGACCCGGACGCCCCGCTGCCGACGTCGCGCGAGCAGCACGTCGTCACGGCCGGCGCCTCCGGCGTCCTCACCCGCCTGGACGCCTACGGCATCGGCATCGCCGCCTGGCGCCTCGGCGCCGGCCGCGCCCGCAAGGAGGACCCGGTGCAGGCCGCCGCGGGCGTCGAACTGCACGCCAAGCCCGGCGACACGGTCCGCGCGGGCCAGCCCCTGCTGACCCTGCACACGGACACGCCCGAGCGGTTCGCGTACGCCCTGGAGGCGGTCGAGGGCTCCTACGACGTGGCGCCCGAGGGGACGGCGTGGACGCCGTCCCCGGTGGTGCTGGAACGTATCGCCTGACCTGCGGTTTCCTCGTACGGGTGAACGGGACCGGCGGACCTCCGTCGGTCCCGTTCGGCATGCCGGGAAACGGCGACGCACCGACCGTGTCACCTGCTCCCGCGACGTCCCGCCCCCTGAGCACCGTCGCGTTCGGCGAACCCCTCGTCCTCCCGGCCCCCTTCGGCCTCGTCATCGACACCGGCGAATTCCCCGTCGGCCGACCTCACCCCAGCACCGCCGCCACCACGACCAGCACCGGCACCGCCAGCACCGTCGACAGCAGGATCGCCTCGCGGGCCAGGACCTCGCCGACGCGGTAGCTGCTCGCGTACGTGAACAGGTTCTGCGCCGCCGGGAGGGCCGACGTCACCACCACGTCGAGCAGGGCCGCGCCGCGCAGGCCGAAGACCGCCGATGCCAGGGCCCAGGCCACCAGGGGCTGGGCGAAGGACTTGAGGGCCACGGCGAGCAGGACCGGGGCCCGTTCCGCGCCGCGCAGCGGGAGGCTGCTGCCGCGCAGGGTGATGCCGAAGGCCAGCAGCACCGCGGGGACCGACATGTTGCCGATCAGGGTCAGCGGGTCCATCAGGGGGCCCGGCATCTCCAGGCCCGTCGCGGACGCCGCCACGCCGGTGAGCGAGCCCACCGCTATCGGGTTGCGCAGCGGGGTCAGCAGCCGCTGCCACAGCGGGCGTCGCGGGCCGTCCGACGTCAGGTCGAGGACGGTGAGGGCGAACGGGGTGATCCCGACGAGCTGGAACAGCAGCACCGGGGCGACGAGCGAGGCGTCGCCCAGGACGTACACGGCTATCGGGATGCCGAGGTTGCCGGAGTTGACGTAACCGGCGCACAGGGCGCCGATCGTGGTGCGGCCCACGCCCCAGTGCCGTACGACGCCCACGGCGACGAAGACGGACGCCACCGCCGCCATGCTCAGCGCGGTGACCAGCAGCCGGCTCGAGAAGACCACCGACAGGTCGGCGCCCGCCAGCGTCGTGAAGAGCAGGCACGGCGACGCCACATGGAACGCCAGCCGGGTCAGGACCTCGCTGCCCTGCTCCCCGAGGTGGCCGCGCCGCCCGATGGCGTAGCCCACGGCGATCACGACGGCGATCACCGCGTACCCGCTCAGCACCCCCTGCACGGCGTCTCCGCGTCGGCTCGGGCGGCGTCGGACGGTGCGGGCGGCCAAGATCGGTGGGGCATGCACCCACCCTCCGGGCCGGGAGGGCCGCGGGTCAATGTGATCCTCGACGGCCCTCCTGGCCCTCCTGGCCCCCCGGTCCTCTGGCCCCCCGGCCCTCTGGCCCCCCGGCCCTCTGGCCCCCCGGCCCTCTGGCCCTCTGGCCCCTGATCCCCCAGCCCTCTGGCCCTCTGATCCTCGTGACCGCTCTGGCTCCCTCGGCCGCCCGACGCCGATGAGTTCCGCCGTCCGGCACGGTCTACCGCACCGTGGACGCCATGACCCCTGCCGAGATCGTGCTCGCCGGCCCCGTCACCCGGGACGAGGTGACGGGGCTCTGCGACGAGGTGCGGTCCCTGCTCGGCGCCACCGGGGCGCCGGTCGTGGTCTGCGACGTCGGCGGGCTCGGGCCGCCGGGCCTGGCCGCCGTGGACCTGCTGGCGCGGCTCCAGCTGACCGCACGGCGGGCCGGCGGGCGGATCCGGCTGCGCGACCCCGACCCGGCGCTGCGCGCGCTACTCGACCTGGTCGGCCTCAGCTTCGAGACGGAGGGGCAGGCCGAACAGCGGGAACCAGCGCTGCGTGTCGAGGAAGTTGTGGAACCCGGTGATCCGGCCGTCTGAGATCTCCAGCGCCTGGATCGCCCACGGGACGAAGCCGTCCGACTCCGGGTCCGGCTTGTAGTGCGCGAATCCGGGCAGGCCGTTGACCTGCACGGGCACCAGCCGGGAACCGGCGCAGGAGGCGCCCATCGTCGTCATGAAGCCGGTGATGTCCGCCGGGCCGGTCAGCCACAGGTCGAACGGCGGCATCGTCATGATGGCGTCCTCGTGCAGCAGCGCCGTCAGCGCCGTCATGTCGTAGCCCTCGAAGGCGGCGACATAGCGCTCCAGCAGCTTCTGGTGCTCCTCGTCGAGCGAGCCCGAGACCACCGCGTCGGCGCCCTTGTCCTTCTGCTCCGCGAGCGTCGCCCGGGCCCGCTGCAGGGCGCTGTTGACGGAGGCGACCGAGGTGCCGAGCAGTTCGGCCACCTCGTTCGCCTTCCACGCCAGCACCTCCCGCAGGATCAGCACCGCCCGCTGCTTGGGCGGCAGCTGCTGGAGCGCCGCCATGAACGCGAGCCGTACCGACTCCTTGGCGACCGCCGCCTCCGCGGGGTCGGCGACGGACGGCAGGACGCGGGTGTCGGGCATCGGCTCCAGCCAGGTGTGGTCCGGGCGCGGCGACAGGGCCGCCTGCGCGAGCGGGGTCGACTCGGTCAGATCCATCGGCCGGGCGCGCTTGTTGCCCGCGTTCAGCAGGTCCAGGCAGACGTTCGTCGCGATCCGGTACAGCCACGAGCGCAGACTGGAGCGGCCCTCGAACTTGTCGTAGCTGCGCCAGGCGCGGACCAGGGTGTCCTGGACCGCGTCCTCCGCCTCGAAGGCGGAACCGAGCATGCGGTAGCAGTACCCGGTCAGCTCGACCCGGTACTTCTCCAGTGCCTCGTCGAGTTCCGTCGTGGTCGCGGTGTTGCTCATCGTCCACCCACCCCTGTGGCCATTCCTGTGATGCGCCGTTGCGTCAGCACTTCGGAAGCTACCGCAGCCCACTGACAATGGCCCCCGGAGTGGGGGAACCGGCAGGTCACCGACCTGCCGGTGATGATGCCCACGGGTGAGTCAGGCCGGGCGCGCCGCCCGTCGCGCCGCCCGCGACCCCAGGACCGTGATGCCCACGACCCCGGCGACCGCCAGCAGCCCGACGCCCACCGTCCCGGCCCAGCCGCCCGCGTGGAACGCCATCGCGCCGACCGTGCTGCCCGCGCTGGACCCGACGTAGTACGCCGACTGGTAGAGCGCGGAGGCCTGCGCGCGCCCGTGCGACGCCGTTCCGCCGACCGCCGAGGAGGCCACCGCGTGCCCCGCGAAGAACCCCGCCGTGATGAGCACCAGCCCCAGCAGCACCGACGCCAACGAGTCGCCCAGCGACAGCAGCAGCCCCACCGTCGTCGTGCCTCCGGCCAGGTACAGCGAGCCCCGGCGGCCCAGCCGGCCCACCAGCCGCCCGGCCGTCGACGCGGACACCGTGCCGACCAGGTAGACCAGGAAGACCGAGCCGGCCACGCCCTGCGGCAGCCCGAACGGCTCCTGCGTCAGCCGGTAGCCGATCACCGTGTACACGCCGCCGAAGACGGTCATGAACAGCGCGCCGATCGCGAACAGCCGGCGCAGCAGCGGGTTGGCCAGGTGGTCGCGGACCGTGCCGATCACCACCCGGGGCCGCAGCGAGCCGCGCACGAAGTGCCGGGGGGCCGGCAGCAGCAGCCGGAACGCGACCGCGCAGCCCACGGCGATCACGCCCAGCACCCCGAGGGCGACCCGCCAGCCGAACTCCTGCGCCACCCAGCCGGTGACGACCCGGCCGCTCATCCCGCCCACGCTGTTGCCCGCGACGAACAGGCCGATCGCGGTGACCAGCACCTTCGGCCGGACCTCCTCCGCCAGGTACGCCGTCGCCGACGCGGGCAGCCCCGCCAGCGCCGCCCCCTGCACCGCCCGCAGGGCCACCAACGCCGTCAGCGACGGCGCGAACGGCACCACCAGTGCCACGGCCACCGCGACCGCCAGGGACCAGGTCATGACCGTGCGCCGGCCGAACCGTTCCGAGAGCGCGCTCATCGGGAGCACGAACAGCGCCAGCCCTCCGGTCGCCGCCGCCACCGTCCAGCTCGCCGCGCCCGCCGTCACGGCCAGGTCGGCGGAGATCAGCGGCAGCAGCGCCTGGGTGGAGTACAGCAGGGCGAAGGTGGCCAGGCCCGCGAGGAAGAGGGCGAGGCTCATCCGGCGGTAACCGGGGCCGCCCGGGGCCATCCGGGAATCGGCGCGGGACGCGGGGGAGCCGGCCGCGGGACCCGCGGGAGCGGCCGTGGCACGGCAGGGATCCGCCGTGGGACGGGTGGCGTCGGCAGGGGAACGGAAGGAAAAGGCGCCCACCACGGTGGACGCCCCGGTACTGGCGGGAGACATGCCTCGAAGCTACGGACGTCACGCCTGATCCGTCCAATGCACGGAATCGGCATAATCATTCCCATGGTGCATCAGCAGAGGTCACGGGCGAGCCTGTCACCGTCCAGTGACACAGAAGACATCGTCCGGCTGCTCGCCCCGCGTCTGGCCCACTTCGCCGGCGTCGCCCGCACCGAGCACGTCACCCGCGCCGCGCAGGAGATGAACGTCCCGCAGTCGACGCTGTCCCGTGCGATGGTCCGCCTCGAACAGGACCTCGGCGTCGACCTGTTCGCCCGCCGCGGCCGGACCGTCGCCCTCACCACCGCCGGGCGCACGTTCCTCGTCTCCGTCGAACGCGCCCTCGCCGAGATCGAACGGGCCGCCGAGGAGGTGCGCGCCGACGCCGACCCGGCCACCGGCAAGGTCGCCTTCGGGTTCCTGCACACCATGGGCGCCGAGACCGTGCCCGGTCTGATCCACGCCTTCCGCGCCGACCATCCGCGGGTCCGCTTCAGCCTGGTCCAGAACTACGGCGAGGCGATGCTGGAGCGGCTGCGCGCGGGCGACCTCGACCTCTGTCTGACCTCGCCCGTCCCGGACGCGCCCGACCTCGTCGCCCGCCGCCTCGACGAGCAGAAGCTGCGCCTGGTCGTGCCGGCCGACCACCGGCTGGCCGGCCGCCGCCGGGTGCGCCTGGCCGAGGCCGCCGACGAGGCCTTCGTGACCCTGGAGCCCGGCTACGGGCTGCGCCGCATCACCGACGACCTGTGCAAGGAGGCCGGATTCAAGCCGCGGGTCGCCTTCGAGGGCGAGGAGGCGGAGACCCTGCGGGGCCTGGTGGCCGCGGGCCTGGGCGTGGCCCTGCTGCCGCCGCCGGCGGTGCCCCGGCCGGGGGTGGTGGAGCTGACGGTCACGGCCCCCAGGGCTGCCCGGGAGATCGGCGTGGCCTGGCTGGCGGGCCACCCGGACACGCCGCCGGTGGCCGCCTTCAAACGGTTCCTGCTGTCCAGGAAGGGCGCCCTGCTGGCGACGTGAGGCGGACGGGCCGCCGCGGACGGGGTGCCGCTGGGCGGGCCCATCGCGGACGGGCTGCCGCCGGATGGGCCCACCGCGGACGGGCTACCGCCGCAGCGACTTCCCGAACCCGGAAGCGAGCGGCATCCGCAGCCCCAGCGGCGGCGGCGCGGCCAGCGCGTCCTCCACGGGCCGGGAGAACGCCCGCCCGAACAGCGCGCCCATCACGAAGTCCTCCGCCAGCGCCAGCACTTCGTCCCGGTGCTGGTGCAACCCGTGCCGGTCCGAGTGCACTTCGAACCGGCACACGTTCCGGTTCGCCTTCTTCGCGCGGGCCGCCAGCCGGAACGACAGCTCCGGGTCCGTGCGCTCGTCGTTGGTGCCGTGCACGATCAGCACCTGCCGCCCGGCGAGCTGCTTCACCGGCTCGGGCGGCGCCGCCATGTCGTCCTCCGGCAGCCAAGGGGCGAGCGCCAGGACGGAGTTGACGGCGTCGTGGCCGCCCGCGCGCAGTGCCGCCCGGCCGCCCATGTCGTAGCCGGCGAGGCACACGGGCACGTCGCCGTAGCGCCGTACCGCCTCGTCGGCGGCCCAGCGGGCGTCGTGCGCCAGATGCGCCTCGCTGCCGTTCCAGCCGCGGTAGCGGTAGTGGACGAGGTGCGCCGCGAGTCCCTCGTCGCGTGCCGCGCGTACCAACCGGCGGCCCAACTGCCGTACATGCGACGTCCCGAGCAGCGGGGAGGGCCTGCGGGCGGAGACCTCGTCGCCGGCCGGGAGCAGCAGCACCACCCCGCTGACCGCCGTCGGCTCCGGGCCGAGCGCCCTCCCCAGCCGGGCCGTGCGGACCGGCGTCGCTTGCTGTGCCATGACAGAACAGTGTCAGAAGCACCGGTGTACGCCACCCTTCCGCACGGTCACCGTTACGTATCGGCCGTTTCGTACAGCGGGCGATCTACGCGCGTAGGAGTTAGAGTGCGGAAATGACGAGCCAGACTGAGCGGACGGGGAACACCCCGAGCCCGGACCAGATCCGCCGGGCGCCCAAGGTTCTGCTGCACGACCATCTCGACGGCGGGCTGCGCCCCGCCACGGTCGTCGACCTCGCCCGCGCCGCGGGCTACCCCCACCTCCCCGAGACCGACCCGGAGAAGCTCGGCGTCTGGTTCCGCGAGGCCGCCGACTCCGGCTCCCTGGAGCGGTACCTGGAAACCTTCTCGCACACCGTCGGCGTCATGCAGACCCGCGAGGCGCTCGTCCGGGTCGCCGCCGAGTGCGCCGAGGACCTCGCCGCGGACGGCGTCGTCTACGCCGAGGTGCGCTACGCCCCCGAGCAGCACCTCGAGGGCGGGCTGACCCTGGAGGAGGTCGTCGAAGCCGTCAACGAGGGCTTCCGGCAGGGCGAGCGCAACGCCCGTGAAGCCGGGCACCGCATCCGCGTCGGCGCGCTGCTGACCGCCATGCGGCACGCGGCCCGCGCCCTGGAGATCGCCGAACTCGCCAACCGCCACCGGGACCTCGGTGTCGTCGGCTTCGACATCGCGGGCGCCGAGGCCGGCTACCCGCCCACCCGGCACCTCGACGCCTTCGAGTACCTCAAGCGGGAGAACAACCACTTCACCATCCACGCCGGCGAGGCCTTCGGGCTGCCGTCCATCTGGCAGGCCCTCCAGTGGTGCGGCGCCGACCGGCTCGGGCACGGGGTGCGCATCATCGACGACATCGAGGTCGCCGAGGACGGCACCGTGCGGCTCGGCCGGCTCGCGAGCTACGTCCGCGACAAGCGCATCCCGCTGGAGCTGTGCCCCAGCTCCAACCTCCAGACGGGCGCCGCCGGCTCCTACGCCGAGCACCCGATCGGGCTGCTGCGCCGGCTGCACTTCCGGGCCACGGTCAACACCGACAACCGGCTGATGTCCGGCACCAGCATGAGCCGGGAATTCGAGCACCTTGTCGAGGCATTCGGTTACACGCTCGACGACATGCAATGGTTCTCCGTCAATGCTATGAAGTCAGCATTCATTCCTTTCGATGAACGACTGGCCATGATCAACGATGTCATCAAGCCCGGTTATGCCGAGCTGAAATCCGAATGGCTGTTCCAGCAGACCGCCTCCACCAGGGGTTCTGTGTCCTCGTAGCGGTGACCGCCGGTTGACCGGGAACGGGGAGCGGGGTGCGTGTTCACAGGGCGTCCGCATTTCGGTGTTTGCGGCGGGGGCGTCCGCGTGTTTACGTTCATGGAATTGTCCCCGCCATCCCCGCTGTCCCGCTTTCCCCGTCATACCGTTCGAGTCAGTCAAGGACGCAATTCATCATGAAGCAGTCTGCTGCCAAGACCCTCGGCGTCGCCGCTCTCGGCGCCGCCTTCGCCGCCGCCGGTGCCGGTGCCGCCCACGCCACTCCCGCCCTGCCCGCGGTCCCCGTCGGCCCGGCCCTCGGCGCCGTGTCCCAGCTGCCGACCGAGAACCTGAGCCAGCCGGTGCAGGGCGCCGACCGGGCGCTGGCCAAGGGTGAGGGAGCGGTCACCACCGGGCTGAACGCCGCCGAGCCGGCCGCCGAGCGGCTGCTCGCCGGCGGGGCCGCCGGCGCGCCCGGCGGTCTCCTCGGCGGCCTGCCCACGAACGGGCTGCCGGTGCAGGGTCTGCCCACGCAGGGCCTGCCGGTGAACGGCATGACCCTCTGACGCCCGCACCCCGCACCTCACACCGATGGGGCGCACCCCTCGCCGACACGAGGGGTGCGCCCCATCGGCGCGTGCGCGGCACGACGGCCCGCGCGTGCCTCGCGGGACGATGCGCGCATCCGCCGCGGCGACGGTCCGCACATCCCCCGTGCGACGGTCACCAGGCCGTGCGCGTCTTCCCCTCCGAGGGCAGCAGGATCCACAGGGCTATGTACAGCAGTACCTGCGGACCCGGCAGCAGGCAGGAGAGCAGGAAGATCACCCGCATCGTGGTCGCGGAGGTGCCGAAGCGCCCTGCCAGCGCTGCGCACACTCCGCCGATCATCCGGCCGTTCGTGGGGCGGGCAAGGCGGGACATGTGCGGCTCCTTCGTGCCTGTACGGCGTCCGTCCGAGGCGCCCGGGTGGCTGCCTCGTCACCGTCCACGTTACGGAGACGAAGGGGGCAAAGCATCACTCCAAGGGGCGATCCCGACCCTGGGAATCGTCGGGGTGCGACCCTGAGCCGTGTCCTGCCGCTCGGGCTCCGCGGGCCGTCGCGCCTCCGCCCGGCGACGCAGCCGGCGTCGCGCGGCCGGCACCAGCGCGAGATGGGCGAGCGCCACGCCCGCCGTGTTCAGCAGCAGCGAGTCGACGTCCAGGACCTGCCCGGGCACATCCGTCTGGAGCAGTTCGATGCCCAACGAGAGCAGCGCTCCCGCGGCGACCGTGCGGGCCAGCGACCCGAGCGGCGAGACGGCCACCTTGCCGCCCGCCAGCGGGAGCAGCACACCGAGCGGCGCCAGCAGCGCGAGCCCCGCGCCGATGCGCCGGGCCGCCTCGGGCCAGCCCAGCGCCAGATCCGCTCGGATGCCGGCGAAGGGCCGGAGGTTGGCGGGCACGACCCACGGCACATCCAGCGGACGCAGCGTGAGCCAGGCGACGAACGCGAGGTGCGCGACGAGGAGGACACCCCCCGTCGCCCGTATGCGGATCGCGGTGTTGCCGCCCACGGAGCCTTCACGCTGCACGCCCCCCAAGACGCGGCGCCCGGCACGATCGGTTCCGGACCGGGCCCGCTGCCTTCCTGAGTCCTGCGCCACACCCGCCCCGGCAGACCGTCACACCCGCCCCGGCGGCCCCTCAGCCGGCCCGGGCCTCCGACGACGGCGGCGCCGCGCTGCCCGGCCGGGAGCGGACGGCGTCCGTGCACTCGTAGCGGTTCGGCCGGGCGTCGCCCGGACCGCCCAGGATGACCGAGCCGTCGCCCTCGGCCGCGGCCGAGTCGGAGAAGGTGCAGACGACCTGCGCGAGGGCGTACGGGGTGAGGTCGCCCGGCGCGGTGCTCAGCCGCAGGGTGTCCTCGGGGTCCCGGGGACGCGGCCCGGTCACCGTCGTGCCGCCGGGCACCACTGTGGAGTACCCGGCCTGCTTCTCGGCGGCCGAGGGCGTCCTCGCCAGTTCGTCCAGCAGCCCCTGCGCCACCAGCACCCGCCGCTCGGAGTCCTCCTCGCCCTCGGGCACGCGCAGCACCCGGTCGACGGTCACCAGCGACGCGCCGCACAGCAGGAACACCTGCACCGGCATCCCGCGCGACGACTGGGTGGCGACGTCCGCCCCGGTGAGGGAGCAGTGCACCCGCGAGGGCGCCGGCCCGAAGTCCGTCGGCACCTCGGTCGGCCGGATCCCGCAGCCGGTCAGCACCCCGGCCAGCAGCGGCAGCGCGAACAGACGGCGTACGTTCATCGGGCGTCCCCCCGCTCGCCGTTCTCCCCCTCGTCCGCGGCGCCGTCGGAGTCCGCCCGCGCGAGGTCCGAGCCGTCCTGCGGCAGCCGCAGCGTGAACACCGCCCCGCCCTCGGGGGAGTTGGCGGCCGTGATGGCGCCGCCGTGGATGTGCGCGTTCTCCAGGGCGATGGACAGGCCGAGCCCGCTGCCCTCGGAGCGCGGCCGGGAGGCGCTCGCCTTGTAGAACCGGTCGAACACGTGCGGCAGGACGTCCTCCGGGATGCCCGGACCGTGGTCGCGCACCGCGATGACGACCTCCTGCCCCTCCTCCCGCACCGACACCCGCACCGGGGAACCGCCGTGCTTGAGCGCGTTGCCGATCAGGTTGGCCATGATCACGTCGAGCCGGCGCGGGTCCAGCCGGGCGTGGATGCCGCGCTCGGCGTCGAGGTCCACGGCGTCCAGCCAGGCGCGCGCGTCGATGCAGGCGGTGATCTGGTCGACCACGTCGACGTCGTCCAGCACCAGCCGGGCGGTGCCCGCGTCGAAGCGGGTGACCTCCATCAGGTTCTCGACCAGGTCGTTCAGCCGCCGGGTCTCGCTCACCACCAGCCGTACCGCGGGCTCGATCATCGGGTCGATGCCGCCCGCCTCGGAGTCCAGCTCCTCCTCCAGCACCTCGGTGACGGCGGTGATGGCGGTGAGCGGCGTGCGCAGTTCGTGGCTCATGTCCGCGACGAACCGGCGCGAGGCGTCCTCGCGCGCGGCCATGTCCGCCACCCGCTTCTCCAGCGCCTCCGCGGCACGGTTGAACGTCCGTGACAGATCGGCCAGTTCGTCGGTGCCCGACACCCTCAGCCGGGTGTCCAGCCGTCCCTCCCCGAGCCGCCGCGCCGCTATCCCCAGCCGGTGCACGGGCTTGAGCACGGTCGTCGCGGCGGCCTGCGCGAGCAGCGCCGAGCCGATCAGCGCGAGCGCGGTGGCGATCCCCAGCGACCAGGCCAGCGAGTTGAGGTCCTTGGCCTCCGGCTCCAGCGACTTGAGCATGTAACCGGTCGGCCCGCCTCCGATCACCCGCGTCCCCGCCACCAGATAGGGGGTCCCGTCGTCGACCTTGCGCTGCCAGTACAGGTGGTACGGCGAGGAGTTGCCCTTGGTGAGCGACTGCTCCCTGTTCACCGCCCTGCGCAGCGACTCGGGCACGTCCGTCAGCGCGAAGCCGCCGAGCCCGCCCGAACTGCCGTACACCGTCCTGCCGTCGGCGTCCCTGGCAACGAGCAGCACGCTGAAGCGCCCGCCGCTGTCGGCCATCTGGCTCGCCGTGCGCTGGAGTTCGTCCTGCCCCGGATGCTCGGGCAGCGTGCCGGCGCGGTTCTGCATCTCCTGCTCGAAGTCGCGCAGCACCGCGTCCTGGGTGCGGGTCAGCACGGCCTCGCGGTTGAGCCAGTACGCGATCCCCGACGCGGAGACCGCGGCGGTCAGCGCCACCAGGCCGAACACGACGACCAGACGCAGCCGCAGGCTGGTGAAGCGCAGCCGTGACCAGAACCCCTTGCGCGCCGCGGCCCAGCCGCGGAGTCCCCCTTGCCCGTTCGTCACTGAGGCGGATCCAGCCGGTAGCCCACGCCCCGCACGGTGCGGATCAGTGTCGGGGACGACGGAACGTCCTCGACCTTGGCGCGCAGCCGCTGCACACAGGCGTCCACCAGCCGCGAGTCGCCGAGGTAGTCGTGCTCCCACACCAGCCGCAGCAACTGCTGCCGGGACAGCGCCTGACCGGGCCGCCGGCTCAGCTCCAGCAGCAGCCGCAGCTCGGTCGGGGTCAGCTGGAGGTCCTCGCCGTTCTTCGTCACCGTCATCGCGGCCCGGTCGATGACCAGGCCGCCGAAGGTCGCGGCGTCGTTCGCCTCCCGCTCGCCGCGCCGCAGCACGGCCCGGATCCGGGCGTCCAGCACCCGGCCCTGCACCGGTTTGACGACGTAGTCGTCCGCCCCGGACTCCAGGCCGACCACGACGTCGATGTCGTCGCTGCGCGCGGTCAGCAGGATGATCGGCAGCTGGTCGGTGCGCCGGATGCGGCGGCACACCTCGAAACCGTCGATGCCGGGCAGCATCACATCCAGCACGATCAGATCCGGCCGCTGCTCGCGCAGCAACTGCAGACCGTCCTCTCCGCTGGCAGCGGTCGCCACGCGGTGTCCCTGGCGCGTCAGTGAGAGCTCCAGGGCCGTGCGGATGGCGTCGTCGTCCTCGATCAGCAACAGGGAAGGCACGGGCTCATTCTGGCCCATGGCGGGGTCGCGTTTCGACACTCGGGCGACTGCGTAGCCGTGCCGCTCTCCTCCGTGACGAACCGGCGGCTCTTCCCGGCGCCCGGCCGCTGTGACAGGTCTGTGACAGTCGGCGGACACGGCCATGAAGTGGCGGCGGCAGAGTTCTGTGCACGGGCCGGGAAGCAGGGCCCGGGCAAGGAACGACAAGCAGGCCGGACACCGGCAAGTCCACGACGGGGGGCGCGAGATGAACACGCTGCACGGCAACAGCACCAGCGCAGTGGTCACGCGTCTGCACGACGTGCACACGCAGCGGGGATCGGAGAAGTCCGGTGCAGTGAGCGGGCGGGGGTGCGCTCGCGGCACCGGGCGTCAGCACACCGTCTACATGACGGTGGTTGACGGTCTGGCGGGGGAGGCTCACGGGGGAGCCGCGTACGGGGAGGACCAGGGGGAGCGGCGCTCCCTGACGGAGGCGGAGTTCACCGCCTACGTCCGGGAGCGCCGCGCCTCCCTGTACGCCACCGCCTACCACCTCACCGGCGACCGCTTCGAGGCCGAGGACCTGCTGCAGAGCGCGCTGTTCTCGACGTACCGGGCCTGGGACCGGATCAGCGACAAGGCCGCGGTCGGCGGATACCTCCGCCGCACCATGACGAACCTGCACATCAGCGCCTGGCGGCGGCGCAAGCTCAACGAGTACCCGACCGAGGAGCTGCCGGAGACGGCCGGCGACACGGACGCGATGCGCGGCACCGAGCTGCGCGCGGTCCTGTGGCAGGCGCTGGCCCGGCTGCCCGAACTCCAGCGCACGATGCTGGTCCTGCGCTACTACGAGGGCCGCACCGACCCGGAGATCGCGGACATCCTCGACATCAGTGTCGGCACGGTGAAGTCCAGCATCTGGCGGTCGCTCCGCCGGCTGCGCGAGGACGAGGTCCTCAGCTTCGGCCGTGACGAGCAGCACGCCTTCGGCGAACTGGTCGCCTGAAGGTCGGTGGGGGGCGGACTCCCGGAAATTTCTTCGGCCCGGGGTGTATCACGGGCCGGGGCCGGGGGTCTGCATGACAGGAACCTCTTCGGGGGTGCCTGACGCAAGGGGTCCCGGGGGAAGCACGGGGGACGGGACCACGGGGGAGAACGGGGGATACGGGGGACCCGATACCCAACGGGGGAACACGGGGGTACGGGGGAAAACGGGGGGAGCACCGCGAAGCGGGGCTGGAGGGCCGGGGGGTCCTTCCGGTCCCGCTTTCGTGTGCGGACCATGTGTGCGGAACCCACGTGCGCGGACCACCCACCCGGATCGAACCTGGGCGGGTCGCGTGCGCGCCTGCCCGGCTACGACTGGACCGGCGACCGGACGGGCGTGCGCGCGCTCGCGCGGCGGCCCGCCGCGGCGGCGGCCAGCCGGCCCATCGCCTCGTCCCGGTCGCAGGCGTACGCGCCCAGCGCGGTCTGGTGGGCGACGATCGAGCGCTCGGCCCGCATCAGGCGCCAGCCGCGGCGCAGCAGGAACGGCACCGACTTGCGGCCCTCGCGCAGGTCCCGCACGAAGCGGCGGCGGAAGGTGCGCACCGGCCCCCGGCTCAGGCACAGCGCGTCGGCCAGCACGCCCAGTTCCCGGCAGCGGGCGACGATCTCGGCGGCGAAGATGCCCTCCGCGATGAACAGCGGGGTGCGGCCGATGTCGACGGTGTCCTCGCCGGTGCGGGCGCTGCGGGAGAGGTCGTAGACGGGAACGGGAGTACGACCCGTTCGGCACAGTCGTTCGATCGCGGCGACGGCCTCGTCCGCGTCCCACGAACCGGGGTGGTCCCAGTCGATGTCCGGGCTCCCCTCCACCAGGGGCAGCGTCGGGTCGTCGCCCTCCTTGTAGAAGTCGTCGAGCCGCAGGACCGGGAGGCCGGAGCGGGCCGACAGGAGGGACTTGCCGGAGCCGGACGGACCGCACAGCAGCACGACGCGGGCGGTCATCGGTGGTTGGGAACTCACGGGACACCAGTGTGCGGCATGGAACGGCCCTCGAACGACCCTGCGGGTCGGCTTTGATGCGGGAGTCACACCTCAATTACCCTTCGTGTCTGACCGGTTACCCGGCGCAGTACGACAAGCACAGCAGAAGGTGGCAGAGATGGCCCGAACCCCGTTCTCCAAGAAGCCGATCGTCCAGCGCGCCCTGGTCGTCCTCGCGACCGTCGGCGTGGCCCTGGGGGCGGGCGCGACGACGGCCTCGGCGGCCTCGCCCGACGCCCCGCCCGCGCCCCTGGGCGACCTCGACGCCCAGAGCGGGCCGGAGCCCCAGACCGGCCCGCTCGGCCACGCAGTCGCCCCGGTGGTCGGCCTCAAGCCCAACCCGCTGGCCGGCACGGGCGTGGACCCGCTGGACAACGGCGTCGGCACCCAGGTCGCCGACTTCCGGCCGGTGTCGTCCCAGGACGTGACCCGGCCGGTGGCGCAGGCTCCGTCGGTGGGGGCGATTCCCGTGGTGGGGGAGGCGGCGCGGCTGCTGACGCCGGGCCGGGGGTGACGGCGGCGCGGGCCGCGGCTCCCCCGGACGGAGGGGAAGCGCGGCCCGCGGGGTGCGGCGCCCGGTGGACCCGGCCGTCAGTAGGCGGAGCCGGACGCGCCCAGGGAGCCCGTCGGGTGCCAGACGGTCTTGGTCTCCAGGAACGCCGTCATGCGGTCGGTGCCCGGGGTCGCCGCCCAGTCGTCCACAGGCTGTGGACGCAGAACGCGCTTGAGGTTGTCCGCCGCGGCGATCTCCAGTTCCTTCGCCAGCGTCTCGTCGGCGCCCGCGAGGTCGATGGCGTTGACGTCCTGGTGGGCGGCGAGCGGCGCCGCGATCTCCGCCGTACGCCCGGACAGGACGTTGACGACCCCGCCGGGGACGTCGGAGGTGGCGAGAACCTCGCCGAGGGACAGCGCCGGGAGCGGGGCCCGCTCGCTCGCCACCACGACCGCCGTGTTGCCGGTCGCGATCACCGGGGCCAGCACCGAGACCAGGCCGAGGAACGACGACTCCTGCGGGGCCAGGACGGCGACCACGCCCGTCGGCTCCGGCGAGGAGAGGTTGAAGAACGGACCCGCGACCGGGTTGCCGCCGCCGACCACCTGGGCGATCTTGTCGGTCCAGCCCGCGTACCAGACCCAGCGGTCGACGGCCGCCTCCACCTGCTCGGCGGCCTTCGACTTCGACAGGCCCTCCGCGTCGGCGACCTCGTGCACGAACTGCCCCCGGCGGCCCTCCAGCATCTCCGCGACGCGGTAGAGGACCTGGCCGCGGTTGTACGCCGTCGCCCCGGACCAGCCGCCGAACGCCTTGCGGGCGGCGACCACCGCGTCACGGGCGTCCTTGCGGGAGGAGAGGGGCGCGTTCGCCAGCCACTTGCCCTTTGCGTCGGTCACCTCGTACACCCGGCCGCTCTCGGAACGCGGGAACTTCCCGCCGACGTACAGCTTGTAGGTCTTGAAGACGCTCAAACGGTCAGACATCGAGGTACGCCTCCAGGCCGTGGCGGCCGCCCTCGCGGCCGAAGCCCGACTCCTTGTAGCCGCCGAACGGCGAGGTCGGGTCGAACTTGTTGAACGTGTTGGACCAGACGACGCCGGCGCGGAGCTTGTTCGCGACCGCGAGGATGCGCGAGCCCTTCTCCGTCCAGATGCCCGCCGACAGGCCGTACGGGGTGTTGTTGGCCTTGGCCACGGCCTCGTCCGGCGTGCGGAAGGTGAGGACCGACAGGACCGGGCCGAAGATCTCGTCACGGGCGATCGTGTGCGCCTGGGTGACGCCCGTGAACAGCGTCGGGGCGAACCAGTAGCCGTTCTCCGGCAGTTCGCAGGCGGGCGACCAGCGCTCGGCGCCCTCCGCCTCGCCGCGCTCCACCAGTGACGTGATCCGCGAGAGCTGCTCGGCGGAGTTGATCGCGCCGATGTCCGTGTTCTTGTCCAGCGGGTCGCCCAGGCGCAGGGTGGACAGCCGGCGCTTGAGGGAGTGCAGCAGTTCGTCCTGGACCGACTCCTGGACGAGGAGGCGGGAGCCCGCGCAGCAGACCTGGCCCTGGTTGAAGAAGATGCCGTTGACGATGCCCTCGACGGCCTGGTCGATCGGGGCGTCGTCGAAGACGATGTTGGCGCCCTTGCCGCCCAGCTCCAGGGTGAGCTTCTTGCGGGTGCCCGCGACCGTCCGCGCGATCTCCTTGCCGACCGCGGTGGAGCCGGTGAAGGCGACCTTGTTCACGTCCGGGTGGGCGACCAGCGCGGCGCCCGCGTCGCCGTAGCCGGGAAGGATGTTGACGACGCCCCGGGGCAGGCCCGCCTGGCGGCAGACGTCCGCGAAGAACAGGGCGGACAGCGGGGTCGTCTCGGCGGGCTTGAGGACGACCGTGTTGCCGGTCGCCAGGGCCGGGGCGATCTTCCAGGCCAGCATCAGCAGCGGGAAGTTCCAGGGGATGACCTGGCCGGCGACGCCGAGGGGGCGCGGGGCCGCGCCGCTGTGCCCATGCGTCGTCCCCCGGCCGAACCCTGCGTGCTCCAGCTTGTCCGCCCAGCCCGCGTAGTAGAAGAAGTGCGCGGCGACCAGCGGCAGGTCGGTGTCGCGGGTCTCCCGGATCGGCTTGCCGTTGTCCAGGGTCTCCAGGACGGCCAGCTCGCGGCTGCGCTCCTGGATGATCCGGGCGATGCGGAAGAGGTACTTGGCGCGCTCGGAGCCGGGCAGCGCCGACCACTTCTCGAACGCCTTGCGGGCGGCCTTCACCGCGCGGTCCACGTCCTCGGCGCCCGCCTGGGCGACCTCGGAGAGCACCTCCTCGGTGGCCGGGGAGACCGTCTTGAAGACCTTGCCGTCGGCGGCCTCGACGAACTCGCCGTCGATGAACAGCCCGTACGAGGGCGCGATGTCGACGACCGCGCGGGACTCCGGGGCGGGTGCGTACTCGAATGCGGATGCCATGGTGATCAGTCCACCGTCACGTAGTCGGGGCCGGAGTAGCGGCCGGTGGCCAGCTTCTGGCGCTGCATCAGCAGGTCGTTGAGCAGGCTGGACGCGCCGAACCGGAACCAGTGGTTGTCCAGCCAGTCCTCGCCCGCCGTCTCGTTGACCAGGACCAGGAACTTGATCGCGTCCTTGGTGGTCCGGATGCCGCCGGCCGGCTTCACACCGACCTGGACGCCGGTCTGGGCGCGGAAGTCGCGCACCGCCTCCAGCATGAGCAGGGTGTTCGCCGGGGTCGCGTTGACGGCGACCTTGCCGGTGGACGTCTTGATGAAGTCCGCCCCGGCGAGCATGCCGAGCCAGCTCGCCCGGCGGATGTTGTCGTACGTCGACAGCTCGCCCGTCTCGAAGATGACCTTCAAGCGGGCGAAGTCGCCGCAGGCCTCCTTCACGGCGGCGATCTCGTCGTACACCTTCAGGTACCGGCCCGCGAGGAAGGCGCCGCGGTCGATGACCATGTCGATCTCGTCGGCGCCGGCGGCGACGGCCTCGCGGACGTCCGCCAGCTTCACGGCGAGCGGGGCGCGGCCGGCCGGGAAGGCGGTGGCGACGGAGGCGACCTTGACGTCGGAGCCGGCGACGGCCTCCTTCGCGTACGGCACCATGTCGGGGTAGACGCAGACGGCCGCCGTCGCGGGCGTCGTACGGTCCGTCGGGTCGGGGCGGACCGCCTTGGCGCCGAGCGCCCGGACCTTGCCCGGGGTGTCCGCGCCTTCCAGCGTCGTCAGGTCGACCATCGAGATGGCGAGGTCGATGGCGTACGCCTTCGCGGTGGTCTTGATGGAACGGGTGCCGAGCGAGGCGGCGCGCGCCTCCAGGCCGACCGCGTCGACGCCGGGCAGCCCGTGGAGGAAGCGGCGCAGCGTGCTCTCGTTGGCCGCCACGTCCGCGAGGGGGTGCGCGGAGGGTGTATGAGTGGGCATGGTCACCAGACGAGCATATCTACGCGCGTAGCGGCTGTACAGCCCTCGGACCGGGGGCGCTCCGCTCCGCGGGCGGGGGCGTCGGGCAGAATCGGGGGCATGACGAGCCCCGACCACAATTCCCCAGCGCAGCGGCCCCCGGCCCCCACGACCCGGGACCGGATCTACCGGTCGCCCATGGGTCTCGTCGGCGGCGCCCTGCTGCTCGGCCTCGGCGGCTGGCTGGGCGTCGACGCGATCGTGCGGGGGGAGGGGCGGACGCCGCTGCTGTCGGTCGCGGTGCTGCTGCTCGGGGTGCCGCTGGTGGTCGCCTTCACCCTGCGGCCCGCGGTGTTCGCCGGGGAGGACCGGCTGAAGGTGCGCAATCCCTTCCGGGTGATCCTGCTGCCGTGGGGCGAGGTGGTCTCGGTGCGGTCCGGTTACTCCAACGAGGTCGTCGACAAGGCGGGCGTGAAGTACCAGCTGTGGGCCATTCCGGTGTCGCTGCGGGCGCGCAAGCGGGCGGCTCGGCGGGAGGAGCGGCGCCTGGCCGGTGACGCGGGGCGGCGGCGGGGCGGCTTCGACGTGTTCGGCGGGGGCGTCGGAGCGGTCGGGCCGGAGGCCGATGGGCCCGTCCGGTCGGAGAGCGACCAGATCATCCATGACCTTCGTCAGACGCTGGAGGCGCGGGAGAAGGCGGCGACCGCGCAGGGCGAGGTCAGGGTGCGGTGGGCCTATGAGGTGCTGGTGCCGGCGGGGGTGGGGGCTGTGATGCTGGCGGTTGTGCTGTTGATGGGGTGACCGGTGGCGGCTGGGGGCGCCGGGGTCGTCGAGTTCCGGTGGTGCTCCGTCGTGCGCGGTTCCCCGCGCCCCTGGAGGGCGTGATGGCTCGCCGGGGGTGCCGAGCCCCGGCGTCGCTCCGCCGTGCGCGGGTCCCCGCGCCCTCGGGTGCTGGAGGGGCCTGGCGCCGGGTGGGGGCCGGCGCCAGGGGGATGGGGCGAGGGTGGCCGGCTGCTTCGGGCCGGGGTGCGGGTGAGGGCCGCTGTTGCGAGGCGGGACGCGGGTGGCGTCAGAGGCCCGCTGCCGCCGACAGGTCCTGCTTGAGTGCCGTCAGCAGCTGGGTCGCCCTCTTCCGGGCCTCCGGGAGCGCCTCCCTCGACGGGACCGGGACCACTGCCTCCAGGTAGCACTTCAGCTTCGGCTCCGTGCCGCTCGGGCGGACGATCACCCTCGCGCCGTCCAGCGTGTAGCGCAGGCCGTCCGTGGGCGGCAGTGTCCCCGCCCCCCGCGTCAGGTCCTCGGCGAGGGTGACGGGCAGGCCCGCCAGCCGGGTCGGCGGGTGCTCGCGGAGGGTGCGCATCGCCGTGGCGATGACCGACAGGTCCTCCACCCGGACCGACAGCTGGTCCGTCGCGTGCAGGCCGTGCTCCAGCGCCAGGTCGTCCAGCAGGTCCAGGAGCGTGCGGTTCTGCGACTTGAGGACCGACGCCAGTTCCGTGATCAGGAGCGCCGCCGTGATGCCGTCCTTGTCGCGGACGCCCTCCGGGTCCACGCAGTAGCCGAGGGCCTCCTCGTAGCCGTAGCGGAGGTTCTCCACCCTCGCGATCCACTTGAAGCCGGTCAGGGTCTCCTCGTGGCGGAGGTGCGCCTTCTCCGCGATACGGCCGAGGAGGGAGGAGGAGACGATCGACTCCGCGAACGTGCCCGTCACGCCCCGCGCCACCAGGTGGGCGGCCAGCAGCGCGCCCACCTCGTCGCCGCGCAGCATGCGCCAGTCGCCGCCGTCCCTCACCGCGACCGCGCAGCGGTCCGCGTCCGGGTCGTTGGCGATGACCAGGTCCGGGTCCGTCTCCCGCGCCCTGGCGAACGCCAGGTCCATCGCGCCCGGCTCCTCCGGGTTGGGGAACGCCACCGTCGGGAAGTCCGGATCCGGGTCCGCCTGCTCGGCCACCAGGTCGGGGGGCGGGAAGCCGGCGCGGGCGAACGCCGCGAGGAGGACGTCCCTGCCGACGCCGTGCATCGCCGTGTAGACCGTGCGCGCGGTGCGGGGGGAGCCGGGGGACAGGACCGCGTCCGTGCGCTCCAGGTAGGCCTGGAGGACCGTGTCGTCCAGGGTCTCCCAGCCCGTCTCGGGGCGGGGGACCGTGGTGAGGGTTGTCGTTCCTTCGATCTCTGCCGCGATCTCCGTGTCCGCCGGGGGGACGATCTGGGAGCCGTCGCCCAGGTAGACCTTGTAGCCGTTGTCCCTCGGCGGGTTGTGACTCGCCGTCACCTCCACGCCCGCCACCGCGCCCAGGTGCCTTATCGCGAACGCCAGCACCGGGGTCGGGAGCGGGCGGGGCAGGACCGCCGCCCGCAGGCCCGCGCCCGTCATCACCGACGCCGTGTCCCTCGCGAACTGCGCCGACTTGTGGCGGGCGTCGTAGCCGATCACGACCAGGCCGTCGGCGGCGCCGTGCTTCTTCAGGTACGACGCCAGGCCCGCCGCCGCGCGGATCACCACGGCGCGGTTCATGCGCATCGGGCCCGCGCCCAGTTCGCCGCGCAGGCCGGCCGTGCCGAACTGGAGGGTGCCGCTGAAGCGGGACGCCAGCTCCGGTTCGTCGTCCGTCTCGATGAGACGGGTCAGTTCCTCGCGGGTCTCCGGGTCGGGGTCCTCGGCCAGCCATGCCTGGGCCCGTGCGGTGAGGTCTTCTTGCACGTCTTGGTCCAGCCTCTCGGGTGGGTGGGGGGTTGTGGGTGGTGGGTGGGTTGCGGTTCCTGGCTGCGGTGGGTTCTCGGTTGCGGTTCCTGGCTGCGGTGGTCTGTCGGGGTGGGTTCCCGGTTGCGGGTTCCTGCCTGCGGCGGCCTGTCGGGGTGGGTTCTCGGTTGCGGTGGCGCTGTCGCCGAGTGCCTCGTCGGGGCCGGGCCGGGGGTGTCCGTCCTCGGAACGGCGCGGAATCGGTCTGTTGCAAGAGGTACCCGTGTTGACGCGCCAACCGCTGCGGGCGGACACCCCCGGCCCGTCCCCTTCCCGCCGTACGCGGCCCACCCGCCGTCGTGGCCACAGCGGTTGGGCGTCGGCCCCAGGAGGGACTACGGCGCTCTACAAGCGGTCCAGCACCCGCGTCAGCAGTTCGCCCATGCGTGCCGCCGAGTCGCGGCCCGCCTGGAGGACCTCCTCGTGGTTCAAGGGCTCGCCGGTCATGCCCGCCGCCAGGTTGGTCACCAGGGAGATGCCGAGGATCTCCGCGCCCGCCTCACGCGCCGCGATCGCCTCCAGCACCGTCGACATGCCCACCAGGTCCGCGCCGATCACCCGGGCCATGCGGATCTCGGCGGGAGTCTCGTAGTGCGGGCCCGGGAACTGGGCGTAGACGCCCTCCTCCAGGGTCGGGTCGATCTCCTTGCACAGGGCCCTGAGCCGAGGGCTGTAGAGGTCGGTGAGGTCGACGAAGTTCGCGCCCACGATGGGGGAGGTCGCCGTCAGGTTGATGTGGTCGCTGATCAGGACCGGCTGGCCGGGGCGCATGCCCTCGCGCAGGCCACCGCAGCCGTTGGTGAGCACGACCGTCTTGACGCCCGCCGCCACGGCCGTGCGGACTCCGTGGGCCACCGCCGCCACCCCGCGGCCCTCGTAGTAGTGCGTGCGGCCCAGGAAGACCAGGGCCCGCTTGTCGCCGACGCGGTACGAGCGGATCTTGCCGCCGTGGCCCTCCACGGCCGGCGGCGGGAAGCCCGGCAGCTCGGTGACCTGGAACTCGACGTCGGGCGCGCCCAGCGCGTCCACGGCCGGGGCCCAGCCGGAGCCCATCACGAGGGCGACGTCGTGGGACTCGGCGCCGGTCAGTTCGCGCAGGCGTGCGGCGGCGGCGTCGGCGGCGGCATGGGGGTCGCCCTGGATGTCGTCCGGAAGAAGAGATGCGTTCACGCGCACGAGGGTAGCCGGTTCGGGCCTACGCGCGTAGATGATGGAGCTCACGCGCGAATGATCGTTGTGCGGTCGTTTCCTCAGCAGGGGCGCTTGCGCAGCTCCATCACGTAGTCGTGCGGGGCTCCCGCCGACTCCGCCGCGTCCGCGAGTTCGCCCAGGTAGCGGGCGGAAGGGAGGCCGCCCTCGTAGCCGTTCAGGACGTGCGCCCAGGCCCGCTCCTCGCCGGCCAGCGTGTGCACGCGCAGCTGGATCCTGCGGTATATGTCCAGGTCGGAGCCCACCCAGCGGTCGAGTGACTCCTCGTCCATCGGGGCGATGTCGTACAGCGCCACGAACACCTGGTCACCGGGTGACTCGACCACCGTCGCCAGCGAGCCGTCCCAGCCCATCTGCTCCCCGCCGAACGTCAGGCGCCAGCCGGTCAGCCAGCCGGTGGCGCGCAGCGGCGAGTGCGGGGCGCGGCGGGACATCAGCCGCGCGTCGAGGTGGGCGGCGTACGCGGCGTAGAGCGACATGGGGTGAGGGTACGGCAGCCGGAGTGGGCCCCGGGGCGGTGGCCGGTGCGGGCGTGCGGGACAATGGAGTACGTGACTCGGATCGTGATCATCGGTGGCGGACCCGGCGGATACGAAGCGGCCCTGGTGGCGGCTCAGCTCGGCGCGGAGGTGACCGTCGTCGATCGCGACGGTCTGGGCGGGGCGTCGGTGCTCACCGACTGCGTGCCGTCGAAGACCCTTATCGCTACGGCCGAGGTGATGACCACCTTCGACTCCTCGTACGAGGAGCTGGGGATCATCGTCGCGGACGACACCCCGCCCGAGGAGATGAGCGCCCGGATCATCGGCGTCGACCTCGGCAAGGTCAACCGACGGGTGAAGCGGCTCGCGCTGGCCCAGTCCCACGACATCACCGCGTCCGTGACGCGGGCCGGCGCCCGTGTGCTGCGGGGGCGGGGGCGGCTGGATGGCATGCAGGCCCTCGACGGGTCCCGCAAGGTCGTGGTGGAGGCCGTCGACGGGAGCGAGGAGACCCTCGTCGCCGACGCCGTGCTGATCGCGACGGGCGGGCACCCTCGTGAGCTGCCCGACGCCCGGCCCGACGGGGAGCGCATCCTCAACTGGACCCAGGTCTACGATCTCGACGAGCTGCCCGAGGAACTCATCGTCGTGGGCTCCGGTGTGACCGGCGCCGAGTTCGCCGGCGCCTATCAGGCGCTGGGCTCGAAGGTCACCCTGGTCTCCTCCCGCGACCGGGTGCTGCCCGGCGAGGACCCGGACGCCGCCGCCGTGCTGGAGGACGTCTTCCGGCGGCGCGGCATGAACGTCATGGCGCGCTCGCGGGCCCAGTCCGCCAAGCGCGTCGGCGACCGGGTCGAGGTCACCCTCGCCGACGGGCGCGTCATCAGCGGCTCCCACTGCCTGATGGCCGTCGGCGCCATCCCCAACACGGAGGGGATGGGCCTGGAGGAGGCCGGGGTGAAGCTGCGGGAGTCGGGGCACATCTGGACCGACAAGGTGTCGCGGACGACCGCTCCCGGGGTCTACGCCGCCGGCGACGTCACGGGCGTGTTCGCGCTCGCCTCCGTGGCCGCCATGCAGGGGCGCATCGCCGTCTACCACTTCCTCGGCGACGCGGTCACTCCGCTGAACCTGAAGACCGTCTCCTCGAACGTCTTCACCGACCCCGAGATCGCCACCGTCGGGTACACCCAGGCCGACGTCGACTGCGGGAAGATCGACGCCCGGGCCGTCAAGCTGCCGCTGCTGCGCAACCCCCGCGCCAAGATGCAGGGCATCCGGGACGGGTTCGTCAAGATCTTCTGCCGGCCCGGCACCGGGATCGTGGTGGGCGGCGTCGTCGTCGCGCCGCGCGCCTCCGAGCTGATCCATCCCATCTCGATCGCCGTCGACAACAACCTGACGGTCGAACAGATCGCCAACGCCTTCACCGTGTACCCCTCGCTGTCGGGGTCGATCGCCGAGGTCGCGCGCCAGTTGCACACCCGCAAGACGGAGAGCGAGAGCTGACGAGCGGGCGGTTTGGGGCTTATACCACTTCCGGGTGTCGGCTGCGAACATCTTCTGCTATTCGGCGCAAACTGCTGAAAGCAGACGGTCGTTGGGGTTACTGTCAGTTTCGTGTTCGCTGCAGAACGTCGCCAGTTGATCCTCGAAATGGTGCGAGCGAACGGGGCCGTGTCGCTCCGTGAGCTGGCCCGCGTCGTCCAGACCTCCGAAGTGACCGTACGGCGGGACGTGCGCGCGCTGGAGGCAGAAGGACTCCTCGACCGCCGGCACGGCGGTGCCGTACTGCCGGGCGGGTTCACCCGCGAGTCCGGCTTCCCGCAGAAGTCGCACCTCGCGACCGCGGAGAAGACGGCCATCGCCGACCTCGCCGCCGGCCTCGTCGAAGAGGGCGAGGCCATCGTCGTCGGAGCCGGTACGACGACCCAGGAGCTGGCCCGCCGGCTCGCCCGCGTCCCAGGCCTGACCGTCGTCACCAACTCGCTGCTGGTGGCCCAGGCGCTGGCCCACGCCAACCGCGTCGAGGTCGTGATGACCGGCGGGACGCTGCGGGGCTCCAACTACGCCCTGGTCGGCTCCGGCGCCGAGCAGTCGCTCCAGGGGCTGCGGGTCTCCCGGGCCTTCCTGTCCGGGAGCGGGCTCACCGCCGAGCGCGGGCTGTCCACGTCCAACATGCTCTCCGCGTCCGTCGACCGCGCCCTGGTGCAGGCCGCCGCGGAGGTGGTCGTCCTCGCCGACCACACCAAGCTGGGCACGGACACCATGTTCCAGACGGTCCCGACGGACCTGATCGCCCGGCTGGTGACGGACGAGCCGCCCGCCCACGACGACCGGGCGGCCACCGAGCTGCAGGCGCTGGCGGACCAGGGCGTCCAGATCACCGTCGCCGGCACCGGCGCCCAGGGCAGCGGAGGTGGCCCGGGAAACCCTGACGCCCCGGCGCGCCGGCAACGCGGGGACGTGCCCCTTCCGGGCCCGCGCCGCGGCCGGCTGCCCGGGGCCACGCTGCGGCCCCTGGGCGACCAGGCCGCCGGGGCCGAACGGGCGGCGCGGGTGGCCGACCTGCGGCGCCGGTGACACGAACGGCGAAGCGCCCGGCGGAACCGGTCCGCCGGGCGCTTCGGGTGTGCCTGATCAGTCCTTGATCTCGCAGATCGCGGCGCCCGACGTGATGGACGCGCCGACCTCCGCGCTCAGGCCCTTGACCGTGCCCGACTTGTGCGCGTTGAGCGGCTGCTCCATCTTCATGGCCTCCAGGACGACGACCAGGTCGCCCTCCTTGACCTCCTGGCCCTCCTCCACGGCGATCTTCACGATCGTGCCCTGCATCGGGGAGGCGAGGGTGTCGCCGGAGGCCACGGGGCCCGACTTCTTCGCGGCCCGGCGCTTCGGCTTGGCGCCCGCGGCGAGACCGGTGCGGGCCAGCGACATGCCGAGCGAGGACGGCAGGGAGACCTCCAGGCGCTTGCCGCCCACCTCCACGACGACCGTCTCGCGGCCGGTCTCCTCGTCCGCCTCGGGGCCCGCCGGGGCGGCGAAGGGCTTGATGTCGTTGACGAACTCGGTCTCGATCCAGCGCGTGTGGACCGTGAAGGGGTCCTCGCTCCCGGTGAGCTCGGGGGCGAACGCCGGGTCCCTGACGACCGCGCGGTGGAAGGGGATGGCCGTGGCCATGCCCTCGACCTGGAACTCCTCCAGGGCGCGGGCGGCGCGCTGGAGGGCCTCCTTGCGGGTGCGGCCGGTCACGATCAGCTTGGCCAGCAGGGAGTCCCACGCCGGGCCGATCACGCTGCCGGACTCCACACCCGCGTCCAGGCGGACGCCGGGGCCGGACGGCGGGGCGAACGTGGTGACCGTGCCGGGCGCCGGGAGGAAGCCCCGGCCCGGGTCCTCGCCGTTGATACGGAACTCGAACGAGTGACCCCGCAGCGGCGGGTCGTCGTAACCCAGCTCCTCGCCGTCGGCGATGCGGAACATCTCGCGCACCAGGTCGATGCCGGAGACCTCCTCGGTCACCGGGTGCTCCACCTGGAGCCGGGTGTTGACCTCCAGGAACGAGATCGTGCCGTCGACGCCGACGAGGAACTCCACCGTGCCCGCGCCGACGTAGCCGGCCTCCTTGAGGATGGCCTTGGAGGCGCGGTACAGCTCGGCGACCTGCTCGTCGGAGAGGAAGGGCGCCGGGGCCTCCTCCACCAGCTTCTGGTGGCGGCGCTGGAGGGAGCAGTCGCGGGTCGAGACGACGACCACATTGCCGTACCGGTCGGCCAGGCACTGGGTCTCGACGTGGCGGGGCTTGTCGAGGTAGCGCTCGACGAAGCACTCGCCGCGGCCGAACGCGGCGACGGCCTCACGGACGGCGGAGTCGTACAGCTCCGGGACCTCTTCGAGGGTGCGGGCGACCTTCAGGCCGCGACCGCCGCCGCCGAACGCCGCCTTGATCGCGATCGGCAGGCCGTTCTCCTTGGCGAACGCCACGACCTCGTCGGCGCCCGAGACCGGGTCCGGGGTGCCGGCCACGAGGGGGGCGCCGGCGCGCTGGGCGATGTGGCGGGCGGCCACCTTGTCGCCGAGGTCGCGGATCGCCTGCGGCGGCGGGCCGATCCAGATCAGCCCGGCGTCCAGGACGGCCTGGGCGAACTCGGCGTTCTCCGACAGGAAGCCGTAGCCGGGGTGGACGGCGTCCGCGCCCGACTCGCGCGCCGCGTGCAGGACCTTCTCGATGTCCAGGTAGCTGGTGGCCGGGGTGTCACCGCCCAGGGCGAACGCCTCATCCGCGGCGCGGACATGCAGAGCGTCCCGGTCCGGGTCGGCATAGACGGCCACGCTCGCGATGCCGGCATCCCGGCAGGCCCGGGCCACGCGGACAGCGATTTCGCCACGGTTGGCGATGAGCACCTTGCGCACGATTGAGGCTCCCTCCTTGAAACAAGCCGAGTTTAGGGACTGCCGACACGGCACTTCGACCCGTCCCCAATGGTGAGCTTGCCCACACGGAGCGTGATTCGAGGCTCGCTCGACCCGCGAAAGCCCTTGTCGTACCTCGGTACGCAGGACCCTTCCGGCAAACCCTAGCCCTCCGATGTGGTCAAGGTCTCTGTAAGCACGTGCTGCGCCCCACTCCGTTTCTTTGTGGAATCCCTACGAATGGCCCAACGATTGTTTGCCGTCGGAGAAGCCCTTGTCCCGACGTTTACCCGTTAGTAGCGTTCGCGCTGTCTCGAACGTACGTGAGGTGACACGAGCCTCGGTCGAGCGGCGGGTGAAAGCGGGTGGGGACGGTGGCGCGCAGACCGGTGGCCTGGGTCGTGGCGGTCGTGCTCTTCGGCGAGGCGTTCGGCGTCGCCGCGCTCAACTGGTTCCTCGGCGTCGTGGTCGACCGGCAGCGGATGTCCCTGGCCGGCCTCGACCCGGACGTGATGTCCCTGTCCTCGAAGATCGGCGGCGTGGTCTTCGGGCTCTACTTCGCCCTGTGCGCCCTGGTGGCGCTGCTCGTCGCCCTGCGGGACCGCTCCCCGGCCGGGCTCGGCCGGATCCTGCTCGTCAGCGCGGCCGTGGTGCACGCCGTGCTGGGCGCCGTCACCTGGGGCCTGGTCGGCCGGACCGCGTTCCTCTACATGATCGTCGTACTCGGGCTGATCGTGCTGCTGCTCATGACGTACGACGGCCGGGAGGCGGCCGGGGCCGGGGAGCGGGAGGTCAGTCCGCCGCCGGCGCCCACAACTCCGTGATCCCGACGCCCAGTTCCGCCAGCAGCCGGCGGACCAGGGGCAGGCTGATGCCGATCACGTTGCCGTGGTCGCCCTCGATGCCGTCGATGAACGGCGCCGAGCGGCCGTCGAGCGTGAAGGCCCCGGCGACGTGCAGCGGCTCGCCGGAGGCGACGTACGCGGCGATCTCCTCGTCGCTCGGGTCGCCGAAGCGGACCACCGTGGAGGCCACGGCGGAGGTGTAGCGGCCGCCGGTCGTGTCGTAGACGCAGTGCCCGGTCTGGAGCGTGCCCGCCCGGCCGCGCATCGACTTCCAGCGGGCGGTGGCCTCCTCGGCGTCCGCCGGCTTGCCCAGGGCCCGGCCGTCGAGGTCCAGCACCGAGTCGCAGCCGATCACCAGCGCGCCCTTCACCTCCGGGCGGGCGGCCACCACGGAGGCCTTCGCCTCGGCGAGCGCGAGGGCCAGTTCGGCGGGGGTGGGGGCGGTGACGGCGTCCTCGTCGACGCCGCTCACGATCACCTCGGGGGTCAGTCCGGCCTGGCGCAGCAAGCCGAGCCGGGCGGGGGACTGGGAGGCGAGCACGAGTCGGCGGCGCGGCTGATCAGTCATGCGGCCAGGGTATCGGCGGCGCGGACGGGGTTCACCTCACCCCGATCACGATCATCGCCAGGACCATGGCCAGCGCCATGAGAAGGCCGAGCCGCCGCAGCATCTCCTGCGTGTCGCGCACTTCTTTCGGCGGCTCGTTCTCCGGGTCGGACCACAGCATGCCTTCGATCGTCCGGCGGCGGGAGCGGTCGGCGCCTGAGTACGCGTACTCAACTTGGCCGTAGGGGTTCGCAAACGGTGCTGTCGTGCCGTTAAGGTAAATGGGTCTACAGTGCCGTTTGTATCGAGTCCCGAAAGGGCGTGCCATGTTCACCACCGCCTGGACCGCGTCACCCCAGCTCCCCAGCGAGGGCTTCACCCCCAACTGGTCCCGCGAGGGCTTCTGGCGGCAGTCGCTGCGCCAGGTCGTCCGGCTGAGCGCGGGCGGCGGCCGGCTGCGGATCCGGCTCTCCAACGCCTACGGCGCCTCCCCGCTGCACGTCACCGGCGCGACCGTCGGCCGCAGCGCCGGGGGCGCCGCCGTCGAACCCGGCTCGCTGCGGCGGCTGCTGTTCGGGGGAGCGCGGGCGGCGCGCGTGCCGGCGCGCGGACAGCTGCTGAGCGACCCGGCCGACGTGCCGGTGTCGGCGGGGGAGCGGGTGACCGTCACCCTCCACTTCGACGGCACGACCGGGCCGGCCACCTTCCACGCCCAGGCCTTCGCCACCAGCCACCGGGGGGAGGGCGACCTGCTGTCCGACACGTCCGGCGCGGGCTACGACGCCGTCACCGAGTCCTGGTACTTCCTCGACGCCGTCGAGACCGACGCCCGGCGCACCGACGCCGTCGCGCTGATCGGCGACTCGATCACCGACGGGTTCGGGTCGACGCCGGGGGCCGACCGGCGCTGGGGCGACCTGCTCGCCGAGCGCACCGGGCGGCCCGTCCTCAACGCCGGGATCGGCGGCAATCTGCTGCTCAACGACTCCGCCTGGTACGGCGAGCGGGCCACCCGCCGGCTGCGCCGCGACGTCCTCGGCCACCGGGGCGTGGACACGCTCGTCGTCCTCCTCGGCCTCAACGACATCGGCTTCGGCGAGACGGACGAGCAGCCCACCTACAAGCCCGCCCCTGTGGTGGAGGCCGCCGAGCTGATCGACGGCCACCGCGACCTGATACGGCAGGCCCGCGGCGAGGGCCTGCGGGTCGTCGGCTGCACCCTGCTGCCGTTCGCCGGCTCGGACCACTGGGGTGAGCACGCGGCCCGGGTGAGCCGCGAGCTGAACGAGTGGATCCGCCGCTCCGGCGCGTACGACGCCGTGGCCGACCTGAACCGGGCGCTGGCCGGCCCCGGCGACCCGGACCGGCTGCACCCGGCCCACGACTTCGGCGACCACCTGCACCCCAACGACGAGGGGTACGCGGTGATGGCCGAGACCCTGGCAGGGGTGCTCTAGCCGGGCCAGTAGGTGCGGCTCCAGGACGCCGGGCCCGGCTGGGGCAGGCGGCGGGCCGCGATGCGGGACGGGTCGGACCAGGAGTCCCTCGGACCGGGCGCGCCGGACGGCACGGCGGACGCCGCCGCGGCGCGGGCCCTGACCACCGCCAGGGCGGCGGCCAGCTCCTCGGGGGTCGGATTGCCCCGTACGACCTTGATCGTCACAGCGGCTCCTTACAGGGGGATGTTGCCGTGCTTCTTCGGAGGGAGGGATTCCCGCTTGGTGCGCAGCTGACGCAGGCCGCGGACGATGTGGGCGCGGGTGTCCGACGGCATGATCACGGCGTCGACGTAGCCGCGCTCGGCCGCGACGTAGGGGTTGAGGAGGGTGTCCTCGTACTCCCGCATCAGCCGGGCGCGGGTGGCCTCCACGTCGTCGCCGTTCGCCTCCGCCTCCGCCAGCGTGCGCCGGTGCAGGATGTTCACCGCGCCCTGCGCCCCCATCACGGCGATCTGGGCCGTCGGCCAGGCCAGGTTGAGGTCGGCGCCCAGGTGCTTGGAGCCCATGACGTCGTAGGCGCCGCCGAAGGCCTTGCGGGTGATGACCGTGATCAGCGGGACGGTCGCCTCGGCGTACGCGTAGATCAGCTTCGCGCCGCGGCGGATGATGCCCTCGTGCTCCTGGCCGACGCCGGGCAGGAAGCCGGGCACGTCGACGAAGGTCAGCACCGGGACGTTGAAGGCGTCGCAGGTGCGCACGAAGCGCGCGGCCTTCTCGGAGGCGGCGATGTCCAGGCAGCCGGCGAACTGCATCGGCTGGTTGGCGACGATGCCGACCGGGCGGCCCTCCACCCGGCCGAAGCCGGTGAGGATGTTCGGCGCGAACAGCGCCTGCGTCTCGAAGAACTCGGCGTCGTCCAGGACGTGCTCGATCACCGTGTGCATGTCGTAGGGCTGGTTCGCGCTGTCCGGGACCAGCGTGTCCAGCTCCCGGTCCTCGTCGGTGACCGAGAGGTCGGCCTCCTCCGGGAACGCGGGCGGCTCGGAGAGGTTGTTGGACGGCAGGTACGACAGCAGCTGCTTGACGTACTCGATGGCGTCCTTCTCGTCGCCCGCCATGTGATGGGCCACGCCCGACGCGGTGTTGTGGGTCCGCGCGCCGCCCAGCTCCTCGAACCCGACGTCCTCGCCGGTGACCGTCTTGATGACGTCGGGACCGGTGATGAACATGTGCGAGGTCTGGTCGACCATGACCGTGAAGTCGGTGATGGCGGGCGAGTACACCGCGCCGCCCGCGCACGGCCCGACCACCAGGCTGATCTGCGGGACGACGCCCGAGGCGTGGGTGTTGCGGCGGAAGATCTCGCCGTAGGCGCCCAGCGAGGCCACGCCCTCCTGGATGCGGGCGCCCCCGGAGTCGTTGATGCCGACGACCGGGCAGCCGGTCTTCAGGGCGAAGTCCATCACCTTGCAGATCTTCTGCCCGTACGTCTCGCCCAGCGCGCCGCCGAAGACGGTGAAGTCCTGCGAGAACACGGCGACCGGACGCCCGTCGACGGTGCCGTAACCGGTGACCACGCCGTCGCCGTACGGGCGGTTGGCGTCCAGGCCGAAATTGCTGGAGCGGTGCCGGGCGAACTCGTCCAGCTCGACGAAGGAGTCCTCGTCCAGCAGCAGCGCGATGCGCTCACGGGCCGTCAGCTTGCCCTTGGCGTGCTGCTTCTCCACGGCGCGTGCCGAGCCGGCGTGCGTCGCCTCCTCGATGCGGCGCTGGAGATCCGCGATTTTTCCTGCGGTGGTGTGAAGGTCGATCTCTTCCGGCTCGGACATCGGGATGCGGCTCCCTGCCTGCTCAAAAGGGGGGACGGTTACTCATCCGTAGCGTAGTGGCGGGCTCACTGATCGGCAGTGCGGCGTTTACCACACCTAGGGTGGCTTGCATGACGCAGCGACATGCCCCAGACGCCGACGACAGCCGCTGGTCCGACCTGGACCGCCCGCCCCTCAACGCCGCCGCCCTGCGCCGGGCGCTCGTCCGCGCCGGCGGGCTGTGGACGGACGTCCAGGTCGTGGCGCGCACCGGCTCCACCAACTCCGACCTGGTCGCCCGGGCCGCCGAGGGCCGGGCCGGCGAGGGCGCCGTCCTCGTCGCCGAGGAGCAGACCTCCGGGCGGGGGCGCCTCGACCGCCAGTGGACCGCTCCGGCCCGCTCCGGCCTCTTCTTCTCCGTGCTGCTGCGCCCGGCCGGCATTCCCGTCGCCCGCTGGGGCTGGCTGCCGCTGCTCACCGGCGTCGCCGTGGCCACCGCCCTGTCCCGCGCCGCCGGCGTCGACACCTCCCTCAAGTGGCCCAACGACCTCCTGGTCACCGTCGGCGGCGAGGAGCGCAAGGCCGGCGGCATCCTCGCGGAGCGCTCCGGCGAGGACGCCGTCGTCATCGGCGTCGGCCTCAACGTCACCCTCCGCGCCGACGAACTCCCCGTCCCCACCGCCGGATCGCTCGCCCTCGCCGGCGCCGCGGGCACCGACCGCGACCCGCTGCTGCGCGCGATGCTGCGGTCGCTGGAGGAGTGGTACGGCCGCTGGCGCGCGGCGGACGGCGACCCGGCCGCCTGCGGGCTCCAGGAGACATACGCGGCCGGCTGCGCGACGCTCGGACGAGTGGTGCGGGCCGAGCTGCCCGGCGACCGCTCGGTCGTGGGCGAGGCGGTCGCGGTCGACGGCGACGGACGGCTGGTGCTCGCCACCGGGCAGGGCGTACGGGAACCGGTGGGCGCCGGCGACATCGTGCATCTGCGGCCGGCGTGAGGCGAGGGTCGCGCCCGGCCGTCGAACACGCGGGCGGCCGACGGCGCACCCCCGCCCGGGCCGGCCGTCGGGCGGCCCGCGCGACCGGGGTGAGCGGGCCTTTCCTCACGGAGTGAGCTGGCGCACACCTGCCGTACAGTTGAGGCCGGTCGATACCTGACCGTGGCAGATCGGAAGGGCAGCAGGCGTGACCGTCGACGACACGGGCTCCGGACCGGACCCGCAGGGCGCCGACTCCGGCGAGGACCCCCTCGCCCTGCGGCTCGAACAGCTCATCCTGGGCGCCGAGCGGCGCTACACGCCCTTCCAGGCGGCCCGCAGCGCCGGCGTCTCCATGGAACTGGCCTCCCGTTTCTGGCGGGCCATGGGCTTCGCCGACATCGGCCAGGCCCGGGCCCTGACCGAGGCGGACGTCCTCGCCCTGCGCCGCCTCGCCGGTCTGGTGGAGGCGGGGCTGCTCAGCGAGGCGATGGCCGTGCAGGTGGCGCGCTCCACCGGGCAGACCACCGCCCGGCTGGCCGAGTGGCAGATCGACTCCTTCCTGGAGGGCCTCACCGAGCCGCCCGAGCCCGGGATGACCCGCACCGAGGTGACGTACCCGATCGTCGAGCTGCTGCTGCCCGAGCTGGAGGAGTTCCTCGTCTACGTCTGGCGGCGCCAGCTCGCCGCCTCCGCGGGGCGGGTCGTGCAGGCCGCCGACGACGAGGAGATGGTCGACCGCCGCCTCGCCGTCGGCTTCGCCGACCTCGTCGGCTTCACCCGGCTCACCCGCCGCCTGGAGGAGGAGGAACTGGGCGAGCTGGTCGAGGCCTTCGAGACCACGGCCGCCGACCTGGTCGCCGCGCGCGGCGGACGGCTCATCAAGACCCTCGGCGACGAGGTCCTCTACGCGGCCGACGACGCCGGGGTCGCGGCCGAGATCGCGCTGCGGCTGATCGAGACCATGGCGCACGACGAGACCATGCCGGAACTGCGCGTCGGCATCGCCTTCGGCACCGTCACCACCCGGATGGGCGATGTGTTCGGCACGACGGTGAACCTCGCCTCCCGGCTGACCTCCATAGCCCCGCGCGACGCCGTCCTGGTCGACAGCGCCTTCGCCGAGGAGCTGATCCGCACCGGAGAGGCCCCCGCCTCGGAGGCGGAGGCCGCGGAGGCCGCCGCGGCGGCGGAGAAGGAGGGCGAGGAGCCGCCGGTGTACCGCTTCGCGCTCCAGCCGATGTGGCAGCGGCCGGTGCGAGGCCTCGGCGTGGTCGAGCCGTGGCTGCTCACGCGGCGGGAGACGCCGGCGGGGTCGTAGCGGCGGGGGCGGGGCGTCCGCCGGCCGTGGTGCTGTGGTGGCTGCCTGCCGTGGTCTCGCGGGGCCTGCCCGTCGCGGTGTTGCGGGGCTTGCCGGTCGTGGTGGCTGCCTGCCGTCGTGCTGTGGTGCTTGCCCGTCATGGTCCCGGTGGTGCGTGCCGGTCGTGGAGCAGGTCCAGGCACAGGTTCAGCAGCGGGATGCACAGGCCGGGGCGGTCGTCGTCGGCCGGGCGCGGCTGTGGTCTCGGTTGCGGCGGTGGGGTCGCGGGTTGCGAGGACGTCGGCGCGGGCGGCGTGGGCGACGTCGGCGGGGCCGGTGGAGGCGGCGGCGTGGTGGCGGCCGGCGGTGTGGCGGTGGGGTCCGGCGGGGTGGACGGCGGGGCCGGGGCCTGCGTCGCCCGCGGGGCCGAGGGGGCGGGCGCGGGCACGGCGCCCGCCGGGGGCGGCGCGGACGGTTTCCGGTCCCCGGCCGGGGCGCTGCCGCTGAGGCTGCGGGGCGTCGGCGACGGGCTCGGCGAGAGGGTCGCGGCGGCGTTGGCGGGGCGGTCGGAGGGCGTCCCGGCGGTGGGGCTCGCGACGGCGGTGGTCCGGCCGGGGGCGGGATCGGAGGTGAGGCCCGGTTCCGGAGCCAGTCGTACGAGGCTCAGCGCGGCGGCGGCCAGGGCGAGGCCGCCCGTGACCAGGAGCAGCTTGCGGTGACGGCGGCGTCGGTGGCGGCGCCGGCGGCCGTGGGAGCGACGGTCCTGGCCGTGGCCGTGGCCGTGGCCGTGGGCCGGGTCGCCCGTCGGTCCGTTCGCCTTTCCGCCCCTCGCCTTTCCGTTTCTCATACGGTCCCTCCCTGGTGCGCGCCCCCGGTGCGCCGTGCCGCACGCTACGCGCTCTGGGGAGAGTGAGGGAGGTAAGTCGTATGAGATGTCACCCGTTCGGGTTGTTCTCGTTTCTGGAGGTTCATGCCCTGTGATTCCTCCGCCCCGTCTTTCCTGTCCCCGTCTTTCCTGTCCCCGTCTTTCCTCCGCCCCGTCTTTCCTGCGCGCGGCCCGGCTGCGATGATCGGGGAGACGGTGTTAACCCGCGTTAACTGGAGGGTGTCGTGGAAGGTGAGGGCGGCGTGCGCGAGGAGCGGTTCGGGGAGTCCGTGCTGGTGCGGCGGCACGGGGAGGGGCATGTCGCGGAGCTGGTGCTGGACCGGCCCAAGGCGATGAACGCCGTCTCCACGGAGCTGGCCCGGTCCCTCGCGGGCGCGTGCGACGCGCTGGGGGCGGATCGGCAGGTGCGGGCGGTCGTCCTGGCGTCGAGCCACGAGCGGGCCTTCTGCGTGGGGGCCGACCTCAAGGAGCGGAACTCCTTCTCCGACGCCGAGCTGCTGCGTCAGCGGCCGGTGACGCGGGCGGCCTACACCGGCGTGCTGGAGCTGCCGCAGCCGACGGTCGCGGCGGTGCACGGGTTCGCGCTGGGCGGGGGCTTCGAACTGGCGCTGGCCTGCGACGTGATCGTGGCGGACCGGACGGCCGTGGTCGGGCTGCCGGAGGTGTCGGTGGGCGTGATCCCGGGCGGCGGCGGCACCCAGCTGCTGCCTCGCCGCGTCGGCCAGGCCCGCGCGGCCGAACTGATCTTCACGGCCCGCCGCGTGGAGGCGGCCGAGGCGCGGGAGCTGGGGCTGGTGGACGTGCTCGTGGACGAGGCCCGCGACCGCGAGGAGGCCCTGGCCCTGGCCACCCGCATCGCCGCCAACTCCCCGGTCGGCCTGCGGGCGGCCAAGCGCGCCCTGCGCCTGGGGCACGGCCTCGACCTCCGGGCGGGGCTGGAGGTCGAGGACGCGGCCTGGCGCACGGTGGCGTTCTCGGGGGACCGCGCGGAGGGGGTGGCGGCCTTCAACGAGAAGCGGAAGCCGCAGTGGCCGGGGGAGTAGGGGCGGGGCGGAGAGCGGGCCGTGGCCCGGGCCTGGTCGGTCCCGGTCGGTCGCCCGGCGGGTTTCGGGGAGCCGTGCGAGCCGGGCGATACAGGCCGGTGGCGGCCGGCGGCACGGCGAGGGCACGGATCAGCGGCCGCGGCGGACGTCCTGGACGCGGAGCTTGCGAGAGCCGGGCCGAGGCGGAGGCGTGCCGTGGTCCGCGCGGGTTCGGGCCGGGCCCTCGTCGGGCGGGAGAAGCCGGGTCGGGTTGGGGACGGCGGATGCCGGCCGCCCGCGGGGCGGGGCGCGGTCGTCGTCCGGGCGCGGCCGAGTGCGGCCAGGTGCGGGCAGGCGCGTGCCGGGGAGTGGGCCGGTGCGGTCCGCCGCGGGGACGGACGGCCTCCGGTCGTCGCGGCCAGGACCCTCCCGGGCGGAGCCCTCGTCACTCCCGGTGACCCTCCGGATCCCCTTTCCCGGTGAATGTCCCTAGCCTGGGGCAATGGGTGAGGACAACCGGCTCGCGGGGGTCGTGGCGCTGGCTCAGGGGATGGCGGCGGCGCGGACGCCGCGTGAGTCCTGGCGGGCCGCCGCGTGGGGCGCGTGCCGGGCGCTGGACGGGAGCTTCGCCGCGCTCTCGGTGTGGGAGCGCGAGCTGGGGCGGCTGCGGGTGCTGGTGAACGTCGGGGAACGGGCGCCGCAGGAGGAGGAGTTCCCGGAGGACGAGGCGTACCCGGTGCACCGGTTCGCCGAGATCACCGAGTTCCTGCACGAGCGGTGGGCCGGCGGGGGCGAGCCCGGCGCCTGGGTGGAGACCGCCGACGGGACCACCGTGGGCCGGGCCGGTTTCGTGCACCAGCGTGTCGCCGCGCTGCGGCGGCGCGGCCGGGGCTGCTGTGTCGTCGCGCCCGTCGTGCTGCACGGGCGGGCGTGGGGCGAGCTGTACGTCGCCCGGCGCTCCGGCGCGCCCGTCTTCGGCCGGGCGGACGCCGACTTCGCGACCGTCCTGGCCGCCGTGGTCGCCGCCGGCATCGCGCAGACCGAGCGGCTGGAGGAGGCCCGCCGGCTCGCCTTCACCGACTCCCTCACCGGCCTCGCCAACCGCCGCTGCGTCGACATGCGGCTGGACGAGGCCGTCGAGCGGCACCGCCGGGACGGCGTCGTCGTCAGCCTCGTCGTGTGCGACCTCAACGGGCTCAAGCGCGTCAACGACACCCGCGGGCACGCCGTCGGCGACCGCCTGCTGGAGCGGTTCGGCTCGGTGCTGTCCCTGTGCGGGGCGATGCTGCCCGGCGCCCTCGCCGCCCGGCTCGGCGGCGACGAGTTCTGCCTGCTCGCGGTCGGCCCGAAGGCCGACGACGTGGTGGAGGTCGCCGACGAGCTGTGCCGCCGCGCCGCCGAACTGGAGCCGGGAGACGGCGTCGCCTGCGGGGTGGCCTCCACCGACGACCCGATCGGGCCCGTGCACGACGCCCGGCGGCTGTTCCGGCTCGCCGACGCCGCCCAGTACCGGGCCAAGGGGCTGGGCTCGGCCAGGGCCGTCGTCGCGGGCCGCGAGGGCCCCGACGACCCCGTCGTCCGCCTCGCGGACGCGTCGGCCGACGCACCCGCCGACGGGCCCGCGCCCGAGCGGCGCCGGTTCCGGGGGCGCCGCTGACGGGCGTAAGGGGCGGTTCCTGCACCCGGTCGTGACAGCGCGGGATTCACTGCGTACGCTCCTGAATATGGATATGCACACTGTGGTGGTGGGAACGTCCGGAGTCACCCCGTCCGACGTCCTCGCCGTGGCCCGTGCCGGCGCCCGTGTCGAACTCGCCGGCGAGGCGGTGTCCGCCCTCGCCGCGGCGCGCGGGATCGTCGACGCGCTGGCGGCCAAGCCCGACCCCGTCTACGGCGTCTCCACCGGCTTCGGCGCCCTGGCGACCCGGCACATCGGCCCGGAGCTGCGGACCCGGCTCCAGCGCAACATCGTCCGCTCGCACGCCGCCGGCATGGGACCGCGCGTCGAGCGGGAGGTCGTACGGGCCCTGATGTTCCTGCGGCTGAAGACCGTCTGCTCGGGGCGCACCGGCGTCCGCCCCGAGGTCGCGCAGACCATGGCCGACGTGCTGAACGCCGGCATCACCCCGGTCGTGCACGAGTACGGCTCCCTCGGCTGCTCCGGCGACCTGGCCCCGCTGTCCCACTGCGCGCTCACCCTCATGGGCGAGGGCGACGCCGAGGGTCCCGACGGCACCGTGCGCCCCGCCGCCGAACTCCTCGCCGAGCACGGCGTCGAACCCGTCGAGCTGCGTGAGAAGGAGGGCCTCGCCCTGCTCAACGGCACCGACGGCATGCTCGGCATGCTGCTCATGGCCCTCGCCGACCTGGACACCCTCTACAAGTCCGCCGACGTCACCGCCGCCCTCAGCCTGGAGGCGCTGCTCGGCACCGAGAAGGTCCTCGCCCCCGAGCTGCACGCCATCCGCCCGCACCCCGGCCAGGCCGACTCCGCCGCCAACATGCTCGCGGTGCTCCAGGGCTCCGGCCTCACCGGCCACCACCAGGACGACGCCCCCCGCGTGCAGGACGCCTACTCCGTGCGCTGCGCCCCCCAGGTCGCCGGCGCCGGGCGCGACACCCTCGCGCACGCCCGCCTGGTCGCCGAGCGCGAACTCGCCGCCGCCGTCGACAACCCCGTCGTCCTCCCCGACGGACGGGTCGAGTCCAACGGCAACTTCCACGGCGCTCCGGTCGCCTACGTCCTGGACTTCCTCGCCATCGCCGCCGCCGACCTCGCGTCCATCGCCGAGCGCCGCACCGACCGGCTGCTGGACAAGAACCGCAGCCACGGCCTGCCGCCGTTCCTCGCCGACGACGCCGGCGTCGACTCCGGGCTGATGATCGCCCAGTACACCCAGGCGGCGCTCGTCGGCGAGCTGAAGCGGCTCGCCGTACCGGCCTCCGCGGACTCCATCCCGTCGTCCGCGATGCAGGAGGACCACGTCTCCATGGGCTGGTCGGCCGCGCGCAAGCTGCGCACCGCCGTCGGCAACCTCGCCCGCGTCCTCGCGATCGAGCTGTACGCCGCCGCCCGCGCCGTCGAACTGCGCGAGGGCCTCACCCCCGCGCCTGCCACCCGCGCCGTCCTCGCCGCCGCCCGAGCGGCCGGGGTCGCCGGTCCCGGACCGGACCGCTTCCTCGCCCCCGACCTCGCGGCGGCCGAGGCCTTCGTCCGCGACGGCCGGCTGCTCGCGGCCGTGGAGACGGTCACCGGGCCGCTGCGCTGACGCGCCGACGGCCGCCGGGGACCGTCGCGCCGACCTTCCGATTCCTACGTCCGACGCGCCGACATGCGTCGGGACCACGGCCGGAGGCCGACATGCGTCGGGGCCCCGCCGGACAACCGGCGGGGCCCCGACGAAGCGTCACTTCAGCTTGCCCGCCTGGGCGTCGATCAGCGCCGCCGGGATGTCGTACTCCGCACCGGTCAGCATCGCGCCGATGTTCAGGGTGTAGTACGAGGCGATCGTGCTGCCGTGCCGCACGACCTCGCCCTGCAGCGTGGCCGTCTGGCCGCCGGTGTCCTCCATCTCACCGGTCACCGAGAACGCCACCGACTCGTCGCCGGTCCCCGAGGCCTGCTCCTCGCCGACCTTGGTGAACTTCTGCTCCTCGCCGCCCGATCCGGCCGTGAAGCCGCCCGCGCAGGCCGCGATCGCGTCGGAGACGGACTTCATCGTCTCCTCGGCACCGCCGCCGTCGTACGAGGACAGCGTCACGATGGTGACGTCCACGTTCATCGACTCGGCGAGCGCGTCCTCCGCCTCGCCCGACGTCAGGTCCTCCAGGGACTTGGAGGCGGTGTCGGTGGGCGACTTCTCCGCGGTGGCCATGGTGTTGGTCTCCGCCGCGGCGTCGCCCGGGGCGACGCCGCTCATCACGTAGACCAGTGGCTTGCACTTGTCCTCGCCCGTGATGGCGCTCTTGTCCGACGGGAACTCCGACTCGTCGACCGCGCCGAACTTGTATCCGTCCACATCGCCCTGGGCGACGATCAGCTTCTTCAACTCGGCCGCGGTGTACGCCTTCGCGGCGGCCGACTCTCCCGTACCGGAGGACTCGGAGGACTTGGAGTCGTCCTTGGACCCGCTCTCCGAGCAACCCGTGATGAGGACGAGCGACAGAGCGCCCACGGCGGCCGTGGCGCACAGCCGCGCCCTCGATGATCTCTTCATGGGCGGACTATGCGGTTCGGGTCAACGGCCAGTCAAGCCGGGGCAGTCAACCGGTCATCAGAACCCAAGACGTTCGCGGCGCACCGAATACACCACGAATCCGGCGCCCATTGCCAGGCAGAAGGTGCCGCCGACGACGTACGGAGTGCTGTCGAAACTGCCGGTGTCCGCGAGCCGCGGGCCGGTCGCGGTGTCCGCGGCCGCGGCCGTGACGGCCCTCGCCTGCGTCGTCGAGACCGTCGCGGGCAGCCGCTCTCTCGCCGGGTCCTCCACCGTCGCCTTGGCGGACGGGACGAACCACAGGGCGCCCAGCAGGGTGCCCGCGACGGTGGCGGTCAGCAGCGGACGGCGAGCGGATGACACGGAATATCGATCCCCTTGTGATGCTGGCGAATTGGCCGTGCGGACGATGCTAGTGAAAGGCGCGGGTCGCGGGAAAGTCACCGGAGGGAAGGGCCGTACGCTCCGGGCATGAGCACTCCAGAGACATCACGTTTTGTTCGCGTTCGCGTGGAACTCGTCCTCGAAGTGGAGGACGGCGACGCCCTGACCAAGGCGGCGCTGCGGCGGATCGCGGCCGACACCGACATGCCGGCCGCCGAGCGGGTCCACGCCGAGAACGCTGTGACGGAAGACACCGCGGAGGCCCTGGCCTATCTCGTGGACCCGTTCGACCTGGTCAGCGAGGTGCCCGGGATCGAACTCCAGCAGGCCTCGTGGAGCAGCGAGCCGGTGGACTACGACCCGGATTCGCCCGAGTGGGACGTCGACGGGGATGATGGGGAGGACGGGTACGACGACTACGGCGTGGACGACGAGGACGGCGGGAGCGACGCGGGCGGCACGACGCGCACCGGCTGACCGTCCTGGGGAATTCCCGGCCCCGGGCGGCAACCGCCACCCGGGGTTTCCTCGTCTCACACGGCGCACGGACCGACCACCCGCACCGCGCCCGCTCTGCCGGCGGACGTGGTGTGCCCCACAGGAACAGGGAATGGGGAACGGGACGAACCGGTCGTAGCGTTGAAGCTCGTTGAGGGGACCTCCTTGAGTCCTCGACGGGGACTCTCGGGGTATTGGGGAATCGGCAACGATGGAGAAGCGTGTGATGACGGACAGTAAGCGGCGCAGGGGCCTGACGGTCGCGTCCGCACTGCTCGGCGGTGTACTGGTGCTCACGGGATGCTCGAGCGGCGAGGACGCCTCGGCCGCCGACGACGCCGGCAACGAGAGTTCGCAGGCCCAGGTCGACGAGGCCGCGGCGAAGAAGACCTCCGAGGCCCAGATCAAGATCACGCCGAAGGACGGCTCCTCCAACGCCTCGATCAACAACTCCGCGAGCGTCATGGTGAGCAAGGGCACGCTCACCAGCGTCAAGATGACCACCACCGACGGCACGGCCGTCGAGGGCGAGATATCCGCGGACGGGACGAGCTGGAAGCCGAGCGCCCAGCTGGAGCGCTCCACCACCTACAAGCTCGCGGTGACGGCCGAGGACTCCGAGGGCCGCAAGGCGCACGAGAACGCCTCCTTCACCACGGTCTCCCCGGACAACAGCTTCATCGGCACCTTCACCCCGGACGACGGCACCACCGTCGGCGTCGGCATGCCCGTGTCGATCAACTTCGACAAGGCGATCACCAACAAGGCGGCCGTCCAGAAGGGCATCACGGTCACCACCACCAGCGGCCAGGAAGTCGCCTGCCACTGGTTCAACGCCAACCGCATGGACTGCCGCCCCGAGGAGTACTGGCAGGAGGGCGCCACCGTCACGCTGAAGCTGGCGCTCGACGGCGTCGAGGGCGCCGAGGGCGTCTACGGCGTCCAGCAGAAGTCGGTCTCCTTCACCATCGGCCGCAACCAGGTCACCTACGTCGACGCGAAGACCAAGCAGATGAAGGTCACGCAGGACGGCAAGGTCGTCAAGACCATCCCGATCTCGGCCGGCTCGCCCGAGAACAAGACGTACGAAGGCCAGATGGTGATCTCCGAGAAGTTCAAGGAGACCCGGATGAACGGCGCGACCGTCGGCTTCACCGACGACGACGGCCAGGGCGAGTACGACATCAAGGACGTGCCGCACGCCATGCGCCTGACCACCTCCGGCACCTTCGTGCACGGCAACTACTGGGGCGCCGACTCCATCTTCGGCAACGTCAACACCAGCCACGGCTGCATCGGTCTGAACGACACCAAGGGCGCCAACGACCCGAAGACCGAGGGCGCCTGGTTCTACGACAACTCGATCATCGGTGACGTCCTGATCGTGCAGAACACCGGCGACAAGACCGTCGCGCCGGACAACGGCCTCAACGGCTGGAACATGAGCTGGGAGCAGTGGAAGGCGGGCTCCGCCGTCTGACGGCTCCTCACCTTCCCCTCTTCGTCGCACCGGTGCCGCCTCTCGCAGGCGGCACCGGTGTTCGCGTAGGGGGTCCCGGCGCTCCCGGGACGGACGCCGGGCTTCTCATCCCCCTCTTATGGCGGGCTTACCGCTTCATCACGCGCCGTACCTAGCTTGCGGCGCATGTTCTTCACCTATCTGAGGCGCGAACTGCGCCGCCGCAGAAGGGCGGCGCTCGTCGTCGCCTCCGGTCTCGCGCTGGGCATCGCCCTGGTCATCGTGGTCACCTCCGTGTCCTCCGGCATGGGCAGGGCGCAGGACAAGGTCCTCCAGTCGCTGTACGGCCTCGGCACCGACATGACCGTCACCAAGGCCGCCGCGCAGGACGACGCCGGGGCCGAGCGGCAGAGGTTCCGGTTCGACGCGCAGGACGGCGACTTGGAGGAGGAGCAGAGCAGCGACCGCGTGATGGTGCAGGGCTTCCAGACCCTGAGCGCCTCGACCGTCGGCAAGGTCGCCCGCCAGGAGGGCGTCTCGGCCGCGGTCGGCGGGCTGAGCCTCCAGGTCGTCAAGGTCAGCGGGCAGTTCACCCGCGGCCAGTTGCGGCAGGCGCCCGGCCAGGACGGCGGTGAGGGCGGCGGGCCCACCGACCAGGTGCAGCCGCAGGGGCGGGTCGAGGGCGGCGGCGCCGACTTCGACGTCGACAGCTACTCCCTGTTCGGCACGGACGTCACCCGGCCGGAACTGGGCCCGCTGACCTCCTCGAAGATCACCAGCGGGCGGGCGTTCACCACCGCCGACGCCGACGCGAAGGTCGTCGTCGCCGACTCGGCCTACGCCAAGGAGAAGAACCTCGAAACCGGGTCCACGGTCACCGTCAAGGGCACGAAGTACGAGATCGTCGGCATCGCCACCGCCGACAGCGGCGACGCGGCGGCCAATCTCTACATCCCGCTGAAGCAGGCGCAGACCCTCGCCGACGCGGCGGACGAGGTCACCACGATCTACGTCAAGGCCACCGACTCCCAGCGGATCGACGCGGTCAAGTCGGCCATCCGGAAGAACGTCTCCGGTACCACCGTGACGACCTCCGCCGACCTCGCCGACACCGTCTCCGGCTCCCTGTCCACCGCGTCCGACCTCGCGGCCGGCGTCGGCAGGTGGCTGTCCCTCGTCGTCCTCGTCGCGGCCTTCCTGGTCGCGGGACTGCTCACGTCCTCCGCCGTGTCCCGGCGCGTGCGCGAGTTCGGCACGCTGAAGGCGCTGGGCTGGCGCTCGGGCCGGGTGACCCGGCAGGTCGTCGGCGAGGCCGTGGTCAACGGGCTGGTCGGCGGCGTCCTCGGCATCGCGCTGGGCCTGGCGGGCGCGTACGCCGTCACCGCGGCGAGCCCCACGCTGCAGGCCGAACTCGGGGCGGCGTCCGGCGCGGGTCCCGGCGGCGGTGGACCGGGCATCGGCGGCCCCGCCCGCGAGGCGGCCTCGCGCACCCTCGACGTCGCCCTGACCGCCCCGGTCGGCCTCACCACCGTCGCCCTCGCGGTCGGCCTCGCCGTGGCCGGCGGCCTGGTCGCCGGCGCGTTCGGCGGCTGGCGGGCCTCCCGACTGCGCCCGGCGGACGCGCTGCGGCGGGTGGAGTAGGCGCTGCCTGGTGCCTGGTGCCTGGTGCCCGGTGCCCGGGTGCCTGCCGCTTGCCGCAGCTGCTGCCCGCGTCGGCGTCCCGGTGCCGTCCGGTCCCACCCGGCCCCTCCCGGCCCAGCACCCCGACACACCCGCCAACCTGCCGATTCACCCCAGGAGCTGACCCCATGTACGAACTCAGAAGCGTCACCAAGCGCTACACCCGCGGCAAGGAGAGCGTCGACGCGCTCGCCGGCGTCGACCTGACCATCGCCGACGGCGACCGGCTGGTCATCCAGGGACCCACCGGCGGCGGCAAGTCCACGCTGCTGCAGATGCTCGGCGGGCTCGACCGGCCCACCTCCGGTGAGGTCGTGCTCGACGGCGTCGACCTCGCGGGGCTGTCCGAGGCGCGGCTGACCCGCGTGCGCAGCGAGACCATCGGCTTCGTCTTCCAGTCCTTCAACCTGATCCCGACGCTGACCGCGCAGGAGAACGTCGAGACGGCCCTCGTACCGCTCGGCGTGAAGACGCGGGAGCGGCGCGAACGAGCCGCCGAGGCGCTGGAGTCGGTCGGTCTCGGGGAGCGGCTCGGGCATCTGCCGGGCGAGATGTCCGGCGGCCAGCAGCAGCGCGTCGCCATCGCCCGCGCGCTGGTGAAGCGGCCCAAGGTGCTCCTCGCCGACGAACCCACCGGAAACCTCGACGAGTCCATGCGCGACGAGATCATGGACGTCCTGGAGCGGATGTGGACGGAGCTGGGGCTGACGTTCGTCATGGTCACCCACGACTCCGTCATCGCCCGCAAGGCCCCGAGGGTGGCGACGATCAGGAAGGGCTCTATCACGGTCAGGGAGAACGCCGCCACGTAACAGACCGGTCCGAAATGGTCATTTATGGCCGATCGTGACCTTGAGGAGGTTGATCACCCCCCGGCATACTTCGAGCTTCCGGGGGGTGCACGCACGCGCGTGCGCGAGGCCCCCCGGCCGGGCGAACGGGGAATTCGCCCGGTACCTCAATTCCAGGGGGAGTTTTGCGCAGACAACTGAAAAAGGCCGGCGCGGCCACCGTTGCCACGGCCGCCGCCGTCGCCCTCGCCGCGGGCCTGACCAGCCCGGCGTCGGCGGAACCCGAGCAGCGCGAACCGCGCGCCGGCGCCGCGAGCCCCGCGGCGCACCACCGCATCACCCTGATCACCGGCGACCGCGTCACCGTGGACGCCGACGGACGGGTCGTCGGCCTCCAGCGGGGCGAGGGGCGCGCGCACATACCCGTGCAGATCCGCACGTATCAGGGGCACACCCTGGTCATACCCGCCGACGCGGCCCGGCTGATCGCCGCCGGCACACTGGACCGCCGGCTCTTCGACGTCACCGAGCTGAACAAGGCGGCGAGCCGCGCCTCGCAGCGCGACGGCCTGAAGGTCATCGTCGGCTACCAGGGCGCCGCCCGGGCCGCGAAGGCCGAGGTCCGTGACGCGGGCGCCCTCCGGCAGAGCCTGGAGACCCTCAACGCGGACGCCGTGCAGACCCGGCAGCAGGACGCCGACGAACTGTGGGACGCCCTCACCGACGGCGACCGCACGGCCTCCGGCATCGCGCACGTCTGGCTCGACGGCGTCCGCCGGGCCACCCTCGACACCTCCGTCGGACAGATCGGCGCCCCCAAGGCGTGGGAGGCCGGCTACGACGGCACGGGCGTCAAGATCGCCGTCCTCGACACCGGCGTCGACGCCACCCACCCGGACCTCAAGGGCCAGGTGACCGCGTCGAAGAACTTCAGCACCGCCGCCGACGCCCACGACAGGTTCGGGCACGGCACGCACGTCGCGTCGATCGCGGCCGGCACCGGCGCGAAGTCCGGCGGCACGTACAAGGGCGTGGCGCCCGGCGCCGACATCCTCAACGGCAAGGTCCTCGACGACAACGGCTACGGCGACGACTCCGGCATCCTCGCCGGCATCGAGTGGGCCGCCGAACAGGGCGCCGACGTCGTCAACCTCAGCCTCGGCGGCCAGGACACCCCGGACACCGACCCGCTGGAGGCGGCCGTCGACCGGCTCTCCGCCGACAAGGGCATCCTCTTCGCCGTCGCGGCCGGCAACTCCGGCCCCGAGACGGTCGGTTCGCCCGGCTCCGCGAACTCCGCCCTCACCGTCGGCGCCGTCGACGGCAAGGACGCGCTGGCGGGCTTCTCCAGCACCGGCCCCCGCCTCGGCGACGGCGCGATCAAGCCGGACGTCACCGCACCCGGCGTCGACATCACCGCCGCCTCCGCCAAGGGCAGCGTCATCGCCCAGGAGGAGGGCGAGAAGCCGGCCGGCTACGTCACCATCTCCGGCACCTCCATGGCCACCCCGCACGTCGCGGGCGCCGCGGCCCTGCTCAAGCAGCAGCACCCGGAGTGGACCTACGCCGAGATCAAGGGCGCGCTGGCCGGCTCCGCCAAGGGCGGCGCCCACACGCCGTTCGAGCAGGGCGCGGGCCGCGTCCAGGTCGGCAAGGCCATCGGCCAGACCGTCATCGCCGACCCGGTGTCCGTCAGCTTCGGCGTGCAGGAGTGGCCGCACAGCGACGACACCCCGGTCACCAAGCAACTGACGTACCGCAACCTGGGCACGCAGGACGTCGAGCTGACCCTGTCCGCCACCGCCACCGGCCCCGACGGCCGGCCCGCCCCGGCCGGCTTCTTCACCCTCGGCGCGACCGAGGTGACGGTCCCGGCGGGCGGCAGCGCCTCCGTCGACGTCACCGCCGACACCCGGCTGGGCGGCACGGCCGACGGCGCCTACTCCGCGTACGTGACCGCGAAGGGCGGCGGCCAGACCGTCCGCACGGCCGCCGCGGTGCAGCGCGAGGTGGAGTCGTACGACGTCACCGTCAAGCACATCGGCCGTGACGGGCAGCCGAGCGCCGACTACCTCACCGACCTGATCGGCCACTCCGGCCTCGCCGAGGGCCGCTCCTACTCCGTGCCCGCCACCGCGTCCGGCGCGCCCACCCTGCGCCTGCCGAAGGGCACGTACCTGCTGGACACCTGGATCGTGAAGGACTTCGAGGAGTTCGAGGGCGGCGTCGACTGGCTGGTCGCGCCCAAGCTGAACGTCACGAAGGACACCACGGTCACCCTCGACGCCCGCACGACCAAGGCGGCGGACATCACCGTGCCCGACACGGCCGCCAAGCCGTACTCCGCGTCGATCAGTTACCTGTACGACCCGGCCGGCATGGGCATCGGTCTCGGCCTCGGCACCTTCGCCGACCTGCGCGTCGCCCACGTCGGCCCCGAGGTCACCGGCCTGACCCAGACCTGGGGCGGCCAGTGGACCAAGGGCTCCAAGGCCGAGTACAGCGTGGCCACCAGCACCAAGGTGACGAAGCTCAAGGGCGACAAGGTCCGCCACTTCAAGAAGAGCGAGCTGGCCACCGTCAAGAACAACCTCGGCGCCCCCGCGCCCGGCAAGACCGGTGGCTTCACCCCCTGGGCCCTGTTCCCCGGGGACGTCTTCATCGGCAGCACGAGCGAGCAGAAGCTGCCCGGCGCGCGCACCGTGTACGTCTCCACCGGCGACCGGGCGCAGTGGGTGTTCGACTTCGAGCAGTACGGCGGCAGGGACGCCGACGGGCGGCCCATCCCGGAGGCGTACTACACGTTCAACCACTTCCGCACCTACCAGGGCGGCAGGTCGTACACGAACCACTGGAACAAGGCGGTCTTCGGCCCGCACCTCAACGCCGACTACGGCGTCTTCCGCGAGGGCAACGAGATCTCCGGCATCATCCCGTTGTTCGCGGACAGCTCGGGGCACTTCGGCGTGTCCCTGTTCACCTCGGTGAACACCACCCTGTACCGCAACGGCGTCAAGGTCGGCGCCCACGACGACCCGCTGCTCGGCGAGCAGAGCTTCAAGGTCCCCTCTGCCGACGCCCAGTACAAGCTGACCACCTCGGTCAAGCGGTCCTCCCGGGTCGCGCAGGCGTCCAGCCGGATCGACGCGCAGTGGACGTTCCGGTCGAAGAAGCCCTCCGGCGACTTCGCCCAGCTGCCCGTCTCGTCGGTCCGCTTCAAGGCCAACACCACCCTGGACAGCCGCGTCACCGCAGGCCGCACGGCCACGGTCCCGCTCGCCGTCCAGGGCGCGGCGGCCGGCGGCAACCTCAAGTCGCTGTCCGTCTGGGCGTCGTACGACGGCAAGACCTGGAAGAAGCTGACCGTCAAGAACGGCAAGGTGACCGTCAAGAACCCCGCCAAGGGCAAGGCGATCTCCTACCGCGCCAAGATCGTCGACAAGAAGGGCAACCTGTCCGCCCTGACGATCTACAACGCGTACTACGGCAAGTGAGCGTCAAGTAACGCACCCGGCAGGACGGGGGTGGTGCGCCGCAGCCGGCGCACCACCCCTTCCTGTTCTTCACGCCGGCGGCAGCGTGCTCGCGTCCCCCGCCCGGGTGGCGTCCGCGCCCCAGCTCGCCAGCAGCCGCAGCGCCTCCGCGCCCGCGGAGCCCGGCTCGGCGTGGTAGATCACCAGCGACTGCTCGGCGTCGTCCGCCAGCCGGAACGACTCGTAGCGCAGCGCCAGCTCGCCCACCAGCGGATGCCGCAGATGCTTCGTCCCGTGACTCTTCTCCTTGACGTCATGGGTCGCCCACAGCCGCCGGAACTCCTCGCTCTTCACCGACAGCTCGCCCACCAGCGCCGACAGCCGGGGATCGTCCGGATAGCAGCCGGCGTCCATCCGCAGCAGGCACACGATGTCGATCGCCTTCTGCTCCCACTCGACGTACAGATCCCGGTACTCCGGCCGCAGGAACACCAGCCGCGCCCAGTTCCGCTCCCGCTCCGGCATCCCGGCCCAGTCCCCGAACAGCGCCGCCGCCATCCGGTTCCACGCCAGGATGTCCGAGCGCCGGCCCACGATGTACGCGGGAACCCCGTCCAGCGAGTCCAGCAGCTGCCGCAGCGCCGGCCGCACCTGCTGCGCGCGCCCGCCCGGCTTCTTCTTGTGCTGCTTCGGCTTCGCCAGATGCGTCAGATGCGCGTGCTCCGCGTCGGTCAGCCGCAGCGCCCGCGCGATCGCGTCCAGCACCTCCGCCGACACGTTCCGGCCATTGCCCTGCTCCAGGCGCGTGTAGTACGCCACCGACACCCCGGCCAGCTGCGCCAGCTCCTCCCGGCGCAGCCCCGGCACCCTGCGGCGCCGCCCGAACTCCGGCAGCCCCACGTCCTGCGGTCGCAGCCGCGCCCGCCGGGTGCGCAGGAACTCGCTCAGCTCGGCGCGCCGGTCCAGACCCGCGCCGGTCCCGGCGCCGCCGGCGTCATCGTGCTGTTCGTCCATGCCTTCCAGTATTCACGGTCGTACGCACACGAGACTGACCCCGCCAGTGGTAGGCACCGGGGACGTACGCAGACCCGTGGTCTGGGTGAAGCCGCGATTCTCGGGCAGGCTGGACGCCGTGCCCGGCCGAAAACAGCCGGGCGCCGTCCACACCCCTAGGAGAAGTCCCGGCATGACCACAGTCGCCGCATACGCCGCCCCCGCCGCGAAGGCTCCGCTGGAGCGCACCCTCATCGAGCGACGGGCGGTCGGCGAGCACGACGTACTGATCGACATCAAGTACGCCGGAATCTGCCACTCCGACATCCACCAGGCCCGCGAGGGCTGGGGCGAGGCCATCTTCCCGATGGTCCCCGGCCACGAGATCGCCGGTGTCGTCTCCGAGGTCGGCCCCGGCGTCACCCGGTTCTCCGTCGGCGACCGCGTCGGCGTCGGCTGCATGGTCGACTCCTGCCGCGAGTGCGAGAACTGCACGGCGGGCCTGGAGCAGTACTGCCTGAACGGCGCCGTCATGACCTACAACGGCATCGGCCGCGACGGCGAGCCCACCCACGGCGGCTACTCGCAGAAGATCGTCGTCGACGAGAACTACGTCGTCCGCATCCCCGAGGGCATCGCCCTCGACGAGGCCGCGCCGCTGCTGTGCGCCGGCATCACCCTGTACTCGCCGCTGAAGCACTGGAACGCCGGCCCCGGCAAGAAGGTCGCCATCGTCGGCATGGGCGGCCTCGGCCACATGGGCGTCAAGATTGCGCACGCGCTGGGCGCCGAGGTGACGGTGCTCTCGCAGTCCCTGCGCAAGAAGGAGGACGGCCTCAAGCTGGGCGCCGACCACTACTACGCCACCAGCGACCCGGCCACCTTCGAGCAGCTGGCGGGCACCTTCGACCTGATCGTCTCGACGGTCTCCGCCCCGCTGGACTTCGGCGCGTACCTGTCCCTGCTGAAGACGGACGGCGCCCTGGTCAACGTCGGCGCCCCCGAGGAGCCGATCTCCCTCAACCTCTTCTCGGTCATCGGCGGCCGCAAGACCCTGGCCGGCTCCAGCATCGGCGGCATCGCCGAGACCCAGGAGATGCTCGACTTCTGCGCGGAGCACGGCTTCGGCGCGGAGATCGAGGTCATCGGCGCCGACCGGATCAACGAGGCGTACGAGCGGGTCCTGGCGAGCGACGTCCGCTACCGCTTCGTCATCGACACCGCCACGATCTGACGCACCGCCCCGCACGCGGGCCCGCCGGAACCCCTTCCTCCGGCGGGCCCGCGGCGTACCGGGCGTTGCTCACCGGATGCGGCTCACCGGACGCGGCACACGGGCACGCGGCACACGGCGCGCGGCTCACTGGGCCGGCGCGACCCCGATCGGGCAGGACACGCCCGTGCCGCCGATCCCGCAGTATCCCGCCGGGTTCTTGTCCAGGTACTGCTGGTGGTACCCCTCGGCCGGGTAGAAGGGCCGGTCCGCCGCCGGGAGGATCTCCGTGGTGATCGTGCCGTAGCCCGAGGACGTCAGGACCTGCTGGTAGGACGCGCGGGACGCCTCCGCAGCCGCGGCCTGGGCGGGGGTGTGGGTGTAGACCGCCGAGCGGTACTGGGTGCCCACGTCGTTGCCCTGGCGGAAGCCCTGGGTGGGGTCGTGGGACTCCCACAACGTCTTCAGGAGGCGGTCGTACGAGATCACCTCGGGGTCGTACACCACGCGGACGACCTCCGTGTGGCCGGTCAGGCCCGAGCAGACCTCCTCGTACGTGGGGTGCTCGGTGTGGCCGCCCTGGTAGCCGACGAGCGTCGTCCACACCCCGGCCGGGAGCTGCCAGAACTTGCGCTCGGCGCCCCAGAAACAGCCCAGGCCGAAGTCGGCCGTCTCCAGGCCCTCCGGGTAGGGGCCGAGCAGCGGGTTGCCGAGGACCGTGTGGCGGTCGGGGACGGTGAAGGCCGGCTCGGGGCGGCCCGGCAGCGCCTGCTCCGGGGTGACAAGGGTGGGCGTACGGCCGAACAGCATGGTGTGGGCTCCTTCGTCTCGGGCGGCACAGGGAGAACGCCCCCCGGCCGCGGCGCATTCCGGCGTCAGTGCGGCAGGCTCGCCGGGCTGCCGCCGTTGGCCTCGTACCCCGCGACCGCCAGCGCCCGGTAGACCGCGAACTCCGCCGCCGGGTCCGGGGACAGCGTCCACGGCAGGGCGCCGACATGGCCGTCGATGTGTATCAGCTGGTGCATGGCCTCCGCCCAGCGCTCGGCCCGGACCAGGAAGAACACCAGCAGATGGCGGACGTGCGCCAGCATCGGGTCGTCGGGCCGGGCCGAGTGCACCGCGTGCAGCGCGCCGTGGATCGCCTTCGTCACGACCTCGCTCTGGTAGAAGCCGCGGACCAGGTTCACCTCGGGCAGGTGCTCGAAGACCGCGAACAGCGGCATCGCCGCCAGCAGCGAACCCTGCGGCGCGCGGGCCGCCGCGGCCTCCGCGAACTGGGTCGCCAGCTCCCGCGATCCGTGCCACTTCTCGCACCAGTAGTGCAGCGCGGCCAGATGCGCGCCCATGTGGTGCGGCGCCCGGTCGAGGATCTTCAGCCACAGCTGCTCGAACTCCGCGCGCGGATACGCGAGCCCGCGCGCCACCGACAGCTCGACGATGTACGGCACCGGGTCGCCGGGCGCCAGCAGAGCCGCCTCGCCGCACGCCGCCTTCGCCTCCTCCATGATGATCCGGAACTCGTCCGTCCCCGGCGTCGCCGTCCGCCACGCCTGCTGCACCAGGAACTCCGCGTGCACCGCCGCGCCGCCCGCGTCCTTGGGCGCCTCGGCGCGCCACACCCGCAGCCACTGCCCGCCCGGCGTCCCGTCGGCGCCGCCCGGCCGCTGGAGCAGCTCCAGCGAGGCCGCGCCCGCGAAGGCCTGCACCCGCTGCCAGCGCACCTCGCCCGCCGCGTCCGTGCCGGCCAGCAGCTGGGCGGCGGCCCGATGGTCCTGGGTGCGCTGCACCAGGTCCAGCACGTCCTCCAGGTCCCGATCGGGGCCGGGCATCCGGACGTCCAGCTCCTCCTGGAGCACGAAGCCGTAGTTCGCCGGGTCGGCGGCGTCCGGGTGGCCGGGGTGGACCAGCCCGACCGCGCCGCGCCTGCGCATGACGACGGGACCCAGCACGAAGCCGATCATGAGCAGGGCGAACACGACCCAGAGAATCTCCATGCCTCCAGCGTTCCAGACGCCGCCGACAATTGGCCAACCCGTCCCGCGACCTGTGGACAACTCCCAGGACCGAGACGACCGAGCGGACTGGGAAGACGAGCGGACTGAGAAGACCGAGCGGACTGAGCGGACTGAGCGGACCGAGAGGAGCGGGAGGCCCGAGAGGACCGACCCGACCCGACCGGGCCGGAGGAGCCCCGGACGCGCCGAAGGCGGCGGCCCGCTGTCGTCCCGTCCGTCACTCCCGTCGTGGGCGCACTACGCTCGGTTCCCATGAGCGACAGGCACATCAGTGAGCACTTCGAAACGCTCGCCATCCACGCGGGCAACACGGCCGACCCCCTGACCGGCGCGGTCGTACCGCCGATCTACCAGGTGTCCACCTACAAGCAGGACGGGGTGGGCGGCCTGCGCGGCGGCTACGAGTACAGCCGTAGCGCCAACCCGACCAGGACCGCCCTGGAGGAGAACCTCGCCGCCCTCGAGGGCGGCCGCCGCGGCCTCGCGTTCGCGTCCGGACTGGCGGCCGAGGACTGCCTGTTGCGCGCGCTGCTCAGCCCCGGCGACCACGTCGTCATCCCCAACGACGCCTACGGCGGCACCTTCCGCCTGTTCGCGAAGGTCGTCGCCCGCTGGGGCGTGGAGTGGTCGGTCGCCGACACCTCGGACCCCGCCGCCGTACGGGCGGCCGTCACCCCGAAGACCAAGGCCGTGTGGGTGGAGACCCCCTCCAACCCGCTGCTCGGCATCACCGACATCGCCGCCGTCGCCCAGGTCGCCCGGGACGCGGGCGCCCGGCTCGTCGTCGACAACACCTTCGCCACGCCGTACCTCCAGCAGCCCCTGTCGCTCGGCGCGGACGTCGTGGTCCACTCGCTCACCAAGTACATGGGCGGGCACTCCGACGTCGTCGGCGGTGCGCTGGTCGTCGCCGACGAGGCACTCGGCGAGGAGCTGGCCTACCACCAGAACGCCATGGGCGCGGTCGCCGGTCCCTTCGACTCCTGGCTGGTGCTGCGCGGCGCCAAGACGCTCGCCGTGCGCATGGACCGGCACAGCGAGAACGCCGGCCGGATCGCCGAGATGCTCACCCGGCACGCGCGCGTGACGCGGGTTCTCTACCCCGGCCTTCCCGACCACCCCGGTCACGAGGTCGCCGCCAAGCAGATGCGGGCCTTCGGCGGGATGGTCTCCTTCCGCGTCGAGGGCGGCGAGGAGGCGGCCGTCGAGGTCTGCAACCGCGCGAAGGTGTTCACCCTCGGCGAGTCCCTCGGCGGCGTCGAGTCGCTGATCGAGCACCCCGGCCGGATGACGCACGCCTCCGCGGCCGGTTCGGCCCTGGAGGTCCCCGGCGACCTCGTACGCCTGTCCGTGGGCATCGAGAACGTGGACGACCTGCTGGCGGACCTCCAGCAGGCGCTCGGCTGAGAAGCCCTGGAGGGACCCGGCTCAGCGGTCCGTGAGCGGTGGCGGAGTCGTCCGTGACGGCGGCTCCGCCCAGGGCTCCACGGCGAGCGCCCACACCGTGAACGCCACGGCCGCGGCCAACAGCAGCAGCCATCCCGTCCGGCGGGCCAGCCTTCGGCGCCGCAGCAGCCGCTCGCCGTGGCGCACGGCCTCGGCGTGCAGGTCCGGCGGCACCGGCGGCGGGGTCTGCGCCATGATGCGGTGCACGGCCGCCTCCCGGTCCGCCCGGTTCATCGCGCGCCCCGGCTCACGACGCCCACCGCTCTCCCCTCGCCCTTGGTGGCCGCCGGGCCGCGCGGCGGGTGCAGCAGCGTCGCCATGGCCCGGTCGCACAGCGTGTCGACGTGCTCCGGGGGCAGACCCAGCAGTGCCGCCGTCTGCTCCTGCGCGACGCCCTCGAACAGCCGGAGCACCAGAACCAGACGCTCCCGCGGCGTCAGATGCGCCAGCGTGCTGCCGGGATGCGGACGGGCCCGGCCCAGAGGGCCGTACCGGTGCCACGCCTGATGGGCGAACCGGGTGGCCAGGTGCTCGCGGGTGCGGACGTACGGGTCCTCGCCCCGCAGCCGGTCCCAGCAGGCGTACGTCTGGGCGAGGGCGGTCGTCAGCAGCCGCCGCGCACGGGGGTTGTCCTCCGGCGCCTCGGCCGTGAGCAGCGTCGCCGTGTGCAGCAGCCGGCCGCCCGCGCCCGCGACGAACGCCCGGAACTCCCGCGCCCGGCGGGCTTCCCGCGACGCGTGTCGAACCGCCACCCTGCCTCCCCCTGAAGGCCGAACCCGCGTACGACCACGGGGCCGGGTCTCATCTGAGGCCAGGGGTCGCCTTTCGGTCAAGAGCCGCGCACGGCCCACCGCGCCCCTCGACCGACCGCCGGCGCGGCGTGGCAGGTCAGGACGGGGACTGTGCCTCGGGGCCGGGGACGCCGTGGGCGGCCATGCGCGCGGAGAGGGCGTGATTGAAGCGGGTGAGCAGTGTGCAGAACGCCTCCCGCTCCTCGGGCGCCCAGTCCTGCGTCAGCTCCGCCATCAGCCGGCGGCGGGACGAGCGCACTTCCTCCAGCCGCGACGCCCCGCGCGGGGACAGCTGGAGCACCACCGCGCGCCCGTCCTCCGGGTGCGAGGTCCGCTTGACGAGTCCCGTGTCGACGAGCGGCGCCACCTGGCGGGTGACCGTGGAGGAGTCGATGCCCATGCTCGCGGCGAGCGCCTTGACGCCCATCGGCCCTTCGTTGTCGAGCCGGTTGAGCAGCAGGTACGCGGCACGGTCCATGGAGTTGCGCACCTGACCGACCCCGCCGAGCCGGGTCTGTTCGGCGCGGCGGGCGAAGACCGCCACCTCGTGCTGCAGCGCGTCGAGAAGACCGGTGTCACCGACGGTCGGCGTGTCCATCGACATGTCAGGTGTTGTGGGCATGGCCGGAGGCTCACTTCATGCTGGGTGCTGGTTGGGGGACAGGGTACGCGGCCGGACGCCGGGCCGTACCGGCGCTGCGCAAACCCGTCCCGCGGGTTGGTCGCGAAGGCCGTCGGGGCGTGCGTGCTGCGAGACTTGGGTCATGAACCACCGCGAGGCCGCCCCTCTGTCCCCGGTCACCCTGGACGACGTGCGCGGCGCGCAGAAGATGCTCGCCGGCGTCTCCCGTGTCACCGCGATGGAGGGCAGCAGGTATCTGACCCGGGTGGTGGGCGCCCCGGTGCACCTCAAGTGCGAGAACCTCCAGCGGACGGGGTCGTTCAAGCTGCGCGGGGCGTATGTGCGGATCGCCGGGCTGCTGCCGGAGCAGCGGGCGGCCGGGGTGGTCGCGGCGAGCGCCGGCAACCACGCGCAGGGCGTGGCCCTGGCGTCGTCGCTGCTCGGCGTGCGGTCGACGGTGTTCATGCCGAAGGGCGCCCCGCTGCCGAAGATCAGCGCGACGCGCGACTACGGCGCCGAGGTGCGGATGCACGGGCAGGTGGTGGACGAGACGCTGGCCGCCGCCGAGGAGTACGCCCGCGAGACGGGCGCGGTGTTCATCCATCCCTTCGACCACCCGGACATCATCGCGGGGCAGGGCACGGTCGGGCTGGAGATCCTGGAGCAGTGCCCGGAGGTGCGGACGATCGTCGTCGGCGTCGGCGGCGGAGGGCTCGCGGCCGGCATCGCGGTCGGGGTGAAGGCGGTGCGGCCGGACGTGCGGATCGTCGGCGTGCAGGCGGCGGGTTCGGCGGCGTATCCGCCCTCGCTGGCCGCCGGACGCCCCGTGTCGATCGAGAACCCGGCGACGATGGCCGACGGGATCCGGGTGGGGCGGCCCGGCGACGTGCCGTTCGCGATCGTCGGCGGCCTGGTGGACGAGGTGCGCACGGTCAGCGAGGACGAGCTGTCCACGGCGCTGCTGCTGTGCCTGGAGCGGGCGAAGCTGGTCGTGGAGCCGGCCGGGGCGAGCCCGGTCGCGGCGCTGCTGAGCGATCCGGGCGCCTTCGAGGGGCCGGTCGTGGCGGTGCTGTCCGGCGGCAACGTCGATCCGCTGCTGATGCAGCGGGTGCTGCGGCACGGCATGGCGGCGCAGGGCCGTTATCTGGCGGTACGGCTGCGGCTGACCGACCGGCCGGGCGCCCTCGCCACACTTCTGGGGGTGCTGTCGGCGGTCGACGCCAACGTCCTCGACGTGAGCCATGTGCGGACCGACCCGCGACTCGGTCTCGCGGAGGCGGAGGTGGAGCTGCACTTGGAGACGAAGGGGCCCGTGCACTGCGGCGAGGTCGGCGACGCGTTGCGCGAGGCGGGGTACACCGTCATCGCCTGACGGCGGCGGCGCCGGCCGGAGGCTCTCGCGCGGCGCGCCCGGCCTTCTTCGGGAATCCCGTTGAGAGACGCGATACATCGCGTTATGGTGCTCCCCGTGTCACCCATCGGGCGGAGCGAATCCGTCGAATCTACGCTTTCCGAAGAATCCCCGACGACGTGGAGACTCATATGCCAGGGGCCATTCATGCCGAAGGCCTGGTCAAGACCTTCGGTGACGTAAGAGCACTGGACGGCGTCGACCTCGACGTCCCCGAAGGCACGGTCCTCGGCCTGCTGGGACCCAACGGCGCCGGCAAGACGACGACGGTCCGCTGCCTGACGACGCTCCTGCGGCCCGACAGCGGCCGCGCGGTCGTCGCCGGCGTCGACGTGCTGCGCCATCCCGACCGCGTCCGGCGCTCCATAGGACTGTCCGGCCAGTTCGCCGCGGTCGACGAGTACCTGACCGGCCGGGAGAACCTCCAGATGGTCGGACAGCTGTACCAGATGAAGGCGAAGGCCGCGAAGGCCCGCGCCGCCGAGCTGCTCGACCAGTTCCACCTCACCGACGCCGCCGACCGGCCCGCCAAGACCTACTCCGGGGGCATGCGCCGCCGGCTCGACCTGGCGGCGGCCCTGGTCGTCTCGCCGCCCGTGATGTTCATGGACGAGCCGACCACCGGCCTCGACCCCCGCAACCGCCAGCAGCTGTGGGACGTCATCAAACAGCTGGTCTCCGGCGGCACCACCCTCCTGCTGACCACGCAGTACCTGGAGGAGGCCGACCACCTCGCCCACGACATCGCGGTCGTCGACCACGGCCGGGTGATCGCCCGCGGCACCTCCGACGAGCTCAAGGCCCGCACCGGCGGCGAGCGCGTCGAGGTCGTGGTGCACGAGCGCGGCCACATGGCCACCGCCGCCGAGGTGCTGAGCGGCTTCGGCAAGGGCGGCACCACCGTCGAGGAGCACACCCGCAAGCTCACCGTGCCCGTCACCGGCGGCGCCAAGCTGCTCGCCGAGGTCATCCGCGAGCTCGACGCCCGCGGCATCGAGATAGACGACATCGGCCTGCGCCGGCCGACCCTGGACGACGTCTTCCTCTCCCTGACCGGCCATGTCGCCGAGGTCGGGGCCGAGGACGACGCCGACGGGGCCGCCCCGGGCGGCGCCGGAAACCGCAAGCGCGGGAAGGAGACCGTGTAGTGAGCACCACGACCGTCGCCGACGCCGCGCCGGAGACAGCGCAACGCCATCCTCTGGGCCAGTCGGTCCGGGACTCCCTGGTCGTCGCCAAGCGCAATCTGATCCGGATGTCCCGCATCCCCGAGATGATCATTTTCGGCCTCTTCCAGCCGGTCATGTTCGTGGTGCTGTTCAGCTACGTGTTCGGCGGCTCCATGAACATCGGCGGCACCACCGACCCCGGCGTCTACCGCGAGTTCCTGATGGCCGGCATCTTCGCCCAGACCGTCACCTTCGCCACGGCCGGCGCGGGCGCGGGCATCGCCGAGGACATGCACAAGGGGCTCATCGACCGCTTCCGCTCGCTGCCCATGGCCCGCGGCGCGGTGCTGACCGGGCGCACCCTGGCCGACCTGGTGCAGACGGCGCTCACCCTGATGGTCCTCGCGATCGTCGCCCTCCTGGTCGGCTGGCGCACCCACACCAGCGCCGGTGAGGTGCTCGCCGCGTTCCTGCTGCTCCTGCTCATGGGGTACGCGTTCACCTGGATCGGCGCCCTGATCGGCCTGTCCGTGCGCACGCCCGAGGCGGCCACCTCCGGGGGCCTGGTCTGGCTCTTCCCGGTCACCTTCGTCTCGAACGCCTTCGTCGACTCCGACAAGATGACGCCGTGGCTGCGGCACATCGCCGAGTGGAACCCGTTCAGCGCCACGGTGCAGGCCTGCCGCGAGCTGTTCGGCAACCCGGGGGTGTCGACCTCGGACGCCTGGCCCATGGCCCACCCGGTCTGGGCGTCGCTGATCTACTCGGCCGTGATCATCGTCGTCTTCCGCACACTGGCGGTGCGCAAGTACCGCTCGGCGGCGGCGTAGCCCCGGCCCGCCACGGCCGCACGACGAGGCCCCGGCGTCCAGTCACTGAGCGACTGGACGCCGGGGCCCGGCCTGTCGGGGATGGTCAGCCGCTGTACGGCTCGGCCTTCAGGATCTTCACCGAGGCCTTCTTGCCGTTCGGCAGCTCGTACTCCGCGTCCTCGCCGACCTTGTGGCCGATCACGCCGGAACCCAGCGGGGACTGGGGGGAGTACGTCTCGATGTCGGCGCTCGCGTACTCGCGCGAGGCGAGCAGGAACGTCAGGGTGTCGTCCTCGTCACCGTCGAAGGCGATCGTCACGACCATGCCGGGGGCCACGGCGCCGTCCGTCGAGGTCGGGGCCTCGCCGACCTTGGCGTTCTCCAGGAGCTGGGTCAGCTGGCGCACACGGAGCTCCTGCTTGCCCTGCTCCTCCTTGGCCGCGTGGTACCCGCCGTTCTCACGCAGGTCGCCCTCCTCGCGCGCGGCCGCGATCTTGGCGGCGATCTCCGTGCGCGCAGGACCAGTAAGGTACTCAAGCTCGTCCTTGAGCTTGTTGTACGCCTCCTGGGTCAGCCAGGTGACGTTCTCGCTGGTCTGGGTCACAGGGTGCTCCTCGTCGGTACTGGGAATACAAAGCATCGCCCTACCCAAGAAGGATGTTCCTTCAGGAGTGGGCGAAACCACGAGCCTAACAATTCACGGGCGAAAGGGGGAGGACATAAGTCATCAACGTCACGTCGGCGCAGGTCAGCGCCCACGTATTCCGGATGACGGCGGTGCCGGCCGGGGTCCTCAGTCGGCGTGGCAGCCGAGCAGCTCGGCCGTCGTCCCGGGGGCCGTCGTGCGGAGCGTGACGGTCTCGGTGAGGCGGGTGGCGTCCCCGTCGAAGCGGAAGTCGGCGCGGCCCACCTCGGCGCCGTTCTCCGCCTGCGAGCGCACGGTGCAGTAGCCGGAGGCGCCGGCGTCCTTCTCGACGGCCAGCTCGACCTCGATCGAGTCCTCCGAGAGCCGGAAGCTGATCACCTCGGCGCTGATCCGGTTCTGGCCGACGTAGTGATAGGCGAAGTACCCGATCACGGCGAGGAACACGGCGCCCAGGACGGCGCCCAGGACCTTCAGGGTGCGGTCGGCGCGGTCGTCCGAGGCGCGGCCGTAACGGCCCGCGGGCGGTCGCGTGCTCGCCGTGCTCATGATCGTCCTCTCGGCCGGCGCGGGACCCGGCGCGGGGCCGGGTTGCGGACAGGAGTCCGGGGGCCGCCCCGGAATTATTCCGCCCCCGATTCGGTCACTATAGAAGCCTGCGACTGCGCCGCCGCACACAGGGCGCCTACCGACTTGAGGATTGAGTCTTGACTGACCAGCTGCGACTGATGGCCGTGCACGCCCACCCCGACGACGAGTCGAGCAAGGGCGCGGCCACCATGGCGAAGTACGTGTCCGAGGGGGTGGACGTGCTGGTGGTGACCTGCACCGGCGGGGAGCGCGGCTCCATCCTCAACCCGAAGCTCCAGGGCGACAAGTACATCGAGGGGCACATCCACGAGGTGCGCAAGAAGGAGATGGACGAGGCCCGGGAGATCCTGGGCGTCCGGCAGGAGTGGCTCGGCTTCGTCGACTCCGGCCTCCCGGAGGGCGACCCGCTGCCGCCGCTGCCCGAGGGGTGCTTCGCGCTGGAGGACGTCGACCACGCGGCGGGCGAGCTGGTGAGGCAGATCCGCTCGTTCCGCCCCCAGGTGATCACCACGTACGACGAGAACGGCGGTTACCCGCACCCCGACCACATCATGACCCACAAGATCACGATGGTGGCGTTCGAGGGCGCGGCGGACACCGAGAAGTACCCGGAGGACGAGTACGGCCCGGCGTACCAGCCGCTGAAGCTCTACTACAACCAGGGGTTCAACCGACCGCGCACCGAGGCGCTGCACCAGGCGCTGGTCGACCGCGGCATGGAGTCCCCCTACGGGGAGTGGCTCAAGCGCTGGGACGAGTCCGGGCACAAGGACCGCACGCTCACCACGCACGTGCCCTGCGCCGACTTCTTCGAGATCCGCGACAAGGCGCTGATCGCGCACGCCACGCAGATCGACCCCGACGGGGGCTGGTTCCGGGTGCCGCTGGAGCTCCAGAAGGAGGTCTGGCCGACGGAGGAGTACGAGCTGGCGAAGTCCCTCGTGGACACCTCCCTCCCCGAGGACGACCTCTTCGCCGGCATCCGGGACAATGGCTGACATGAGCGCAAGCGCGAGCCTGGCAATGACCCACTTCGTCACCCTCGCCAAGGAGGTCGACGAGGACAAGGTGACCCCCGGCGTCCTCGGCTTCATCGTCTTCGCGGTGATGGCCCTGGCGGTGTGGGGCCTGATGAAGTCGATGAACCGGCACATGAGCCGGGTCGACTTCCAGGAGGCCCCGGAGGGTCCGGAGGACGGGCGGACCGCCCAGGGCACCGGCGCCGTCCCGGCGCAGCCGAAGGCCCGCAAGGCGTGAGCTGACCGGCACGCGGGCTCGGCCGCCGGGCCGGCCCGGTCGATCGATCGCGTACGGGACCGCCGCCCGGCCCGCGCCCGCCCGGTTCCGGACGCCCGGGACCGGACGACCGGAGTACGGCCGTCCGGGGTTCCGCGTGTCCCCGCGCGGGGAACCGGTGCCGGGCCCGGGCCGGCCGGACCCGCCCCGGCCCGTCCGGCTTTCTCCCGCCCGCCCCGCGGGGCCGGAGGCGGCCCGGCCGGTCGCATCGGCAGCCCCCCGCCCAGTCGGGCAGGATGGAAGGCATGCCGAACCGACTGGCCCATGAGACGTCCCCGTACCTTCTCCAGCACGCCGACAACCCCGTCGACTGGTGGCCCTGGACGCAGGAGGCGTTCGAGCAGGCGCGGCGGGCGGACAAACCGGTGCTGCTCAGCGTCGGGTACAGCAGCTGCCACTGGTGCCATGTGATGGCGCACGAGTCCTTCGAGGACGCGGACACCGCCGCCTACCTCAACGACCACTTCGTCAACATCAAGGTCGACCGGGAAGAGCGGCCCGACGTGGACGCCGTCTACATGGAGGCTGTGCAGGCCGCCACCGGACAGGGCGGCTGGCCCATGACCGTGTTCCTCACGCCCGACGCCGAGCCGTTCTACTTCGGCACCTACTTCCCGCCGGAGCCGCGGCACGGGATGCCGTCCTTCCGGCAGGTGCTGGGCGGGATCAGCCAGGCGTGGAGCGAGCGGCGCGGGGAGGTCGCGGAGGTCGCCGGCAAGATCGTGCGGGACCTGGCCGGGCGGGAGTTCGCGTTCGGGAGCGGGCAGGCGCCGGGGGAGCCGGAGCTGGCGCAGGCGCTGCTCGGGCTGACGCGGGAGTACGACGCGCAGCGGGGAGGGTTCGGCGGGGCGCCGAAGTTCCCGCCGTCGATGGTGATCGAGTTCCTGCTGCGGCACCACGCCCGCACCGGCGCCGAGGGCGCCTTGCAGATGGCGGCCGACACCTGCGAGCGGATGGCGCGCGGCGGGATCTACGACCAGCTCGGCGGCGGTTTCGCCCGGTACTCGGTGGACCGGGACTGGGTGGTGCCGCACTTCGAGAAGATGCTCTACGACAACGCGCTGCTGTGCCGGGTGTACGCGCACCTGTGGCGGGCCACCGGGTCGGAGCTCGCCCGGCGGGTCGCGCTGGAGACCGCCGACTTCATGGTGCGGGAACTGCGCACAGAGCAGGGCGGGTTCGCCTCCGCCCTGGACGCCGACAGCGACGACGGCAGCGGCCGGCACGTCGAGGGCGCCTACTACGTGTGGACGCCCGGGCAGCTGCGGGACGTGCTCGGCGCCGAGGACGGGGACCTCGCCGCGCAGTACTTCGGGGTGACCGAGGAGGGCACGTTCGAGCACGGGCAGTCGGTGCTGCAACTCCCGCAGCACGAAGGCGTGTTCGACGCCGAGCGGATCGCGGGGATCAGGGAGCGGCTGCTGCGCGCCCGCGCCGAGCGGCCCGCGCCCGGGCGGGACGACAAGGTGGTGGCCGCCTGGAACGGCCTCGCGATCGCCGCGCTCGCCGAGGCCGGCGCCTACTTCGACCGGCCCGACCTGGTCGACGCCGCCCTCGCCGCCGCCGACCTGCTGGTCCGCGTCCACCTCGACGAGCAGGTCCGCCTCTCCCGCACCAGCAGGGACGGCCGGGCCGGCGCGGGCGCGGGCGTGCTGGAGGACTACGCCGACGTCGCCGAGGGATTCCTGGCGCTGGCGTCGGTCACGGGGGAGGGGGTCTGGCTGGAGTTCGCGGGGCTGCTGCTCGACCACGTCCTGACCCGGTTCACGGACGCCGAGTCGGGCGCCCTCTACGACACGGCCGCCGACGCCGAGAAACTGATCCGCCGCCCCCAGGACCCCACCGACAACGCCGCCCCCTCGGGCTGGACCGCCGCCGCGGGGGCCCTGCTCACCTACGCTGCGCACACCGGCGCCGAGTCGCACCGCACCGCCGCCGAGCGGGCGCTGGGCGTGGTGAGGACGCTCGGTCCACGGGTGCCCCGGTTCATCGGCTGGGGGCTCGCGGTCGCCGAGGCGCTGCTGGACGGCCCGCGCGAGGTCGCGGTGGTGGGCCCGGCGCCGGGCGACGAGGCGGCGAGGGCACTGCACCGCACGGCGCTGCTGGGGACGGCGCCGGGTGCGGTGGTGGCGTACGGGACGCCCGGCACGGAGGAGTTCCCGCTGCTCGCCGGACGTGCGCTCATCGGCGGTGAACCGACGGCGTATGTCTGTCGTCATTTCACGTGTGACGCCCCGACGACCGACGCCGATCGGCTGAGGGACGCGCTGAACGGCTGAAATCAGTGCCGCAGCCTGCGCGACTGCATGGAGTACTTCTTCCGGTTCCGCTCCGGCTGCACCTGCACGCGCAGAAAGGGTTCATCCCTCTGGGCGGCAACACCGTCTTCGTCCGCACGGACGTCCTGCGCGAGGCAGGCGGCCGGGACGAGCTGCCTGACCGAGGACTGCGACCTCGGGGTGCGGCTGTCCAGCGCCGGCAAGAAGGTCGTCGTCGCCTGCGACTCCGGCATGGTCACCCGCGAGGGGACCCCGGACAGCAACGGGACGGACGACCCGCTCCGCCTCGACCCCAGCCGTGACGGCCTGGCCTGCGGAGAGGCGGACCTGCGACGCCGTCAGGCTCCCGGGAACTCCGTCAGGGCGCGCTCCACGATGGCCTCCAGCTGGTCGTGGTGCGCGCCCTTCCAGTAGGCGCGCCCGCAGTCGGCGCACTTGGCGAACACGTCGTACGACCGTTTCGTCCCGCCTCGCAGCTGGTCGGCGACCTCGTCCACGGTCGCCTCGTGCAGCAGGCCGTTGCAGGCGGTGCACCGGGTCCAGGGCCGCAGCGCGGGGCGGAAACGGTCCAGGACGTCGCGCAGCTGCTCGTCGGGCCGGGTGCTGTAGACGAACGCGCCCGCCCACAGCTCGCGGCGGTGCAGCAGCCCCCGGTCGCGGCTGAGCATCACCCGCCGCTCGGCGGCGGAGCGGGCGGCGAGCGCGGGGTCGCCGATGTCCGTCGACTCGTAGGCCGTGTCCACGCCGAGCAGCCGCAGCCGGCGGGCGAGGGTGCCGAGGTGGACGTCGAGGAGGAAACGCAGGGGAGCGCCCGGGACCCGCTGCGGGCGCGCCACGGGCCGCACGCCGACGCTCTCCCCGCCGGCCGGCACGTACGACGTCGGGACCTCCCGCCCGTCGACGACGAGCGCCCCGACCTCGGTGAGCGGCACACCGAGGGACTCGACGACGTGCCCGAGGGACGACATCCCGTCGGTGGCGAGGGGGGTGGCGCCGGCGCGCCGGGCGCCGGGGACGAACAGCTGCAGCTCGGGGGCGAACTCGACGCGGATCTCGGGACCGTTCACCGGGCCAGGATGACACGCGGACCGGCGCGGTCCCCGGAGTGCTCCGGCCGGCAGGCCGTGCACCCGGACCCGCGGGCCCGGGTGCGGCACTCCTAGGAGTGCCGGTAGGCCACCAGGGAGATCGCCACGTAGTGGACGACGAACGCGGCCAGCGTGAAGGAGTGGAACACCTCGTGGAAGCCGAACCAGCGCGGTGACGGGTCGGGCTTCTTGATGCCGTAGACCACGCCGCCCAGGCTGTAGAGGATGCCGCCCGCGATCACCAGGACCAGCACGGCGACGCCGCCGGTGTGCAGAAAGTCCGGCAGGTAGAAGACGGCGGCCCAGCCCATGGCGATGTAGCAGGGCGTGTAGAGCCAGCGCGGCGCGCCGACCCAGAACACCCGGAACAGGATGCCCGCCAGCGCGGCGGCCCAGATGCCCCACAGCAGCCAGCGGCCCTTGGCGCCGGGCAGCAGCAGCATGGTCAGCGGGGTGTAGGTGCCGGCGATGATCAGGAAGATGTTGGAGTGGTCCAGGCGGCGCAGGACGCCGTCCATGCGCGGGCTCCAGTCGCCCCGGTGGTACAGCGCGCTCACGCCGAACAGCAGGCAGGCGGTCAGCGCGTAGATCCCGCACGCCAGCCGCCCGCGGGGCGACTCGGCCAGGGCGGTGAGCACGAGGCCCGCGACGAGCACCGCCGGGAACATTCCCAGGTGCAGCCAGCCGCGGAGTTTGGGCTTGATCTCTTGCGGCAGGGAGAGCGCCGCGGAGACGCGGTCGGCGACCGGCGTGTCCCTCGGCGCGTCGGAAGCGGACGAAGTCATGTCCAAAGCGTACCTACGTAACCGTAAGTCGCGGATCAGCGGCCTTGTGGCGTGGTCATGCTCTCACGGTGGCCGGGTCGCCGCGTGGCCCGCGTCACCCAAGAGGCGGTCATGTGAACCCAACGTGTGCGTAAAGAACAGAGGGAAACGCCGAGGTGCGTGGGGTTCGTCACCCCGCTCAGGTGTGAGGCCCCCTGGACAAATGGGCACTCGCCTCGCAGGATCATCTGAGTGCGGTCGGCACCGGATGAGCGCCAGAGGGAGACGGGCGCGGCATCCGGGTCGCGGCCCCCACGGGGCAGACAGTAAGAAAATCCCTCATTTAGGAGCGATCGTGGCGCGCGACATCGCGGCTCCCCCGAAAACCGTCCCCACCCGGCACCCGGAACTCCTCTCCTGGGTCGACGAGATCGCCCGACTGACCGAGCCGGACGAGGTGGTCTGGTGCGACGGGTCAGAGGCCGAATACGAGCGACTGTGCGAAGAGCTCGTGGCCAAGGGCACCTTCCGCAGGCTCGACCCGATCAAGCGCCCCCACTCCTACTACGCGGCCTCCGACCCGACCGACGTGGCCCGCGTCGAGGACCGGACCTTCATCTGCTCCGCGAAGGAGGAGGACGCCGGTCCCACCAACCACTGGAAGGACCCCGCGCAGATGCGGGAGATCTTCACCGGCGAGCAGGGGCTGTTCCGCGGCGCGATGCGCGGCCGCACCATGTACGTCGTGCCCTTCTGCATGGGCCCGCTCGGCTCCCCGCTGTCCGCGCTCGGCGTCGAGATCACCGACTCCGCCTACGTCGCCGTCTCGATGCGCACGATGACCCGGATGGGCAGCGCCGTGCTGGAGCAGCTCGGCGAGGACGGCGACTTCGTCAAGGCCGTCCACACCCTCGGCGCCCCGCTGGAGCCCGGCCAGGAGGACGTCCCCTGGCCCTGCAACTCCACCAAGTACATCTCGCACTTCCCCGAGGACCGCGAGATCTGGTCCTACGGCTCCGGCTACGGCGGCAACGCCCTGCTCGGCAAGAAGTGCTACGCCCTGCGCATCGCCTCCGTCATGGCCCGCGACGAGGGCTGGCTCGCCGAGCACATGCTCATCCTGAAGCTGACCCCGCCGCGAGGGGAGTCGAAGTACGTCGCCGCCGCCTTCCCGAGCGCCTGCGGCAAGACCAACCTCGCCATGCTGGAGCCGACCGTCCCCGGCTGGACGGTGGAGACCATCGGCGACGACATCGCCTGGATGCGCTTCGGCGAGGACGGCCGCCTCTACGCGATCAACCCCGAGGCCGGCTTCTTCGGCGTCGCCCCCGGCACCGGCGAGCACACCAACGCCAACGCGATGAAGACGCTGTGGGGCAACGCCGTCTTCACCAACGTCGCCCTCACCGACGACAACGACGTGTGGTGGGAGGGCATGACCGAGGAGCCGCCGGCCCACCTCACGGACTGGAAGGGCAACGACTGGACGCCCGCCTCCGGCACCCCGGCCGCGCACCCCAACGCCCGCTTCACCGTCCCGGCCTCGCAGTGCCCGATCATCGCGCCCGAGTGGGAGGACCCCCGGGGCGTGCCGATCTCCGCGATCCTCTTCGGCGGCCGGCGCGCCACCGCCGTACCGCTGGTGACCGAGTCCTTCGACTGGAACCACGGGGTCTTCCTCGGCGCCAACGTGGCCTCCGAGAAGACCGCCGCCGCCGAGGGCAAGGTCGGTGAGCTGCGCCGCGACCCGTTCGCCATGCTGCCCTTCTGCGGCTACAACATGGGCGACTACATGGGCCACTGGATCGACGTGGCCAAGGGCAAGGACCCGGCGAAGCTGCCGCGGATCTACTACGTCAACTGGTTCCGCAAGAACGACGACGGCCGGTTCGTCTGGCCCGGCTTCGGCGAGAACAGCCGCGTCCTGAAGTGGATCGTCGAGCGGCTGGAGGGCCGGGCCGAGGGCGTCGAGACCCCGATCGGCGTGCTGCCCGCCAAGGGCGCCCTCGACACCGAGGGCCTGGAGCTGTCCGAGGAGGACCTGGACTTCCTGCTCACCGTCGACAAGGACGTGTGGCGCGAGGAGGCCGCCCTGATCCCCGAGCACCTCGACACCTTCGGCGACCACACGCCCAAGGAGCTGTGGGACGAGTACCGCGCCCTCGTGGAGCGCCTGGGCTGAGCCCCGTACCCGAAGACCCCGCGGCCGGACCGAACCGACTGTGCCCTGACCGAAACATCGTCACGGCCGGCCGCGGACTCCTCGTCAGGCGCCGAGTCCGCCGCCCCCGCCGCGGCCCTCCAGGTAGCGGGTGTGGGACTCCTGGCGGCGGGCCTCCATGTCCCGCAGGTCCGCCGCCAGCCGCCGCGCGTCCCCGAGCAGCAGCTCCAGCTGGCGCTCCAGATGGCGCTCGGGCGGCTCCTGGCCCGGCGTCATCCGGTGCCACCAGCGGGTGCGCACGAAGGCGTCGACGGCCTCCGGGACGTCCTGGCGCACCGTCCGGGACAGCGCGTGCACGCCCTCCGGGTCCTGCGCCAGGATCTCGCCCACCCAGCCCGGCTCCAGCAGCGCCTCCAGCACGTCGGTCAGTTCCTTCAGCCGCTCGGCGGGGCCCGTGGGCACGTCGATGTCGGCGAGGTAGGCGCGCAGCCGGCCGAAGTCGGCGCGCACCTCCTCCAGCGGGGCCGACGGGTCGGCGAAGTCGGGCGGCGCGGGCCGCTCCGGCGGGGCGATCAGCGCGCCCGCGCCGTACAGGCCCACCACGACGACCGGCCAGTACGGCCCCGCCAACCCGGTGAACGTCAGCGCCAGGCCGACGATCCCGCAGGAGCTGCCCGTGATGTTCTTGCGGGACTCCAGATAGCCCAGGAATCTACTGGTAGCCACGGATCTCCTCGAAGGCGCCGTCCAGCGAGCCCTGCTCGGCGTCGAAGAGACGGCCGCCGGTCAGATCGGCGATCCGCTCCAGCTCGGAGCGGTCGGAGTCGCCGAAGTAGATCGGGAAGACCGGGATCTCCCGCTGCCGCGGGTCGAGCACCCGGTGGAAGGACTCGAAGTCCTCGGCCGTCGCGCCGGTGGTGTTGGCGCCGTCCGTCATCAGCACGATCGACGTGAACGTGTCCTCGTCGGCCGCGAGATGCTCGTACGCCTCCTGGAGCGAGGTGTAGATCGCGGTCTCGCCGTCGGCGGTGAGCGACTCGGCGTCCCGGCGGATGCCGTCCAGTCCCCGGCGCGGGTTCTGCGGGGTCACGATGTGCGTGCGCACGTCCTTGACCGTCGAGCCGAACGGCATGAGGGTGACCTCCTCGCGTTCCCGGAAGTCCTCGGTCAGGTCGACGAGCGCGTCCTTCAGCCCTTCGAGCCGGTCGCCCTCCATCGAGCCGGAGGTGTCCAGCACGTACACCGTCCGCGACGGGCGGCGCAGTTCGTTGTCGTAGGAGTCGATCAGCCCGTCGGCGACCGACCGGCTGCCCGGGAAGGGCAGTTCGCGCCGTCTGCCGGAGTCGAGTCCCGGCGCCGGCTCCACGGTGGAGACGACCGGGCGGCGGTGGGTGCGCGTGGTGATCTCGCGCTGGATCTCCGGGGTGCGCAGCGCCTGGGAGAGCCGGCGGAGGTCCTCGCGGGCCGTGGCGGGGGCGGACTTGAGGGAGGAGAGCGGGTAGTCGGCGGTGACGACGCCGTCGGAGGGGCGGATCACGGTCATGCCCGCGACGCCTCTGAGGACGGACTCGTAGTTGAGCAGCGCGTCGACGTTCGGGCGCTCCCGGTAGGCGGCGGCCAGCCAGCCCGACGAACCCGAGGTCAGCTTCTGCCCCTTGAAGAACTCCTTCAGCCGGGGCGTGGCCTTCTCCACGTCCGCGTCCGTGAGCGCCGACTGGGCGCCCGAGAGCGCGGACGCGACGGAGACCAGGGTGGCGAAGCCGGAGTTGGAGGCGGACGGGTCGGTCATGCCGTAGGTGAGGCCGTCCTCGCGGACCGCGCGCTCGATGTCCGACCAGGTGACGTCGTCCGGCTTCCAGCCGTGGGCGCGGGCGACGGGCTCGCGCACGCCGATGGCGACCGGGCTGGACATGATCGGCGTCTCCGAGAGGACCTGGTCGGCGGCGGCGGGACGCAGCCGCAGATAGTCGTTGGAGGCCAGCCACACCGCGTCGTACCGCCCGTTCGCCGTGTCCCGGGCCAGGATGTCGACGGCGTCGAGGGTGCCGACGTAGGTCGGGCGGACGGTGATGCCGGTCTTCGCCCGCACCTTCTCCAGGATCGGCGCCATGTCGGCCAGTTCGCTGGAGGCCAGCACGCGCAGGGTGCCCGGCTGGTAGCTGGCGCCGTCGTCGAACTCGGACTCCTCGTCCATGGAGGTGCAGGCCGTCAGCACGGCCAGCGCGGCGGCGGCGAGGGCCAGCGGGCGTCCCCACAGGCGCATGCGTCTCATGCGAGGCCTCCCTCGAGGGCGCCCTGCGCCCGGCTGCGGTCCAAGTAGGCACTGGCGTTCTGCAGTTCGGCCGTCAGCGACTCCACGGTCGCGGCCATCGCCTCGGTGGCCTGCACCTTGTAGGTGTCGATGGCGTCGAGGGTGCGGTAGATCTGCTGGAAGGCGGTGCGCAGGGTCTCGGCGCCCACCGCCGGGTCGGCGGCGATCCGCTGGATCTCGCCGCTCTGCGTGGCGAGCATCTCGGCGTTGCCCCGGATCAGGTCCTCGGTGGTGCCGCGCAGCGCGTTCACCTGGTCGACCACCTTCTTCTGGTTGTCCAGCGCGGAGGCCAGCATGACCGAGATCCGCAGCGCGGAGACGGTGGTGGTGGCCGCGCGGTCGACGCCCTTGATCAGTTCCTCGTTGTTGCGGCGTACGACGTCCATGGCGAGGTAGCCCTGGGCGCACACCGCGAGCTGGGTGAGCAGGTCCTGGTGCTTCTGCCGGACCGGGAACAGCACGTCGGCGCGGAGACTGTCGGCCGCCTGCGGGTCGGCGCGCTCCACGCCGGCGATGTGCCGCTCCACGGCGGAGTCGAGGGCCTCGGTGAGGACGACGTACTCCTGGAGCTTGCCCATGGTCTCCCACAGGCGGACCCGTTCGGTCTGCAGCGCCGCGTTGTCCCGGCGCAGTTCGTCCTGGCCGCCGCGGAGCGTGCCGACGATCTTGTTGAGGGTGCCCTGCGCGGAGGCGTACTTGGCGACGTGGTCGCGCAGCCGGTTCCCGCCGGGCAGCCGGGACAGGAACCTGCGCCCCTTGGCCGTCGGCAGGTCCCTGGGGTCCAGGTCCTCCACCACGCGGCGCAGTTCCACGAGCGAGCCGGCGACCTGCGACTGGGCGTCGCCGCCCTTGTCGGGCAGGCTGCGCACGGTGCGTTCCAGCGTCCGGTTGGACTGCGCGGCGGCGGTGCGCATCTCCCCGGCGCCGAGGGCGGTGATCTCGCCGACCCGGCCGGCGAACTCGGGTGAGCGGGCGTCGAGCGCGGCGAGGCCGGCCACGTAGTCGGCGGCCTTGCGGGCCATCTCGGCGCAGACCGCCTCGTCCACGGGCACGAGCCCCCCGGCCCGCTCGCGCGGCACCGCCGACACCGGCTCGGGCGGGGTGAGCGTGAAGGTGTCGTCGCGGCTGGCGCTGGTGTCCTGGCTGGCGCTGTACTCGGTCATCTGCTGATCCCCCTAGCCCCGCGTCCGGCTCGCCATGTCGCGCAGCACCTCGAAGGTGGGCACGGGAGCCTGCCGTACGCCGGTCAGCGTCTGGTTGAGGAAGTCGGTGCGGTCGGCCGTGGCCGCGGTGAACTCGCTGGTGCTGCCCTCCAGGCGGAACCCGTGCTCGACGGCGAGCTTGCGCAGGGCCGGGTCGGTGACGAGGAGTTCGCCGAGAGCGCGGCCCTCCTCGGTGATCGGCACGACGGTGTGGTCGCTGGTGGCGGTGGTGTCCGGGTAGAGGACGACCAGGTCGTCCACGGTGGCGTCCTTGGCGAGGTGGGCGGCGACCTGGGACTCGTAGACCAGGACGAGCGGGTTGCCGGCGCCGCTGACGAAGTCCAGGAACGCGCCCTCGGAGCTGGACTGCTGGGCGCCCTGCACGGTGATCAGCTTGCGCAGCAGCGGCGCGGTGCGGTCGATCCCCGCGGAGTCGGCGACGACCTTCTCGCCGTTGTCGACGTAGGAGGTGGCCGCGAGGTAGAGGGCGCCGGAGTTGGAGGTCTGGGGGTCGGTGGTGGCGATGAAGAGGGTGCCGGTCAGCTCCCCGTACCGCTCCGCGCCCTCGAGCTGCTGCCAGGTGCGGTCCTCCTCGGCGGCCTTCAAATAGGCCTTCATCCTCAGCACGCCGCGGCCCTCGGTCTCCAGCGTCGCCAGCCCGTTGTCCGCGAGGACCCGCGCGGCGTTCTCGTGGGCGATCACGACGAGGGGCGAGCGGAAGGGGCGGGGCAGCGGCTTCTTGGCGCCGACGTCGGCGGCGAGCGCGTCGGCCGGGGCCTGGCTGGACGGGAAGGCGAAGTCGTACGACTTCAGGTCCAGGTTGTCCATGGCCCAGGAACCCGAGGACTCGACCTGCACGGCGTAGCCCTTCGCGGCGAGGGCGTCCACCACCCTTCGGTCGCCGAAGAAGTCGGCCTTCTCCGACCCGATGACCCCTCGCACGGTCTTCGTTGCCGTGCCCTGGTCCTCGTTGCGGCCCGCTACGACGGCTGCCACGACGCCGCCGATCAGCAGGACCGCGAGGACGATGCCTGCGATTCTTTTCACGCGGCGAGCGTGCTCCCGGAACCCGACGTTCCCCACCGTGGCGGATGAACAGCGGGTAACACCCCGGTCCCGGTACGCAACGAGCGCCGTACGGTGCGTGGCGCCCGGTCCGCGCGCCGCTGTCGGTGCACGCGGACCGGGGCCGATCGGGGGGGCGGTTACGCCTGGAGGGCGACGCGCGGCTCCAGGGCCCGCGCGTGCGCGTCCATGCGCTCGGCCGCCAGGATCGCCGCCGCGGTGTCGGCGCGGGACGCGGCGACGACCAGCGCCCGCCCGGCGAGGGCGTGGGCCCGGCGGTGCAGGGCGGCGAGGTGCGGCTCGGTGAGGTGCGGCTCGGCGACGGCGGCCGACGCGCGGGCCGGCGACTGGCCGCCCCGCAGCCTGGTCACCTGGGCGGTCAGACGCTCGGCCGCGGCGTCCAGATCCTCGGAGGGGGCCGTCGCGCGCAGCTCGTCGGTGACGGCGAGCAGTGCCGCGAGGTGGCCGGCGAGCTGGATGTCCAGCTCCTCCTCACGGGACCGGTGGGGGAAGTCGGCGGTGCCGTCGGCCATCGTGTGGACCGACTTGGCGCGGATCGGTTCGTACATGGGATGGCCTCCTTGTTGGCGGAAACCATCCTAGCTTAGATTCTGTCTAAAGTTGAGTTCGATCGTGCAGTCCGCCCGGCGGCCCGGTCAGCGCTGGCTGTAGCCGTCCAGGAAGTTGCCGATCCGGCCCACCGCGTCGCGCAGATCGCCGACCGTCGGCAGGGTGACCACCCGGAAGTGGTCCGGCTCGGGCCAGTTGAAGCCCGTGCCGTGCACCACCATGATCTTCTCGCGGCGCAGCAGGTCCAGCACCATCCTGCGGTCGTCCTTGATCTTGAAGACCTTGGGGTCCAGCCGCGGGAAGAGGTACAGCGCGCCCTTCGGCCGCACGCACGTCACGCCCGGGATCCGCGTCAGCAGGTCGTAGGCCACGTCCATCTGCTCGTGCAGCCGGCCGCCCGGCAGCACCAGATCGTTGATCGACTGGCGTCCGCTCAGGGCGGCGACCACGCCGTGCTGCCCCGGCATGTTGGCGCACAGGCGCATGTTCGCCAGTATCGTCAGGCCCTCGATGTAGGAGTCGGCGTGCGCGCGGGGGCCGGAGATCGCCATCCAGCCGACCCGGTAGCCGGCCACCCGGTACGCCTTCGACATGCCGTTGAAGGTGAGGGTGAGCAGGTCGGGGGCGACCGAGGCGGTCGGAACGTGCCGGGCGCCGTCGTAGAGGATCTTGTCGTAGATCTCGTCGGAGCACACCAGCAGGTTGTGGCGGCGGGCGATGTCGGTGAGGCCCCTGAGCATCGCCTCGTCGTAGACCGCGCCGGTCGGGTTGTTCGGGTTGATGACGACGATCGCCTTGGTGCGGTCGGTCACCTTGCGCTCGATGTCGGCGAGGTCGGGCATCCAGTCGGACTGCTCGTCGCAGCGGTAGTGCACCGCCGTACCGCCCGACAGGGCGACCGCGGCCGTCCACAGCGGGTAGTCCGGGGCCGGCACGAGGACCTCGTCGCCGTCGTCCAGCAGGCCCTGCATCGCCATGGTGATCAGCTCGGAGACGCCGTTGCCGATGAAGACGTGTTCGACGTCGGTCTCGATGCCGAGGGTCTGGTTGTGCATCACCACGGCCCGGCGCGCGGCCAGCAGGCCCTTGGCGTCGCCGTAGCCGTGGGCCGTGGAGACGTTGCGGAGGACGTCCTCCAGGATCTCCGGGGGGCACTCGAAACCGAACGCCGCGGGGTTGCCGGTGTTGAGCTTCAGGATGCGATGACCGGCCGCTTCCAGCCGCATCGCCTCCTCGAGCACCGGTCCCCGGATCTCGTAACAGACGTTGGCGAGCTTCGTCGACTGGATCACCTGCATGTCTGGAGCTTACGACCCGGTACGGCTCCCCGGGCCGTGTTTTCCGACACTGCGGGGGCAGGGCGGTTTGCGATGGTATGACCGGCGACTGTCCCCGGAACCCTCGCAGTCCCTACAATGCGCGGCCATGTCCGAGCACCGACCGACCGGTGACAACGCGTACGGCGACGAGCCCCAGGGCCCGCCGAACGTGTACCTCCCGCTGCCGGGGGAGACCCCCGACTACCAGGAGTACGCCGACCCGGCGGCGGCGCACGGCTGGGAGAACGGCTACGACGCCACGGCCGAGCTGCCGAGGGTGACGGACGGCGCTCCGCGTCCGCCGCGCCACTCCCGGCGCAGGCCGCCCGCCCGGCGGGGCCGCCGGGCCGCGGCGGCGGCCGGCGCGCTGGGCGCGGTGTCGCTGGCCGCGGTGATCGCCGGGTTCTCCTTCTCCGGCTCCTCGCCCTCAAAGGACGTGCGCGGCGAGCACGACCGCACGGGCGTGCCCACGGCCGGCGAGTCCGGGGCCACCGCCTCCTCCGAGGGGACGGCGCCCTCCGCGACCGCCCCGGCGGCCGATGCCGGAACGCCGTCCGTCCCGGCCCCGCCGTCCCGCACCGCGTCCGGCGCCCCCGGGTCCGCGTCGGCCCCCGCGCCGGCGACCTCCGCCGCGCCCGCGACCACCGCCGCCCCGCGCCCTTCCGCGACGCCGACGGCCACGGCGACCGCGGGTCCGGGCGGCGGGGGCGGAAAGCCGGGACGGGGACACGGGGCGACCAAGGGGCCCAAGTAGGGCGGGCGTCCGGGGCGGCTCCCGTGGATGGGCAGGGTGTGCTGCTCGGCGCGACGGCAGTGGGGCCGCCGGGGACGGGCCGTTGCGGCGCCTGCCCCACGGCCACGGGCCGGGGGTCGGAAGGGGGCGCGCCCGGGTCGGGGCGTGGTCGCGGTTCCCGTCCGAGGCCCGACGCCGCCGGAGCTGACGACGTGCCGGAGCCTACGGCGTGGAGGCCGGCGGGGCGAAGGTTCGGCAGGCCGACGGCGACGGTTCGGCGGGACTGACGGCGAGGGCTCGGGGGACCGACGGCGCGCGCCGGGCAGGTTTCCGCGGGTGAATCGGCGGTGCGGCGGGCCGGGTCGACGGCTCCCGGGCCGGCCGCGCGGGCGGGCCGGTCAGCCGGTGGGGGTCCGGCGGACCGCGCGACCCGCGAGGACGTCGGTGCGCCGGCCGTCCTCGATGACGAAGCGGCCGTCGACCAGGACGTACGGGATGCCCGTCGGCAGGGCGCGCGGGGCGTCGTAGGCCGCGCCGGCGGCGACCGTGGCCGGGTCGAACAGGACCAGGTCGGCGCGGTGGCCCTCGCGGACCACGCCCCGGTCGGGCAGCCGCAGCCGGGCCGCCGGGCGGCCGGTGAGACGGGCCACGCACTCCTCCAGCGTCAGCACGCCCAGCTCCCGCACGTACCGGCCGAGGTAGTGCGGGAACGTGCCGTAGGCGCGGGGGTGGGGCTTCGCGCCCTGGAGGATGCCGTCCGAGCCCCCGGTGTGCGCCCGGTGCCGCATGATCGCGCGGACGTTCTCCTCGTGGCCGACGTGCTGGAGGACGGTCGGGCCGAGCCGGTCGCCGACCAGCAGCCGGTGGGCGACGGTCCACGGCTCCTCGCCGTGCAGCGCCGCCGACTCCGCCACCGTACGGCCGACGTACGCGCCGAACGCCGGATCGGTCACGCCGGAGATCTCGACCGTGTCCCACTCCACCGGCACCCCGTGACAGCCGTCCGAGCCGGTGACCTCCAGCTCGTGCCGGATCCGCGCGGCCGTCGCCGGGTCCGCCAGCCGGGCCAGCAGCGCCTGGGGGCCGCCCGCGCCCGCCCAGCCCGGCAGCAGCGCGGCGAGGGTGGTGCAGCCGGCGGTGTACGGATAGCTGTCGAGGGTGACGTCGGCGCCGGCGTCGAGCGCCGCGTCGAGGAGCGCCCCCAGCTCGGGGGCGCGGCCCGCGTTCACGCCGAAGTTCATCGTGGCGTGGGCCAGGTGCAGGGCGCAGCCCGCCTCCCGGGCCACGGCCAGCATCTCGCCGTACGCCTCCAGCGCGCCGGCGCCGTAGGAGCGGTGGTGCGGGCAGTAGTAGCCGCCGTAGCGGGCGACGACCCGGCACAGCTCGGTCAGCTCGGCCGCGTCGGCGTACATGCCGGGCGTGTAGGTGAGCCCGGAGGACAGGCCGACCGCGCCCTGTTCCAGGCCCTCGGCGACCAGCCGCCGCATCCGCTCCAGCTCCTCCGGCGTCGCCGCCCGGTCCTCCCAGCCGACGACCAGCGCCCGGACGGTGCCCTGCGGGACGAGGTAGGCGGCGTTCACCGCGATGCCGCGGTCGAGGCGGTCCAGGTACTCGCCGACCGTCCGCCAGTCGAAGTCGACGTCGTCGCCGGGGCCGTTCCACCCGGCGATCGCCCGGCGCACCTCGGCGAGCGTGCGGTCGTCGACCGGCGCGTACGACAGCCCGTCCTGGCCGAGCACCTCCAGCGTCACGCCCTGCGCGGCCTTGGCGCTGTGGTCGGGGTCGCGCAGCAGGGCGAGGTCGCTGTGCGCGTGCATGTCGATGAAGCCGGGGGCGAGGACGAGGCCCTCGGCGTCCAGCTCGCGCCGGGCCCGGGGGCGCTGGCAGCCGGCGGCCGCCGCCTCCTTGACGATCGAGACGATCCGGCCGCCGCCGATCACGACGTCGGCGCGGTAGGAGTCCGCCCCGGTGCCGTCGACGACGTCCGCGTCCCGGACGACCAGCTCCTCCACCGTGCCCCCTAGAAGAACGTGCGGACGCAGTCGACCACCGTGCCGTCCGCCTCCGCCACCGGGATCAGCTGCCACTTGTCGAAGGACGTGCACGGGTGGGACAGGCCGAGGCCGACCCAGTCGCCGACCTCCAGGTCCGCGTCCGGGCCGGTGCGCAGCCAGGTGTGCTGGTCGGACAGGGCGGTCACCTCGATCCCGGCGGCCGGGCGCTCGGTGCCGCCCCGGCGCACGGCCTGCGGGACCGGCAGATCGAGGTCGTACGCCGCGTCCCGCTTGCCCGCGTTGAGGAACGCCTGGCCGGGGGAGGGCCGGGAGACGACCTGCGTCCAGAGCCGGAACGCGGGTTCGAGGGCGCCCTCCTCGGGAACGCGGGCGAAGGGGGTGAGCCTGCGGTAGTGGCCGTCGTCGTGGGAGACGTACGCGCCCGAGCGCAGCAGCCTCAGCACCGGCCGCGACATGTCCGGGACTCCGGCGAACGCCTCGGCGACCGCGTCGAACCAGGCGCTGCCGCCCGCGCTGACGACGATCTCCTCCGCCTTTGCGAACCGCCCGGCGCGGTCGAAGTCCGCCGCGAGCGCGACCAGCCGGCGCAGCCACGCCGCCACCCGCTGCGGGTCGGCCCGCGGCACCTCGCCCTCGTAGCCCGCGACGCCGGTCAGCCGCAGGCCGGGGGCGGCGGCCACCGCGTCCGCCACCTCGGCGCACTCCGCCTCCGTGCGCACACCGGTGCGGGCCCCCTCCCCGGCGGCCAGCTCGACCACCACGTCCACCGGGCGGGCCGCCGTACCCTCCAGGGCGGCGGACATCAGCTCGACGCCGCGCACCGAGTCGACGTAACAGACGAACCGGAAGTCCGGGTCGGCGGCCAGTTCGGCGGCGACCCAGCGCAGCGCCGCCGGGTCGACCAGCTGATTGGCGAGGAAGACCCGCCCGACGCCGAACGCCCGTGCCACGCGCACCTGGTGCGGCACGGCGAGCGTGATGCCCCAGGCGCCGTACTCGATCTGACGGTGGAACAGCTGCGGGGCCATGGAGGTCTTGCCGTGCGGGGCGAAGGCGAGGCCGTGCCGGGCGGCGTACCCGGCCATCAGCCGCAGGTTGTGCTCCAGGTGCTCGGCGGACAGGGCGAGGACGGGGGTGGTGAAGCCGCCGGTGAACAGGTTGCGGCGCTGGGCGGCCAGCTCGCCGACGGTCAGTCCGTCGGCGTCCGGGGGCAGACCCTTGAAGCGGTGGTCGACGCGTTCCTCGGCGAGGCGGGCGAGGGCGTCGGTGCCGGTGTTGCGGGCCATGCAACCCTCCAGACGAGACTGCTGCCGGTCGCGTTGCAGATAGTGCAACGCGCATTGCGTATGTCGCTCCCCGCTGTCTAACATCTCGGCCGAGCGCGGGTCAACGGTGTCTCCCGCGTCCCGCCGCCGACCGAGGAGCCCCGCCGTCGTGTCCTCCAACGGTGCCCTCGCCACCCCCGACGCCCCCGCGCTCGTGGACGTCGTCGCGCTCGGCGAGTCCATGGTCGCCTTCCTGCCCGCCCGGCCCGGCCGCCTCGCCGACGTGCCCTCCTTCGACCGGGCGATCGGCGGCGCCGAGTCCAACGTCGCCTGCGCGCTGGCCGCCGCCGGGCACACCGCCCGCTGGGTCGGCCGGGTCGGCGCCGACGGCTTCGGCGACCATCTGGTCGGCGCGATCGCGGCGTACGGCGTCGACGTCTGCGCCGTGCGCCGGGACCCCGACCGGCCGACCGGCGTCTACTTCCGCACGGGCGGGGACCGGGCCGGCGCGGGCCACGAGGTGGCCTACTACCGCGCCGGGTCGGCGGCCTCCGCGATGGGCGTCGGCACCGTCGACCTCGCCGCCGTCCGCGCGGGACGCGTGCTGCACCTGTCCGGGATCACCGCCGCGCTCTCCGGCGACTGCCTCGACCTGCTGCGCGAGCTGACCGCGCCCCGCCCCGGCCGCCCGCTGGTCTCCTTCGACGTCAACCACCGGCCCTCGCTGTGGCGCGGGCGCCGGGGCGCCGACGGCCCGCGGCTGCTGCTCGACCTCGCCCGCGGCGCCGACCTCGTCTTCGTCGGGGAGGACGAGGCCCGCGAGGCCTGGGGACTGGACGGGCCCGAGGCCCTGCGCGACGCCCTTCCCGAACCGGCCGCGCTCGTCGTCAAGCAGGGGCGCGGCGGCGCGACCGTCCTCGACCGGGAGGGCGGCGTCACCTTCGCCCCCGCCCTCCGCGTCGACGTCGTCGCCGAGGTCGGCGCGGGCGACGCCTTCGCCGCCGGGTACCTCTCCGCCACCCTGCGCGGGCTGCCCGTCCGCGACCGGCTGCGCCACGGCCACCTCATGGCCGCCGCCGCCCTCACCGTCCCCGGCGACCTCGCCCCGCCGCCCGCCCGCGACCACGCCGACCGGCTGGCCGCACTGGACGACGCGGCGTGGGGGAGACTGCGACTCGGCCCCGGCTGGACCGGCCGGACGGCGGACGGGCGCGGGAAGGACGGCACCGGCCGGGCGCCGCACCCGGCCGTGGCGGACCGCACCGGCCGGGCCGCGCACCGGGCCGAGGAGGAGAGGCGTACGCCATGAGCCAGACCGTCGACCGCGCGCTGAGCATCCTGCCCCTGCTCGCCGAGGGCCCCGCCGGTCTCGGCGAGGTCGCCGACCGGCTCGGCGTGCACAAGTCCACCGCCCTGCGCCTCCTGCGCACCCTGCACGAACACGGCCTCGTCTACCGCCAGTCCGACCAGCGCTACCGCCTCGGCGCCCGGCTGTTCGCGCTCGCGCAGGAGGCCATGGAGAACCTCGACGTCCGCGAGATCGCCCACCCGCACCTCGTCCGCCTCGGCGAGAGCTGCGGACACACCGTGCACCTCGCGGTGTACGAGGACGGCGAGGTGCTCTACATCGACAAGGTCGACAGCCGTTACCCCGTCCGGATGTACTCGCGCATCGGCCGCCCCGTCGCCATCACCGTCGCCGCCGTCGCCAAGCTGCTCCTCGCCGACCTCCCCGAGCCCGAGCGCCGCGCCCTCGCGGAGAAGCTCGACTACCCGATGTACACCGCCCGTTCGACGCCGGGCCCCGCCGCCTTCCTGCGGGAGCTGGAGAAGGTGCGCGAACAGGGCTGGGCCACCGACATGGGCGGCCACGAGGAGTCCATCAACTGCGTCGCCGCGCCGGTGCGCGGGGCCGACGGCCGGGTCGCCGCCGCGATGTCGGTGTCCGCCCCCAACGTGGTCGTCACCGGCGACGAACTCCTCGCGCTGCTCCCGCTGGTGCGCCGTACGGCGGACGCGATCAGCGCGGAGTACTCCGGGAGGACCCCCGGCCCCGGCCCCGGCCCCCGGCAAGAAACCGACGGAACCGACGGAACCCAAGGAACCCCATGACCGACAAGATCGCCCTCACGCCCGGCACCCACACCGCGCCGCCCGCGAAGTTCTCGCACGGCGTGCGCAAGGGCAACATCCTCCAGGTCGCCGGGCAGGTCGGCTTCCTGCCCGCCGAGGAGGGCCGGCCCCCGACGCCGGCCGGCCCGACCCTGCGCGAGCAGACCCTGCAGACGCTCGCCAACGTCAAGGCGATCCTGGAGGAGGGCGGAGCGACCTGGGACGACGTGATGATGATCCGCGTCTATCTGACGGACGTGGACCACTTCGCCGAGATGAACGCCCTCTACGACGCCTACTTCGAGGAGCAGGGGCTCACCCAGCCGCCCGCCGCCCGTACGACCGTCTACGTCGGCCTGCCGCCGGGCCTGCTGATCGAGATCGACGCCCTCGCCGTGCTGGGCTGATCCGCGCCGTTCTGCGGGGCCCCGCAGGGCTGCGTGCGGCCGTTTCGTGTAGGGGTCTGATAACGAAGTCGGTGTCGACTGTCTCCGGCACAGGTTTGTCGACCATACTGCTCCGCTGTGGAGCAGCAGCGTATAGGTACGAGCAGCCAGCCCCTGGAGGGCGCCGGTTTCGACCCGGCCTTCATCCCCGGGCTCACCTCGCCCGCCGCCGGCGAACCGGAGGACGCGACCGAGGAGACGCCCGAGGCGTCGGGCGCCGGCTCCGAGGAGACCGGTGACGTCGCGGCGTCCGAGGGGGAACCGGCAGAGGCGGAGCCGGACGACGAGGCGGAGGACGAGGCGGTCGTCGACGGCCCCGTCTTCGAGGCCGCCGACTTCCGGGCCCGCATCGTCGCCGACCGCAGGGGCGTGCGCCTGAGCCTCGACGAGGAGCGGTGCGAGTTCCGCTGGGACGAGATCGGCGCGGTGGAGACGGAGACGGCCCGCTTCGGCAAGCGGTACACCGTCACCGTCCACACGCACGAACGCCGCTGGTACCCGATCGAGATCCTGGCCAGGTCCCGCTCCCAGCACAAGGAGTGGGACGAGCGCCTGGACGAGGTCCTCGACGCCTACTTCGAGGAAGGCGCCGAGGACCGCGACGGCGACGCCGCGAAGGACCGGGAGAGCGACGACTGATTCAGCAGTACTGCGCCTGCTTGCCGATGGAGCGGTACATGCAGTCCGCGTTCTCCAGCAGTTGCAGGACCGCGTCCCGGTTCCGGGAGGTCTCCCGCTCGATCACCTCGTCGGGCGGGTAGAAACCGCCCCCGGAACTGGACGCCGGGTACATCTCGAAGGTGTATCCGAAGATCTTGTGCACGCCCCAGAGGTAGTCGTCGATCGACCCGTCGGTGATGTAGAGGTCGCTGGACTGCTCCGCGGTGTAGCCGTTGCTGGCGCCCATCTTCTGCCCGACCGCGGCGAAGGCGTTGCGGTCGTCCGCCGTCATCCCGGTCGTGGTGTCCGAGTAGGTGTAGCCGAACGGCCACAGCACCAGCTCGCTGTACGTGTGGAAGTCGATGCCCGCCTTGATCTGCTGCGTGCCGCCGACGACCCGGCTGCGCACGAAGTCGGACACGACCTTGACCTCCTTGGCCGACTCGGGGGCGCTGCCCCGGTAGGTGTCGGAGGACGGTGAGCCGGAGGAGCCGCCGCAGCAGCCCCAGCGGTAGTTCCAGTTGCGGTTCAGGTCGGTGCCGACGTAGGTCGAACCGGAGTTGGGCTGCCGGTTCTTGCGCCAGGAGCGGTAGGAGCCGCTGGCGATGTCGTACTCGCCGCCGTCCGGGTTGAGGTCCGGGATGATCCAGATCTCGCGGTTGTTCACCATGCTGGTGACCCGGGAGTCGGTGCCGTAGTCGGAGGTCAGCTCGCGCAGCAGGTAGAGCGCCATCTCGACGGTGAGGTGCTCGCGGGCGTGCTGGTGGTGGGTGAACAGCACCTCGGGCTCGGCCTCGTCGCTGCCGACGTTGTCGCTGATCTTCACGGCGACGATGTTGCGGCCCTGGTAGGAGGTGCCGATGACCCGCTGGCTGGCGATGGACGGGTTCGCCGAGACGATCGAGTTGATCGCCGTCGTCATCTCCGCGTAGTTGTGGTAACGCGAGTCGGCGGACGGGAAGTCGTAGAGGCGGATGTCGTCCTCGCCGGCGGAGCGGTCGGGGACGGCGCCGAGGGCGGTGACGTCGTAGCCGAGCGCGCGCAGCTTCCTGATCTGGTCGGCGCGGCCGGAGACCACGACGCCGTGGCCGTGCACCTCGTCGACGGTGACGCCGGCCCGCTGGAGGGCCGTGCGGTCCTCCGCGGTGGAGTGCAGGTGGACCTCGTACTGGCGGACGTCGTCCGCCGAGGCCGTGGCCCGTTCGGCGCTGTCGGCGGTGGCGTCGGTGGCCGTCGCCGAGAGGGGGGCCGCGAGGGTGAGGGCCAGCAGGGCGGCGACGGCGGCGGTGCGCCTGCCGCCGCGAACGCCCGAGCCGCGGATGCGAAGTCGCATGAAGTCTCCTTGGTTCTCCAGGAGTTCCGGGGTCTTCCGGAAACGGGGAGTGGAGCGGGGGGTGGTGCTTTCGTGCGACGTACGTCGTGCTGTGCGGGTGTGGCGCCCATCGTGGGCGTATGGCATGACCAGGTCAAGAGCGCAGGCCCTCTTGTCCCCCGGACCGCTTTGGGCTTTCTTGGCCTCCATGGCGAACAGCAAGAGCGCGGCGAGCACCAAGAGCGTGTGGAAGCACATCGGGCCCGGCATCGTGGTGGCGGCGACCGGCGTCGGCGCCGGCGACCTCGTCGCCACGCTCATCGCGGGCAGCAACTTCGGCTACACGCTGCTGTGGGCGGCGGTCGTGGGCTGCCTGGTGAAGATCTCCCTCGCGGAGGCGGCCGGCCGCTGGCACCTGTCCACCGGCCGCACCCTCTTCGACGGCTGGGCCAGTCTGGGCCCGTGGACCACCGTCTTCTTCGCCGTGTACGTCGTGGTCTGGGGCTTCGTCTACGGCGCGGCGGCGATGTCGTCCAGCGGGCTTCCGCTGCAGGCCCTGTTCCCGGACGTGATGGACCTGAAGTGGTGGGCCATCGCCTGCGGACTGGCCGGGCTGGTGTTCGTCTGGTTCAACAAGTACGCGGTCTTCGAGAAGGTCATGACGGTCCTGGTCGGCGTCATGTTCGTGGTGACCGTCTACCTCGCGATCCGCGTCACGCCCAACCTTCCCGACGCCCTCGCCGGGCTGCTGCCGGTCCTGCCCGACGAGAAGGACTCCGTCCTCAACACCCTCGGCCTGATCGGCGGCGTCGGCGGCACCATCACCCTGGCCGCGTACGGCTACTGGGTCAACGCCAAGGGCTGGACCGGCCCCGGCTGGATGCGGATCATGAGGCTGGACAACCGCGTCGCCTACCTGACGACCGGCGTCTTCGTCGTCGCGATGCTCTTCGTCGGCGCCGAGCTGCTGCACTCCGCGAACGTCTCGATCGCGGGCGGCGACAAGGGGCTCGTCCAGCTCGGCGACATCCTGGAGGACGAGTACGGCACGGCCACGGCCAAGTTCTTCCTGATCGGCTTCTTCGCCACCTCCTTCACCTCGCTGATCGGCGTCTGGCACGGAGTGAGCCTGATGTTCGCCGACTTCGCCGCCCGCTACCGGGAACGCCGACGGACCACGGGCGAGGAGGTCGCCTCCGGCGAGCGCGAACGGTCCTGGCCGTTCCGCGCCTACCTGCTGTGGCTGACCTTCCCGCCCATGGTCCTGCTCTTCGAGGGCCAGCCCTTCCGCCTGGTCATCCTCTACGGCGTGCTGGGCGCGGCCTTCATGCCCTTCCTCGCCCTCACGCTGATCTGGCTGCTCAACTCCTCCCGCACGCCCGCCGAGTGGCGCAACGGCCGGCTGAGCAACGGGACGCTGGCCCTGGCCGGGCTGCTGTTCCTGGTGCTGTGCGTGAAGCAGATCTGGGACCAGCCGTGGTCGGAGTTCTTCTGAGCGGCGGCCGAGGTCAGCCGAGGGCGTTCCACTTCGGGTCGAGCGCGATCTCCCGCAGCTCGTCCATGGTGAGCGCCGGTTCCGGTCGCGTCTGCGGGCCCCGCTGGGCGGCGGCGTTGAAGGCGCTGATCACCACGCGCCTGCCGTCCTCGCGCATCGTGTCGACCTTCCACTCCACGACCCCTTCGCCGCCCTTCTCGCCCGGCCCTTGGTACGTCGCCACACGGGTGCCGTCGGGGAGGGTCTCGGCGTCGGGGCCGTACAGCTCGTCCGCGACGTCGCGCATGTCGGACTGCAGGTTGATCTGGACATAGCTCCTGCCCTTGCCGTCGTCCACGACGACGTACGCGAACCCGTCCTGGTGGTCGCTGCCGACGACCTCCACCCGGTCGGGCAGCGCATCGGTGAGGGCGCCCAGGAGGGCCTTGCCCCCGTCCCCGGAGGGCGCCTCGGGGACTTCCGTCGCGGGCGGCTCGGGGAGGAGCTCGGCGACGTCGCGCCACTGCTTGGCCGTGGCCACCCGCTTCAGCTGCTTCATGGACAGCGGCGGTTCCGGGCGGGTGACCGGCTCACCCTTCTCGGCGCGGGCGTTCCACTCGTGCACGCTCACCTGCTGCCCGGCCGGGGTGACCAGTTCGGCGCTCCACATCTTGGTGTCCTCGCGCCGGTCCGGGTACGTGTACCCCTGGACGAGGCCGAGCACGGATCCGTCGGGCAGCGTCTCGATCGTGCACCTGTCCATGTGCGGCAGGTCCGTCTCGGGGCAGGGCATGACGTGGTTCATCGGCTCGAAGACCTCGCCCTGCGGGACCCGAAGCCGCTCGACGAGCACCGAGACCGCGGCCGCGCCCTTGCCGTCGTCGAACACGACCCGGGCGACCGGCGGCAGGTCCTCGCCCGTGCCGCGCGCCGTCCCCGGGGTCACCTCGCCCTTCGGGAGCAGCCTGGTGAGCATCCGGACCATCTCGTCGGCGGAGACGGAACCGGAGATCGAGCCGGAGCCGGACCCGGAGCCGGAGCCGGTTCCGGGCTTCTTCGTGGGCCTGGCGGACCCGGTGGCGCCGACGGAGTTGCCGCCGTCGCCGTCGTCGGCGGTCTCGACGGGCTCGGCCGACCGGGTCGCGGCGACGTTGGTCCGCTCCGCTGAGCCGCCGTTCGGGAGCAGCAGACTGCCGCCCACCGCGATCGCGGCGACGCCGGCCACGCCGCCCACGAGGGCCGCCCGGCGGCGCAGCCGGGCCCGCCGGCCACGGGCCGCGCCACCGGCGACGAGCGCGGCCGGATCGGCGCCGAACGTGTCGCCGGCCTGGTGCAGGGCGCCCGCGAGGTGCTCCTCGAAGGGATCGTTGTGCTGTTCGACGCGCATGACAAACCACCGTTTCCAGAGGTGAGCGAGATGAGAGAGAGGAGGTGAGAGGAGAAGAGGAGGCGCGGGGAGGGGCGGAAACCCGGTCAGGTCCTGGCGTACTCGGCGAGGTCCTCGCCCAGCAGTTCCCGCAGCCTGCCCAGCGCGCGGACGCAGCGCGTGCGCACGGCGGCCGAGCTGGCGCCCAGCGCCTCGGCGGTCTGCTCGATGGAGCGGTCCTCCCAGTAGCGCAGGACGATCACGGCCCGGTCCTTCGGAGGCAGCCGGGACAGCGCCTCCAGCAGCGTCAGCCGCAGCGGCGTGTCGCCGTCGCCGGAGCCGGCCAGGTCCGGGAACACGTCCGTCGAGCGCTCGCTGCTGCTGCGCCGGCGCCGATGGGCGAGGAACGTACGGGTGAGGACGACCTGCGCGTACCCGGCGGGGTTCTGGGCCCGGGAGACCCGCCCCCAGCGGACGTACAGCCGCCCGAGGGTCTCCTGCACCAGATCCTCGGCGAGATGGCTGTCGCCGGCGGTGAGCAGGCACGCGGAGCGGTACAGATGACCCGCCCGTGCCCCCGCGAACTCCGCGTACCCGTCCGCGAGACTCTGTCTCATGCGTTCCCCCTGGTCCCTGCCGTGTCGGTGCTGCTTCACCTCATTGATGCGGTGGGCCCCGGGAAATGTTTCACGGCGCGCACGGAAAAGGTCCGCGCCCCCACCCGAACTGCGGGCGAAGGCGCGGACCTTGGGGAAGGATCGAGGGGTGGAAGGACCGGCTACGGCAGGGCGTCGACGTGCGGGCCCACCGTGTTGGACCAGACGTTGCCGGCCGTCGCGTCCCAGTTGGTCGACCAGGTCATCGCGCCGCGCAGGTCGGGGTAGGTCCGGGCGGGCTTGAAGGTGCCGCAGTTGGTGCCGCGGGTCAGGCAGTCGAGGGCGTTGTTCACCACCGACGGGGCGACGTAGCCGCCGCCCGCCGCACGGGTGGACGCCGGCACGCCGAGGCCCACCTGGGACGGGGCGAGGCCGTTCTCCAGCTGGATGCAGGCGAGGGCGGTCAGGAAGTCCACCGTGCCCTGGCTGTAGACCTTGCCGTCGCAGCCCAGCATCGAACCGCTGTTGTAGTACTGCATGTTGACGACCGTGAGGATGTCCTTGATGTTCAGGGCCGTCTGGAAGTACGCGTTGGACGTGGACTGCATGTCGATGGTCTGCGGGGCCATCGTGATGACCAGCGACGGGCCGGCCTTCGCGGACAGCGCGCGCAGCGCCTGCGTCATGTAGGTGGCGTTGAGGCCGTTCTCCAGGTCGATGTCGACGCCGTCGAAGCCGTACGTCTGCATCAGGGAGTACACGGAGTTGGCGAAGTTGGTCGCGGAGGCCGCGTCGTTGACCGCGACCCGCCCCAGCTCACCGCCGACCGAGATGATCACCTTCTTGCCGGCGGCCTGCTTGGCGCGCAGGTCGGCCTTGAACTGGTCGACGGTGTAGCCGCCGAGCCCGGCCGAGTCCAGGTTGAAGGTGACCGCGCCCGGCGTGGAGGTGGCGTCCGCGAAGGACACGGCGATGATGTCGTAGTGGGCCGGGACGTCCGACAGCTTCTGCACGGTGGCGCCGTTGTTGAAGTTCTGCCAGTAGCCGGTGACCGCGTGCTTGGGCACGGAACCGCCGCCGCCCCCGCCGGTCGGCGTCGTCGTGCCGGTCACGGTCGCCGACTTGGGCGACTCGCCGGCCGCGTTGGTCGCCGTCACCTGGAAACTGTACGAGGTGGAGGCGGCGAGGCCGGTCACGGTGGCCGAGGTGCCGGTGACGGCGGTGACCTTGGTGCCGTTGCGGTAGACGTTGTACCCCGTCGCGCCGGAAACCGTGTTCCAGGCCAGGGAGACGGAGGAGGACGTGGCGCCGGACACCGTCAGCCCGGCCGGGGCGCCGGGGATCGTCGGGCCGCCCGGGCCGTCGCCGCCCCCGCCGCCGTCGGGGCCGAACACCGAGACGTCGTCCACGAAGTAGGCGGCCTGGCCGTACCAGCCGTGCGTGTAGACCGTCACCGAGGTGGTGTTGGCGCCGGTGGTGAAGGTGGTCGACAGCTGCTTCCAGGCGCCGGAGTCGGGCGTCCAGGTCGACACGTCGGTCGTGCCGGTGCCGGTCGCGCCCAGGTAGGCGTACCCGCCCTGGACCCAGGCGTTCAGCTTGTACGTCGAGTTGGGGCGGACGGCGACCGTCTGGGTGCAGCGGGCGTTGTCGTGCCCGGCCGGGGTGGCCTTGAGCGCGGCGCTGCCGGCGTGCACCGGGGAGGAGACGGTCGTGCCGCTGTTCGCGGAACACGTCCAGTTGCCCAGACCCGCCTCGAACCCGGCGTTCTTCGCGTTGTTGACGTCCGCCGCCGACGCCGGGGCGATGCCGGCCACGCCGAGGGCGAGGGCGGCGGTCACGGCGCCCGCCCAGAGGCGGGTCCGTCTCCGTCGGGGCGTGCCTGTTTCGCGGTCCACTGTTGCGCGGTCCACTGGGGCCTCCGGTGGGGGAGTGGGATGGGGACGGTGGCCACCGCCGGAGGTACAAGTTGGTCCAGACCAATTCGGTTGTCAAGGGGTGCGGTGCGCGCGGGGTGTTCGACCGGTTGCACAGGCTGTGCGGGTTTGACGGCAGTTGTGCCGAGGCAGTTGTCCACCGGCAACGGAAACGCTGTTCACCCGTCATCGCGGCGTGGATACAGTGCTGACGTAGTCACGCAGTGAAGTCACCTCGGTCCGCCGCAGTCAGCTCCGGAGGACCGACCGGGCGGGAAAACGGGGAGCTGCGCGTGCCCACAGCCATTGCCGTGACCAGCGCCGACATGGCGCTGCCACCACAGGACGAACGCACCCTGCCCGCCGTCGTCCTCGGCGACCTCGACCGGCGTCCCCTGGAGGAGGTCCTCGCCGAGACGCAGACCCTGCTCGACGTGCACGGCCATCTGATCGTCGTCCTCTCGCGCGCCGTCCCCGCCGGGGTCGAACGCCGGCTGCACACCGTCCGCTCGCTGCTGGAGAGCGACCGCATCGCCCTGTTCCGGCCCGACCTGCCGCCGCTCGCCCTGGCCGTCCTGGCCCGCCAGCTGCGCCAGCTGGCCTCCTGCGACCTCAGCCCCGGCGTCCTCGCCTCCGCGGGCCGGCTGCTCACCCACTACCTGCACGCCGGCGCGCTCCTCGGCTCCGTCGCCCGCCTCGACCGGGTCCCCGTCGGCCTCACCTCGCACGCCAAGTCGTGGATGCCCGGCAGCCAGTTCGCGGTGCTCGCCCACCCCACCCCGCAGCTGGTCCGCATCGGCCCCGACGCCGCCCTCACCGGGCCGGAGTTCACCACCTCCCTCTTGGTGGCCAGGGGCCAGCTCCAGTCCGACTGGGTCACCTCCGCCCTCGCCCCCTCCTGGCAGGTGCAGGGGCTGCGCGAGGCGCCGCCGCCCGCCGAGTCCACGACCTGGTGGGGCACCGGCAAACTGATCGAGTTCTGCGCCTTCCTGCCCGACCTGCCCGTCCTCTACCAACTGGTCGGCTCGGTACGGCAGGGCAGCTGCCACTGGTGCGGCATCGACGTCATCGGCGACCGCTGCGTCTTCTGCTCCGCCACCGCGCCGACGTACGACCACCCCCTACCCGCGGGGTGATCCGCCCAGGAAGCCCCCCGGAAAGCCCCCGTCCGCACGACCCAACCCCCCGATGAGGTTGCACGGTTCATGAACTCCCGTCAGCGCCGCGGCGTGATACTCCTGCTCCTGTCCGTCCTGTGCGCCCTCGGCGCCTTCGCGGGCGTGCTCTCCGTCATCGACGACGTGGAGTCCAAGGTCGGACCCGAGGTCACGGCGTACCGGCTGAAGACGAAGGTGGAGCCGTACACGCCCCTCACCGAGGCCCAGTTCGAGAAGATCGAGATGCCCGAGCGGTGGCTGTCCGCCAACGCGGTCACGGACCTCGCCGACGTCCGGGGCAAGATCGCGGTGACGACGCTCAAGGAGGGCTCCCTGCTGCAGAGCGACATGATCGTCGATCAGCCCGCTCTGCAGCCCGGGCAGCAGGAGGTCGCCATCATGATCGATGCGGCGACCGGTGTGGCCGGCAAGATCACGCCGGGCTCCACGGTCAACGTGTACGCCACCTTCGAGGGCGAGCGGGAGGGTGATCCCGCCCAGTCCAAGATCATCGTAACCAATGCCAAAGTGATCGACGTCGGCGACCTCACCCCGCTGAACCCCGACGAGAGCGACAACGGCCGGCGGCCCACCGACGCGGTGCCGATCACCTTCGCGCTGTCCACCCTCGACGCCCAGCGCCTCACGTACGCCGAGTCGTTCGCCACGCGCGTCCGGCTCGCCCTGGTCGCGCCCGGCGGCGACACCACCGTCCCGGACGCGGACCGGACGTACGAACTCGCGAAGGACAAGTGAGAGCCGCATGCCCACGAGGATCCTGCCGGCGGTCGGCGACGCGGACGCGGTCCGCTCGGTGACCACCCTGCTCAGCCAGCTCCCGGACGCCGAGCCGCTGGTCCCGGTCACCGACTCCACCCAGCTGGTCGACACCCTCGCCCGGCTCGCCGCCGAGTCCGTCGACGAACTGCCCGAGGTCGTCGTCGTGCACGAGCGGATCGGCCCCGTCCCCGCCCTGGAGCTGATCCGCGAGGTCGCGCTGCGCTTCCCCGCCGTCGGCGTCATCCTCGTCACCTCCGACGCGAGCCCCGGCCTCTTCCAGGCCGCCATGGACTCCGGCGCCCGCGGCCTGGTCTCCCTGCCGCTGGGCTACGAGGAACTCGCCACCCGCGTCCAGGCCGTCACCCAGTGGTCGGTGGGCGTACGGCGCCACCTCGGCCACGGCGGCGACGTCGTCCCCGGCGCCGGCGGCACCGTCGTCACCGTCAGCGGCGCCAAGGGCGGCGTCGGCGCCACCCTCGCCGCCATCCAGCTCGCCCTCGCCAGCCAGGCCTCCGGCCGGGCCACCGCCCTGGTCGACATGGACCTGCAGACCGGCGACGTCGCCTCCTACCTCGACGTGCAGTTCCGGCGCTCGGTCGCCGACCTGGCCGGCATCACCGACATCTCCCCCCGCGTCCTGGCCGACGCCGTCTTCCGGCACGACACCGGCCTCGCCCTGCTGCTCGCCCCCGGCGACGGCGAACGCGGCGAGGAGGTCACCGACCGCGCCGCCCGGCAGATCGTCAGCGCCCTGCGCTCCCGCTACGAGACCGTCGTCATCGACTGCGGCGCCCAGCTCAGCGGCGCCGGCGCCGCGGCCGTCGAGATGGCCGACACCGCCCTGCTGGTCACCACCCCCGACGTGGTCGCCGTCCGGGGCGCCAAGCGCACGGTGCGGATGTGGGACCGGCTGCAGATCCGCAAGGCCGAGGAGACCACCGTCGTCGTCAACCGGCACACCCGCGGCGCCGAGATCCAGCCGCCCCTCATCCGTCGGATCACCGGCACCGCCGTCGCCGCCACGACCGTCCCCGCCCACTTCAAGGAACTCCAGCCGGCCGTCGACGCCGGGCGCCTGCACGAACTCGACGGCAGGAGCACGGTCCGCCAGGCCCTGTGGGGCCTCGCCGCCGAACTCGGCCTCGTCAGGGCTCCCGAGGGCGCCGACCACCGCAGGGCCAGCCGGCTGCGCGGCGACCGGAACGCGTCGGGCTTCCGGCGCCGCAAGGACGGGGGGTGACGGCGGTGAGGGAGGCAGGCGCGGGCAGTGCCGTGGGCGCCACGGCCGCCGTGAGGGTTCGCCCGGCGTCGCGGGCCGTGCGGACGGTGAGGGCCCGGTGAGGGGGATGCGCGCCGTCCGGCGGTCCGGCGACCGCGGCCAGGTCACCGTCGAGTTCCTCGGCATGACCCCGCTGATCCTGGCGACGCTGGTGCTCCTGTGGCAGTTCGTGCTGCTGGGATACACCTTCACCCTCGCGGGCAACGCCGCCGACGAGGCGGTGCGCGCGGCCACGGCCGCACCGCCGGGGGAGCGCCAGGCGGCCTGCGAGGCGGCGGGCCTGGACAAGCTGCCGGACGCGTGGACCGGGGGCGCACAGGTGACCTGCGGCGGAGGCGGCGGCTACGTCACCGCGGACGTCCGCCTGCGGGTGCCCGTCCTCTTCCCCGGCACGGTCGCCTTCCCCTTCGAGGTCGACGGCCACGCGGGGGCCGTCGAGGAGGAGAAGGACTGAGATGCCGTACGACCGTCCCCGCCTGCGAAGCCGCCGCGACCGCGACCGCGGCCAGGTCGCCCTCGAGTACCTCGGGTTCATCCCGGTCCTGGTCCTCGTCGCGCTCGCCGCCGTGCAGGTCGGGCTGATCGCCTACACCGCCCAGCAGGCCGGGACCGCCGCCCGCGCCGGGGCGCGCAGCGCCTCCCTCGACGGGCCGTACGCGGCCGACTGCCGGTCCGCCGTCAGCGGCTGGCTCGCCGACGGGACCAGCTGCGCGGCGACCGGCCTCGGCGACGAGGTGCGGGTGACGGCCACCGTCGACATCCCGTCCGTCGTCCCCGGCTGGGACTTCGGCGACGCCACCAAGTCCGCGACGATGCCGATGGACCACTGACGCCATGAACCGTGCGACCGCCCCGTCCCCACCGGCCGCGCCGGCCCGTCCCACCGCCGCGACCCGTCACCCAGCAGCACCGGAGCAGTCATGAGCCTGCGCGCACGCATCAACTCCCCCGAGGAGAACACCGGCCGGGGCGAGGACGGCCACCTGGTCGCCTCCTACCGCGCCAAGCTGCTGGAGGAGATCGACCTCGCGGAGATGAGCTCCCTCGCCGCGGCCGAGCGCAGGGCGCGGCTGGAGCGGGTGCTCGGCCACATCATCAGCCGCGAGGGCCCGGTGCTGTCGACCGTCGAACGCGCCCAGCTGATCCGCCGGGTCGTGGACGAGGCCCTCGGCCTCGGCATCCTCGAACCCCTGCTGGAGGACGCCTCCATCACCGAGATCATGGTCAACGGCCCCGACCAGATCTTCGTGGAGCGCGGCGGCCGGGTGGAGCAGCTGCCGCTGCGCTTCGCCTCCGCCGACCAGCTGATGCAGACCATCGAGCGCATCGTCTCCACCGTCAACCGCCGCGTCGACGAGTCCAATCCGATGGTCGACGCCCGGCTGCCCTCCGGCGAGCGCGTCAACGTCATCATCCCGCCGCTGGCCCTCACCGGCCCCACCCTCACCATCCGCCGCTTCCCGCGCTCGTTCACCCTGCACGAGCTGATCGCCTTCGGCTCCCTGGACGAGCCGATGCTCTATCTGCTGGCCGGGCTGGTGCAGGCGCGGTTCAACATCATCGTCTCGGGCGCCACCGGCACCGGCAAGACCACGCTGCTCAACGCCCTGTCGGGGCTGATCCCCGAGGGCGACCGCATCATCACCATCGAGGACTCGGCCGAACTCCAGCTCCAGCAGAGCCATGTCATCCGCCTGGAGTCCCGCCCGCCCAACGTCGAGGGCAAGGGCCAGGTCACCATCCGCGACCTGGTGCGCAACTCGCTGCGCATGCGCCCCGACCGCATCGTCGTCGGCGAGGTCCGCGGCGGCGAGTCCCTGGACATGCTCCAGGCGATGTCGACCGGCCACGACGGCTCGCTCGCCACCGTGCACGCCAACAGCGCCGAGGACGCCCTGATGCGGCTGCAGACCCTCGCGTCCATGTCCGACGTCGAGGTGCCCTTCGCCGCCCTGCACGACCAGATCAACAGCGCCGTCGACGTCATCATCCAGCTCACCCGCTTCGCCGACGGGGCCCGCCGGATCACCGAGGTCGCCCTCCTCGACAGCCACGGCGGAGAGCCGTACCGCCTCACCACCGTCGCCCGCTTCGACGCGCAGCCCATGACCCCCGACGGCCGCGTGCACGGCGCGTTCCGGTACTTCCCGCTCACCCGCCGCACCGCCGACCGCCTCTACATGGCGGGCCAGCCGATACCCCAGGCCTTCGGCGTCGCCCAGTCGACGGACCAGCTCGCCACCCGAGAAGCCAGGTAGGACCCGACCCATGGAACTGCACTCGCTCGCCACGCTGACCACCGGCGTCGCCCTGCTGGCCTGCGTCCTCGCCGTGACCGGCGTGCACGCCTACGCCGCCGGCCGGGCCCAGCGGCAGGCCCTGGTCGACCGCCTGTCGTCCGCCGGCCGGCTCCCGCCCACCGGCCGGCGCCGCCACTTCCCCGGCCTGGACCGCAGGGTGCGCCGCACCCGGCTCGGCCGCAAACTGGAACTGCGGCTCGCGGCGACGGGACTGGACGTGACGCCGGGCGAGTTCGTCGCCGCGATGCTCGCCACCGTGGCCGGCCTCTGGCTGATCGGCCAGGCCACCCTCGCGCCCTTCTTCGGCCCCATCGCCGGACTGCTCGGCGTGTGGGCGGCGCTGCAGTTCCTCAACTGGCAGCGGCAAAAACGCATCGAGCGCTTCATCAACCAGCTCCCCGAACTCGCCCGCATCCTCGCCAACGCCACCCAGGCCGGACTCGCCCTGCGCACCGCCATCGGCATGGCCGCCGAAGAACTGGAGGCCCCCGCGGGCGAGGAACTGGCCAAGGTCGCCGACCAGCTGGCCGTCGGAGCCGCCATGGACGACGCCCTCGGCGAACTGGCCGAACGCCTCCCGTCCCGCGAACTCGTCGTCCTCGTCACCACCCTGGTCCTGTCCAACCGGGCCGGCGGCCAGGTCGTCAGCGCCCTGCGCAACCTCACCGAGACGCTGGAGGAGCGCAAGGAGACCCGCCGCGAGATCCGCACCCAGCTGTCCCAGGTCACCATGACGTCGTACGCCGTCCCGGTGATGGGCATCGGCTCCCTCTTCCTGATGAACGGCGTCAAGGACGGGGCCCTGGACCGCATGACCGGCTCGCCCGTCGGGCAGGCCTGCGTGATCATCGCTTTCGCGCTGTACGCCGTCGGGTTCATCCTGATCCGGCGGATGTCGAGGATCGACGTCTGACGACCGCACAGCCGTTGAGGGGAGGGACGGAGAACACATGACAGCACTGCTGCTCGCACTGCTGGCGGGCCTGAGCGTCTGGGGCGTCTTCGCGGGCATCCGCATGTACCGGGCCGAGGCCAGGCTGCCCGACGACCTGGCGCTCGCCCTGGAGGTCGGGGCCACCCGCACCGGCGCGGTGGACTCGCTGGTCGACCGGATGGGCATGCGCCACGCACCGGCCGTGCTGCGCCTGATGGGCCCCAAGCAGGTCGCCAAGTACCGCCGCAGGATCGACCTGGCGGGCAACCCCGGTGGCCTCACCATCGACCGCTACGCCGCCCGCCGGGCCGTCTACGGCTTCCTGGGCGGCGTCGGCGGCCTGATCTTCCTCCTCCAGGGCAACGTGCTGATGGCGCTGCTGCTGTTCGCCTTCGGCGCGTTCTGGACCGAGGTCGGCATCTGGTCGGCGATCCGCATCCGCCGGGACGTGATCGAACGGACCCTGCCCGACTTCCTCGACGTCCTCGCCGTCGTGGTCAGCGCCGGACTCGGCTTCCGGCAGGCGCTGGACCGGGTGGCGGCCCAGTACGAGGGACCCTGGGCCGACGAGATCCGCATCACCCTGCGCCAGATGGACCTCGGCATGAGCCGCCGCCAGGCCTTCGCCGAGCTGCGCCGCCGCAACGACTCAGAGCAGGTCGCCATGTTCGTCACGGCGCTCCAGCAGGGCGAGGAACTCGGCGCGCCGATCGTCGACACGCTGGTGGCCCTGGCCAAGGACATGCGCCGCACCGACGCGCAGAACGCCCGCCGCAAGGCCGCGCGGGCCGTGCCCAAGGCCACCATGATGATCACGACGTTCATGGTCCCGGCCACGATGCTGCTCCTCGGCGCGGGCCTGCTGCTCGGCTCGGGCACCGACTTCGGCACCATCACGGGCGAGTAGGGACGGGTGACCTGACGATGGCGACGACACAGGCGACGGCGAGGCTGCGATTAGGGGGCAGGGCTACGGACGTTCCGTCCCGCTCCGCCCCGCCGCCCGCCCTCCCCATCCAGATCAACGCGCTGCAGGCCATGTGCCGCCAGGTCTTCGGCTTCCGCCTGGCGATGATCGCGCTGGCCGCCCCCGCCGCGCTCCTCGGGGCCTCGCCCGGCATGGGCGTCCGGCTCGTCGGCGCGGCGGTCGTCGTCACGTTCATGACGTCGTACGTCCTGTTCCGCGACTGGGAGCGCTTCGGCCCTCTTCTGCTGCGCCACCCCGGCCTGCTGGCTCTGGACACCCTCCTCGGTTCGCTGCCCCTGATCTCCGCGGGCCCGGACACCACGCTCGCCTACGTCGGCCTCTGCACGCCCCTGCTCGCCGGCGTCGTCTACGGCTGGCGCGGCGCGGCCTGCTTCGCCTCCCTCCAGTCCCTGATCCTCCTGCTCGTCCACGCCACCCACCCCGACAGCCGGCACGCCGGCCTCGCCGAGACCCTGCTGCTGCCCGGCCTGTGCGTGGTCACCGGCGCGGCCGGCTCCACCCTGCGGGGCCTGCTGCTCCGCTTCGGCGAGGCCACCAAGGCCCTCACGGCCGTGCAGGCCCGCCTCGCGGTCTCCGAGGCGGTGGCGGCGGAACGCGCCCGGCTGGCCCGCGAACTGCACGACTCGGTCGCCAAGACCCTGCACGGCGTCGCCCTGGCCGCGGACGGCCTCGCGGCCACGGCCGGCACCGCGGACCCCGCGCGGGTGCGGGAGCAGGCCGAACTCATCGCCCGCTGCGCCCGCCGGGCGGCGGGGGAGTCCCGCACCCTCCTCACGGACCTGCGCGGGGAGCCCGTCACCGACGTCTTCACGGAACTGGCCGCCCGCACCCGCGCGTTCGCCACCCGCACCGGCGTGCGGGCCACCTACCGCCGCACCGGCCAGGCCGCCCTCCCGCCGGTCCCCCCGGCGGTCGCCCGTCAGCTCCTCGGCATCGCGGAGGAGGCCATGGAGAACGCCCACCGCCACGCCGCCCCCACCCACGTCGGCGTCGAGGCCGGCGTCCACGACGGACTGCTGCGCATCAGCGTCCACGACGACGGCCCCGGCCTGCCGCCCGGCACCACCCTCGAACACCTGCGCCGTACCGGCCACTTCGGCCTCCTCGGCATGGTCGAACGCGCCGCCTGCGCGGGAGCCCGCATCCGCATCGGCCGCGGGGAGCGCACCGGCGGTACGGAGGTGTGCCTGGAGCTGCCGCTCACGAGCCCGGAACCGGCGGGACCATGAGCCGCCGCCCGCAACTGCGCGTGCTCGTCGCCGACGACAACCCCGTGGTCCGGGCCGGCCTGACCGCGCTGCTGACCGGCCGCGAGGACATCACGGTCGTGGCGGAGGCGACGGACGGCCGTGAGGCCCAGGAAGCGGCACTGGCACACCGCCCCGACGTCATCCTCCTGGACGCCCGCATGCCCGGCGTCGACGGCCTGACGGCACTGCCGCAACTGGCCGAACTGGCACCGGTGCTGATGCTGACGTACAGCCGCGAGCCGGGGACGGTGCGGGAAGCGCTGCGGCGGGGAGCGGTTGGGTATCTGGTCCACGGGGAGTTCACGGCGGAGGAGCTGGTGAGCGCGGTGCGGGACGTGACGCGGGGGCGGGAGCGGTTCACGCGGTCGGCGGAGGATGCGATTGCAAAGTCCACGGTGCCGCCGAGGCCCATTTCTTCGGAAAACCTTTCGCAGGTGCAACGGTTTGTGGCACAGTCTTCGGGCAGGGAACGGTTCCGGCTGAGCGCAAGGGAGGCGGAGATCATGGACCTCATCGCGTCGGGCATGAACAACCAGCAGATCGCCGCCACTTGCTTCATCAGCGAGAAGACGGTGAAGAATCACATCAACCGAATCTTCGCCAAACTCCACAGCACCACCCGCACCGAGGCCACCGCCAAGTGGCTGGGACTGGGGTGACACCGATGAGCAGCCCTTCCCAACTCCACGATCAAGCCCGCAAATGGGTCCAAGGGCCCTCGGCAGCGGCGGGGGTACCGCCGTACATTCCAGAGGTCGACAGCGGCACCGCCGATACCGGAGGGGTACACCATGTCCAACTGGATCAACACCACCGTCACGTACCTGAGGAACCGCGCCGCCAGGGACGACAGAGGGCAGACGGCGGTGGAGTATCTGGGGATCATCGCCGTGGTGGTGGCGATTGTGTTGGCGATCACGGGGACGGATATCGGGCAGACGATCTACAACGCGATCACCGACAAGATCACAGAGGTCACCGGCGGCTGATTTCCCATTCCGGGTACGGCGACGCAGGGCAGGCTTTCCCCATCTACATCACCGTGGTGGCGGGCCTGCTCTTTCTCGCGCTCGCGTATCTGGCGGTCGGCCAGGCGGGTGCCACCAGGAACGAGGCCCAGACCGCGGCCGACGCCGCGGCACTGGCGGCAGCCCAGGCCCGGCGGGACCTGCTCGCGGGGGCGTGGCGGGAGGACGTCCTGGACCCGAAGCGGTGGGAGGACATTTTCCACGGCAACGTGGAGGGTCCGGACTCTTCTTGCGGGCGGGCGGATCAACTCGCCGCGCAGAACGACGCGCACGTACTGGCTTGCTCGCCGGACGGCTTCCTCGGCTACACGGTGGAAGTGGAGACGAACAAGCCCGTGGGCGACACCATCGTGCCCGGCACCGAGGACATACGGGCCCAGGCGTCCGCCACAGCCGTCATCGAACCCAAGTGCACGTTCAGGCTTCCGGCCGAGGAAGCCGGAGACGATGTGCTGCCGGAACTCCAATGCGAAGACGGGGACTGGCAACTGGATCCCGAGGACCTCGTCGATCTCCCCGAGCCCGAGGACCTCTTCGATGTCCATCTGGCCGACTGACAAGTGAACGACGAGGATGAAGGAAGCGGAGTCATGAGCATTCGGTTCACTACGAAGGCACGCAGAGGGATGGCCGCGTTGACCGTTGCGGCCGGATTGACCCTCGGCGTGGCCGGCTGCGGGGGCGGCGATGACGGCGGAGACGAGAAGCCGTCGAGCTCTGCCCCTGCTTCTCACGACGAGGGATCCCAGCCGAGTGCTCAGGAGGGGCAGGCAGCCGCTCCCTTGGCCGAGTTGAAGGGGCCGGACGGACTGCTGCTGCAGGTCACCTCGGCAGTCCGGGACGCAGGCGGGTTCGTGACGGTGAGCGGCACGCTGAAGAATGACGGCAGCGAAACCACGAACGTGCCGGCGCAGCTGAGCGGCAACGAGACGGAGATCATCCGCAACGGCCGGTCTCTGGGTGGAGCCACCCTGGTCGATTCCCAGGGGAAAAAGCGCTACTACGTTTTGCGGGACACGGACGGTCGTCCGCTCGCCACGACCAACTTCCCGGCTCTGAAGTCTGGAGAGTCCCTCCCCGTCTTCATGCAGTTCCCCTCACCCCCCGAGGGCACCTCCGAGGTGACCTTCCAGTTGCCGATGTTCGCCGCCGGCAGCATCAAGATCTCCGGGTGACGCCGATGACCATCACCCGTACACCCCCACGCCTCCCCCTCATCCTCACCACCGCCACCCTCCTGCTCGCCACCCACCTCACCGCCACCGCCGCCACCGCCCGGGCCGACGAGACGCCCAGCGTCCCCCCCGGCACCGAGGCCACCGCTTCCGCTCCCGTCGAGGTGGATGCCAACGACCCGGACCTGAAGATCCCCGAGGGCGCCACGCTCGCGGAGCCGAAGGTGCTGGACATCAAGCTGGTCGTCGAGGACCAGAGCGGTGACGAGCGGCGTGAGGACACCAACGCCGACGTGAAGTTCGCCCTCCAGGCCGAGGTGCTGTTCGGCAGGGACAGCGCCAGGCTCGGCGCCGAGGCCAAGGCCCGTATCCGGGCGATCGCCGAGGAGATCAAGGCACAGAACGGCACGAAGGTCCGTGTCTTCGGCTTCACCGACGACCTCGGTTCCTCCGCCCACGGCGACGTCCTGTCCCGGCGCCGTGCCAACGCCGTGCACGACGTGCTCGCCGCCCAGCTGAACGACCCCGCCATCACCTTCGAGGTGCGCGGCTACGGCGAGGACTATCCCATCGCCGACAACTCCACGGAGGCCGGCCGCAAGAAGAACCGCCGAGTGGAGGTCTCCTTCCCGCGCACCGAAGGCTGACCGGGCACGGCTGGTCAGGCCCCGCCCCAGCCGGCGGCCTCCACCGACACCCGCGCCCCCGCCCGTACCCCCCAGCCCGCCATGACCCCCGCCTGTGCCTCCAGCACGTGCCGCGCCCGCAGCCGGGGCATCCCCAACCGCCCCGGCCGCATCGTGCGCACGGCGAGGACGACCAGGTCGCGGTCGAGGTAGGCCACGTCGATGGGCATCCGCATGCCGAACGTGTGGATGCCGCTCGCCGGGGTCAGCAGGATCGCGCCCTCCAGGGCGTCGCGGCCCAGCAACCCCTTCGTACGGGCCCGACGGGACGCCGCGATCTCCAGCGGCACCACCACCCGGCCCGTGTTCAGGCCTTCGCCCCGGCCCTCGTCCCCGCCTCCGTGCACGAGCAGACGTCCCCGGCCGTCCCGTCGACGTCGTCCCATCGAGCCCACGTCCGCCTCCCCTTCCCCCAGAAACAAGTTGTCCCACCGGCACCCCCCGGATAGGAAGACACCATGACCCGACTCGGCGCCGTCTTCCGCCCCCAACTGCCCCCCGAACGCCTGCGCGCCCTCGCCCGGCTCGCGGACGACACGGGGCTCGACGAACTGTGGCTGTGGGAGGACTGCTTCCTCGAAGGCGGCATCTCCACGGCCGCCGCCGCCCTCGCCTGGACCGAGCGCGTCCGCGTCGGCGTCGGCCTGCTGCCCGTCCCGCTGCGCAACGTCGCCCTCACCGCCATGGAGACGGCCACCCTGCACCGCATGTTCCCCGGCCGTGCCGTCGTCGGCGTCGGGCACGGGGTGCAGGAGTGGATGGGACAGGTCGGCGCCCGCGTCGAGTCGCCCGTCACGCTGCTGCGGGAGTACGTGACCGCCCTGCGCGCCCTGCTGCGCGGCGAGACCGTCACCACCGAGGGCCGCTACGTCCGCCTGGACGGCGTCGGACTCGGTTGGCCGCCCGCCGAGCCCGGCGCCGAGGTGCTGGTCGGCGCGGTCGGGCCGCGCACGGTGCGGCTGTCCGGCGAGGTCGCCGACGGGACGATCTTCAGTGAGGTCACCCCGCCCGAGGGCGTCCGGGAGGGGTGCCGGCTCATCGAGGAGGGGCGTACGGCGGCGGGCCGCGGCGCGCCGCACCGGGTCGTCGCCTACCTCCTCACCGCCACCGGACCCGACGCCGCCGCGCGGCTGGGCGCCGAACTGGCCGCCAAGGGCCTCGCCGACGTCCCCGGCCTCGGTGTCGCGGGAGACGCCGGCGCGGTCGCCGAGGCCGTGAGGCGGCTCGCCGACGCGGGAGCGGACACCGTGATCCTCGAACCGACCGCCGACGAACCCGACCCCGAGGGCTTCGTCCGCTTCACCGCCGAGGAGGTACGGCCGCTGGTCCCGTAGCGGGGGTCGGGGCGGGTCCTGCGAAAATCGACGGCGTCCACCCGCAACGCCCTGCGACGATCGGCGCCATGGACCGCAGCTACGAAAGCCTCGTCGCCGAAGCCGCCGCCGTGCCCACCGACGGCTGGGACTTCTCCTGGTTCGAGGGCCGGGCCACCGAGGCCCGGCCGTCCTGGCGGTACGCCGAGTCGCTGGCCGGCCGGCTCGCCCGGGCCACCGCCGCGCTCGACGTGCAGACCGGCGGCGGAGAGGTGCTGGACTTCGCCCTCGGCCGGGCCGAGCGGCGGCCCGTGCTCACCGTCGCCACCGAGGGCTGGCCGCCCAACGTCGACAAGGCCACCGCCCTGCTCCGCCCGCACGGCGTCGCCGTGGTCGCCGTCCCCGGGGACGCGCCGCTGCCCTTCGCCGACGGCGCCTTCGACCTCGTCGCCGGCCGGCACCCCGTGCGGCCGCACTGGACGGAGATCGCCCGGGTGCTCGCGCCCGGCGGGGCGTACTTCGCGCAGCACGTCGGCCCGGCCAGCGCCTTCGAACTGGTCGAGTTCTTCCTCGGCCCCCAGCCGGACGAGGCGCGCCGGGGGCGCCACCCCGACCGCGAGCGCGCCGACGCCGAGGCGGCCGGCCTGGAGGTGGTCGACCTGCGGGCGGAGCGGCTGCGCATGGAGTTCCACGACATCGGGGCCGTCGTGCACTTCCTGCGCAAGGTCGTGTGGATGGTCCCGGGTTTCACCGTCGAGGCGTACGAGCCCGGGCTGCGCGCCCTGCACGAGCGCATCGAGACGGAGGGGCCCTTCGTGGCGCACAGCACACGGCACCTCATCGACGCCCGTAAAGCACCTGAATAGCCGCGTTTGCCGGATGGTGGGCTTTACAGGTTTTCCACATCGTTATCGGCATCGTCTCGCCTCCCGGGCCCCGGCTCGCGTAAGTTCAGACCAAGGTAATTCGCGTGAGCAAAGCTGCGCGGGCGGTACCGCGCAGTGGAGGGGGCTGCGCGGTGCCCTGTCTTCGTCAACGCGAATCCGGCCCCGTTAACCCGTCCGAGGGATATCGGCGTGCCGTCGCCGAGCCCGGGGCAGCCCGGGTTCCGCGGCCGCGTCGCCGCCGCTGTACGGCCATGTCGCCGTCATTTCACCGCTGTTCAGGGGCCACCGGGCCGTCGCCGGGGCGTCGCCAGGGCGTCGCCGGGCGATTTCGGAGAGTAGTTGTCCTGCGCCGATGCACGCAGCATCCCTCACGAAGGGTTATGGTGGAAGCCCCCCCTCGGGCCGGTCCGTCTCCCCCCCACGGACCGGCCCGTTTTTTCTGCCTCGCGGTGGCCGCCGCCCCGCCGAGGAGCCCGCGGCGGGAGGGGTAGGCTTCGCCCCCGGGGAGCTCCATACGGACAGGGGCGTTCCGCATCGACCGGCGACCGGCCGCGCGGCGACCGCGCGCGCCGGGCCCGCGCCCGCCCCCTGTCCGATCCGTACGGAAGGGCTGACGATCACGTGAACCTGCGCGACAAGCTGCGCGGCCTGCTGGTCAGGCTGTACGCACGCCGGGTGGAAGGCCACCTGGACCACGCTCAGGTGCCCAAGCACATCGGCGTCATCATGGACGGCAACCGGCGCTGGGCGAAGGCCGCCGGCTCCACCACCGCGCAGGGACACCGGGCCGGCGCGGTGAAGATCGAGGAGTTCCTCGGCTGGTGCAGCGAGACGGACGTCGAGGTCGTCACCCTCTGGCTGCTGTCGACGGACAACTTCGACCGCCCCGAGGAGGAGCTGGTCCCGCTCCTCGGCATCATCGAGGACGTCGTGCGCACCCTCGCCGAGGACGGCCGCTGGCGGGTGCACCACGTCGGCACCATGGACCTGCTGCCGCCGGGGATGCAGACCACGCTCAAGGAAGCCGAGGAGGCCACCCGGGACGTCCGCGGCATAGTGGTCAACGTCGCCATCGGCTACGGCGGCCGACAGGAGATCGCCGACGCGGTCCGCTCGATGCTGCTGGAGGCCGCCGACCGCGGCCGCACCCTCGAAGAGGTCGCCGAGACCGTCGACGTCGAGATGATCGGCCGCCACCTCTACACCGGCGAACAGCCCGACCCCGACCTCGTGATCCGCACCAGCGGCGAACAGCGGCTGTCCGGATTCATGCTGTGGCAGACCGCCCATTCCGAGTACTACTTCTGCGAAGTCTTCTGGCCCGCCTTCCGCAAGGTCGACTTCCTGCGCGCCCTGCGCGACTACGCGGCCCGCCACCGGCGCTTCGGCGGCTGAGCGCGCCGACGGCCCGCCGGGCTCGCGGCCGGCCGGTGGACATACCCGTCCCGACCCCTCCACCTCGGACGTCACAAGGAGTTCACCGGCGCGCCGTCATATGCCGTGGCATGGCGCGGGGTGTTCGAGGGCATAACCCCTCCAGGTCGACACCCGAACCACGGGTGTCGGATCTCAGTGGGCGGCTCGGGGCCGTCCGCCCGGGAGGCCCATTGCACCAGCCCGACCGTGCGGTCGCACGGACGCAGCGGAGGGCCGGTTTTCGGCCCGTGCAGGGCAGCCGACGACCGGCCGCGATTCCCACCCTGCCGGTCGCGACATTCCCACCCTCCCGGACCAGCCTTCACTCCGTCGCTCCCCGACCTCTTCCGAGGGGGTACGTCCTTCCGTGGTGACCAGCACAAAGCGCCACAAGCCAGACCGGCGCACCTACGTTCTCGACACCAGCGTCCTGCTGGCCGACCCGCACGCCATGAACCGCTTCGACGAGCACGAGGTCGTGCTCCCCATCGTCGTGGTCACGGAGCTGGAGGCCAAGCGGAACCACCCCGAACTCGGATACTTCGCCCGGCAGGCGCTGCGCCTGCTCGACGACCACCGGGTCCGGTACGGCCGTCTCGACGCCCCCATCCCGATCGGGGACCTCGGCGGAACGATCCGTGTCGAGCTCAACCACTCGGACCCCAGCGTCCTGCCCACCGGCTACCGCCTGGGGGACAACGACTCCCGCATCCTCGCGGTCGCCCGGAACCTCCAGGCCGAGGGGTACGACGTCACCGTCGTGTCGAAGGACCTCCCGCTGCGGATCAAGGCGTCGTCGGTCGGGCTGCTCGCCGAGGAGTACCGCGCGGAGCTGGCCATCACGGACGCCTCCGGCTGGACCGGGATGTCCGAACTGACCCTGCCCGCCGAACAGGTGGACATCCTCTTCGAGGAGGGCCACGTCTTTGTCCCCGAGGCCGCCGACCTGCCCGTCCACACCGGACTGACGATCCAGTCCGAGCGCGGCAAGGCGCTCGGCCGGGTCAGCCCCGAGGGCAGCGTCCGGCTGGTGCGCGGCGACCGCGAGGCGTTCGGCGTCAAGGGCCGCAGCGCCGAGCAGCGCATCGCGCTCGACCTGCTGCTCGACCCGGACATCGGGATCGTCTCGATGGGCGGCCGGGCCGGCACCGGCAAGTCGGCGCTGGCGCTGTGCGCGGGCCTGGAGGCGGTGCTGGAGCGCCGTCAGCACGAGAAGATCATGGTCTTCCGGCCGCTGTACGCGGTGGGCGGGCAGGAACTGGGCTATCTGCCCGGCACCGAGGCCGAGAAGATGAGCCCCTGGGCCCAGGCGGTCTTCGACACGCTGTCGGCGGTCACCTCCCGCGAGGTCATCGAGGAGGTCACCGCGCGCGGGATGCTGGAGGTGCTCCCGCTCACCCACATCCGCGGCCGTTCGCTGCACGACGCTTTCGTGATCGTGGACGAGGCCCAGTCCCTCGAACGGAACGTCCTGCTGACCGTTCTGTCCCGGATCGGCGCCAATTCGCGGGTCGTGCTCACCCACGACGTGGCCCAGCGGGACAACCTGCGGGTCGGGCGCTACGACGGCGTGGTCGCCGTCGTGGAGAAGCTGAAGGGGCATCCGCTCTTCGCGCATGTCACGCTGACCCGGTCCGAAAGGTCCCAGATCGCCGCACTGGTGACCGAAATGCTCGAGGACGGACAGGTCTGACATACCGTCGGCGCCGTCCGGCAAAGGCAGTGAGCCTAGCCGGGCGGCGCCTTCGCGTGTGTCCGAACCAGGAAATCCCCTGGGGCGGACGACATGTGAGCTTTCACACGCAACGCAGAATTGCCACTCGGCACCGTGTTACGGCAGAGTCTCCATCCTGTCAGGCCCCGCATACGACACAGGTGTGCCACCAGCACTACGGCACCCCACACGCACCAGACCAACTCCATAACGCCGTCGTATGCCGCCCGAGCACCAAGCGGCGCTCCCCGCGAGGGAGTTGCCCACCGGGCCCGCGCCTCCCGTGACCCCGCAGTTGGGGAGGCCAGTGCCAGGGGCACGATTGCGTCCGCCAGGGTCACCGAAGCGGGCGATGCTGGAAGGAAACCGTGTGAGCCGGATTTCGGTCCGGGGATTCGCAGTGGTCTCGGCCACCGCGGTCACCGCAGTCGGAAGCGTCGTCGGCGTTGCCTCGGGCAGCACCGCCCAGAACAACGACGCCGAGGCGGCGGCAACCGACCTGACGCTCCTCGCGGACATCCCCGCGGGCCAGCAGGCCCAGGTGCAGACCGCGTCCCTGACGCAGCAGGCCGACGTGCAGGCCCTCGCCGCGGACGTCAGCGCCAAGAAGGACGCCGAGGAAGCCGCGCGCAAGGCCGCGGCCGAGACCGCGATCGCGAAGAAGGAGGCCGCCGAGAAGGCGGCCAAGGCGGAGCAGGAGGCCAAGGAGCGCGCCGAGGCCGAGAAGGCCGCCAGCCGCGACGCCGCCCGGGAAGCCACCACGTTCGCCGTCCAGAGCTCCTACTCCATCGCGCAGATCCAGGCGATGGCCCAGCAGATGGTGCCGAGCGGCCAGTGGCAGTGCTTCAGCAACATCGTGGACCACGAGTCCGACTGGAACTACAAGGCGGTCAACCCCTCCTCCGGCGCCTACGGCCTCTTCCAGGCGCTGCCCGGTTCCAAGATGTCCTCCGCCGGCGCCGACTGGCAGACCAACCCGGCCACCCAGATCAAGTGGGGCCTCAGCTACATGAACGAGCGTTACGGCAGCCCTTGCGGCGCCTGGTCGTTCTGGCAGGCCAACCACTGGTACTGAGCCCACCGGTCCCGATCCGGACCCCGCTCGACCTCACGCAGCCCCTCGCCGTCTTCGGTGAGGGGCTGCGGCCCTGTACGGTCTGACCCGACGGCTCCCGCGGACCCCTGCGGTGGGGGCGGCGGGAGTGCCGGGGCGAGACGGGGGAAAGGGACGGAGCATGTCGCGAGTGCCGAAATGGGCCGACGGGCTCGGAGCCCGCATGGCCGAAACGGGCCGCCGGTGGCAGGAACGGCGGGCACGGGCGGAGCGGGAACAGGCCGCCGAGGACGCCCCGGCGCCGCAGCCGTCCGCCCCGGACGCGCTCCGCGCCGAGAACGGCGTCGTCGTCCCGGCCGTCGTCCGGCCCGACCCGGCGCAGGCCGTGCCGTGGGGCGTCCGGGTGGCCGCCGAGGCCGGGTGGCGGCTGCTGGTGCTCGCGGGCACCCTGTGGGTGCTGATGCGGATCATCAGCGCGGTGCAACTGCTCGTCCTGTCCTTCTCGGCCGCGCTGCTCATCACCGCGCTGCTCCAGCCGACGGTCGCGCGGCTGCGGCGCCACGGCGTCCCGCGCGGACCGGCGACCGCGCTCACGGCGATCCTCGGGTTCGTGGTCATCGGGCTGATCGGGTGGTTCGTGACCTGGCAGGTCATGGAGAACCTCGACAACCTCTCCGACCAGGTCCAGGACGGCATCGACGAACTGCGGCGCTGGCTGCTGGACAGCCCGTTCCACGTGACGGACAAACAGATCAACGACATCGCCGAGAACCTGCGCGAGGCGATCGGCGCCAACACCGACCAGATCACCTCCGCCGGGCTGGAAGGCGTCACGGTCGTCGTCGAGACGCTCACCGGCATCCTGCTGGCCGTCTTCTGCACGCTGTTCCTGCTCTACGACGGCCGGCGGATCTGGGAGTGGACGCTGAAGCTGGTGCCGGCGGCGGCCCGGCCCGGGGTGGCGGGCGCCGGTCCGCGCGCCTGGCGGACACTGACGGCGTATGTGCGCGGCACGGTGATAGTGGCGCTCATCGACGCCATCTTCATCGGCCTCGGCATCTACTTCCTGGACGTCCCGATGGCCGTGCCGCTCGCGGTGTTCATCTTCCTGTTCGCGTTCATCCCGCTGGTCGGCGCGGTCGTCTCGGGCGCGCTCGCCGTGGTGGTGGCGCTGGTGACGCAGGGCGTGTTCACGGCCGTGATGGTGCTGGTGGTGGTCCTGGCCGTGCAGCAGATCGAGGGCCACATCCTCCAGCCGTTCATCCTGGGCCGGGCGGTGCGGGTGCACCCGCTGGCGGTGGTGCTGTCGGTGGCGGCCGGCGGCATGGTCGCGGGCATCGGCGGCGCGGTCGTCGCGGTGCCGCTGGTGGCGGTGACCAACACGGTCGTCGGCTATCTGCGCGCCTACTCCGCCCGGCCGGCCGCGCCGCCCCCGCAGCCGACCGACGGCACCGGCTGACTACCGGCCAGGCACCGCCTCCGCCAGCACCGCCTCCGCGTCCAGCGTCACCGCGACCGCGTGGACGACGGCCGCGATCCTGAAGGCCTCCTGGACGGTCTCCCGGTCGACGCCGGCCGCGCGCAGGATCCGCTCGTGATGGTCCAGACAGGCGCCGCAGGCGTTGACGGCCGAGACCGCCAGCGCCCACAGCTCGTAGTCGGTGCGCTCCACGCCCGGGTCGCCGAGCGGGTTCGTCCGCAGTCCCGCGCGCAGGTCGCCGTAGGCCGGGTCGGAGAGCAGATGGCGGGTGCGGTGGAAGGCGTTGTTCACCGCCATCGTCGCGGCGGCCGAGCGGGCGGCGGTCCACGCCCGCTCCGACAGGTGCGCCCGGGCCTCGGGGGCCAGCTCGCGCAGCACGATCGCCGAGCGGGACGCGATCGCGGTGACCAGAAGCGTCCCCCACAGCCGCTGGGGCGACAGGCGCGAGGCGCCGACGACGGCGTCCAGGTTGCGCCGCAGGTCCCGTGCGTAGTCGGGCAGCCGGGACGCGAGGGAGTCGAGGGACATCGCGGATCACTCCCCTTCGGGCGGGCCGGGCTGGACGGTCACCACGATCGCACACGGCTCCCGCCCCGCCCGCACCCCGGGCCTCACTCCGTGCGCAGCCCCTCCGGGCGCATCAGCCGCAGCAGCGGCGGCAGGCTGAGCAGGGTCACCACCAGGGCCACCCCCGCGCCGAACCCCGTCATCGCCAGCACGCTCGACCAGTCCACGCTCACCGCCGTGTCCGTCATCCGCAGCAGGACGACGCCCAGGGTCAGGCCCACCACGCAGGCCAGCGCGAGGCCCAGGGTGATCGGGACCGCCGTCTGCCAGAACACCGACAGGCTCAGCGTGCGGCGCCGGGTGCCGAAGGCGACCAGGGCCGACAGCAGCCTGCGGCGTTCACGCAACTGCTCCAGCTGCGACACCAGCAGGCTCGCCCCGATCAGCGCCAGCACGCAGGCCGCGCCGACGAACAGGCCGGTGCGGATGTTCTCGTAGCGGTCCGCGCGCTGCTGCGTGGTCCAGGTCATGGGCTCGGCGAGCGGATGCACCGCCGCCGCGGTGTTCCGCACGAGGTCGTGGACCTGCGGGGTCGAACGGTCCAGGGCCAGATAGAGCTGCCCGCGCAGCGCCGGGGTCAGCGCGTCGGGGAGCGCGGCCGGCGTGGCCAGGAAGCCGCTGGTCTCACCGCCCGTCAGGTGGGTGCGGGTACCGGCCTCCTTCACCTTCGCCGGCAGGGTCCAGGCGCGCTCCGGGGTCCGCCGGCCGTCCCGGTAGCCGGGGTTCAGATAGAGGGTGCGGCGCTCGGCCAGGACCGGGGTGCCGGTGTCGTACTCCGCGCCGCGGACGGCGAACACGTCGCCGTCGCGGCAGGAGGGCAGGTCGGCGATCTCCCGCAGGGCCGCGCAGTCGGCCACCGTGAGCGGCGCCCCGTGCTCCGCGTCCAGGGGCCGCTCGCCCACGTACGCATCGGCGAAGGCGCGCACGCGGCGGACTCCCTCGGTGCGTTCGAAGCCGGCGACCGCGGGGGCGAGCGCCGCGCCGCTGGGCAGGGTCACCTGCATCTGGGCGCGGGAGAAGTCGACGTCCGTCTCCGTGGTGAAGTCGCTCTCCACGCCGCTGAACAGCATCTGCAGCGCGATCGCCCCGGCCACCGCCACCGCGATGCCGTTGACCGTACGGGCGGCCGTGCCGCTGCTCAGCTGCAGCCGGCGCACCGCCAGCTGCCAGGAGACCGAGCCGGAGCCCAGCCGGGCGACGGCCGCCTCGACGATCCACGGCAGCAGCGCGGTCACGCCGATCAGCAGCAGCATGACACCGCCGGTGACCAGGAACTGGTTGAAGTCGCCCTCGTCGCTGCCCTGCCCGAGCATCGGGTACAGCATCGCCAGACCCGCCACCGGCAGCAGCAGCCGCCACCACAGCCGGCGCCGGCTCGGCCGTGCCGCGCGGACCACGCCGAGCGGCTCGATCACCACGCCGCGCAGCGCCAGCAGCGTCACCACCACGGCCGCCGCCGGCACCGCGAGGGCGACCAGCAGGGCCAGCGCGGGGGAGGGGGCGAGGTCGCCCGGGAAGACGCTGATGTCGAACAGCACCAGGTCGCTCGCGAGCTGCCGGCCGATCAGGAAGAACCCCAGCCCGAAGACCAGCCCGAGAGCCGACCCGGCGAGCGCCTCGCCGGCCGCGATTCGGCGGGTCATCCGGCTGTCGGAGCCCACCAGGCGCAGCGCGGCCAGCCGCCGGTCGCGCCCTTCGCCGCCGAACCGGACGGCCGCGGCGACGAAGACGCCCACCGGCATCAGCAGCACCACGATGACGACGAGGACGAGCAGGAGCAGGACGGGGTCCCACGGCTCGGACGTCTGGTGGATGCCGCCGAACCGGTCGATGCGATGGACCCGGCCGTCGTCCACGTAGCGGGCGAGGTCCTCGCCGCCGCGGTAGAAGGCGAGTTCGGCGGGGCCGACCAGACCGGCCTCGCCGATGACGCCGACGACACGCCCCGGCAGCCGCTCGCTCAGCAGCTCGCCCTCCGGCGACAGCAGCAGCTCGTGCAGGGCCGGGGAGACCACCAGCTCGCCGGCCCCCGGGAACTCCCGCACGCCCGGCGGCAGCGGGGCGTGCGGCCCCTCCGGCTCCAGCTCCCGGCCGTGCACGTCCCGCTCGCCGAACGTGGTGCCGACATCGGCGACGAGGAGCGTGCGGTCCGACGCCGGGACCGGTTCGGCGCTCATCGGCCAGTCCGCGCGGGCGTCCCCCCGCGCGGAGCGCGACTCCAGGGCGGCGGGCAGCGCGGTGGTGAGCAGCAGCACCGCCACCCCGAGCCCCACGCCGATCGCGGTGAGCAGCGTCCGGATCCGGCCACCTCGCCCCGTGAAGGCGAAGCCGGCGCCCATCGCCAAATCGCGGGACCACTGACGGACGCTCATATCGCCCGCTCCATGTCCCGGGCCCGGCCGTCGCGCACGACGACCTCGCGGTCGGAGTAGGCGGCGACCCGGGCCTCGTGGGTCACCAGCACGACGGCCGCGTTGGTCGACCTGGCCGCGTCCGTGAGCAGCTCCATGACCCGCTCGCCGTTGAGGGAGTCGAGCGCGCCGGTCGGCTCGTCCGCGAACAGCACCCGCGGGCCCGTCACCAGCGCCCGCGCCACCGCGACCCGCTGCCCCTGCCCACCGGAGACCTCACCGGGCCGCTGGCCGGCGATGCCCTCGACCTCCAGGCGCTCCAGCCAGGACAGCGCCGTGCGTTCGGCGGCCCTGCGGGGGGCGCCGTTCAGCCGCAGCGGGAGGGCGACGTTCTCGACGCAGGTCAGCTCCGGCACCAACTGGCCGAACTGGAAGACGAACCCGAACTCCGAGCGCCGCAGCGCGCTGCGCCCGGCGTCGTTCATCGTGGCCATCTCCCGGCCGTCGTAACGGATCGAGCCGGCGTCGGGCGTGACGATCCCGGCGAGGCAGTGCAGCAGCGTCGACTTGCCCGACCCCGAGGGGCCCATGACGGCGACGATCTCGCCGGGGTGGATGGAGAAGTCAGCGCCGTCCAGGGCCGTGGTCGGGCCGTACGTCTTGCGCAGCCCCTCGGCCACGAGCAGGGAACCGGAAGGAGTCATGCCGACACCGCCCGGGCCAGCTTGTCGAGACGCGCGGCGGTCAGTTCCAGCCATCGCAGGTCGGCCTCCAGATGGAACAGGGCGTGGTCGCAGATCAGCTGGTCCGCGAGGTCGCCCTGGCGCTTGCGGTCGGTGAGGACGCGCATCAGGCGCAGGTGCTCCGCGCGCTGGCCGTCGAGGATCTGGGCGGCGTCGCGGCGGGTGAGCAGCGCGAGGACCACCTTGGTGTAGAGGGTCGACTGCAGATACGGCTCCGGTTTCTCCGGCGTGGCGAGCCACCGCTCGACGTCGGTGACGCCGGCATCGGTGATCGCGTACCGCTTGCGCTCGGGGCCGCCGCCGGGCTCGATGCCGTCGACCTCCACGAGGCCGTTCTTCAGGAGGCGGGACATCGTCGAATAGACCTGGCCGTAGTGCAGGGGCCGGTCCTGACCGAACTTCTGATCGAAGGCACGCTTGAGGTCGTAGCCGTGGCGGGGGCCGGACTCGAGCAGGCCGAGGAGCGTGTGACCGATGGACATGCCGAGCACTCTACACACCATGTATACGCGATGTGTATACGCGGGGTGCGCAGAGGCGGCTTCGGCAGGTCCGAGCGGTGGGCTCGGGTGAGTCAGGAGGGGGGAGGGGAGGGTTCGGGGCCTCCCGGGGGGCGACCGCGCCGGGGGAGGGGGCCGGCCTCATGGGGCAGGCGCCCGGCCTCGGCCAGCGCCCGCCGCAGCAGGAACTCGATCTGCGCGTTCGCCGACCGCAGCTCGTCCGACGCCCATCGCGCGAGCGCCTCGTACACCGACGGGTCCAGCCGCAGCAGCACCTGCTTGCGCTGCTGCGGCCGGCGCTCAGGGGCCGTACCCCCGGAGGACTCCGTCACTGGTAGAGCGTCCCCGTGTTCAGGACCGGCTGCGCCGAGCGGTCCCCGCACAGCACCACCATCAGGTTGGAGACCATCGCCGCCTTCCGTTCCGAGTCCAGTTCCACGATGTCCCGCTCGGTGAGCCGGTCCAGCGCCGCCTCCACCATGCCCACCGCGCCGTCCACGATCTGCCGCCGCGCCGCCACCACCGCGCCGGCCTGCTGCCGCTGGAGCATCGCCGAGGCGATCTCGGGAGCGTAGGCGAGGTGGGTGAAGCGCGACTCGATGATCTGCACGCCGGCCGCCTCCACGCGCGCGTGCAGCTCGACCGCCAGCTTCTCGGTGATCTCCTCGGCGTTGCCGCGCAGCGAGAGCCCGTCCTCCTCGTGGGAGTCGTAGGGGTACTCGATGGCGATGTGCCGCACCGCAGCCTCGGTCTGCGTGGACACGAACTCGATGTAGTCGTCCACCTCGAAGGTGGCCTGCGCGGTGTCCTCGACCCGCCAGACCACGACCGCGGCCAGCTCGATCGGGTTGCCGTAGGCGTCGTTGACCTTCAGCACGGCGGTCTCGTGGTTGCGGACTCGGGTGGAGATCTTGGTGCGGGAGGTGAGCGGGTTCACCCAGCGCAGCCCGTCCTGCCGGATCGTCCCCCGGTAGCGCCCGAACAGCTGCACGACGCGGGCCTCGCCCGGCGCCACCATGTTGAGCCCGCACATGGCGAAGAAGGCCGCGAGGGCCACCAGGATCCCCAGGATGATCAGCGCGGCCTTGGCGCCGGCCGCCGACACGGTCGCCCCGGCGACCACCATGGCGACGCCGCCGAGCAGTCCGAGTAGACCCAGCAGGAGGGCGAGCCCGCCGCCGATGCTGTGCGCGGCAAACTCGCGGACGCGAGGCTCGGGCATCTCGGGTACGTCGGGCGCGTCCGGGGCGGACGCGGCGGGTGCGGTGCGTGCGGGCATGGGTGGTCCCCCGTTTCTGTGCGGCCGGCGCTGATCCCGCCGTCCGGCCGATGTCACCGGAGTCGGCTGATTCAGGCTGCCGACTGATCTCACTGACCTAGCTAAGTGATATCACTTTACCCCACCGCGGCAACCTCCGCCCCCTCTCGGCGGTCGGTACCGGTAGAGCGGGTGCTGATTGTCACGCCCGTAAAGGCCGGATCGAGCGGACTTTGTCATAGAGAGCGGTGTTAGCTTTCTGAGCTGACCTGAGCCACGACACACGGGTGACGGACGAGAACGAAGCGGAGCGAGCGGACTCATGGGACGTGCGGAAGACAGACGAGCGCGACAGCGCGGCGGACACCGCGCGGCGCACCGGAGCCGCCGTTCCCCGGGAGCGAACGGCCGGACGGGCATACGCCGCTTCCTCACCTGGAAGCGGCTCCTCGGCACCTTCCTGGGCCTGTGCCTGCTGGGCATCGGCGCCTTCGTCCTGCTCTACCTGCTCATCGACATCCCCAAGGGCAACGCCCTCGCGCAGGAGCAGAGCAACGTCTACAAGCTGGGCGACGGCACCACCCTCACCCGTGACGGCGAGGTCAACCGCGAGGTCGTCGACCTGAGCCAGATCCCCAAGGGCGTCCAGCGGACCTTCGTCGCCGCCGAGAACAAGACCTTCTACAGCGACTCCGGCGTGGATCTGAAGGGCACCGCGCGCGGACTGGTCAACACCCTGTCCGGCAAGGGGATGCAGGGCGGTTCCACGATCACCCAGCAGTACGTGAAGAACTACTACCTCACGCAGGAGCAGACGGTCTCCCGCAAGCTCAAGGAGCTGGTGATCTCCCTGAAGGTGGACCGCCGGCTGTCCAAGGACGACATCCTCGCGGGCTACATCAACACCAGCTACTACGGCCGCGGCGCCTACGGCATCCAGGCCGCCGCCCAGGCCTACTACCGCGTCGACGCCGACCGCCTCACCGTCGAGCAGGGCGCCTACCTGGCCGCGCTGCTGCAGGCGCCCAGCCAGTACGACTGGGCGGCCGCCTCCGACACCGGCAGGAAGCTGGTCCAGCAGCGCTGGAACTACGTTCTGGACAACATGGTCGAGGAGGGCTGGCTGGACGCCTCCGAGCGCACCGGCATGACCTTCCCGAAGCCCAAGGACCCGCAGGCCGCCAAGGGCATGGAGGGCCAGACCGGCTACATCGTGCAGGCGGCCAACCAGGAGCTGGCCCGTCACCTCGTGGCCCAGGGCTCGGCCGAGACCACCGACGACGCCCTGGCGATGATCGACCGCGGCGGCTGGACCATCACCGTCAACATCGACAAGAAGAAGCAGAAGCTCCTCGAACAGTCCGTCAAGGAGCAGCTGACCAGCAAGCTGGACCCGGACGAGCGCAAGGTCGACGAGGACGTCCAGGCCGGCGCGGTCTCCGTCGACCCGAAGACCGGCAAGGTCCTCGCGATGTACGGCGGTGTGGACTACGTCAAGCACTTCACGAACAACGCCACCCGCGGCGACTTCCAGCCCGCCTCCACCTTCAAGCCGGTGATCCTCGCCGCGGCCGTCGAGGAGGGCGCCGAGACCCAGGACGGCACCCCGATCACCGCCAACACGGTCTACGACGGCGACAGCCGGCGCCCGGTCGTGGACGGCGGGCGCAAGGTCGGCTTCGCCCCGCCCAACGAGGACGAGGTGGACTACGGAGACGTCACCGTGCAGACCGCGATGAACAAGTCGATCAACTCCGTCTTCGCGCAGATGGGCATCGACGTCGGCATGGACAAGGTGATCGAGGTCGCCGGCGAGCTGGGCATGGACGTCTCCGACGTGGAGGCCGTGCCCGCCCAGACCCTCGGCTCCATGGGAGCGAGCCCGCTGGAGATGGCCGCCGTCTACGCCACGCTCGACAACCACGGCAAGAAGGTCACCCCGGCGATCCTCGCCGAGGCCGAGCACAAGGACACCGTGGTCGAACTGCCCGACCCGGTCGGCGAGCGGGTCATCAGCCGCGAGGCCGCCGACACCGTCACCTCGGTGCTCACCGGCGTGGTCGACGACGGCACGGCCCGCTTCTCCGTGCGCGAGAACCCGGCCCGCGGCGGCCAGCAGGTCGCGGGCAAGACCGGCACCTCCGACAAGAACAAGTCCGCCTGGTTCACCGGCTACACCCCCGACCTGGTCACCTCGGTCGGCGTGTTCGGCGAGGACCCCAAGACCAATGACCACGTCCCGCTCTACGGCGCCGTCAACGGCGGCCGCGAGCGCGTCAACGGCGGCGGCTTCCCGGCGCTGATCTGGGCCGACTACACCTTCGCGGCGATGGGCGAGGTCACCCCGTTCGACCTGGAGACCGACCAGGGCGCGGCCGTCCGGCCGACCGTCACCCCGAGCGAGACGGCGAGCGCGTCCCCGTCCGAGGAGCCGTCGAGTCAGGCGCCCACCTCGCAGGCGCCGACCGAGACGGAGTCGGCGACGCCCTCCGAGACGCCGACCGACACGGCGACGGCGACACCCAGCGAGACGCCGACCGACACGGCGACGGCGACGCCCCCGGACGACGGCGAGGGCGACGGCGACGACGACGGGGACATCCCGCTGGAGCCGGTGCAGCCGGGCGAGGAGGAGTAGCCGGCACGGGAGACGAGGGCGCCGGGGCCGGCACGGACAGCACGAGGGCGCCCGGGCCCGCGCGGGACACGAGGGCGCCCGGCACGATCCCCGTGCCGGGCGCCTCTCCCGTCCAGCGCGCGAGCCGGTCAGAGCCGGTTCAGCTCGAACCAGACCACCTTCCCGGTGCTCAGCCGCGTCGCCCCCCACCGCCGGGCCAAACGGTTCACCAGATACAGCCCGCGCCCGCCCTCGTCCGTGGCGCGCGCCTGCCGCAGCCGGGGCAGCTGCGGCACGTCGTCCCCGACCTCGCAGCGCAGCACGTCCGTGCGCAGCAGCCGCAGCGTCACCGGCCGGGTGGCGTAGCGGACCGCGTTGGTGACGACCTCGCTGACCAGCAGCTCCACCGAGTCGGTCAGCTCCTCCAGGCCCCAGCGCTCCAGCGCGCGCCGGGCCAGCCGGCGGGCCTTGCCGGGGGCGGCGTCCTCCGGGTCCAGGAACCAGTACGCCACGTCGCTCGGCGCGATCCCGTCGAAGCGGGCGGCGAGCAGCGCGATGTCGTCGTCCCGGTCGCCCGGGCCGAGCATGTCCAGCACCTCGTCGCACAGCGCTTCCAGGGGCGGCGGATGGTCGGGACCGGTCAGCTGCGCGGTCGCGGCGAGCTTCTCGCGCAGCTGCTCGATGCCGGTCCACACGTCCCGCAGCCGGGACTCCACCAGCCCGTCCGTGTAGAGCAGCAGGGTGCCGCCGGCGGGCGCGTCCAGCTCGACGGCCTCGAAGTCGACGCCGCCGACGCCGATCGGCGCGCCCGCGGGCACCCGCAGCACCTCGGCCCGGCCGCCCAGGTGCAGCAGCACGGGCGGCGGGTGGCCGGCGTTGGCGACGGTGATGCGGTGCGCGACCGGGTCGTAGACCGCGTAGAGGCAGGTCGCCATGCGGTCGGTGCCGAGCCGCTGGGCCTGCTCGTCGAGGTGGTGCAGGACCTCCTGCGGCGGCAGGTCGAGCCCGGCCAGGGTCTGCGCGGTGGTGCGCAGCTGGCCCATGATCGCGGCGGAGGTCATGGAGTGGCCCATCACGTCGCCGACGACGAGCGCGACCCGGCTGCCGGGCAGCGGGATGGCGTCGTACCAGTCGCCGCCGACCCGCGCGGTCTCGGCGGCCGGCAGATAGCGCGAGGCGAGCCGCACACCGGTCGGCTGGGGCAGCGTCTCCGGGAGCATGGTGCGCTGCAGCTCGTCGGCGATGTACGCCTCACGGCCGTAGAGCACCGCCTTGTCGATGCCGAGCGCGCTGTGGGTGGCGAGCTGGGCGGCCACCAGGAGGTCGTCGGCCTCGAAGGGGATGCGCTCCGGGCGGCGCAGGAACACCGCAGCCCCGATCACCCGGCGCCGGCCCCGCAGCGGGGCGAGGATGGCGCGCTGGCCGGCCGGGATGAGCGGCTGGCCGTCGTCGCCGAGGAGTTCGGGCAGCGCGGCGCGGGCGGCGGGCGCGTCGGCGAAGACCGGGCGCACCCCGCGCAGCACCTCGGCGAGCGCCCCGCCGGGCCGCACCTCGCACAGCTCGGCGGTGACCGCGGACAGCTCGGTGGGCTCCGGCTGGAGCACGGGCAGGAGGCCGCCCTCGCCGTCGCGCTCCTCGGGGATCCGGTCGGTGCGGCGCAGCCGCAGCACGACGGGGCCGGTGGGCCGCTCGTCGCCCACCGGCAGCGGGTCGCGCAGATAGACGAGGATCGAGTCGGAGAAGGTCGGCACGGTGGCCCGGCACAGCCCCATCACGATCTCGTCCAGGTCTATGCCGCGGGCGATCCGGCGGGTGGCGGCGCCGACGAAGCGCAGCCGGTCGCCGTCCCTGCGCATGGGCGTGGGCCGGCCCGGCGGCACCGCCTGACCGGTACGGCGCTCCTGGCCGCCCGGCCCGGGGCCGCCGGGAATCTGGCCGGAACGCGTCTCCTCGGCACCGTGCTGCACCGGTATGACCTCCGCCGTCGGACGCGGGCGGTGAGTGTCCGGCTCGGCGACGGCCGGCTGGGAGTGCTCGGGCCCGCTGCCGCCGCCCGGCGTCACGGACGTGCCCGAGGTGGTCTCGCCGGCGCCGCGGGTCTGGGCGGCGACGGCCGGTAAAGCGGGGGCGGGCGAGGCCGCCGTGGCCGGGGTGCGCACGAGCGCCCCGCGGCTTTCGGCGGGGTCGGCGCCCGGCTGGGGGCGTTCGTAGGTCGGCTGCTCCGTCACGCGTGTCGAATCCGTCCGTCCGGGGCTGCGCGCCGCGCGCGCAGTTCGTCCCGCAGGAATTCCGATACCCGGAATACGTGCCCCAGGAACGGAATCCCCGCGTGGTCAGAGGCTGCTGCTGGTCCACCGGCGGACCGGCCGCGGTCCGCGCGGGTGTTGCCCTCGTACCCCTCGCTCACGTCCTGCCGCCCCTCGGTGACATGTGGTCAAGCGCTGTGCGCGCTCCGGTAGTTGCCTCCGTGCGCCCTTGCGGAGGACGATCCTACGTTTCTCGCCCGGGGGCGCATCAAGGGTCTCATGAGGACATGCGCGCGGGCGTACGATCCCAGTCCTCCGGCAGTGAGGGTACGGCCCAGGAGGGATCCGGTCGCCAGTTCTGCCAGCCATCCGAGAACGGCGGCCCCCAGGCGCGGATCGCCTCGACCGCCGAGCCGCCCGCGGCCCGCACCCGCTCGGCGAGCGCCGGGTCCACCAGCCCGTCCCGCTGGGCCTGCGCGAACTCGTCCTCGTCCCGCCAGTGCCAGCTGCGGTCCGGGTGCACGGAGATGTCCAAAAAGTGGTCCTCGGAGTCCACGCCGCCGGCCCAGCGCCGCAACGGCTCCTCCAGGTTCACGTACCAGTTCTTGAACCGCCAGCCCGGCTCCCAGAACAGCCACACCGACCAGGGCTCCCCGGGCCGCGCCAGCTTCAGCACGCCCGTGCCGAACCAACGGCCGCGCCGCACGGTCCGCGGCTTGGTGTAGCGGGTGCGCAGCGGCTCCTCGTGCACGGGGGTGCCGTCGGCGAGGGCCGGCTTCACGCACTCGGTGCCGGGCGCCAGCCACACGGCGAGCAGTTCGGGGTCGTCGCGCACCACGGTGACGGGGCGCGCGATGTGGAAACGGGTGCCGCCGTTCTCCCGGTACCGCCACAGGATCCGGGTCCCGGGCGCCCAGAAGGCCGTGGTCGTGCCGCCCGCTTCCGCATCTCGCACCGCCGCGTCGTCTGCCATGGACAGATATTAGGTGTCCCCGGCACGCGCGCGGCGGCCTCCGCCGGGGTTCGGGCAACCGTTCACGCGGCCGTCGACACCCGGAACGCGCCGTTACGGATGCGTCATGCGCAGGACATCCAGCGCCTCGTCGAGCTGCTCGACCGTGAGGTCGCCGCGCTCGACGTAACCGCCCTCCAGCACGACCTGGCGGATCGTCTTGCGCTCCGCCAGCGACTTCTTGGCGACCTTGGCGGCCTCCTCGTAGCCGATGTACTTGTTGAGCGGGGTGACCACGGACGGCGAGGACTCGGCGTACTCGCGGGCGCGTTCGCGGTTCGCGGTGATCCCGTCGACGGTCCGGTCGGCGAGCAGCCGGGAGACGTTGGCGAGCAGCCGGACCGACTCCAGCACGTTCTTGGCGATGACCGGCAGCATCACGTTCAGCTCGAAGTTGCCGGCCGCGCCCGCCGTGGCGACCGTCGCGTCGTTGCCGACGACCTGCGCGCACACCATGAGGACGGCCTCGGGGACGACCGGGTTGACCTTGCCGGGCATGATCGAGGAACCGGGCTGGAGGTCGGGCAGGGTGATCTCGGCGAGCCCGGTGCGCGGCCCGGACGCCATCCAGCGCAGGTCGTTGGCGATCTTCGTCAGGCCGACCGCGATCGTGCGCAGCTGCCCGCTGGTCTCCACGATGCCGTCCCGCGCGCCCTGCGCCTCGAAGTGGTCGCGCGCCTCCGTCAGCGGCAGCCCGGTGGCGCGGGCCACCTCCTCGATGACGGCGGCCGAGAAGCCGGGCGGCGTGTTGATGCCGGTGCCGACGGCCGTGCCGCCGAGGGGGAGTTCGGCCAGCCGGGGCAGGGATGCCTCCAGCCGCTCGACGCCGTAGCGCACCTGGGCGGCGTATCCGCCGAACTCCTGGCCGAGCGTCACGGGGGTCGCGTCCATCAGGTGCGTCCGCCCGGACTTCACCACGTCGGCGAACTCCTCCGACTTGCGGGACAGGGAGGCGGCGAGGTGGCCGAGGGCGGGGATCAGATCGCGCGTGACGGCGGCGGTGGCGGCGATGTGGATCGAGGACGGGAAGACGTCGTTGGACGACTGGGAGGCGTTCACGTGGTCGTTGGGGTGCACGGGACGGCCCAGCCGCTCGCTCGCGAGGGTGGCGATGACCTCGTTGGCGTTCATGTTGGACGAGGTGCCCGAGCCGGTCTGGAACACGTCGACCGGGAAGTGCGCGTCCCAGCGGCCCTCGGCGACCTCGCCGGCGGCGGCCTCGATCGCCCCGGCGACCTCCGCGTCCAGCACGCCCAGCCGGGCGTTCACCTTCGCCGCCGCGCCCTTGATCCGCGCGAGCGCCTCGATGTGCGCCCGTTCCAGGCGCTGCCCGGAGACGGGGAAGTTCTCCACGGCCCGCTGTGTCTGCGCCCGCCACTTGGCGTCGGCGGGGACGCGGACCTCGCCCATGGAGTCGTGCTCGATGCGGTACTTCGGGTCGCCGGCGCCTGCGGTCGTGGTCATGTCGTCGTACCTCCGAAAGGAGAGCGCGGGATCTGCGGGGGATTGTTCCCGCCGCCATGATCGCGCGACCGGCCGGCCGGTCGCCGCAGGGCGGTGCGTACGGCAGGTCCCGCGGGGCGGTGCGTACGGCAGGTCCCGCGGGGCGTACGGCTTCCCGCGGGACTCCGTCATGGCGTGCCGGGCCCGGCACGCCATGACGGAGGGCGCACAGCACCGGCCGCGACCGGCCGTCCGACCGCGACCGGTCGGGGCCGGTCGGACGCCGTGGGGGTGCAGCCCGCGCCGCCTGTTTCTCCGTGCGCGTTCCCCGTGCGCCGTGCTCCCGGCCCGGGCCTGCCCCGCGCGGCAAGTGCCCTTCGCCGCCCGCCCGTCGCGCACGAGGCGGCGTCACCGGTCGGCGGCGCGCACGTCAGGCCAGGCCGGGCCCCCGCACCGGAATGTGCGTGAACGTCGGCTCGGGAGCCGGGTTCTGGAAGAAGTCGTTGCCCTTGTCGTCCACGACGATGAACGCCGGGAAGTCCTCGACCTCGATCTTCCAGACGGCCTCCATGCCGAGTTCCTCGTACTCGACGACCTCGACCTTCTTGATGCAGTCCTGGGCGAGGCGGGCGGCGGGGCCGCCGATGGAGCCGAGGTAGAAGCCGCCGTGCGCGGCGCACGCGTCGGTGACCTGCTTGCTGCGGTTGCCCTTGGCGAGCATCACCTTGGAGCCGCCCGCCGCCTGGAACTGCTCGACGTACGAGTCCATGCGGCCGGCCGTGGTCGGGCCGAAGGAGCCGGAGGCGTAGCCCTCGGGGGTCTTGGCGGGGCCGGCGTAGTAGACCGGGTGGTCCTTGAGGTACTGCGGCATCTCCTCGCCCGCGTCCAGCCGCTCCTTGATCTTGGCGTGCGCGATGTCACGGGCCACGACCAGCGGGCCGGACAGCGACAGCCGGGTCTTGACCGGGTACTTGGTCAGCTCGGCGAGGATGTCGTCCATCGGCTGGTTCAGGTCGATCTTCACGACGTCGCCCTCGGACTCCAGGTGCTCGTCCGTGGTCTCCGGCAGGAAGCGCGCCGGGTCGGTCTCCAGCTGCTCCAGGAACACGCCCTCGGCGGTGATCTTGGCGACGGCCTGGCGGTCGGCGGAGCAGGAGACGGCGATGGCGACGGGGCAGGAGGCGCCGTGCCGGGGCAGGCGGACCACGCGCACGTCGTGGCAGAAGTACTTGCCGCCGAACTGCGCGCCGATGCCGATCTTCTGCGTCAGCTCGAAGACCTTCTCCTCCAGCTCCTTGTCCCGGAAGCCGTGGCCGAGCGGCGAGCCCTCGGCGGGGATCTCGTCCAGGTAGTGCGCGGAGGCGTACTTGGCGGTCTTCAGCGCGTACTCGGCGCTGGTGCCGCCGACGACGATCGCCAGGTGGTACGGCGGGCAGGCGGCCGTGCCCAGCGAGCGGATCTTCTCCTCCAGGAACTTCATCATGGAGGCCTCGTTCAGGACCGCCTTGGTCTCCTGGTAGAGGAACGACTTGTTGGCCGAGCCGCCGCCCTTGGCCATGAACAGGAACTTGTACGCGCCGCCGTCGGTGGCGTACAGCTCGATCTGCGCCGGCAGGTTGGAGCCGGTGTTCTTCTCCTCCCACATGGTCAGCGGGGCCATCTGGGAGTAGCGCAGGTTGAGCCTGGTGTAGGCGTCGTAGATGCCCCGGGACAGGGCCTTCTCGTCCTCGCCGGCGGTGAGCACGTTCTGGCCGCGCTTGCCCATCACGATCGCGGTGCCGGTGTCCTGGCACATGGGCAGCACGCCCGCCGCCGCGATGTTCGCGTTCTTCAGCAGGTCCAGGGCCACGAACTTGTCGTTGTTCGACGCCTCGGGGTCGTCGATGATGCGGCGCAGCTGGGCGAGGTGGGCCGGGCGCAGATAGTGCTGGATGTCGTGGATGGCCTCCTCGGCGAGCTTGCGCAGCGCCTCCGGCTCGACCTTGAGGAACGTCCGACCGTCGGCCTCGAAGGTGGAGACACCCTCGGAGGTCACCAGCCGGTAGGGGGTGGTGTCCTCTCCCATGGGGAGCAGATCGGTGTACGCGAACTCAGGCATCTCGCCCATTCCTCACTCACGACAGACGGCGCTGGCCTCCGTTGGCAGCGTCCACCAGCCTAGGACCTGGTGGACGGGGCGAACTTGTGAGGTAAGGCTCAGTTCGGCGGGCGGCGGGGGTGTCGCGATCTATCGTGTGTGGGTAGGCTGCTGCCGTGGACCTTGAGAAGGACGTTCAGAAGGACGCCGCACCGCGCCCCGCCGATGCCGGGCTGCGCGCCTCCGACGCCGAGCGCGACCGGGTCGCCGACATCCTGGGCGACGCCCTCGCCGAGGGGCGGCTGACCCCGGAGGAGCACGCCGAGCGCGTCGAGGGCGTCTACCGCGCCAAGAAGGTCGACGAGCTGGAGACGCTCGTGCGGGACCTGCCGGGTGCGCACCGGGAGCGCCCGGCCGCCGCGTCCGGTGCGGCGCCGGCGCGTCCGGCGGGCGGCGGCGCCTTCCCGGTCCACGCGGACGACAGCGTCGTCGCGGTGTTCAGCGGCGCCGTCCGCAGGGGCCGCTGGCGCGCGGGCCGCCGTATCCACGCCTACTCGGTCTTCGGCAGCGTGGAGATAGACCTCAGCGAGGCCCTCTTCGAGTACCAGCAGGTGCTGGTCAAGGCGTACTCGGTGTTCGGCAGCGTCGAGATCACGGTCCCGGAGAACGTCTCGCTGCGCGGCACCGGAGGCGGCGTGCTCGGCAGCTTCGAGGTGGACACGCTCGACTCGGGCGACCCCGACGCGCCCGTCGTCTACGTGGACGGCTGGGCGGTCCTCGGCAGCATCGAGGCGCGGCCACGGCGGGGCAGGCTCGTCGCGGACATCAGGGACCGGGTGCGCGGCGCCCGTCGCAAACACCTCGGGCACTGACGGCGGTCCCGGCGTCCGCCGCAGGACCCTCTTCGCCGTCCGCGGCGATCGGCCGCTTCGGTCCGGGGACTCCCCGCATAGGCGCGCGTACAGCGGGTAGACCTTGCTGCATCGTCTCTCGCTCGCGAAGCCGTCGTCAGGAGTAGACCGTGCCGCAACCGCCGCATTCGTCCTTGCAGGTAGCTGCCGTTCCGTCTCAGCGGGTGCCGGCGCGCGACAGGGACCAAGACGCCCCCTGGCACACGGAGGCGGTGTGCCGGCGCGACGAGGCCGGCCTGTTCTTCGCCCCCTCCAAGGAGCCCACCGCCGCGCGGCTGTCCCGCGAAGAGGCGGCGAAGCGGGTCTGCGCCCGCTGCCCGGTCATGGTCGAGTGCCGCGAGCACGCCCTGCTCCAGCCGGAGCCGTACGGCGTCTGGGGCGGCCTCACCGCCGCCGAGCGCCGCGTGGTCCTGGCCCGGCGGCGCCGCCGCGAGCTGGAGCTGAAGAAGGCGGCCAGGGCGGCCGACCGCATAGCCGCCGCGGGCTGACCGCCCGACGGCACGCGAAAGGGGCGCCGCCTCCGCACCGGGGCGCCCCTTCCCTCGCGGCGGTCCTACTTGGCGCGGTCGAAGTCGATCGCGCTGTACGCCCGGAGCTTGCTGAGACGGTGCTCGGAGTCGATACGGCGGACCGTGCCCGACTTGGAGCGCATCACGATGGAGTCGGTCGTCGCCGTCTCCGAGCGGTAGCGCACGCCCCGCAGCAGCTCGCCGTCCGTGATGCCGGTCGCGACGAAGAAGACGTTCTCGCCGGTCACCAGGTCCTCGGTGGTCAGCACCCGGTCCAGGTCGTGCCCGGCGTCGACCGCCCGCTGCCGCTCCTCGTCGTCCTTGGGCCACAGCTTGCCCTGGATGGTGCCGCCCAGGCACTTCACCGCGCAGGCCGAGATGATGCCCTCGGGGGTGCCGCCGATGCCGAGCAGGAGGTCGACGCCGGTGCCCTCGCGCAGCGCCAGGATCGAGCCCGCGACGTCGCCGTCCGAGATCAGCTTGATGCGCGCGCCCGTCTCCCGGATCTCCTCGATGACGCCCGCGTGCCGGGGCCGGTCCAGGATGACGACGGTGACGTCCTCGGGCGTGGCCCGCTTGGCCTTGGCGACCCGGCGGATGTTCACCGACACCGGGGCGTCGATGTCCACGAAGTCGGCCGCGTCGGGGCCGGTGACCAGCTTGTCCATGTAGAAGACGGCGGACGGGTCGAACATCGACCCGCGCTCGGCCGCCGCCAGCACCGCGATCGCGTTGGGCATGCCCTTGGCGGTGAGCGTGGTGCCGTCGATCGGGTCCACGGCGATGTCGCACTCGGGCCCGGTGCCGTCGCCGACCCGCTCCCCGTTGAAGAGCATCGGCGCCTCGTCCTTCTCGCCTTCCCCGATGACGACGACGCCGTTCATGGAGACGGTGGAGACGAGGGTCCGCATGGCGCGCACCGCGGCACCGTCGGCGCCGTTCTTGTCACCGCGCCCCACCCAGCGGCCCGCGGCCATCGCCGCCGCCTCGGTCACGCGGACCAGTTCGAGGGCGAGGTTGCGGTCGGGGGCCTCGGAGGGGACATCGAGTTCGGACGGCAGATGATGCTCGGTCATCGGAGCGCACCTTTCTGATACGACGACGGCCGGATGAGGGTGTTGGCGTCGACTCTATAGCCAGGTCGACAAAGTGAGCAGGGGCCCCCACGGATGAGCGGCCGGGGCACCTGCCACCATGGAGGGCGTGGCAGGCAGCAACGGCAAGACGAAGATGGTCCGCAGCATGGTGCTCTCCATGGGCGTCACCCTGCTCGCGGGCGGGGTCATGTACCTCTTCACCCCGCACGACGAGGGCGAGCCCGATCTCCCGCGGGTCGACTACAAGATCGAACTGGTGACGGCGCGCCGCGCCGCCGCCTACCCGGTGGCGGCCCCGGAAGGGCTGCCGCAGACCTGGAAGGCGACCTCGGTGCGGTTCGACGGCGCCGAGAACGACGCCTGGCATCTCGGCTACCGCGCTCCGGACGGCGAGTACGTCCAGATCGAGCAGGCCGCCACCGGCAAGCGGGCCGAGTTCCTCGCCGAGGCGACGCAGGGCGCCAAGGAGACGAAGGTCACCGAGGAGATCGGCGGCCGGACCTGGATCCGGTACGCCGACGGGCGCTACGACGCGCTCGTGCTGGACCCGGCCGACTCCGAGAAGGGCGCGACCACCGTGGTGGCCGGCACTGGGACGTTCGAGCAGCTGAAGCAGATGGTGCGCGCGCTGAGGATGGCGTAGGCGCGCGCCGAGGAACGGCGCGAAGACGCACGGGCCCCCGGTTCGGTCGAACCGGGGGCCCGTGCCACGCCCGCTGCGGGGCGGCGTCCCGGACGGTGGCGTCCCGGACGGTGGCGCTGATGCGGTGGCGTCTCAGACGGTGGTGACGACCTCGTCGTAGGCCAGGCGCGGGGCGCGCGGGCGCCAGGCGTCCGGGCCGGGGCGGCCGATGTTGACCACCATCAGCGGCGCGTGGTCGTCGTCCAGGAACTCCTTGCGGACGCCTTCGAGGTCCACGCCGGTCATCGGACCCGCGGCCAGTCCGGCGGCACGGACGCCGACGATGAAGTAGGCGGCCTGGAGCGCGGCGTTCAGCAGCGCGGCGCTCTCGCGCACCGCGCGCTCGCTGAAGAAGACATCCTTGGCCTGCGGGAAGTGCGGGAGCAACTGCGGCAGCTCCTCGTGGAACTCGTTGTCCGCGGACAGGATCGCGACCAGCGGGGCGGCGGCGGTCTTGGCCCGGTTGCCCTCGGCCATCAGCCCCACCAGGCGCTCGCGGGCCTTGGGGGAGCGGACCAGGGTGACGCGCAGCGGCGTCTGGTTGAACGCGGTGGGCCCGTACTTGACCAGGTCGTAGATCGCCCGGACCTGCTCGTCGGTGACGGGCTCGTCGGTGAAGGCGTTCGCGGTGCGGGCCTCGCGGAACAGCAGGTCCTGGGCGGCGGGGTCGAGAACGAGCGACATGGGGAACCTACCTCGGGTCGTGCGTCGGGCCCGGGAGGGCCGGACCGGCTGACGGCACGACAGTACGACGGTGAAGTTCAACATTCAACCAAAAGTGGGGCGGGGTGATCCGCTTCACAGCCGCCGGCCCGCTCCGCTCCTGCCCGGCTACACCTCGTGCCCCTCGTCCCCCTCGCCACCGGCGCCCTCCGCCGCGGCCTCCTCCGCCAGCGCCGCGTCCAGTCGCGCCCGCGCGCCCTCCAGCCAGCGCCGGCACACCTTCGCCAGCTCCTCGCCGCGCTCCCACAGGGCGAGGGACTCCTCCAGCGTCGTGCCGCCCGCCTCCAGCCGCCGCACGACCTCGATCAGCTCGTCCCGCGCCTGCTCGTAGCCCAGCGCCTCGTCCACCTTGCCGCTCATCCACCCAACCTATGCGTCCGTGCCGACCTGTACCTATGGGGCCCGTGCCGACCTGTGCCTACGCGTCCGTGCCGACCTGCGCGCCGGCGTCGTTCCGTGCGTCGGCGCCCGCGTGCGCGCCGGCGTCGTCACGTGCGGCGCCGTGCCCTCGTGCGACGGCGTCCGCCTGCGCCTCGCCGTCCGCCTGCGCCTCGCCGTGCGCCCGGGCATCGCCGTGCGCGTCCGTGGCGACCCGGACCGGGAACTCGCCCTCGGCCACCCGCGCGCGCAGCGGCTCACCGGCCGCCACCTCCCGAGGGGCGCGCACCACGTGGCCGTCCACCCGCTGCAGCACCGCGTACCCCCGGCGCAGCGTCGCCGCCGGGGACAGCGCCACCACACGCGCGTGCGTGTGCGTCAGCTCCGACTCCGCGCGGTCCAGCCGGTGCCCCAGGCACCGCCGGGCGCGGTCCGCCAGCGCGGCCACCTGCTCGGCCCGCTCGTCGATCATCCGGTGCGGATCCTCTATCGAGGGCCGCGCCAGCGCGTGCGCCAGCCCGCGCTCCTCGCGCTCCAGGAACGCCTCCACACACCGCCGCGCCCGGTCGCGCAGCAGCCGCACCCGCTCGAACTCCTCGCCCACGTCCGGTACGACCTTCTTCGCCGCGTCCGTGGGCGTGGAGGCCCGCAGATCCGCCACGTAGTCCAGCAGCGGGGTGTCCGGTTCGTGCCCGATGGCCGACACCACCGGCGTCCGGCAGGCGGCGACCGCGCGGACGAGCTGCTCGTCGGAGAACGGCAGCAGATCCTCCACGCTGCCCCCGCCGCGCGCGACGACGATGACGTCCACCTCCTCCATCGCGTCCAGCTCCTGCACAGCCCCCACCACCTGCGGCACCGCGTGCACGCCCTGCACCGCGACGTTGCGCACCTCGAAGCGGACGGCGGGCCAGCGGTGCCGGGCGTTCTCCAGCACGTCCCGCTCGGCGGCCGACGCCCGCCCGCACACCAGGCCGATCAGCTGCGGCAGGAACGGCAGCGGACGCTTGCGCTCCGCCGCGAACAGCCCCTCGCCGGCCAGCGTCTTCTTCAGCCGCTCCAGCCGCGCCAGCAGCTCGCCCACACCCACCGGCTTGATCTCCGCGGCCCGCAGCGACAGCTGCCCCCGCGGCGCGTACCACTCGGGCTTCGCCAGCACCACCACCCGCGCGCCCTCGCTCACCACGTCGGCGACGGCGTCGAACACCTGCCGGTAGCAGGTGACGCTCACCGAGATGTCGTACGACGGGTCGCGCAGCGTCAGGAACACGACCCCGGCGCCCGGCCGCCGCGACAGCTGGGTGATCTGACCCTCCACCCACACCGCGCCGAGCCGCTCGATCCACCCGCCGATCAGCCGCGACACCTCGCCGACGGGCAGGGGGGAATCCGGGGACGTGTTCACAGCCATGCGCCCGAGCGTAACGGCGGCCACCGACAACACGGGCGTGATCCGCGCCCCGTGCGGGGCCTCTACGATGGGTGTCATGACTGCTTCGACTGGCCGCCGTGTCCTGCTCGCCGCCCCCCGTGGCTACTGCGCGGGCGTGGACCGCGCCGTGATCGCCGTCGAGAAGGCCCTGGAGCAGTACGGGGCCCCCATCTACGTCCGGCACGAGATCGTGCACAACAAGTACGTCGTGCAGACCCTGGAGAAGAAGGGCGCGATCTTCGTCGAGCGGACGGAGGAGGTGCCCCCGGGCAACATCGTGATGTTCTCCGCGCACGGCGTCGCCCCGACCGTGCACGAGGAGGCCCGGCAGGGCAGGCTCGCCACCATCGACGCCACCTGCCCGCTCGTCACCAAGGTCCACAAGGAAGCCGTCCGCTTCGCGAACGAGGACTACGACATCCTGCTCATCGGCCACGAGGGCCACGAGGAGGTCATCGGCACCTCCGGCGAGGCCCCCGACCACATCCAGCTGGTCGACGGTCCCGGGGACGTCGCCAAGGTCGAGGTCCGCGACCCGTCCAAGGTCGTCTGGCTCTCCCAGACCACCCTCTCCGTCGACGAGACCATGGAGACCGTCGACGCGCTCAAGGAGAAGTTCCCGCAGCTGATCTCGCCGCCCAGCGACGACATCTGCTACGCCACGCAGAACCGCCAGCTCGCCGTGAAGCAGATGGGCGCCGAGGCCGACCTGGTCATCGTCGTCGGCTCGCGCAACTCCTCCAACTCCAAGCGGCTCGTCGAGGTCGCCAAGCTCGCCGGCGCCCGCGAGGCGTACCTGGTCGACTTCGCCGCCGAGATCGACGAGGCCTGGCTGGAGGGCGTGACCACGGTCGGCGTCACCTCGGGCGCGTCGGTGCCGGAGGTGCTGGTCGAGGAGGTCCTGGAGTGGCTGTCCGCGCGCGGCTTCGAGGACGTGGAGATCGTCAAGGCCGCCGAGGAGTCCATCACCTTCTCGCTGCCCAAGGAGCTGCGCCGCGACCTGCGCGACGAGGCGGCGGCCCTGGTGGCCGAGCGCGGCGGTTCGGGCACGCCGGGGGCCTGACCGCGGGGCGGCCTCGGACATCGTGTCCATGACCGCCTTCGTGACCGTGGGTGGGCCGTCGTAACGTGGTGCCATGCAGATCTTCGGCGTGGACATCGGTGGATCCGGGATCAAGGGCGCTCCCGTCGATCTCGACAAGGGCGACCTGACTGAGGAGCGGTACAAGGTGCTGACCCCGCACCCGGCCACGCCCGACTCGGTGGCCGACGGGGTCAGAGAGGTCGTGGAGCACTTCGGCTGGACCGGACCGGTCGGGGTCACCTTCCCCGGCGTCGTCACGGGCGGCGCGACGATCCGCACGGCGGCCAACGTCGACAAGGGCTGGATCGACACCGACGCCCGCGCCCTGCTCGGCGAGCGCCTCGGCGGGGTCCCGGTGACGGTGGTCAACGACGCGGACGCGGCCGGCGTCGCCGAGATGGCCTTCGGCGCGGGCCGGGGCCGCAAGGGCACGGTCGTCCTGCTCACCTTCGGCACCGGTATCGGCAGCGCCCTGTTCACCGACGGCGTCCTCGTGCCCAACTCCGAGCTGGGCCACCTGGAGCTGGACGGCCACGACGCGGAGAAGCGGGCGTCCAGCAAGGCCCGCGAGGACCACGACCTGTCGTGGGAGGACTGGGCCCAGCGGGTGCGGGCGTACCTCGCGCACGTGGAGATGCTGTTCTCGCCCGGGCTTTTCATCATCGGCGGCGGCGTCAGCCGCAAGGCCCACAAGTTCCTCCCGTACATCGACGGCATCAAGGCCGAGATCGTCCCGGCGCAGCTGCAGAACAACGCGGGGATCGTGGGGGCGGCGATGCGGGCGCAGCAGGCGGGTTAGCCGGCCGGCCGCCTCGTTCATCCGGCCGTCCGCCGTCGGGCGGCCACCCGGCGGCGCATCATCCGCACCTTCCGCGCGGTGACGACCACCCCGGCGATCAGGGTCCCCCCGTAGAGCCAGCCCGCCTCGGTGGCGAGCGCGGTGAACAGGCCGGCGGCCCGGTCGCCGAACCCGTCGCCGCGCCCGCCGAGGGACGCGAGCCCGAGCGTGAAGGCGATCGGCACGACCACCGGCACCGTCACCAGATCGCTGCGCCGCACCCACACGGCGGCGAGCAGGCACACCGGCAGGAACAGCACCCCGTACACGGTGAGCGACGCCCCGAGCAGCAGCCGGTCGAGGATGCCGAGCAGGAGCATCAGCGCGGCGCAGAAGAGGGCGCAGCCGAGGCCGGTCAGGCGCGGGTTGGGGAAGCGCCGGGGCGGCGTCCGGCCGGGGGCGGGGGCCGGCGGACGGGCCCGGGGGACGGTCCTGCCGCCGCCGGGCGCCGGGCCGCGGGCCCCCGGACCGGTCCCGCCGGGCCCGCCCCTGGCCGGTTGCGGGGGCAGCGGCGGGGAGGCGCGGCGCGGTGGTCCTTGCCGAGGGGGACGCGTCCTGGGTTGCTCCACCCGACCAACTTAGGTCGGCTTATGTGCCGAATGGGCCATCGGACACGCCGGGAAACCGGCCTTGTGCAAGCGTTCGACACAGCGCCGGTCGGGCGCGCGTCACCCCGTAGACTGGTGGATCGGCCAGCCACCTCCCTGGCCCCGGCCGGCCCACGGGCCGCCTCCAGGACCCGCCCTCTCACGTACGGGAAGTCGCAACGTGTCGCTCACGATCGGAATCGTCGGTCTGCCGAATGTCGGCAAGTCGACCCTGTTCAACGCCCTGACCAAGAACGACGTGCTGGCGGCCAACTACCCGTTCGCCACGATCGAGCCGAACGTCGGCGTGGTCGGCGTCCCCGACGCCCGCCTGGCCAAGCTGGCCGAGATCTTCGGCTCGCAGCGGATCCTCCCGGCGACCGTCGACTTCGTGGACATCGCGGGCATCGTGCGCGGCGCCTCCGAGGGCGAGGGCCTGGGCAACAAGTTCCTGGCGAACATCCGTGAGTCCGACGCGATCTGCCAGGTCATCCGCGCCTTCAAGGACGAGAACGTCGTCCACGTCGACGGCAAGGTCTCGCCCAAGGACGACATCGAGACGATCAACACCGAGCTGATCCTCGCCGACCTCCAGACGATCGAGAAGGTCCTGCCGCGCCTCCAGAAGGAGTCCCGGATCAAGAAGGACATCGCCCCGAAGGTCAAGGCCGTCGAGGAGGCGAAGGAGATCCTGGAGAAGGGCGACACCCTCTTCACGCACGGCCTGGTCCAGGGCAGCGAGCGCGCGGAACTCCTCCACGACCTGCACCTGCTCACCACGAAGCCCTTCCTCTACGTCTTCAACGTCGACGAGGACGAACTGACCGACGACGCCTTCAAGGACGAGCAGCGCGCCCTGGTCGCCCCCGCCGAGGCGATCTTCCTGAACGCCAAGCTGGAGGCGGACCTCGCCGAGCTGGACGAGGAGGACGCGATGGAACTTCTCGAGTCCGTCGGCGCCGAGGAGCCCGGCCTCGCCACCCTGGCCCGCGTCGGCTTCGACACCCTGGGCCTCCAGACCTACCTGACGGCCGGCCCCAAGGAGTCCCGGGCCTGGACCATCAAGAAGGGCGCGACCGCTCCCGAGGCCGCCGGAGTCATCCACACCGACTTCCAGAAGGGCTTCATCAAGGCCGAGGTCATCTCCTTCGCCGACCTGGTCGAGGCCGGCTCGGTGGCCGAGGCCCGCGCGAGGGGGAAGGCGCGGATGGAGGGCAAGGAGTACGTGATGCAGGACGGGGATGTGGTGGAGTTCCGCTTCAATGTGTAGCGCGGGTGACGTACCACTACATCGCTGATCTGGCAAACATGCAGGTCAGGTGGGGTCCGGCTCTTTGGGATCGGGCCCCTGGTTTTTTCCCGTGCTGGGATGGTGCTGGGATGGCTGACAGCTCGTCACCTGTCGTCATCCCTGGTCATCCCTCCCGTGCTGGGACGGTGCTGGAATGCCGGTGAGGAGCTTCCGCCTCCGCCCGTCGCGGACTGCAGGGGCCACTCTGGCAAGCGGAGGTGGTCGTTCACCCCGGGACTGGCACCTTGTGGCGGGCCTCCTGCACGGCGAGCTGTCGGTTCATCTGGCGGCGGTAGGTGTCGTCGACCAGGCCGATGACGGCGAGCAGATGCAGGGTCTTGGCGATCCGCCCGCATTCGGCGAACGCTGCGCCAGCGGGGTGGGCCGCCCCGTGCAGCCGAACATCCGCAGCACGTCGTACGCGCGCACCTGGGTGGTGTTCAGTGAGCCGGCCACCCGCAGCATGTTCGGCCAGTGCGTAATCACCCTGTTCAGGTTCATGCGGATGCGGGCGATGTCCTCCAGCGGCCCGTACGTTCCCGTCCCCAACCCCTGCATGGTGGCTCTCCAGAACCGCTGGTCGTCCAGGTCACGGAAGCTGGGGCTGAAGTTGTAGCCAAGTATCTTGAGCAGGCCGAACACCATGTCGGAGTAGGAGGCGCTGTCGGTCTTAGACGCCATTTCACTTGGCCAATCGGCAGTGACATATGAGGGTCGCGGCGATGGCAGTGAAGGCGAGGAAGTGTTCCGGCTTATGCTCGTAGCGGCGGTGGAGGCGTCGGCAGCCGGACAGCCAGGACTTGGTCCGCTCTACGACCCAGGGGTGCCGGCCCAGGCGTTGTGAGACTCAACGCCCTTGCGGGCGAGACGGTGGCGGATGCCGCGGAAGGCCAGCCATCGCCGCAGGTGCGGGTAGTCGTAGCCCTTGTCTCCGTGCAGCTTGCCGGGCCGTCGGCGGCGAGGACCACGGCGCGAGCGGATGGGCGGGATGCCACGGACGAGCGGGATGAGGGCCTGGCTGTCGTGGAGGTTGGCGGCGGAGATACCGATCGACAGGGGCAGGCCGGTACGGTCGACGATGAGATGGATTTTCGATCCGTTTTTGCCGCGGTCGGTCGGATTCGGTCCCGTCAGATGCCCCCTTTGACGGCCCGGACGCTGACGGAATCGATCGCGCACCGCGACCAGTCCAGCTCGCCCCGGGCACCGAGCTCGTCCAGGACCAGGCGGTGGAGCTTGGCCCACACCCGGGCCTCGGTCCACTCGGTGAACCGCCGGAAGGCGGTCACCCCCGACAGCCCGAAGCCCGGCGGCAGTTGATTCCAGGTGCAGCCCGAGGTGGCCACGAAGATGATCGCGGCCAGTACCTCGCGGTCCCCACGCCGACGATGCCCTCCACCCTGAGGGCGAACCGGCGCCGGCGGCACCACCCTCTGGGACAAGGTCCACAGATCTTCCGGCGCCATCCGTTCGACAAGCGCAGCAGTCACCACCCCAGACTGCCGCAAGATTAGGCCAAGCGAAATGGCGTCTAAAAGAGGTGTTTGGTGGGAACACAGCTCTGTGCTCGACATTCCGCTTTGGTCTTGGAAATTGCACTAATTTCCCTTAGTGCTTACTCGCGATGGTGGACGTGCGGGGGAGGGGTGTGGGCAATGCAGTGCATAAGGGGGCGAGTGTACGTGCGAGAAAGCTACCGATCAGAACGTCTTGAGAGGGAGGTGACAGAATCTGTACGCATTGGCGGAATCACTCTCTGATGATGAAGGTTAGCGACCCAAGCGGACAGGGCCTCGGGGAAGTATCGCTCTTCCAGGATGGAGGCGCGATGTGTTCCGGCTAGACCTTCGAGTGTCCGGAGCACCTCAGGGAAGTCTGATCGCTGCAATACTGCGGCTGTACGCGCGGCTGCCTCGGCCTTCCCGCGCAGCACCTGATCATGCCAACGGATGAGTCCGGAGATGAGCATCCCGCAGGCGTCCGCGCGGCCTTCTCGTAGCTCGCGGCGATTGAGCCCGAACACCTCGATGCTGTGCCGTCCCTTGGGCGTGCGTTCTTTCAGCTCCCCTGTCTTCGGCATCAGTTTCAGGTGATCTGCTGGGTCGTCCACAGTTGGGTCAATGAGCAGGCAGACGCCTGTTTCGGGGTCGCAAGGGAAGCTGTCGCGCTTCTCGTTGCTGTTGCAGTGGGAGCATGCCAGTAGATGGTTATCCCAGCAGAAGGTGCGCAATGGGGTGCGAGCCTTCGGCTCAAAGTGGTCGATGTCGGTGCCGCGGTTGTCTAGGCAGTACATGCAGCGGATTCGGCCGGGCGCCATCTGCTCGAGCAGACCTTTGATGTGTCTTCGGGCGGATTTCGCGGCCTTCCACTGCTCACAGGCCACCCTGCTGGTGGCTCCTGCCTCTCGGATCTTCTCTGTGCGGAAGTCGCACAGCTTGGTTAGGATGTGAGTGGCAGGCATCCGCTGTACGGGAATCACTCGTCACCCGCCAGATGCGCCGCCATCTCGTAGACCCGTGCAGTGCGGGAACTCGTCAGCTTGGCCGCCAGCTTTTTGTACTCCGCGACTTCGCTGTCGCTCGCTTCGCCGTCGAAGACTTTCTCCTCCAGCTGCACAAGCAGCCTTCGGAGCCTGTCCGCGCGGTCGGAGTACGGGGTCTCCAAGCCGAAAAGCTCGGAGAGCACGGCATCCTCGCCGCTGCCGTACACAATCCGTTGGTAGAGATCAGGTGCCACTACCTCCGGCGCTCGCTGCTCTGCCGGCCCCGGCAGTCGGATCAGTCCGCCAGGGTCGGCAGCTTGGCAGATATACGGGCTGTGGCTGGTCACGATGAACTGGATCCTTGGGAAGTGGTTCTTTAGCCAGTCACCGATCCGCCGCTGCCAAGTGACGTGCAGATGCGCGTCCACCTCATCAATGATGACCACACCCGGCATCCGTACGATTGGATGGCCGGAGTCATCCGTCCCGGCGTTGAGGGTCCCATATGAAGTCTGGAGCTGTCGGACCAGATCTAGGACTAGTGCCACGACTGTCCGGAAGCCATCGCTCATTTCCCGCAGGGGATAGGCGCGGTCTGGGGCATCGGCCGGGGCCACCCACAGCCCTTCGGATGACACCCGCAGCGCTCGGTAGCCGTCGGGCAGCAGGCCGTCGGAGAGCAATGCCTTAACGATGTCCAAAAGTTTGTTGGCTTCGTCGTGTCCCTCCAGACCACGCAGCCGCAATTCCTTGAGCCAACTGACGCCCTCGGCCAGCGAGGCGTCCTCGTGGAAGAGTGAGGCCATCCGACCTGCGGGCCCCGGCGCGAGCATCAGGCGCTGGGCTTCTCCGCTGCCGCCTGCGAGGCGTCGGAACGGGCCGTATGCGGCGCAGAACCAGCCCTGGGGATGGTCGGCCCAGGGGCCGCGGGCTGCGGAAGGAGAACCGTAGTCGACGCCGTCGTACGGAGACAGTGAAGGCTGCACGAGATTGCCGAACGGATCTCCGGATGGGAGATTACCGGTGTCAGGCAGTGTCCAATCAAGTCCGAGCATCATGCGGCCGTCTGGTCCTCGGCCCCGGCCGGTGAGTTGGTCGACCGTGTAGTCGGGTGAGACGGCTGCCTGTGCCCAGGCAGCCGTCTCACCGGTGGTGATCCAGCTGCTGAAGTCTTGGGAGAGGGCGCGAGCCACCCGTGGGCCCGCTAGCGCGAGGGCCAAGGCGCGCAGGAGCGTGGACTTTCCGGAGCCGTTACGTCCCGCGATTACGGTCCAACTGCCGCCATCCCTGGGTGTAGGCAACGTGAGCGCGTTTACCGCGCGGGGCCCATGGAAGCCCCGGATGTTGGAGAGGCCGAACTCTGTGACGTACACCCCGCCCCCTGGTCGATCGTTCATTTCCCGCGTGGGGATGACCGGATCAGCCTCTCACGGGACACCGATCAGAGGGAGAGGCGGTGATTGAGCAGGAGGATGGTCAGGCGGCGGAAGCGAAGGCACGTCACGCGTTTGCGGTGACGAAGTGGGACGCGGATGGGCGACCTCAGCCCGTTTGGATCCGATCGAGCGTGTCCCGGTCCTACATCCCGAGCAGCCTTGACAGCCTCGCCTGTGCAGGTGCCAACCTGTCGCCTGGCATCTGCACCCCGGCGGCGGCCGGCTTTCAAGCCAGGTCGTCCGCGATGACCTCGGTCTGTTTTAGGACACGGTCGACCGCACCTTCCTCCTCGTCCGGTGGGTAACCAAAATAGTTGAGGAGCAGCTTGACCTTGGCGCGGATTCGGTCCTGCGCTTGGCTCTTGATCCGCCAGTCGATGGTGACGTCGCGGGCGACCTGCTCGTACAGCTTGTGTGCGATCTTGGACAGAACATCTTGTCCCATTTTCAGTGCTGACGGGTTGGCAGCGATGGCGTCGTAGAACGCCATCTCGTGCTCTGTGAGCCCGAGTTCGGCGGCACGCTCGCGGGATGCGGACAGCGACCGGGCGAGGTCGACGAGGAGGTCTGCGACCTCGGCGGAGGTGATGAGACCGTTGTGATAACGGTTCATCACCGACTTCATCTTCTCTGTGAATTCCTTCTGCCGGACGATGTTGCTGGGATGAGCCTCCTGGATCTCCTTGGCGACCGCCTCGCGGAGCGCTTTGAGCGCCAGGTTGGGATGACGGCTCTCCTTGAGCTGCCGTACGAAACCCTCGTCGAGGTGGGAGAGGTCGGGCTTCGTAAGACCAGCGGCGTCGTAGATGTCGACGACGCCGTCGGCAGCCACCGTCTCCGCGTTGAGCTGCTCGATCATCCTGCGCACGTCAGCCTCTGTGGCAAGCCCGAGCTCTTGACGGTGTTCGGTGGCGTGCTTGCGGCGTGAGACGCGTACGGCTGCGAAGAAGTGGATGTCCGGGAGGAGTTCTTGGACGTCAGGATGGGTGGAGCAGAGCGAAAACGCTTGGGAGAGCAGTCGGGAGAAATGCTCGAATCGCTGGCCTCGCGTGGGCTGACCGGGTTCGAGGTTGGGCTCCGCCGTCTCTAGGAGTTCGAGAACGTCCGCCAGCGCATCCCGGAAGCCGGTTGCCGCCATAGCGCGCCGCCAGGGGCAGGCATTCAGGACTTCGCACACCTTGCGATGCATCTCATGGACCGACTGCACAGCCTCCGAGATGTCCGCGCCGATCGTCTCGCGCTCCTGGTCCTCCTCGGAGTACTCAGCCAGCGCGTGCTTGAGCTCCTTGGCCACGCCCAGGAAGTCCACGACCAAACCGGACGGCTTCTCGTCCCAGGTCCGGTTGACCCGGGCGATGGCTTGCATGAGAGCAGCGCCGCGCATCCGCCGGTCCAGGTACATGGTGTGCAGAGGCGGAGCGTCGAAGCCGGTCAGCCACAGGGACTGGACGATGATCAGTTCCAGCTCGTCGTCGGCATTGCCGACTCGCTTCTGAATCTTCTTCAGTTGATCGGGGGTACGGACGAAGTCTGCGATGTCATCCGGGTCCCGCCCTGGGCTACCAGTGAAGACCACGCGGATCTTGCCGGAGTCATCCGGGTAGAGGTTGGATTCCGGGTCTGGGGTGCCCGTCCACTCCGGCCGGCGTTTAGCGAGAGCACGGAACAGTCGGGCGGCGTTGCGGCGCGAGGAACAGACGATCATGGCTTTGCCGGTCCGGCCGGTCAGCTTGGTCATCTCCCGGCGGCGCGTGTCCCAGTGGCTGAGAATCGTGTCGGCCATTGACTCAATGCGCTCAGGGGCGCCGATCAGATCCTCGAACCGGGCGAAGTATGTCTGGGCGCGTGCTTTCTCGTCCTCGCTCAGACCCTCCACGAGGCCCTCGGCTCTGGCGTTGAGTTCGTCCAGATCGACGTCGTCGGGAAGGGTGACCTTGTGCAGGATCGGCTCGTAGAAGACGGGCACGGTGGCGCCGTCATCGACGGCCTGGGTCAGGTCGTATGTGTGGATCGTGGGGCCGAAAACCTGGAGGGTGGAGCCGATCCGGTTGTCGATGGGGGTGCCGGTGAAGGCGATGAAGGTGGCCTGAGGGAGTGCGTCCCGGAGGTTGCGGGCAAAGCCGTCCTCCAGGTCGTAATGGCTGCGGTGGGCCTCGTCGACGATGACGATGAGATCGCGGCGGTCGGTGATCAAGGGGTGCCGAGCGCCCGCGTCCCGCTCGGCGGTGCTCAGACGGAATTTCTGCAAAGTGCTGAAGATGATGCCGCCGCTCGACTCGCGGCGGGTAAGGAGAGCGCGCAACTGAGACGCAGTGGTGGCCTTCTTCGGGGCGCCGCCGACTGTAACCAGACTCTTGCTCTTCACGAAGGTGTCGAAGAGCTGGGTGTCCAGGTCAATGCGGTCAGTGAGAAGCAGGACGGTGGGGTTGGGAATCTCCGGGATCTGGGCCGTGAGCCCGGTGTAGAAGAGCATCTCCTCGCTCTTGCCCGCGCCCTGAGTGTGCCAGACGACACCGGCTCTGCCGTCCGTGGCGACCGCGGAGACAGTGGCGGCGATCGCCTGCCGGACGGCGACGTACTGGTGGACCTTGGCGAGCTTCACGGTGTCGGGTTCGCCACCGGTTCCTTCGGCAGAGTATGAGAGGAAGTTGCCGATCAGGTCGAGAAGGCGGTCGGGTTCGAACGCTCCGTGAATCATTCGATCGAGGGCGCGGTCGTCTTGCCGCTCGTGCGAGCGGAGCAGGGTTCCGTCCTCCTCGGCATGCCACGGGGCCATGTGCTGCCACGGGGTGAAGGGGGTGCCGAGGCGGGCGGATATGCCATCGCTGGCGAGCGTGAGTAGGACAGTGCGGAAGATACCGTCGGGCTTGAGTTCGCGCCGGTAGTTCTGGATCTGATCGAAGGCGGCGCGGGAGTCGTCGGGGCCGCTTGCCTTCTTCAATTCGATGACGGCGATCGGGAGCCCGTTGATGTAGAGGACGATGTCGAAGATCAAGGTGCGGTTGCGGGTGCCCTTGACTCGAACCTGGTTCGCGGCGACGAAATCGTTGCCGTGGGGATTCGCGAAGTCGATGGGGCGGACGGTGACGTGCCGTTCCTCCTGGGAGCCGGGGGTGGTGTAGGTCACCTTCAGGCCGGCTTTGAGGCGCTGATAGAAAGCCCAGTTCAGCCGCACTTCGTTCGCCGGGAACTTGACCAGCAGTTTCTCGATCGCGTCTTCGACGGCGGTCGAGGGCAGCGACGGATAGCGGGTGGCGATAGCCGTCCGCAGCCTCGGATACAGAACCAGGTCGTCCCACCCCGTGCGCTGGCCGTCACGCGGCCGGAGTGCGGTCCCCGGGACGTACTGCCAGCCGCGCTCGGCGAGCTGATCGAGCGCGTAGAACTCCCAATCCTGCTCGGACATGGCGCGGGCTGTGGCGCTGTCCGTCCCCCCGTCGGTTGTCATGTGGCGTCCTCCACGATGCGTTCGGCGTCCTTGACTCGGATCTTTCCGGTGACGAGCTGGGGGAGCAAGGTGTCGCGGAGCTCGGCGAGGGTGCGGTTCTCCTTTTGCCTTGCGAAGATTGCATCTTCCAGGGAAGTAAGAATTCCGCTCAGCCGGAGTGTCGCTTCTGGGTCGGAAGGGACGGAAATAGGTAGCGAACCCAGCTTGTCTCTACTTAGTTCTGTTTGCCCGGTGCTACCTTCCCCCATCGCTTCGATTCGAGGCTGAGACAGGAGCATTAGATATGCGCAAATCAAAGCATTTACACGGTTTGAGTCGAACCGGATGATGGTCACGTGTGAATCAACGGTCGCTATTTTATTCTGGTTCCATCGTGCCACTCTCCCCAGGGTTCCAACGCCGGTCGAGTTCACGAGCACATCTCCCTCTTTAAGGATCCTATTGACCCCACTCTTTGGTGGAATGGTAAGTCTTGCCTTGGAGAGGTCTACGTGCCCGTTGCGGATGCATTTCTGATTGATGACAGGGATGCCGAGGTCCGTGTCAGTGTATGTGGGTGCACTCCCGCGAGTCAGGGTCGAAGTGATCTCCGAAATTTTCAGCTGCTGATGGCTGGTGGTTGCCAATGTCTGCTGGACGTGCGTGACGCCCAAGTTCCGCGCAGTGACGATAATTTCAGAGTTCACTGCGATCCTGGCGTCCAGGCTTCCGAGCAGTTCAGCGATGGCTTTTTGTTCCTGGAGAGGTGGTGTGTGGATCTGGAGTTTGCGTGCTGAGCCGATGTTGAAGTGCTGTTGCACGGCACCCACAGTATGGGCGCTAACGAAGTTTCCGGCAGTTGCATTGATTGCGTAGCACAAAAAGTGTGGGGAAACATCCTGGCTTGGGCGTGCGATGATGATGTCGGAACAGTTCGATTCGCCGAAACCTTCTGGGATCAACGCGGCAGCGCCGGGTGTTCCGGTACGGACGATGACGATGTCGTTGGCGCGCAACTGAGACTTTTTCAGGCGCTGGTGGAATTCTTGGTTGACGTAGGCGAGGTCGGACAGGTCGAGTCGCCCAGGCCGCACGTTCTTAGAGCGCAGGAACGGGATTCCGCTGGGGACGTACTCGCTGGCCATGCTGCCGACGTGACCAACGGTAATCGTCGAGCACAGAGCTTCCAGTGTCCGAAGGTGCCAGAAAGCCATCAGATCCTCCTCAGCTGCTCGTCTACTAGCTTTGCTAGACCCTCCGACTCCGCAAACTGCTTGCGTAGAAGTGTTGTCAGACGCTCGATCTTGGCTTCGATAGGCTCTGCGTCGGGGTCCTCGGTCACCTCAGCCGCGCCTACGTAGCGACCTGGCGTCAGGACAAAATCGTGTTCCTCGAGCTCGTCAAGGGCAACGCTGCGGCAGAAGCCCGGCACGTCCGCGTACTCAATCTTCTGGTCGGCTCCTCGCCAGGCTCGGAATGTTCCGGTAATGCGTTCCAGTTCTTCCGGGCTCAGATCCCGCATCGTGCGCGTCCTCATGTAGCCGAGTTCGCGTGCGTCGATGAACAGGATTTGTCCTGCTCGCTCCGGCGAGATCCACGGATCCTTGCCGCGCGGTTTTCCCTTGCTTTCCGCGAGGATCCAGAGACATGCCGGGATCTGCGTCGAGCGGAAGAGTTGCCCTGGCATAGCCACCATGCAGGCGATCAGGTCGTCTTTTTCGACCATGGCTCGCCGGATTTCGCCTTCCCCGCCCGACTTGCTGCTCATCGACCCGTTCGCCAGGACGATTCCGGCCCGTCCGCCTACCGCGAGCTTGCTGATCATGTGCTGGATCCACGCGAAGTTGGCGTTGCCGACCGGTGGAGTCCCGTACTTCCAGCGGCCGTCCTCCCTGAGCCGCTCACCGCCCCAGTCGGAGATGTTGAACGGAGGGTTGGCCAGGACCACGTCGGCCTTCACGTCACCGTGCTGGTCGTTGTGGAAGGAGTCGGCCGGCTCCTCACCGAGGTTCACCTCGATGCCGTGGATGGCGAGGTTCATCTTGGCGAGCCGCCAAGTGGTCTGGTTCCGCTCCTGACCGAAGACCGAGACGTTGAAACGGTTGCCCTCGTGCAGTTCCACGAACTTCTCACACTGCACGAACATGCCGCCCGAACCGCATGCCGGGTCGAGTACCCGCTCGCCTTCCTGCGGCTCCAGCATCGCCACCAACAGCTGCACCACCGACGGCGGCGTGTAGTACTCGCCGCCCTTACGCCCCTCGGCGAGTGCGAACTGCTCCAGGAAGTACTCGTACACCTCCCCCATGAGGTCACGTGCCCCGGTCCGTCTGCCGTCCAGGGAGAGCTGGGACTGGAAGGTCAACTGGTCGAGCAGCTTGACAAGTTCGGCCAGAGTGGTTTCGTCGACGCGGCCACTGTTGTAAATCTTCGGAAGGGTGTCCTTCAGCGTCAGGTTGAACTTCTCGATGGTCCCCATAGCCGAGTCGATGACCTCGCCGACGCTGGGCCCGTCCGTGCTGACCTTGGCTCGCTTGAGAACCTCGTCCCACCTGGCCGCCGGCGGAACGTAGAAGATCCCTGCCCCGGTGTACTGCTTCGGGTCCTCCACCGTTCTCAGGATCAGCTCCTCGGAGGCCCCGCCCTCCAGCCCCATCTCGGCGAGCAGACTGCCGCCACGCAGAGCCTTCTCCAGCTGTTCCCGCTTCTCCTCCATCGCGTCCGAGACGTACTTCAGGAAGACCAGGCCCAAGACGAAGTGCTTGTACTCAGCTGCATCCAGGCTGCCGCGCAGCTTGTCAGCGGACTTCCAGAGGATGGACTTCATGTCCTCCGGCTTGGCTTGCTTCTTCTTGCGGGGTGGCACGGGGCTGGTTCCTTCTCGCAGTGGGCTAGGGGGAGTCTGTCGCGGTTCAGTCTTCTACAGGTCTAAGTCATATACCGTCGCACCAGCGCACGTCTCCGTCGGACTCAGGTCAGGGTCTGCCTGGTCACTCCCTCCGGAGTCCGAAGGTGGTGGCGCATCCCGTGATCGTCTTGTGCCCAGTGATTTCCAGATGGCAGTTTGTGACAGGTGCATCTTGCACTCATCGACCGCCATACCGCGGCTGCTGCTCTGGCTCAGTGGTTGCCCCCGTGAACGGCACCCCCACCCACCAGGCCTTCCGTTGACTCACCGGTTTATCAAGGTCACCGTCGCCGTCCATGGGAACCCCGTGCCCCGCGCCAGGCATCACTGCCTGGCGGTCCTGCAGGACGCCATGTGGCCTGCACCTGTCGACATGGCAGCCCAGCCCTCGGCGGGACCGGCGCGGGCCCCTGTACATAGGACGCATAGGTGGGCCAGGGGACCGTCTGAGATGCATGATGCTGGGATGGAGCCCCCGTGCTGGGTTCGTGCTGGGACGAACCCCTTAAGCACCCTGTTTCCGCAGGTGGGAGGTCCGTACTCGACATTCCGCTTCTACGTGTGAGCGGATGAAACGACACCACGTCGCTGACGTGGCACCCACGCAGGTCAGAAGGGGTTGGACTCTGTCGAGTCCGACCCCTTCGGCGTCACCGCGCTGGATGGGAGCCGGATACTCTGACGAGGGGTCAGTGCCTGCGGCGACATCATGAAAACGAGCGCTCCATCGATCAGCTCGGTATGGCGTGGCGCCTCGGGGCGGCGGTCCAGGTCCTCCGCGAACCAGCCTTCCGGGCGCGGCGGGCACATCCAGTCGGGCGCAGCGGCATGGCGCAACTGCAGCTCCACCTGAAATGGGCGCGGGCTCGTGCAAGAGCTACTGAAATTTGCAGGAACTGCTTGCTCGGGTTCTCGCCAGGGTGCTTGACTCGCAGCGGTACCACCGAGCCGATGATCGACGGGGTTGTCACCAATCCCTCGGGTCGACGCGGTACTTCGGGCCACGCGCCCGCCCCCGCGACGGATGGAGCACACTCATGGCCCTGCCTTCCTACGACGTCCTCGTGGTCGGCGGCGCCGGTGTGGACACCGTCGTGCGGGTCGAGAAGCTGGAGGTTCCGTCCGGGGACTCGCTGCACGTCCCGCCCGTGTACGACTACGTCGCCGGCACCGGGAACGGCGTCGCGCTCGGCTTTCACGCCCTCGGGCTCGCCACCAAGTTCATCGACTACCTCGGGGACGACCCACAGGGCCGCGCGGTGCTCGCCGCGTACGCCGAGCGGGGGCTCGACTTCAGTCACCTGGTCTCACCGCACGGCACCCCGCGCGGCATCAACCTGGTCGACGCGCAGGGCCGCCGGTTCTCCTTCTACGACTCCCGGCACCCTGCCGACCTGCGGCTGCCCCGCGCGTTCTGGCTGCCGCACCTGGAGCGGGCGCGCCACGTCCATCTGTCGATCACCGGGGTCAACCGGGACCTGTACGAGGACGTCCACCGGCTCGGCCTCACCAGCTCCACGGACCTGCACGACTGGGACGGCGCCAACCCCCACCACCTGACCTACGCGCTCTCCTCCGACTACGTGTTCCTCAGCGCGGCGGCCCTGCGCGGCCGGCTGGAGGAGGTCCTGCACCGCATCGTCGACGAGGGCCGCGCCCGTCTCGTGGTCGCCACGGACGGCGCGGCCGGCTGCCGTCTGCTGATACGGGGCGAGACGGCGTCGCGGCACTTCCCGGCGGTGCGCCCGGAGCGGCCGGTCGTGGACAGCAACGGCGCGGGCGACGCGTTCGTCACCGGCTTCCTGCACGCGCTGATGGAGGGCCGGTCGCCGGAGGAGTGCGTACTCGCCGGGTCGGTCTCCGGCGCGTTCGCCTGCACAAGCGCCGGCACGCACACCGACTTCATCGACCTGCCAGGGTTGCGCGCGGCGATCGCGCGCGCCGTGCCGGCCGGGTGAGGGACTCCCCTCAGCCGGCCCCCGTCCGGGCAGCGGCGCCCGTCCCCTCCACCACCGCCGCGCACGCCCGCGCGTACGCCCGCACCAGCGGCCGGTCGCCGTCCTCCCGCCGCCAGGCCAGGACGTAACGGCTCGGGCCCACGCCCCGGACCGGGCGGGTCACCACCCCGCCCAGGGTGAGCAGCGGGGCGTTGCCCTCGGCGACCAGACAGATGCCGAGACCCGCCACCAGGGCCTCGTAGGTCTCCTCGGTGCCGGCGATCTCCGCGCCGACGCGGGGCGGGCGTCCGCCGCGTTCGTCCAGCGCCAGCCAGAAGTCGCGCAGCGGGCCCGCGGCCGGGGGCAGGGCGAGGAAGGGTTCGTCGAGGAGGTCGGCGAAGTCGACGGCCTCGCGGGCCGCGAGCGGATGGTGCTCCGGGAGGGCGACCAGCCGTGCCTCCTGAGCCACCGGCGTCCACGCGTAACGGTCCTCGTCCGGCAGCGGCAGCCAGACGTAGGCCACGTCCGTGTCGCCGTCCGCCAGTCCCGCCGTGGCGTCCTGCCAGTTCACCTGCCGCAGCCGTACGACCGCCTCCGGGCGCCCGGCGGTGAAGCGGGAGCGGATCGCCGGCAGCAGACCGCCCCGGCCCGGACTGGTGCTCATGCCCACGACCAGCGTGCGGCCCCGGGCCGACCGCGCCGCCTCGACCGCCGCCGCGCCCCGCGACCACGCGGCCAGCACCTCCCGGGCGTGCGGCAGCAGCGCCTCGCCCGCCTCCGTCAAGGCCACTTGCTGCCGGTCCCGGCGGAACAGCTCCGCGCCCAACTGCCGCTCCAGGACCCGGATCTGCTTGCTCAGCGCGGGCTGCGACACGTACAGCCGCTCGGCGGCACGGGTGAAGTGCAGCTCCTCCGCCACCGCCACGAAGTAGCGCAACTCCCGGCCGTGCACGTCCGTCGTCGTCATGCCCAACGGTTATCAGCGCAGATCTTGGACCGGCAACCGGCTTACGAGGGAGGGTGGTTGGCGCTGCGGCACATACCGAGGAGGGGTCATGAACAAGGTCTGGTTGATCACGGGGGCGACCAGCGGTTTCGGGCGGGCGCTGACCGAGGCGGCGCTCGCCGCCGACGACATGGTGATCGGGGCCGCCCGGCGCACCGAGGCCCTGGACGACCTGGTGGCCGCCCACCCCGGCCAGCTGGAGGCGCTGCGCCTGGACGTCACCGACACCGAGGCCGTCGATGCGGCCGTGCGGGACGTGGTGGCCCGGCACGGGCGCATCGACGTCCTCGTCAACAACGCGGGCCGCACCCACGTCGGGGCCTTCGAGGAGACCACCGAGGACGAGCTGCGGGCCCTGTTCGACCTGCACGTCTTCGGTCCGGCCGCGCTGGTGCGGGCGGTGCTGCCGCACATGCGCGAGCGCCGGTCGGGGGCGATCGTGCAGATGAGCAGCGTGGGCGGGCAGCTGTCCTTCGCGGGCTTCTCGGCGTACAGCGGCACGAAGTTCGCGCTGGAGGGCATGTCCGAGGCGCTCGCGGACGAGGTGGCGGAGTACGGGATCAAGGTGCTGATCGTCGAGCCGGGGGCGTTCCGCACCTCGCTGTTCGAGGGCAACCGGGCCGGCTTCAGCGCCGACAGCGGCGTCTACGAGAAGGTGACGCAGACCCGCGCCTACGTGTCCGGAGGCGACGGCACGCAGGCCGGCGACCCGGCCAAGGCGGCGGCGCTGATCCGGGCCGCCCTCGAGGCCGAGCGGACCCCGCTGCGGCTGCCGCTCGGCGACGACTCCGTCGGCGCGGTCCTCGACCACCTCGACCAGGTGCGCGGCGACGTCACGGCGTGGGAGAAGCGCACCCGCGCCACGGGCTTCGACGACTGAGCCGGGCGGGGCGCATCCGTGCGGGCACCCTTGTGCAATTGCCGTGCAGGCCGCAATCTTTCGCTGACGCGCGGGTGCGCCCACCCACAGGATTGACATGCACCTGACTCAAAGGCGGTCACGGGTACCACCGGAATCACCAGTGTCACCGGAATCACCGGACCCGCCGGACGCGCCCGCGCGGCACGCACCACCGTGCACAGCCCCACCAGCGCACCACCGATTGAGGAGGATCCCTCAGATGGCAGTGATGCGTCATGCCCGGCGAAGACTGACGGCGATCGGTATCGCGACCACCGCGGCGCTCGCCGCGAGCCTCGTCTCCGCCCTCCCCGCCGGCGCGGCCCCGGCAGCGGAAGGCCCCATCCAGTACGAGGGCGCGGCCAACGCCGTCGCCGGCAGTTACCTCGTGACCCTCAAGGCGGACCGGGCCCGCTCGGGCTCCGCCGCCGGGCGCGCGGTGGCCGAGAAGTACGGCGCGGACATCGAGCGCACGTACACCAAGGCCCTGAACGGCTACGCGATCCAGGCCTCCGAGACCGAGGCGAAACGTCTCGCCGCCGACCCGGCCGTCGCCTCCGTCGTGCAGAACCGCACCTTCACCCTCGCCGCCACCCAGCCCAGCCCGCCCTCCTGGGGCCTGGACCGGATCGACCAGCGGGCCCTCCCGCTGAACAGCAGCTACACCTACCCCGACTCGGCCGGGCAGGGCGTGACCGCGTACGTCATCGACACCGGCGTGCGCATCACCCACGGCGACTTCGGCGGGCGCGCCTCCTACGGCTACGACGCCATCGACAACGACAACACCGCCCAGGACGGCCACGGACACGGCACCCACGTCGCCGGCACGGTCGCGGGCACCGCGTACGGCGTCGCCAAGAAGGCGCGGGTCGTCGGCGTGCGGGTGCTGAACAACTCCGGCTCCGGCACCACCGCCCAGGTCGTCGCCGGCATCGACTGGGTGGCCCGCAACGCTGTCAAACCGGCCGTCGCCAACATGTCCCTCGGCGGCGGAGCCGACACCGCCCTGGACACGGCCGTGCGCAACGCGGTCGCCTCCGGCATCACCTTCGCCGTCGCGGCCGGCAACGAGAACGTCAACGCCTCCACCCGCTCGCCCGCCCGCGTCACCGAGGCGATCACGGTCGGGGCCACCACCTCCTCCGACGCCCGCGCCAGCTACTCCAACTACGGTTCCGTGCTCGACCTGTTCGCGCCGGGCTCCTCCATCACCTCCGCCTGGCACACCGGCGACACGGCGACGAACACCATCTCCGGCACCTCCATGGCCAGCCCGCACGTCGCCGGAGCCGCCGCCCTCTACCTGGCCGACAACCCCACGGCCACGCCCGCCCAGGTCTCCGGCGCGCTGACGACGGCCGCCACCCCGAACGTCGTCACCAACCCCGGCACCGGCTCCCCGAACCGGCTGCTGTACGTCGGCGGCGGCACCCCGACCCCGCCCGGTCCGCGTTTCGAGAACACCGGCGACTACGCCATCAGCGACAACTCCACCGTCGAGTCGCCGGTGACCGTCTCCGGCGTCTCCGGCAACGCCCCCGCCACGCTGGCCGTCGAGGTGCACATCCTGCACACCTACATCGGCGACCTCCAGGTCCAGCTGATCGCCCCCGACGGCTCGGCGTACACCCTCAAGGGGTATTCGACCGGCGGCAGTTCGGACAACATCCACACCACCTACTCCGTCAACGCGTCCGCGGAGCCCGCGAACGGCACCTGGAAGCTGAGGGTCAGCGACAACGCCAGCCTCGACACCGGGCGCATCGACTCCTGGGCGCTCCAGTTCTGACGTCGCCCGACGCCGGTTCGGTCGAGTGCCGGACCGGCAGCCCGAAGCGGCAGCCCTGAAGCGGCAATCGGACGACTGATGCCGTTGGGGATGCCCACGGCATCCCTGCCGACGTCCCGACGGGTCCCGGCCCCCCGGACCGGGGCCCGTTCGTCGGCGGGCGGCCGCACGGTTTCATCCCGGGGCGGCGGCGCGCTTACCATGCGCCAAGTCGTACGTCAGTTCTGCGTCGCCGCCCGAACCAGGAGCCCGGTACCCGTGTCGATTCCCCCGCCCCCCGGGGCTCCCGAGCCCCAGGGCCCTCACGGCCAGTACCCCGCTCCGCCGCCGAGCCCCTACGGAACCGGCCCCGGACCAGGACCGTATGGAGCCGCACCCGGTCCTCACGGAGCCGCACCCGGTCCTCACGGAGCCGCACCCGGTCCTCACGGAGCCGCACCCGGTCCTCACGGAGCCGCACCCGGTGCGTACGGAGCCGGTCCCGGACCCCACGCCCCCTCGCCCCGTCCCTCGCAGGCGCAGTCCTGGTACCCCCCGGGCCTCTACCCGCCGCCCCAGCAGCCGCCCGTCAACGGGCTCGCCATCACCTCCCTCGTCCTGGGACTCGTCTGCTGTCTGCCCGGCGTCGGGCTGATCTTCGGCGCCGTCGCCCTGCGGCAGATAGGCCGGAAGGGCGAGCGGGGCAAGGGCCTGGCGGTCGCGGGCGTCGTCCTGTCGTCCCTCGGTCTCGCGCTGTTCGCGCTGATGCTGGCGACCGGCGGCGCCTCCGAGTTCTGGAAGGGCGTCAAGGAGGGCGCCATGGAGGACGTCACGGTCGCCAGGGGCGAGTGCTTCAACACGGCAGGCTCCCTGGAGGGCGTGACCTACGACCTCGACGTGGTGCCGTGCTCCGACGAGCACGACGCCGAGGTGTTCGCCACGATCGCCCTGCCCGAGGGCGAGTTCCCCGGGGACGACCGGATCTCGCTTCTCGCCGACGACCGCTGCTACGCCCTGCGCGCCGACTACGCCATGGATGTCTGGGCACTCCCGAGCCATGTCGACGTTTACTACCTCACCCCGACGAGGCAGAGCTGGCGACTCGGCGACCGGGAGGTCACCTGCCTGTTCGGCAACACGGACCAGGGAGGCAGGCTCACCGGCTCCCTGCGCAACGACCGGACGAACCTCGACGCCGACCAGGTCGCCTATCTCCAGGCCGTGCGGGCCGTCGACGCCGTGCTGGAGAAGGAGCCCGAGGACTACCCGGAGGACGATCTGGCCGCCAACAAGGACTGGGCGCGCGAGGTCGGCGACGCCCTCGCCGAACAGAGCGCGGTGCTCGACGGACGCGCCTGGCCGGCGGACGCCGAGCGGCCGATGGCGGCGCTGGTGAAGGAGCTGGAAGCCGCCCGCGACGACTGGGCGAAAGCGGCGAAGGCCGGTTCGGCCGACATGTTCTACCTCCACTACGACAAGGCCTACGAGTTCTACGACGGCCCCACCACGATCGACGTGCGCGAGGCGCTGGGGCTCGACAGCAGCCCGCCCGAGTACGACTACGACGCGGGCGGCGACACCGGCGCGGACGTCTGACCGGCGCCGCCCGAGGGGTGTGATGCCCACCGGCATGGGGAGAAATGCCTGCGCAGAGCCCTCCCGACCAGAAGTCATCACTTCGAGTGATTCTCTGGCCTTTGCTTGCCCGCGGGAACCGAGGGTTGCCACGCTGTAGCTGTCTGTACAACCTGATGGGAGCGGCCCGTGACATTCGGTGAGCAGCCGGCATACCTGCGCGTCGCAGGTGATCTCCGCAAGAAGATCGTCGACGGTCGGCTGCCCCCGCACACCCGTCTCCCCTCGCAGGCCAGAATCCGCGAGGAGTACGGCGTCTCGGACACGGTCGCGCTGGAGGCCCGCAAGGTGCTGATGGCCGAGGGCCTGGTGGAGGGCCGCTCCGGCTCCGGCACGTACGTGCGCGAGCGGCCCGTGCCGCGCAGCATCGCCCGCTCCGGCTTCCGCCCGGCCTCGGGGGCCACGCCGTTCCGGCAGGAGCAGGCGGACGCCTCCGTGCGCGGCACCTGGGAGTCCAGCAGCGAGCAGACCCTGGCGAGCGGCGCGATCGCCGAGCGGCTCGGCATCGAGCCCGGCGACCGCGTGATGTGCACCAAGTACCTGTACCGGGAGGGCGGCGAGCCGATGATGCTGTCCACCTCCTGGGAGCCGCTCGCCGTCACCGGCCGCACACCCGTCATGCTGCCCGAGGAGGGCCCGCTCGCAGGCATGGGCGTGGTCGAGCGCATGGCGGCCATCGACGTGGTCGTGGACAACGTCACCGAGGAGGTCGGAGCCCGCCCCGGCCTCGCCGAGGAACTGCTCGCGCTCGGCGGCGTCCCCGGTCATGTCGTGCTCGTCGTGCAGCGCACCTTCTACGCATCGGGGCGCGCGGTCGAGACGGCCGACGTGGTGATCCCGGCGGACCGGTACCGGGTCGCCTACCACCTCCCCGTGAAATAGCGCACACTGCCGGGAGGCGCACGCCCCCCTGGCAGTTGCTCCCGGCACCCACGCACCGGGAGCCGTCTCCCGCGCCGGTGGATTCCGGACGTTTTCGCAGGTGGCCCGGGTGGTTCTGACACGTCGTCGAGGATGTCGGCGCACCCCGTACGCAGGGCGCTCGTCGCGTTGTGCGCCCCTTTGGCCATGGCTTGTTGCGTACCTCTTGGTGAAAAGCCGTGTTCGCTGCGTGAAGGTAGGGCGTAGGCTCGGGCATATGCGGATAGAGGTTTCCGCGGTGGGCGGGGTGCGTACGGCGGAGGCGTGAAGCGGAGGGGCGCGATGAACGACAGCACGGTGGCTCTTCCCTGGCTCGTCATACGCCAGGACGACAACGGCAACCGCTACCGCGTGGGCAGATTCGCGACCCGGGCCGAGGCCGAGAAGATCGCCGACAGCCTCGACGCCCGCGGGCACAAGCAGCTCTACTGGGTCGAGCGCATCGGCCAGGGCGTCGGCGACGGGGAATGAGGCCGCAGGGCCGTCCACCACGGGCGGCACCGCCTCCCACGGCCCGGTCCACCCCCTAAGCTCCGGCGCATGAGCGAACGGATCGTGGTGGTGGGAGCCGCCCTGCTCGACGGCGGCCGGCTGCTCGCCGCCCGGCGCAGTGCCCCGGCCGAGCTGGCCGGACAGTGGGAGCTGCCCGGCGGCAAGGTCGAACCGGGGGAGGCCCCGCAGGCCGCGCTGGTGCGCGAGCTGCGCGAGGAACTCGGCGTGGAGGCCGAGACCGTCCGGCGGGTCCCGGGGGAGTGGCCGCTCAAGCCGCCGTACGCCCTCCAGGTGTGGACCGCCCGGCTGCGCCCCGGCTCTGCGGACCCCGCCCCGCTGCAGGACCACGACGAGCTGCGCTGGCTGACCCCGGCCGAGATCTGGGACGTTCCCTGGCTGCCCCAGGACGTCCCGGCGGTCCGCGCGGCACTGCCCCACCTGGGAACTCCCTGACGCCTGCGACGGCTTCGCCGTCCGGGCTCCGGGGCGGGCGTACACCGTTCGTCCCACAGCCCCCGCGGTGGCGGTACTCGCCGGCATTCGCCGGGTATGGGGTCATATAAGCCCACGAAAACGGACAGCGGCGGGCCTGTCGGCCAGGGAAGTGATCCGCGTGATCGAGACCGAGGACGACCGCGCCGAGTGGACGTTTCCGGCGGATCCGGGAGCCGTGCGCACCGCCCGGTCCCTGGTCCGGCGCCGGCTGCACGGCTGGGAGCTGGACAGCGTCGCCGACATCGCCGCTCTGCTGGTCAGCGAGCTGGTGACCAATGCCCTGCGGCACGCCACCGGACCCATCGGCGTCCGTCTCGTCCGCCCCGACGGGGAGCCCGGTGTGCTGCTGGTGGAGGTCTCCGACCCGCTCCCGGACATGCCGCACGAGCGCGCCGCCCGCCCCGAGGACGAGAGTGGGCGCGGCCTCCAGCTCGTCGCCTCCAGCTCCCGTCGCTGGGGGACCCGGCCGGGGGAGTCGGGCAAGACCGTGTGGTTCGAGCTGGCCCTGCCGGACTGAGGCGCGGGCTGCCGGGAAATCATGACGGAACCCGGGCTGCCGGGAGGCGCGACGGAAACCCGTCCGAAAGCGTCCGAAACGCGGCTTGCGGTGCGCTCGCTCCGCCCTCTTGGCCCCATGTGCGCCGTCGGCCGTTGCCCGAGTGGGTGATTCGGGGGCGTGTCGCCTGGTTAGAAGACTGGGAGTGTCGTCGCAGCACGGGCCGAAAAGCTTTCGGTCGTGCTGTGATCGTGAACACCGTGTCGTGCGGCCCCGTAGTGCTGGATACTGCGGGCAGCCGCCTTTCGGTGACCGGTGCCGGGCGCGGTGAGCTGGAGGGGACGGTTCGCGTGAGCGAGATACCAGCGAAGGCCACGGAGTCCGAGGACCCGTCGGGCCGCGCGAGGACGGAGGACGCGGGTGTCTCCGGCGAGGCGTCACCCGGTGACGCCGTCTGGCAGAGCAGTCCACCTGGCTCGATCTACGACTACATCAAGGTCGCGTCCTTTTCCATCGGCCCCGACGGGCTGGTCGAGCAGTGGAGCCTGCGGGCCGAGCAGATCTTCGGCATCCCCGCCGAGCACGCCGTCGGCAGGGACCCCATCGACGCCTTCGTCACCCCCTGTCTGAGGGAGCGCGGCCAGCGCAAGATGGCCGAGATCCTGGACGGACGGGAGTGGACCGGCGTGGTCCCCTTCCGGCTGCCCGACCCGGTGGACGACGGGCGCGGCAGGCGCGGGCGGGACGGGCTCGCCGAGGTGTACGTCATGCCGACCCGCACCGAGGACGGGCGCAAGGCCGCCGTGTGCATCGTCGTCGACGTCCGGGTGCTGCGCAGCATCGAGACCGACCTCGCCGCCTCCCAGGCGATTTTCGGCCAATCTCCCTTCGGCTTCCTGCTGATCGACCCCAGTCTGAAGGTGCGGCGCGCCAACCAGCGGTTCGCGTCCATCTTCGGCGGCACGCCCGCCGACCACCGGGGACGCGGGGTCCACGACTATCTGCCGCGCGGCGAGGCCGATCGGGTCGAGGCGACCATGCGGCGCGTCCTGGAGACCGGCAACTCCATCACGGACATGCACGTCACGGGCTTCGTGCCCGGCTCCGAGGAGCGCCGCCACTGGTCGATCAACCTCTACCGGGTGCACAGCGGAACGGGCCGCCCCATCGGCATCGCCTGGCTGGGAACCGACGTCACCGCCCGCCGGGCCGCCGCCCGTGAGGCCGCCGCCGCCCGGCGCAACCTCGCCCTGCTCAACGAGGCCGGCGCGCGCATCGGCAACTCCCTCGACCTGGAGACCACCGCCCGCGAACTCCTCGACGTGGTCGTCCCCGGCTTCTGCGACCTGGCCACCGTCGACCTCTACCAGGGGCTGCTGGTCGGCGACGAGACCCCGCCCGGCCTCGCGGACGGCAGCGCCGAACTGCGCCGCGTCGCCTTCGCCAGCGCCGTCTCCGGCGCTCCCTTTCCGGGCGCGGACAAGCCCGTCGCGGTCGGCGCGGTCCACCACTACCCGTTCACCTCGCCCTGCGCGGACGCCCTGCGCACCGCCCGGCCGCAGCACATCCCGGCCGAGGAGGGCGGCCTGCTGCAGTCCACGCTCGCGGTGCCGATGGTCGCCCACGACACCGTCGTGGGACTCGCGCAGTTCTCCCGGGCCAAGGGCAGCGAGCCGTTCGGCGACCGGGACCGGGACCTCGCGGTCGAACTCGCCGCGCGGGCCGCCGTATGCATCGACAACGCCCGTCTCTACCGGCGCGAGCACGAACGCGCGCTGATACTGCAGCGCTCCCTGCTGCCGCCGGGCGACCCCGTCGCTTCCGGACTGGACATCGCGTGCCGCTATCTGCCCGGCAACGCCTCCACGGGCCGCCCCAGCGAGGTGGGCGGCGACTGGTTCGACGTCATCGAACTGCCCGGGCACCGCACCGCGCTGGTGGTCGGCGACGTCATGGGCCGCGGGCTGCGCGCGGCCGTCGCGATGGGCGAACTGCGCACCGCCGTACGCACGCTCGCCCAGCTGGACCTCGAACCGGCCGAAGTGCTCTCCCAGCTGGACGAGATCGCCCGCGGGCTCGGCACCCCCGGCGGTCCCTCCCAGGCGTTCGGGCCCGGCGGAGGCGTCCAGCAGGCCACCCGCGCCGCCCGCAGGCCCCGCGAGGCCGACCTGTCCGAGGTGTACCTCGCGACGTGCGTGTACGCCGTCTACGACTCCGTCACCCGGCGCTGCACCTTCGCCAACGCCGGCCATCTGCCCCCCGTCCTGGTCGAGCCCGGCGAGCCCGCACTGATGCTCGACGTGCCGCCCGGGCTGCCGCTCGGCGTCGGCGGGGAACCCTTCGAGGAGGTCGAGGTCGAACTGCCCGAGGGCTCCCTCCTCGCCCTCTACACCGACGGCCTGGTCGAGTCCCGCGACCACCCCCTCGACGAAGGGCTCCAGGCTTTCGTGGGCGCGCTGACGGACCCCGCCCGGCCGCTGGAGGACGTCTGCGACCAGGTCCTCGACACCCTTGACACCCACCACGGCGAGGACGACCTCGCCCTGCTCATGGCCCGCGTCCAGGGCCTGCCCGCCGAGTCCGTCGGCGACTGGACGCTGCCGCGCGAGCCGCGCAGCGTCGGACGGGCCCGCGAACTGGCCCGCGGGCGGCTCCTCGGCTGGGACCTGGAACCCCTGGTCGACACCACGGAGCTGCTGGTCAGCGAGCTGGTCACCAACGCCCTGCGGTACGGCGAGGGCGAGATCCGGCTCCGCCTCCTGCTGGACCGCACCCTGGTCTGCGAGGTCTGGGACGCCGGCCTGGTCCAGCCCCGCCGTCGCCGCGCCCGCGACACCGACGAGGGGGGCCGCGGCCTCCAGCTCGTCGGCCTGCTCTCCGCGGCCTGGGGCTCCCGCCGCACCCACCGCGGCAAGACCGTCTGGTTCGAACTGCCCCTCCCCGACGGCGGCACCCCCCTCGCGGACCCGACCGAGGCGCTCCTCAGCCTGTTCTGACGCCCCCTGCCCTGCCGCCCACGGTTGCCTCCGGGCCTACGACGGACCTGACGTCGTCCCCCGGCGGGCCCGCGTGCGCGGTCCGCCGTAGCTCGCCGGCGCGGGGTCGGCCGGGCCTGCGAGGAGGACGCCGGCCAGCAGCGGGGTCTCCAGGTGACCGTGGTCGCGGACGTCGCGCTCGGCGAGGGTACGGGCCTCGTGGGCCAGGGCGTCGGCCGTGAGCGGGTCGTCCGGGAGCAGCCGGTGCGCCGCCGTCAGCCGGGTGCGGGCCTCGGCCCCCACCACGCCCCGGTGCGTCGTGGCGTAGTCCTCCGCCGCGCCCACCGCGCTGCGCGCCGCCAGCTCCGCCGCGGCCCCCAGCACCCCCGCGCGCCCCGACGCGAGCGGCGTCACCGCCCGCACGATCCGGCGCAGGGCGTCCAGCGGGTCGTACGGCCCCCCCGTCAGCTCCGCGCGTACGGCGGCCGGCACGGCGTCGGCGCGCACCGCCCGCGCCGCACCCGCGGCCGCCAGCTCCGTCTCCGCCCCGGTGAGCGCCGCCGGCACCAGCCCTTCCGCCTCCGCCAGCTCCTCGGCGAACCGTTCCACGCCCGCCACCAGCACCCCCGCCTGCGCCACCGCGCCCTCCGCGGCCCGCAGATGCGCGGCGGCGCGGTCGGGCTCGTCCCGGTCGGCGCACTGGCGGGCGAGGTTCAGCCGGGTCGTGGCGAACACCAGCCGGTCCTTGGCGCGGTCGAGGTGCCCGGCGACCGGGGCGACCGCGCCCGGCGCGTACCGCTTGCCCAGATCGGCGAGGAGCGACTCCGCCGCCGGCGCGCGCACCGCCGCCAGCTCACGGAACCGCGCCTCCGCCACCTCCAGCGCGGGCCCGGGCCCGCGCTCCAGCCCGCGCAGCACGTCGAACGCGGCGGCCTGCGCGTCCAGCCGCCGCCCCGCCTCCGCGCACCGGCCGACGATCCCGGCGAGCGCGTGCCGGCGGGCCGTCTCCTCCGCAGGCACCCCCTCGTCGTACCGCTGCCGCATCCGGAACGCGGCCGACAGCTCCGACTCCGCCGCCCGCAGCGCCGCCGCGTAGGGCGCCACGGCCTGCGGGCCGGCCACGGCCTCGGCGAAGAGGAGTTCCTCCCGGCAGGTGCGCACGCAGTCGTCCGCCTCCACCAAAAGGGCCCGCGCCTGCCGTTCGGGGCCGGGATCGGGCGACGGCGCGTCCGTGAGCCGTACCGGCGTCCCGCCCGGCGTCGTACGGGACCGGGCCCGCCGGGTGCGCCGGGCATAGGCGTACGCCGCCACCGCGCCGGCCCCGCCCACGGCGACCAGCGGCAGCACCAGGTCGGCCGTGGCCGTCTCCTCGACGTCGTCCTCGCGGGCGGCCGCGGCCACGGGGCTCGGCGCGGCGGCCGGCCGGCCGGCCCGCGCCGGCGCGTCCGGCACGCCGGGTCCGCCCGGCGTCACCGTCATCACCGACACCAGCCACACCACCGCGGCCGTCACGCCGAGCGCCGTGTGCGCGATCCGCACCGATATATGCGCGGGCGCGCGCCGGGACCGGCCCCGCTTCGAGGAGGGCGAGGAGGGCGTCACATCTCGGAGCGTAGGGGCGCGCACGCGCTCCCGCGACCGGGCGTTACGTCCCGCGACGCCCGATCTTCGACCCCAGCCACACCAGGGGGCGGTACTTGCGGTCCACCGCGCGCTCCTTCAGCGGGATCAGCGCGTTGTCGGTGATCTTGATGCCCTCGGGGCAGACCTCGGTGCAGCACTTGGTGATGTTGCAGTAGCCGAGCCCGTGCTCGTCCTGCGCGGTGGCCTCGCGGTCCAGGCCGGCGTCCGCCGCCGCGTCCAGCGGGTGCATGTCCAGTTCGGCGATCCGCATCAGGAACCGCGGACCGGCGAAGGCCTGCTTGTTCTCCTCGTGGTCGCGCACCACATGGCAGGTGTCCTGGCACAGGAAGCACTCGATGCACTTGCGGAACTCCTGCGAGCGGTCCACGTCCTCCTGCATCATGCGGTACTCGCCCGGCGCCACCCCGGCCGGCGGCACGAACGCCGGGACCTCACGGGCCTTGGCGTAGTTGAAGCCGACGTCCGTGACCAGGTCCCGCACCACCGGGAACGCCCGCAGCGGGGTGACGGTGACCGTCTCATCGGGCGCGAACACCGACATCCGGGTCATGCACAGCAGCCGGGGCCGCCCGTTGATCTCCGCCGAGCACGAACCGCACTTGCCGGCCTTGCAGTTCCAGCGCACCGCCAGATCGGGGGCCTGGGTCGCCTGGAGACGGTGGATGATGTCGAGGACCACCTCGCCCTCGTTGACGGCGACCGTGAAGTCCTCCAGGCCGCCGCCGCCCGCGTCGCCCCGCCACACCCGGAAACGCGCCTCGTAGCCGCTCACTCGTACAGCTCCTCTTCGGCCAGGTACTTGACCAGCTCCTCCTTCGCGAAGAGGGCGAGCAGGTCCGGGCGGACGGGTTCGGTGGTCTCCCGTACGAGTTCGATCCGGCCGCGGGCCGGGTCGGCGGCCGTGAGACCGCCGGCCGGGTCGGTCAGCCGGCACAGCAGATTGATCCGGCGCCACTTGCGGTCCATCGACGGATGGTCCTCGCGGGTGTGCCCGCCGCGCGACTCGGTGCGCTCCAGAGCCGCCCGGGCCACGCACTCGCTGACCAGCAGCATGTTCCGCAGGTCCAGCGCGAGGTGCCAGCCCGGGTTGAACTGACGGTGGCCCTCCACCCCGGCCCGGCCGACCCGCGCCCGCAGCTCCGCCAGCTTCTCCAGGGCCTGTTTCATCTCCGCCTCCCGGCGGATGATGCCGACCAGGTCGTTCATCGTCTGCTGGAGCTCCTGGTGCAGGGTGTACGGGTTCTCCGGCGGCCCTGCGGGCTCCCCGCCGGGCGACGCGCCCGGCGTCACGCCCGCGGCGGCGCCCTCCGCCGAGAACGGCCGCAGCGCCTCCGCCCCCGCCGCCTCGACCTGGGCGTCGTCCACCACGGGCCGCCCCGCGCCGAGCCCCGCCGCGTACTCGGCGGCGTGCCACCCCGCCCGGCGTCCGAAGACCAGCAGGTCGGACAGCGAGTTGCCGCCCAGCCGGTTGGAGCCGTGCATCCCGCCGGCCACCTCGCCGGCCGCGTACAGCCCCGGCACCCCGCGCGCCGCCGCCGTGTCGGAGTCGACGGCGATGCCGCCCATCACGTAGTGGCAGGTGGGCCCGACCTCCATGGGCTCCGCGGTGATGTCGACGTCGGCCAGCTCCTTGAACTGGTGGTACATCGACGGCAGCCGCCGCTTGATCACCTCGGCCGGCATCCGCGTCGACACGTCCAGGAACACCCCGCCGTGCGGGGAGCCGCGCCCCTCCTTGACCTCGGTGTTGATCGCGCGGGCCACCTCGTCGCGGGGGAGCAGCTCGGGGGGCCGCCGGTTGCCCTCGGGGTCGTCGTACCAGCGGTCGGCCTCGTCCTCGGTCTCGGCGTACTTCTCCCGGAAGACGTCGGGGATGTAGTCGAACATGAAGCGCTTGCCGTCGGAGTTGCGCAGCACCCCGCCGTCGCCGCGCACCGACTCGGTGACGAGGATGCCCTTGACCGACGGCGGCCAGACCATCCCCGTCGGGTGGAACTGCACGAACTCCATGTTCAGCAGCGGCGCGCCCGCGAGCAGCGCCAGCGCGTGGCCGTCGCCGGTGTACTCCCACGAGTTCGAGGTGACCTTGAACGACTTTCCGATGCCGCCCGTCGCGATCACCACGGCGGGCGCCTCCCACACCTGGAACCGGCCGGACTCCCGCTCGTAGCCGAAGACCCCGCAGACCCGGTCGCCGTCCTTGAGCACCCGCGTGACCGTGCACTCCTGGAAGACCTTCAGCCGTGACTCGTAGTCGCCGGTCGCGCGGTGGTCCTCCTGCTGGAGCGAGACGACCTTCTGCTGGAGGGTGCGGATCAGCTCCAGGCCGGTGCGGTCGCCGACGTGGGCGAGGCGCGGGTACTCGTGGCCGCCGAAGTTGCGCTGCGAGATCCGGCCGTCCGCGGTGCGGTCGAACAGCGCTCCCCAGGTCTCCAGCTCCCAGACCCGGTCCGGGGCCTCCTGGGCGTGCAGCTCGGCCATCCGCCACTGGTTGAGGAACTTGCCGCCGCGCATCGTGTCGCGGAAGTGCACCTGCCAGTTGTCGTTCGGGTTGGCGTTGGCCATCGCCGCCGCGATGCCGCCCTCGGCCATCACGGTGTGCGCCTTGCCGAACAGCGACTTGCAGATCACCGCCGTACGGGCGCCCCGCTCGCGCGCCTCGACGGCCGCCCGCAGACCGGCGCCGCCGGCCCCGACCACCACGACGTCCCATTGCTGCCGGTCCACCACGGACATCACAAGGCCCCAGTCATCAGAAGAAGCGCGGATCGTCGAAGGCGCCGGACGCGACGAGGTACACGTACAGGTCGGCGAGCGCGACGCTCACCAGCGACGTCCAGGCGAGCAGCATGTGCCGGGCGTTGAGCCACCCCACCAGCCGCCACATCCGGTAGCGCACCGGATGCCTGGAGAAGTGCTTGAGCTTGCCGCCGACGATGTGCCGGCAGGAGTGGCAGGAGAGGGTGTACGCCCAGATCAGCACGATGTTGACGAGGAAGACCAGGGTGCCCAGGCCCATGTGTCCCCACGCGTAGTGCTCGTCGCGGAAGGCGAGGACGGTGTCGTAGGTGAGGATGGCGGCGACCGGGAGCGCGGCGTAGAAGAAGTACCGGTGCAGGTTCTGCAGGATCAGCGGGAAGCGGGTCTCGCCGGTGTACTTCCGGTGCGGCTCGGCGACCGCGCAGGCCGGCGGGGACGCCCAGAAGCCCCGGTAGTAGGCCTTGCGGTAGTAGTAGCAGGTCAGGCGGAAGCCGAGCGGGAAGACCAGGATCAGGATCGCGGGGGACAGGCCCCACCAGCTGCCGAAGATCTCCCAGTTGGGTCCGGACCGCATGGGCTCGCAGTTCTCCGCCAGGCAGGGGGAGTAGAACGGCGAGACGTACGGGGCGGCGTAGTAGTCGGCGTTCGCGAAGGCCCGCCAGGTCGAGTAGACGATGAAGGCGAGCAGGCCGGCCGCGTTGGCGGCGGGCGCCAGCCACCAGCGGTCGGTCCGCAGGTGCGGGGCGGCGATGGCGGCGCGCGCGGGGCCGCGCACACCGCCGCCGGAAGGCTGGGGCTCCGTGGTGGGGGGTTCCGTACCAGTGGCCAACGTTTGACTCCGGTCGGGTCAGGGGGCGCGACGGTTCGGGTCGGCGCGACGGCTCGGGTCAGGGGGCGCGCCGGTCGCGGGCGCCGAGTCCCTCGTCGTCCGTGTCGACCCACAGGCTGTTGTCGTACGGCGTGTCGGGGATCGTGACCAGCTCCGGCCGGCCGGCCGGGCTCTGCGCGGCCGCCGAGCGCAGCAGCGCCACGCTCTCGCGCAGGTGGTCGCAGTCGGTGCGGACGCGGCGCACGTCGAGCGCGCCAGCGCCGAGCCGCTGTTCCAGCCGGCCCACCGACCTGGCCAGATCGTCGAGACAGCGCTGGATGGATGTCAGTTCGTCGTGCACGGACATGACGTGACCTCACTTCCGTCGGCCGGTCGGCCGGATGCGGACGGGGACGTTCATGCGCCTGAGAGTGTTGCGCGTCACACCCATCGCTGGGAAGGGCGGTGCACCGATTGGCCGAGTCGTGCGGGTGCACTGCCGGGAGCGTGTTGCGCCGCACGGGTGGGCTTGTCACCTCGCGCCGCCGTGTCGCCGGTCGCTGCTGAACCCTTTCCTCTTCAGTGGCCGCATACGGACGAATCTCATCTGATCAGCACCATATACCGCCAAAAGTGATCGTAACGCCCGCGGCTTCCCGGAGGTACCCAGAGATGTCCCACGCCGGAGTCGGACCGCGCGCCGTACTGCGCTCGGTCGTCTTCCTGACCGCGGGAGCGCTCGCGGTCCCCGCTCTCGCCGGGTGCAGCTCCGAGAAGGAGGCCGGCCGGCCGCCGGCCCACCAGGACATCGCCCCCGCCGCCCGGGCCCGCGTCGCCGACGGGGGGACGCTGCGCTGGGCGGTGGACGCGGTGCCGCAGACGATGAACACCTTCCAGGCGGACGCCGACGCCACGACCACGCGGATCGCCCAGGCGGTGCTGCCGTCGATGTACCGGCTCGACGCGAACGGCCGGCCGGAAATCAACACCGACTATCTGGAATCGGCCAAGGTCGTCGACACCAAGCCACGGCAGGTCGTGCTCTACCGGCTCAACCAGCAGGCGGTCTGGAGCGACGGCAGGGAGATCGGCGCGGCCGACTTCGCCGCCCAGTGGCGCGCCCTGTCGGGCCGGGACAGCGCCTACTGGACCGCCCGCAACGCCGGGTACGAGCGGATCGAGCGGATCGAGCGGGGCAAGAATGACCTGGAGGTCAAGGTAACTTTCAGCCGCCCCTACGCCGACTGGCAGTCGCTGTTCTCGCCGCTGTACCCGAAGGACGTGATGGGCACGCCGGACGCGTTCAACGACGGGGCGCGCCGCCGGCTGAAGGTCACCGCCGGGCCGTTCACCGTGCGCGAGGTCGACCGCGAGGACGACGAGGTCACCCTCGCCCGCAACACCCGCTGGTGGGGCGCAGCGCCCAAGCTGGACGCGATCGTGCTGCGGGCCGTACCGCGCGCGCAGCGGGTCGGGGCGCTGGCGGAGGGGCGGGTCGACGTGGCGGAGGTGGACGCCGCCGGGGCCCGCAGGATCACGGCGGCGGGGCCGGACGAGGGGGCGGGCGGGCCGTCGGCGAGCGCCTCCGCGCCGTCCGGCCGGTCCGCGGAACCCGAGGGTGCGGCGGCCGGCGACGGCGAGCAGGTGCCCGCCGGGCAGCGGGGCCCCGACCGGGCGCTGGCCGCCTTCGAGGTCCGCAGGTCCCTGGAGCCGGCCTTCACCCAGCTCGCCCTCAACGGCGCCGAGGGTCCCCTCGCCGACGAACGGGTGCGCCGGGCCGTCGCCCGCGCCCTCGACCGCCGAGAGCTGGCCCGGATGGTGCTGCGGCCCCTCGGCCTGCCCGCGGAACCCGTCGGCAGCCACCTCGCGCTGGCCGGCCAGCCCGCCTACGCCGACAACAGCGGCGCCCTCGGCGACGAGGACCCCAAGGAGGCCCGCGCGCTGCTTGCGGACGCCGGATGGGTGCGGGGCGGTCCCCTCGACGAGCCGGGCAGGAGCGGGAAGGCGGCCGGCGCGGGGGACGAGGGCGAGGGCGGCGACGGCGAGGGTGCGGCGTCGTCCGAGGACGGGGCGGCCGGAGCCGGGTCCGGTGCGAGCGGGTCAGGGGCGACCGGGTCCGCCGAGCCCGAGTCCCCCGGCGGCGAGGACGGCACGTACATCGTGGGCCAGGACGGCAAGGCGCGGGCCGACGGCGAGGGGAAGGCGCCCGGCCGCGAGGACGACCGGGACGCGGACCGCGACACCGACCGCGAAGCCGACCACCCCGCGGACCGTGACCCCGACCGCGACCACCTCGCCCAGGACGGCAAGCAGCACAAGCAGGGCGGCGCCCCCGGCGCCTACGCCCCCAAGGGCACCCCCGCCCCGGCCGGCGCCGCGGCCGGGCCGCTGGCCAAGGACGGCAAGCCGCTCACCCTGCGCTTCGTGCTCCCCACCGGCCCGGGCTCCGAGGTCCTGCACGAGGTCGCCGACCGGATCACCCGCATGCTCGGCCGCCTCGGCATCCGCGTCGAGCGGACCAAGGTACCCGGCGAGAGCTACTTCAAGGACCACATCGCCTCCGGAGAGTTCGACCTGGCCCTCTACTCCTGGCCCGCCTCCGCCTTCCCGGCGACCGACGCCCGCCCCATCTACGCCAAGCCCGTCCCGGCCGCCGACGGCTCGCTGACCGTCGAGCAGAACTACACCCGCGTCGGCACCGACCAGGTCGACCAGCTCTTCGACCGGGCCGCGGCCACCCTGGACCGCGAGAAGTCGCGCGACCTGATCCGCAAGGCCGACGCCCGGATCTGGGCCGCGGCCGGCTCCATCCCGCTCTACCAGCGCCCCCAGCTCACGGCCGTGCGCAAGAACCTGGCCAACACCGGGTCCTTCGGCTTCCAGACCCCCGTGTACGAGGACATGGGCTTCCTGCGGAAGGCCGCGCGGCCCGCCGCGGGACCCTCCGGGGGGCCGCGGCCGTCTCGCTGATCGGCCCGGCAAGCCCGAGCTCCGGCGGCCACGTACCATGGGGTGAGGCCGTGGCGTGTCAAGCCCGGCAGGGCCCGCGTATCACAGACGTACGCAGCAGGGCCGTCCTCACACTCCGGGAGAACGCCGCTTTATGGCCGTGTCCACTACACGTCACGACATTCGCAACGTCGCCATCGTCGCCCACGTCGACCACGGCAAGACGACCATCGTCGACGCCATGCTCAAGCAGGCCGGCGCCTTCGCCGCCCACCAGCTCGACTCCGTCGACGACCGCATGATGGACTCGAACGACCTGGAGCGTGAGAAGGGCATCACGATCCTCGCCAAGAACACGGCGGTCAAGTACCACCCGAAGGCCGGCGGGGACCCGATCACGATCAACATCATCGACACCCCCGGCCACGCCGACTTCGGCGGCGAGGTCGAGCGCGGTCTGTCGATGGTGGACGGCGTGGTGCTGCTGGTCGACGCCTCCGAGGGCCCGCTGCCGCAGACCCGCTTCGTGCTGCGCAAGGCGCTCCAGGCCCGCCTGCCGATCATCCTGTGCATCAACAAGACGGACCGGCCGGACGCCCGGATCGACGAGGTCGTCAACGAGACCTACGACCTCTTCCTGGACCTGGACGCGGACGAGGAGCAGATCGAGTTCCCGATCGTCTACGCCTGCGGCCGGGACGGCATCGCGTCGCTGACCAAGCCGGCCGACGGCACGGTCCCCTCCGACTCCGACAGCCTGGAGCCGTTCTTCTCCGCGATCCTCCAGCACATCCCGGCCCCGACCTACGACGAGGACGCCCCGCTCCAGGCGCACGTCACCAACCTGGACGCCGACAACTTCCTCGGCCGCATCGCGCTGCTGCGCGTCCACCAGGGCGAGCTGAAGAAGGGGCAGACGGTCGCGTGGATGAAGCGCGACGGGTCCGTCACCAACGTGCGCATCTCCGAGCTGATGATGACCGAGGCGCTCACCCGCAAGCCGGCCGAGAAGGCGGGCCCGGGCGACATCTGCGCGGTCGCCGGCATCCCGGAGATCATGATCGGCGAGACGCTGGCCGATCCGGAGAACCCGGTTCCGCTGCCGCTGATCACGGTGGACGAGCCCGCGATCTCGATGACCATCGGCACCAACACCTCGCCGCTGGTCGGCCGCGGCGGCACCGGCAAGGGCGCCGACGCGAAGGCGGCCGTCAAGGACCGCAAGGTCACCGCCCGCCAGGTCAAGGACCGCCTGGACCGCGAGCTGATCGGCAACGTCTCGCTGCGCGTCCTGGACACCGAGCGCCCCGACGCCTGGGAGGTGCAGGGCCGCGGCGAGCTGGCGCTGGCCATCCTGGTCGAGACCATGCGCCGGGAGGGCTACGAGCTGACCGTCGGCAAGCCCCGGGTCGTCACCAAGGAGGTCGACGGCAAGGTCTACGAGCCCGTCGAGCGGATGACGATCGACGTGCCCGAGGAGCACATGGGCGCCGTCACCCAGCTGATGGGCGTCCGCAAGGGCCGGATGGACAACATGTCCAACCACGGCTCCGGCTGGGTGCGCATGGAGTTCGTGGTGCCCTCGCGCGGTCTGATCGGATTCCGGACGGAGTTCCTCACCCAGACCCGCGGCACCGGCATCGCCCACTCGATCCACGAGGGCCACGAGCCGTGGTTCGGCAACCTCCAGACCCGCAACAACGGCTCGCTGGTCGCCGACCGCGCCGGAGCGGTCACCGCCTTCGCGATGACCAACCTCCAGGAGCGCGGCGTGCTCTTCGTGGAGCCCGGCACCGAGGTGTACGAGGGCATGATCGTCGGCGAGAACTCCCGCTCCGACGACATGGACGTCAACATCACCAAGGAGAAGAAGCTCACCAACATGCGGTCCTCGACGGCCGATGTGGCGGAGTCGATCGTGCCGCCGCGCAAGCTGTCGCTGGAGCAGTCCCTGGAGTTCTGCCGCGACGACGAGTGCGTCGAGGTCACCCCGGAGGCCGTCCGCATCCGCAAGGTGAACCTGGACGCCCGCGAGCGCGCCCGTGCGGCGAGCCGCGCCAAGCACGGCTGACCCACCCCCGCGGCACGCTCAGGGGCCCTCTCAGGGCCTCTGGGCGGGCAGTGAGACGATGGCCCGGCCCTTCCCTGCGGTGGAGGGCCGGGCCGCGTCGTTCACAGGTGGTCCAGGGGCCGTCCGCAGAGGGCGTCCGGAGGGTTGGTCAGGCGGGTTGTTCAGGGTCCTTTCAGAAGCCTGTGAGGCCCTGTTCGGATATCGGTGCTTCGGCGATCAAGTTTCGGACATGTAAACAAAAATCCCTCCCGTTATGTCCGTTTCGCCGATTTTCCGTCTCAGCTGTCAAGCGCGCGCAGGTGTCAATCTTTGCAATTTTTGCTCAAAAAATGGACGCTAGGGAGATCCCTCTGCCTTCCGCCCTTGACGCGCGTTGATGCACTTGGCGAAAGTTCCCCCAAACCACAGAACCTGCCGGTATCTGTGCTGCGCTCAACTCTCCAACCCCCCGGGGGAAGAACACACATGACCAGTCCAGTCAAGGCCGAGGGCTCCGGCTCCGCGGTCGCCTTGGACCCTGAGCTCGATGCGACCTCCGCCGTCGAGGGTGAGAAGAAGCTTGAGGGCCGCTCCCCCGGGCAGTTGATGTGGATTCGCTTCAAGCGTGACCGTGCGGGCGTGACCTCCGCCTGCATCGTGGCGTTCTTCTTCCTCATCGGTCTGCTGGCGCCGGTGATCTCGAAGCTGTACGGCAAGGACCCGTACACCGTGTACGCGGACGAGCGCCCCGAGCTGTTCGACAGCGCGGGCGTCCCGATCATGCCCAACGGCGGCATCAGCGGTGAGTTCTGGTTCGGTCTCGAGCCGGGCAACGGCTACGACGTCTTCACCAAGCTGATCTACGGCATCCGGAACTCGCTCGGCATCTCCCTCGCCGTGACGGTCGCCACCGTGCTCACCGGCGTCATCCTCGGTGTGATGGCCGGCTACCTCGGGGGCAAGGTCGACTTCGCCATCAGCCGGGTCGTCGACTTCCTGCTGGCCTTCCCGTCGCAGCTGTTCTTCATCGCGAGCATGCCGGTCGTGGTCTCGCTGTTCGTGGACCCCAAGGACGAGACCCCGGTGTACGTCCGGGTGGTGGCGCTGATCTCGGTGATGTGGTTCCTGGGGTGGATGAGTCTCTGCCGCATCCTGCGCGGCGCTACCCTGTCCCTCGCCGGACGCGAGTTCATCGAGGCGGCCAAGGTGAGCGGGGCGTCCCCGTGGCGGATCATCCGCAAGGAGATCCTCCCCAACGTGGTCACGCCGATCCTGGTGCAGTCGACGTACATGCTCCCCGCCTTCGTCACCGCCGAGGCCGGACTGTCGTTCCTCGGCGTCGGCATCGTCGAGCCGACGCCCGACTGGGGGCAGATGTTCTCCAAGGCGTCGACCGAACTCGTGATGCAGAACGACATCACCTACATGTTCTTCCCGGGTATCTCCATGATCATCTTCATCGTGGCGTTCAACCTGCTCGGGGACTCGGTCCGTGACGCCTTCGACCCGAAGACGGCTCGCTGACCGGGAGCTATGGGCACTCTCGCCCAAATCCGGATGGGACGGCGCCCGCGTCGGCCCGACTGGCACTTCATTTCATCGCACGTGAGACAGACAGATGGGTGGGAAACCGAGTGATGGGTAAGGGTGGACGCCACACGTACGCCGCCATATCCCTGCTCGCTGCCGGAGCACTAGTGCTCACCGGCTGCAGCGAGGGCGGCAGCAAGGAAGGGACCAGCAACAAGCAGGACAAGGAGAATGCCCAGCGTCAGCAGGAGGGCATCGCGTTCGGTGACGCCAAGGACTCGACCGGCCCGGCCCCCGAGGTCCCCGGTGCGAAGAGCGGCGGCACCGTGACGGTCCTGCAGCGTGACAGCTACGCCCACCTCGACCCGGGCCAGATCTACGTCTCCGACGAGGGCTCGCTGTCCTCGATCATCCACCGTGGCCTGACGGGCTACAAGGCCACCAGCGACGACGGCTCGAAGCACGAGGTCGTCGGCGACCTGGCCACGGACAGCGGCACCACCACCGACGGCGGCAAGACCTGGAAGTTCACGCTCAAGGACGGCGTCAAGTGGGCCGACGGCACGCCGATCACCTCGGCCGACGTCCGCCACACCTTCGAGCGTCTCTTCGCCCCGTTCATCACCAACGGTCCGACCTACATCCAGCAGTGGCTGGCCAACACGCCGGGCGTCGAGTACCGCAAGCTCCTCAAGGACGGTCCGTACAAGGGCAAGCACCTGCCGGACAGCATCCTGGAGACGCCGGACGAGAAGACCATCGTCTTCAAGTTCAAGGAGCCGAAGGCCGACCTGCCGTACGCGCTCGCGATGGCCGGATACTCCATCGTGTCCGAGAAGAAGGACACCCAGGAGAAGTACGACAAGGCCCCGATGACGGCCGGCCCGTACAAGATCAAGGACTTCAAGTCCGGCAAGTCCATGACGCTGGTCAAGAACGAGAACTGGGACCCGAAGACGGACCCGATCCGTCACCAGTACGTGGACCAGTTCAACTTCGTCTTCAACAAGCAGTACGAGGACTCCACGAAGGCGCTGCTGTCCGACTCGGGCGCCAACTCCACCGCGATCAGCTTCAACAACCAGGTCGACGCGGGCAACCTGTCCAAGGTGCTCAGCGACGCCTCGCTGAAGGACCGCACGGTCTCGGGCTACCAGCCCTACGTCGGCCAGATGAACATCAACCTGTCGCAGAAGGAGATGCAGGACAAGAAGGTCCGTGAGGCCATCGCGCACGCGCTGCCCATCACGCCCTTCGTCCGCGCCTACGGCGGCGCCCAGGCCATGGAGGTCGCCGGCGGTCTGATCAGCCCGACCGTCTCCGGCTACAACGCCAACTTCGACCCGTTCGGCAAGAAGAAGAAGCCGGCCGGTGACCCGGAGAAGGCCAAGGCGCTCCTCAAGGAAGCCGGCAAGGAAGGCCTGAAGCTCACCTTCGGCTACATCAACACCCCCGAGGGCCAGCAGTACTCCACCGCCATGGCGGCGGGCCTGGAGAAGGCGGGCTTCGACGTCCAGCGCCAGGAGATCCCGGCCGAGACGTACTACGACCAGATCAGCAAGGTCGACAACAACTACGACATCTACCACACCGCGTGGGGCGCGGACTGGCCGAGCGCCTCGACCGTCATCCCGCCGCTGTACGACGGCCGCCAGATCCAGGACGGCTCGTCGAACTACGCGCACATCGACGACCCGAAGGTCAACGCGGACATCGACCGGATCAACAAGATCACGGACCCGGTCAAGGCCGCTGAGGAGTGGAACAAGGTCAACGAGTACATCGTCGAGAACGTCATCTCCAACATCCCGACGGCGTACTACAAGCAGACCCAGATCGCCGGTTCGAAGATCGGCGGCCTCGTGTACGACGACGTCCTCGGCGCCGTCGACCCGCGCAGGCTGTTTGTGAAGTAACACCTCCGACCCCCAGCGGGGTTTCCAGGGCGCCCCATCGTCGAGATGGGGCGCCCCTCGCCCGCCAGGCTTCCCACGCCCGAAAGCTGCTTTCTGATGCTGCGCTTCATCCTCCGCCGGTCTCTCGGCGCCGTCGTGATCCTGGTCCTGTTGACCATGGTCGCGTTCCTTCTCTTCTTCGGCATGCCACGCGATCCGGCGCTGCTGATGTGCGGCAAGACCTGCACCCCGGACGCGCTGGAGAACATCCACCGGACGCTCGGTCTCGACAAGTCGATTCCCGAACAGTTCTGGATCTTCCTGTCGGGCCTGGTCATGGGGCGGGACGACTTCGCCCAGGGGGCCTGCCCGGCCCCGTGCTTCGGCTACTCGTACCACACCAACGAGAACGTGTGGACGACCCTGGTCGACCGGCTCCCGACCACCGTCTCGCTGGCCGTCGGCGCCGCGATCCTCTTCCTCGTCGTCGGACTGGGCTCGGGCATGCTCGCCGCCTGGAAGCGCGGCACGATCATCGACAAGGCCTTCACCGCGGGCGCGATGGTCCTCAGCTCCATGCAGATCTACTTCCTCGGCCCGCTCGCGCTCGCCATCCTCGTGTACCAGATGGGCGCGTTCGACGAGCCCAAGTACACGGCACTGACCGAGGACCCCATGGCCTGGTTCTCCGGGCTGATCATCCCCTGGGCCGTGCTCTCGACGATCTTCGCCGCTCAGTACACTCGTATGGCGCGGTCGTCGATGATCGAGCAGCTCCAGGAGGAGCACGTCCGGACCGCCCGCGCCAAGGGCATGTCCCAGCGCTACGTCTTCTTCCGCTACGCCTGGCGCGGTTCGCTGATCCCGATCGTGACGATCTTCGGTATCGACATCGCCTCGCTGCTGGGCGGCGCGATCATCACGGAGTTCACCTTCGGTCTGCCGGGCCTCGGCCGACTGGCCGTGGAAGCGGTGAGCTTCAGCGACCTGCCCCTGCTGCTCGGTGTGATGCTGTTCTCGGCCGCCATGATCCTTCTGTTCAACATCGTCGTCGATGCCTGCTATGCCTTCATCGACCCGCGCGTGCGGCTGTCCTAGGAGCTTTCTGTGACCACTCTGACCAAGGAATCGGGGGCTCCCTCCTCGGCCGACGCCGGGGCGTTCCTGTCGGTGCGCGACCTGCGCGTCCGGTTCAAGACCGAGGACGGCGTCGTCAAGGCCGTCGACGGGCTCTCGTTCGACCTGGAGCGGGGCCAGACGCTCGGCATCGTGGGCGAGTCGGGCTCGGGCAAGTCGGTGACCAACCTGACCATCCTGGGGCTGCACAACCGTCAGTTCGCCACCATCGACGGCGAGATCCTGCTGGACGGGCAGGAGCTGATCACCGCCCGCGAGAACGAGCTCGAGAAGCTCCGCGGCAACAAGATGGCGATGATCTTCCAGGATCCGCTGACCGCCCTGTCCCCGTACTACACCGTGGGCCGGCAGCTGTCCGAGCCCTACATGAAGCACATGGGCGCCTCCAAGAAGGAGGCCAAGGACCGGGCGATCCAGATGCTGGAGAAGGTCGGCATCCCCCAGCCCAAGGCCCGGTTCGGCGACTACCCGCACCAGTTCTCCGGCGGTATGCGCCAGCGCGCCATGATCGCCATGGCCCTGATGTGCGACCCCGACCTCCTGATCGCCGACGAGCCCACCACCGCGCTGGACGTCACCGTGCAGGCCCAGATCCTGGACCTGCTCAAGGACCTCCAGCAGGAGTTCGGCTCCGCGATCATCTTCATCACCCACGACCTCGGCGTCATCTCGAAGATGGCGGACGACCTGCTGGTGATGTACGCGGGCCGGGCCGTGGAACGCGGCACCATGAAGGAGGTGCTCGGCGCTCCGCGGCACCCCTACACCTGGGGCCTGCTCAGCTCCATGCCGCGCCTGGACAGCGACATCAGCAAGGCGCTGACGCCCATCCCGGGCACGCCGCCGTCCCTGCTCACCCCGCCGTCGGGCTGCCGCTTCAACCCGCGCTGCACCTTCAAGGACCGGGTCGAGGGCGACCTGTGCACCACGACCCGGCCGCCGCTGGGTGACGGTCGCGCGGCTGCCTGCCACCTGACGGCCGGGCAGAAGCAGGACATCTTCATCAACGAGATCCAGCCCCGGCTGCGCTAGGGAGATACGAGATCATGAGCGACAACCTCACCCTCCCCGCACAGCAGGGTTCCACCGGCACCACCCGGGAGACGCTGCTCGAGGTCAGCGGCCTGACCAAGCACTTCCCGATCTACGGCGGCTTCCCGATCCGGCGCCGGGTGGGCGCCGTCCAGGCCGTCGACGGCGTCGACCTGAGCGTCGGCGTCGGCGAGAGCCTCGGCCTGGTCGGCGAGTCCGGCTGCGGCAAGTCGACCACGGGCCGGCTCATCACCCGCCTGATGGAGCCGACGGCCGGCCGGATCACCTACCGGGGCCAGGACATCACCACCGCCTCGCGCAAGAAGCTGGCGCCGGTGCGGTCCGAGATCCAGATGATCTTCCAGGACCCGTACTCGTCGCTGAACCCGCGGCAGACCGTCGGCACGATCATCAAGTCGCCGATGGAGGTCAACGGGATCAAGCCCGAGGGCGGCCTGGAGAACCGGGTGCGCGAGCTGCTGGAGCTGGTCGGTCTCAACCCCGAGCACTACAACCGCTTCCCGCACGAGTTCTCCGGCGGTCAGCGCCAGCGCATCGGCGTCGCCCGCGCGCTCGCGCTGAACCCCAAGCTGATCGTCGCCGACGAGCCCGTCTCCGCGCTCGACGTCTCCATCCAGGCGCAGGTCGTCAACCTGCTCCAGAAGGTGCGGGACGAACTCGGCATCGCGTTCGTCTTCATCGCCCACGACCTGGCGATCGTGCGGCACTTCTCGCAGCGGGTCGCGGTGATGTACCTCGGCAAGGTGGTCGAGGTCGGCGACCGGGACTCCATCTACAACCGGCCCCGCCACCCGTACACCCACGCCCTGCTGTCGGCCGTGCCCGAGGTGGAGATCGGCGACGACGCCGAGCAGCGCGAGCGCATCCGCCTCTCCGGCGACGTGCCCTCGCCGATCCACCCGCCGTCCGGCTGCCGCTTCCGCACCCGCTGCTGGAAGGCGCAGGACAAGTGCGCCACGGAGGAGCCGCCGCTCGTCCAGATCTCCGGCAACCGCGAGGGCCACCTGACGGCCTGCCACTTCCCGGAGGAGCCGACGACCGAGGCCCGCGCCGAGGACGTCGTCCTCGACCCGGCGCTGAAGGCGCTGGAGTCCCACGACGAGGGCGGCACGGCCGGCAAGGAGTGAACCGGGGCGGGCGCGGGCCCGCACGGCGACCGGTGACGATCGCAGGACGGGAGGCGGGAGCCGTACGGCTCCCGCCTCCCGTCGTCGTACCCGCCGCCGCTTAGCCCAAAGGGCTCCCAGCGTGTGCGGTATGCGTGTTACGGGCCGATATTGGCCGGTAATGAAGCGGCGTCCCGGCGCCGGCGGTACCGCGCACGACGAGGAGGCACACCATGCCAGGAGCCACGCACGTCAAAGGGGTCGCCTGCGCGGTGGCGGTGGCCCTCGCGGCGACGGCCTGCGGAGGAGGCGACGGCGGAGGGAGCGGGAGCGGGGACGGCGGGGCGGTGCTCAGCTCCTCCTGGGGCGATCCGCAGAACCCGCTGGAGCCCGCGAACACCAACGAGGTGCAGGGCGGCAAGGTCCTCGACATGATCTTCCGCGGGCTGAAGCGGTACGACCCCGGGACCGGCGAGGCCGAGGACATGCTCGCGGAGAGCATCGAGACCGAGGACTCGCAGACCTTCACCGTCACCGTCAAGGACGGCTGGACCTTCAGCAACGGCGAGAAGGTCACCGCGAGGTCGTTCGTCGACGCCTGGAACTACGGCGCGAGCCTGAAGAACAACCAGCGCAACGCGTACTTCTTCAGCTACATCGACGGCTACGACAAGGTCCACCCCGAGGACGGGAGCAAGCAGACCGCCGAGACGCTGTCGGGGCTGAAGGTCACCGGCGAGCGCACCTTCACCGTGCGGCTCAGCCAGAAGTTCTCCACCTTCCCCGACACCCTCGGCTACCCGGCGTACGCTCCCCTCCCGCGCGCCTTCTTCGAGGACCACGACGCCTGGCTGAGCAAGCCCGTCGGCAACGGCCCGTACACCGTGCAGTCGTACGCCAAGGGCTCCCAGATGTCCCTGCGCGCGTGGGAGGAGTACCCGGGTGAGGACAAGGCGCGAAACGGCGGCGTCGACCTCAAGGTCTACACCGACAACAACACCGCCTACACCGACCTGATGGCCGGCAACCTCGACCTCGTCGACGACGTCCCCGCCTCCCAGCTCAAGAACGTCCGGAACGACCTCGGCGACCGCTACCTCAACACCCCCGCCGGCATCATCCAGACCCTCGCCTTCCCGTACTACGACAAGAGGTGGAACAAGGAGGGCATGGACAAGGTCCGCAAGGGCCTGTCCCGGGCGATCGACCGTACGCAGATCACCGACACCATCTTCCAGAAGACCCGCACCCCCGCCACCGACTGGACGTCCCCGGTCCTCGGCGAGGACGGCGGCTACAAGGAAGGGCTGTGCGGCGAGTGGTGCGAGTACGACGCCGCGGCGGCCAGGAAGCTCGTCGAGGAGGGCGGCGGGCTCCCCGGCGGCCAGGTCAAGATCACCTACAACGCGGACACCGGCTCCCACAAGCAGTGGGTCGACGCCGTCTGCAACTCCATCAACAACGCCCTCGGCAACGACAAGGCCTGCGTCGGCAACCCCGTCGGCACCTTCGCCGACTTCCGCAGCCAGATCACCGACCGCAAGATGTCCGGCCCGTTCCGCGCGGGCTGGCAGATGGACTACCCGCTGATCCAGAACTTCCTCCAGCCGCTCTACTACACCAACGCCTCCTCCAACGACGGCAAGTGGAGCAACAAGAAGTTCGACGACCTGATCGACAAGGCCAACGCGGAGACCGACACCGCCACGGCGGTGCAGACCTTCCAGCAGGCCCAGGAGGTCGTCCGGGACGAGATGGCGGCGATCCCGCTCTGGTACCAGAACGGCAGCGCCGGCTACTCCGAGCGCCTGTCGGACGTGAAGCTCAACCCCTTCAGCGTCCCCGTGTACAACGAGATCAAGGTTGGCTGAGGCGGCGCCATGGGACGCTACGTCCTGCGGCGGCTGCTGCAGATGATCCCGGTATTCGTCGGGGCGACCCTGCTGATCTTCCTCATGGTCAACGTGATGGGCGACCCCATCGCCGGTCTGTGCGGGGACCGGGAGTGCGACCCGGCGACGGCCGCCCAGCTCAGACGGGAGTTCGGCCTCGACAAGCCGGTGTGGCAGCAGTACCTGACCTACATGGGCAACGTCTTCACCGGCGACTTCGGCACCGCCTTCAACGGCCAGCCGGTGACCGAGCTGATGGCGTCCGCGTTCCCCGTCACCATCCGGCTGACCGTCGTCGCCATCCTGTTCGAGATCGTCATCGGCATCACCCTGGGCGTGATCACCGGCCTGCGCCGCGGCCGTCCCGTCGACACCACGGTCCTGCTGGTCACCCTGGTCGTCATCTCGGTGCCGACCTTCGTCACCGGCCTGCTGCTCCAGCTGCTGCTCGGCGTCGAGTGGGGCTGGATCCGGCCGTCCGTCTCCTCCGACGCCCGGTTCGACGAGCTGATCCTGCCCGGACTGGTCCTCGCCTCCGTCTCGCTCGCCTATGTGACGCGGTTGACGCGGACGTCGATCGCGGAGAACAAGCGGTCCGACTACGTCCGCACGGCCATCGCCAAGGGGCTGCCCCGGCGCCGGGTCGTGACCCGGCACCTGCTGCGCAACTCCCTGATCCCCGTGGTCACGTTCATCGGCACCGACATCGGCGCGCTGATGGGCGGCGCGATCGTCACCGAGCGCATCTTCAACATCCACGGCGTCGGCTACCAGCTCTACCAGGGCATCCTGCGCCAGAACACCCAGACCGTCGTCGGCTTCGTGACCGTGCTGGTGCTGGTCTTCCTCGTCGCCAACCTCCTCGTCGACCTGCTGTACGCCGTACTCGACCCGAGGATCCGCTATGTCTGACGCCAGGGAACACGACGGCGCCGTCGCCGGCACCGGCATGGGCGGCCAGATGGACCTCGCCGCGAGCGAGGCGGTCAGCCTGGAGAAGATCCCGTCCGGCCCCGACGGCACGGGTCCCTCCGGCCGGCCGCGCTCGCTGTGGTCCGACGCCTGGCACGACCTGCGCCGCAACCCGGTCTTCCTCATCTCCGCGCTGGTGATCCTGTTCCTCCTGGTCATCGCGCTCTGGCCGTCCCTGATCGCCTCCGGCAGCCCCCTGAAGTGCGACCTGGCCAAGGCGCAGGAGGGCCCCGGCCCCGGCGCCCCCTTCGGCTACGACGGACAGGGCTGCAACGTCTACACGCGCACCGTCCACGGCGCCCGCACCTCCGTCGCGGTCGGCGTCCTCGCCACGCTCGGGGTCGCCGTGCTCGGCAGCGTGCTCGGCGGGCTCGCCGGGTTCTTCGGCGGCATCTGGGACGCCGTCCTGTCCAGGATCACCGACGTCTTCTTCGCCATCCCCGTCGTGCTCGGCGGCCTGGTGCTGCTGTCCGTCGTCACCAGCAACAGCATCTGGCCGGTGATCGGCTTCATGGTGCTGCTCGGCTGGCCGCAGATCTCCCGCATCGCCCGCGGCTCCGTCATCACCGCCAAGCAGCACGACTACGTCCAGGCCGCCCGCGCCCTCGGCTCCTCCAACTCCCGGCTGCTGCTGCGGCACATCGCGCCCAACGCGGTCGCCCCGGTGATCGTCGTGGCCACCATCGCGCTCGGCACCTACATCGCGCTGGAGGCCACCCTGTCGTACCTCGGCGTCGGCCTGAAGCCGCCCAGCGTCTCCTGGGGCATCGACATCTCCGCCGCCTCGCCCTACATCCGCAACGCCCCGCACGCCCTGCTGTGGCCCTCCGGAGCGCTGGCCGTGACCGTGCTGGCGTTCATCATGCTCGGCGACGCGGTGCGCGACGCCCTCGACCCGAAGCTGAGGTGAACCGCCGTGCTGCTCGAAGTGCGCGACCTGCGCGTGGAGTTCCGGACCCGCGACGGCGTCGCCCGGGCCGTCAACGGCGTCGGCTACGCGGTGGACGCCGGTGAGACCCTCGCCGTGCTCGGCGAGTCCGGCTCGGGCAAGTCGGTCACCGCCCAGGCCGTGATGGGCATCCTCGACATGCCGCCCGGGCGGATCACCGGCGGCGAGGTCGTCTTCAAGGGCCGGGACCTGCTGAAGCTCAAGGAGGAGGAGCGGCGAAAGGTGCGCGGCGCCGAGATGGCGATGATCTTCCAGGACGCGCTGTCCGCCCTCAACCCCGTGCTCTCCGTGGGGGACCAGCTCGGCGAGATGTTCACGGTGCACCGGGGCATGTCGAAGAAGGACGCCCGGGCCAAGGCCGTCGAGCTGATGGACCGGGTCCGCATCCCGGCCGCCGGGGAGCGGGTCAGGCAGTACCCGCACCAGTTCTCCGGCGGCATGCGCCAGCGCATCATGATCGCGATGGCGCTGGCCCTGGAACCGGCGCTGATCATCGCCGACGAGCCCACCACCGCCCTCGACGTCACCGTCCAGGCCCAGGTCATGGAGCTGCTCGCCCAGCTGCGGCGGGAGCTGGACATGGGGCTGATCCTCATCACCCACGACCTCGGCGTGGTCGCCGACGTGGCCGACCGGATCGCGGTCATGTACGCGGGCCGGATCGTGGAGTCGGCGCCGGTCCACGACATCTACAAGGCGCCGGCCCACCCCTACACGCGCGGTCTGCTCGACTCCATCCCGCGCCTGGACCAAAAGGGCCACGAGCTCTACGCCATCAAGGGCCTGCCGCCCAGCCTGCTGGACATCCCGCAGGGCTGCGCCTTCCACCCGCGCTGCCCCATGGCCCGTGACGTGTGCCGCACGGACGTGCCCCCGCTGTACCAGGTCACCGACTCGGCCGCGGACCGCACGAGCGCCTGCCACTTCTGGAGGGAGTGCCTGCATGGCTGAGCCGATCCTGGAGGTGGCCGGGCTGGTCAAGCACTACCCGCTCACCCGGGGCGTCCTGTTCCGCAAGCAGATCGGCGCGGTGAAGGCCGTCGACGGCGTCGACTTCACCCTGCACCGGGGCGAGACCCTCGGCATCGTCGGCGAGTCCGGCTGCGGCAAGTCCACGGTCGCGCGGATGCTGGTCAACCTGGAGAAGCCGACGGCCGGGGTGATCAAGTACAAGGGCGAGGACGTCACCCGGCTGTCCGGCAGGGCGCTGAAGGCCGTGCGCCGCAACATCCAGATGGTCTTCCAGGACCCGTACACCTCGCTCAACCCGCGGATGACGGTCGGCGACATCGTCGGGGAGCCGTACGACATCCATCCCGAGGTGGCCCCGAAGGGCGACCGGCGCCGACGGGTGCAGGAGCTGCTCGACGTGGTCGGCCTCAACCCGGAGTACATCAACCGCTATCCCCACCAGTTCTCCGGCGGCCAGCGCCAGCGCATCGGCATCGCCCGGGGCCTCGCCCTGCGCCCCGAGATCATCGTCGCCGACGAGCCGGTCTCCGCCCTCGACGTCTCCGTCCAGGCGCAGGTGATCAACCTGATGGAGCGGCTCCAGAACGAGTTCGAGCTGTCCTACCTGTTCATCGCGCACGACCTGTCGATCGTCCGGCACATCTCGGACCGGGTCGGCGTGATGTACCTCGGCCGGATCGTCGAGACCGGCCGCGACGCCGAGATCTACGACCACCCGACGCACCCCTACACCCAGGCGCTGCTCTCGGCCGTCCCCGTGCCCGACCCGCAGGCCCGGGAGCACCGCGAGCGGATCATCCTCGCCGGGGACGTACCCTCGCCCACCAACATCCCCTCGGGCTGCCGTTTCCGCACCCGCTGCTGGAAGGCGCGGGAGCGCTGCGCCCTGGAGGTCCCGGCGCTGGCCGTGCCCGCGGAGTTCCGGCACACCCCGGGGCCCGCGGCGCACGACTCGGCCTGCCACTTCGCGGAGGAGAAGCAGGTGGTGCCGCCGGAGGAGCACCGGCCGCACCCGCGCAAATGACCACCAAACGCGTTAACACGCAGGCAACTTCACGGAAGCCGCTCCGATATACGGACGCGTCAGTCTGTACAGCGTACGGCCGTGCGGGTGCCGTGAGCGGGCCGGGGTTGCGCCATGTCACCCCGGCCCGCTGCTGTTCCTAGAGGCCCAGCGACCGCCGCAGGAAGTCCAGCTGGAGCAGGAGCAGGTTCTCCGCGACCGTCTCCTGCGGGGTCATGTGGGTCACCCCCGACAGCGGGAGCACCTCGTGCGGGCGGCCGGCGGCCAGGAGGGCCGAGGACAGGCGCAGGGTGTGCGCCACCACCACGTTGTCGTCGGCCAGGCCGTGGACGATCAGCATCGGGCGGTGCGGCTCGGCGGCGGCCACCAGGCCGGAGTCGTCGACGAGCGAGTTGCGGGAGTACACCTCGGGTCGCTCGTCCGGGTGCCCGAGGTAGCGCTCCTGGTAGTGGGTGTCGTACAGCCGCAGATCCGTCACCGGGGCGCCCACCACGCCGGCGTGGAAGACGTCCGGGCGGCGCAGCACCGCGAGCCCGGCCAGATAGCCGCCGAAGGACCAGCCCCGGATCGCGACCCGGCCGAGGTCGAGCGGATGGTCGGCGGCGAGCGCGTGCAGCGCGTCGATCTGGTCCTGGAGGACGACCTCCGCCAGATCGTCCCTGACGGCCTTCTCCCAGGCAGGCGACCGGCCCGGCGTGCCGCGCCCGTCCGCCACGACCACCGCGAACCCCTGGTCGGCGAACCACTGCGAGGTCAGGTGCGCGTTGTGCGCGGCGACCACCCGCTGGCCGTGCGGACCGCCGTAGGGATCGAGCAGAACCGGCAGGGGAGTGTCACCGCGGTAGTCCCGTGGCATAAGCAGGGCGCACGGAATTCGCCGTGCGCCCCCCTCCAGCAGGGTCACCCGGGGCGACATGCCGGGGTCTTCGGCGTACGACCGGACCGTCGCCGCCGGCTCGCCGTCGCGCAGCACCCGCACCAGCGCCCCCGGCCGGTCGAGCGTGGCCGACACCAGCACGGTCACGTCCCCCGCGCGGACCGCCGAGTGCACGCCGGGCTCCTGCGACAGCCGCTCCCAGCCCAGCTCGTTGACCCGGTAGACGTGCACCTCGCCGATCTCCGGATGCTCCGCCTCCTCGCCCGCGGACGCCGAGACCAGCACGTCCTGGTCGGTGACGTCCAGCACCGCACGGATGTGCAACTGGGCTCCGGTCAGCGGCCGTTCGCCCACCGCGAGGACCCGGGCGCCGCCCTCGTCGGCGATCCGCACCAGCTGCCCGGAGGGGGACCAGCAGGGCACTCCGGGGAAAAGTTCCAGCCAAGTTGGATCTTCATCGGCGTGCACCATCCGGGTCGCGCCGGTGTCCGGGTCGACTGCCAGGAACAGCTGGCCGCGCTGGTCCCGCGCCTGTACCAGGAGCAGCGGCGCACCCGCCGCTGACCAGTGCACTCGCGCCAGATACGGATAGCGCGCCCGGTCCCAGGAGACCTCCGTGCGGCCCCCGTCCAGCCCGACCGCGAACAGCCGCACGTCCGCGTTCCCGGTGCCCGCAGCCGGGTAGGCGACATGATGTGGCTCACGTTCCGGATGGGCCGGATCGGAGATCCACCACCGCCGCACCGGCGTGTCGTCCACGCGGGCCACGAGCAGCCGGTCGGACTCGGGGCTCCACCAGAAACCACGCGAACGCCCCATTTCCTCCGCCGCGATGAACTCCGCGAGCCCGTACGTCACCCCCTCGCCGTCCGGTTCGGCCAGCGCCCGGTCACCGTCGCCCTCGGCGCCCACCACGCGCAGCGCGCCGTCCGCGACGTAGGCCACGTGCCGTCCGTCGGGGGAGGGCCGCGGGTCCACCACCGGACCGCGCACCCGCAGCTCCCGCGCCGTGCCGGCCCGCAGCTCGGCCGTGAAAAGCCGCCCCGACAAGGCGAAAGAGGCCAGTTCCACGGCGGCGTCGGTGGCGTAGCCGACGATGCCCGCACCGCCCTCCCGGCTGCGCTCCCGGCGCGCCCGCTCCTGCGGCGGCAGCCGCTCCTCGGCCCCGCCGAGCAGCGCCCGCGGGTCCGCCGCCACCCGCTCCACGGCGTCCGCCGTGTCGAGCACCCACAGGGAGTTCGCCCGGTCCGTGCCCGAAGGGGACCGGAGGAACACGACACGCGCCCCGTCGGGCGACACGGTGAACGAACGCGGCGCGCCGAGCGTGAACCGCTGGGTTCGGGCATGGCGCCTGGGAAAGGACTCAACCTCGGTCGTCATGCCCCGACCATATTGGCCATGCGCCCCCTTGTGTCGCCGTGCGCCGACCGATGCCCTCGTACGGATAGTTATGATCAGTCGCGCAAAGTGGGTAAGAACCGCTTGCCCCTGATGCTGAATCCCCCACGTCCCCTGGGTCCTTGGAGGTGAGCCGCCGTGGCACTCTCGATTTCGGCGGTGGTGCTGCTGGCGATCATCGTCTTCCTTCTGATCAAGAAGTCAGGGCTGAAGGCAGGGCATGCGGTGGTCTGCATGCTGCTGGGCTTCTACCTCGCCTCTTCGACCATCGCTCCGACGATCGACGAGCTGACGACGAACATCGCGGGGATGATCGGAAGCATCAAGTTCTGAGCCGCCGGGGCGGGCCGGGGCCCCGGCCCCTCGTAGGCTTGCCCCATGACGGAACAGCCCGGCCGGCGTCTGCTGCTGGTGCACGCGCACCCGGACGACGAGTCGATCAACAACGGCGCCACCATGGCCAAGTACGCCGCCGAGGGGGCGCGGGTGACGCTGGTCACCTGCACCCTCGGTGAGCGCGGCGAGGTCATCCCGCCCGAGCTCGCCCACCTCTCCGGTCCCGCCCTCGGCGAACACCGCCTGCGCGAACTGGCCGCCGCCATGCGCGAACTGGGCGTCACGGACTTCCGTCAGCTCGGCGGACCCGGCCGCTACGCCGACTCCGGCATGATGGGGCTGGCCGACAACGACGACCCGCACTGCCTGTGGCAGGCCGACGTCGAGGAGGCCGCCGCCCTGCTGGCCGAGGTCATCCGGGAGGTGCGCCCCCAGGTGATGGTCGCCTACGACCCGGACGGCGGCTACGGCCACCCCGACCACATCCAGGCCCACCGCATCGCCATGCGCGCCGCCGAACTGGCCGCCGACGCCGGCTGCCCGGTCGCCAAGGTCTACTGGAACCGCGTCCCCCGCACGGTCGCCGAGGCAGCCTTCGCCCGGCTGCGCGAGGACCTGCCCGGCCTGCCCTTCGCCGCCGCGGCCTCCGTCGGGGACGTGCCGGGCGTGGTCGAGGACGAGCTGATCACCACCGGGATCGACGCCGGCCCGTACTACGCCGCCAAGGTCGCCGCGATGCGCGCGCACGCCACGCAGATCGAGGTCGCCGAGCCGTATTTCGCGCTCTCCAATGAGCTGGCGCAGCCGGTCTTCCGTACCGAGTACTACCAGTTGGTGCGCGGAGAGGGCGGTGGGCGCGGTGACGAGCGGGAGACGGACCTGTTCGCCGGGATCGCGCAGGGCCCGGGGGCCGCAGGGGCCACCGGCGCCTCCGGGACCACGCGGAACGGGGAGGCGTCATGACGACGGACCGCGGCTCGCTGCTCGCCCGGCCCCCGCACCGGCCCTCCGCCGGGCGGATCCTCGCCCATCTCGGGCTGTTCCTGCTGGGACTCGCCGTCGGCGGCGCCGGGGCGCTGGTGCAGTCCGGCTGGTTCCCGGGCGGGCTGCTGCTGGCGCTCGCCGGCGCGGCCGGGACCTTCCTCGGCGGCGCCCGGCTCACCGGCGGCCGGGGCGGGGCGGCGGCGGGCGCCGGGGGCTGGATGCTCTCCGTCATCCTGCTCACCGCCTCCCGTCCCGAGGGCGACTTCCTCTTCGCCGCGGGAGCCGGCTCCTACCTCTTCCTGCTCGGCGGCATCGCCGTGGCTGTGATCTGCGCCACCCTCGGACCGGGGCGGCAACCGGACGGGCCGGCCGTCCGACTTGGCAAGTGACGTACCCGTTCGCCGGTTCGCGCTCGTGCGAGTCCCGTGTGGGTTTCCCCGGCGGTCGTGGGATAAGCGCCGGAAGCGGCCAGTATGGTTGGTGCCGCCGCCGAGCCTCCCCGAGCTCTCCACCTGGCTGGAGCAGGGGGTACCCCCAGCGCAGAGCAAGGCGTTCGAGGGCGGCGGAGCCAACCGGGAGAACCTGCCTTGAGTCGTGAAACAGACAGTCCGTCCTCCGGGCCCAACGGGCGCGGCGGAGCCGCATACCCCTCGGGCACCCCGCCCTACGGCACCTCCGCGGGCGCCGACGGCGGTGCGGGCGCGGGCCGTTCGGCCACGCAGCCGGAGGAGCGCAAGACCGAGACCACGCTGACGACCCGTATCCGGATCAACATCCCCGGATCGCGGCCGATCCCGCCGGTCGTCATGCGCAAGCCCGTGGCGGACGGCGAATCCGCCGACGACACGGGCGCGGAGCCCACGACGCCGGGCGCTGCGGCCCCCGGCGCGGGCGCCGCCGGGTCTCCCGCCGAGCCGGCGGACCTGCCCCGGCGGCCCGTACCGCCCGCACCGTCGGCCCAGGCCGCGGACGCGTCCCAGCCGGGCCGGCCGGCGACGCCGGCGTCCACGTCCGCTCCGGCGTCGGCGTCGGCCGAGGAGAAGACCAGCGACTGGTTCGCGCCCCGCAAGTCCGCCCCGGCCCAGGGCGCCCAGAACGGCACGGCCGCCGCGTCCACGGGCTCCGGCCCGAGCGCGGGCGGAACGGCCGCCGGCGCCCCCGCCCCCGGCGGCGCGCGTCCCGCGGCCGGTCGCCCCGGTGGCGTGGTCGGCGCGATGAGCCTGCCGGGCGGTTCCCGGCCGAGCGGCGTGAACGGCGCGAGCAGCGCCAACGGGACGAGCGGGGCGAACAGGACGAACGGTGCGGGCCTGCCCGGCGCCACGGGCGGCCCGGTCGCTCCCGGGCACGGCGGCGGCACCGGCTCCTTCGACGTGACCGACGCCCTCGCGGCGGCCGAGTCGCGGCGCGAGGACACCCCGTACTTCCCGGAGGAGGGCGAGCCGCGCCCCGGTCTGCCCCGGCGCCCCGCCGGCCCGACCGGCGGCCCGGTCACCGGCGACGGCCCGCTCCCGCCCGGAGGTCCGGCCGCCGGCGACGGCCCGCTCGCCCCGCCCGCTGCCGCCGGGCACCCCGGCCACACCGGCGCGCTCCCGGGCGGCGGCCTCAGCGACGACACCGCGATCCTCACCCCGCAGAAGCCGGCCCCCGAACCGCCGCCCGGCGGCTTCTACGGCCCCGACAACGTCTCCGGCGACACCGTCAGCAGCGGCATCCCCGTGGTGCCCTCCGCCGACCGCCCGGCCCCCTTCGGCCCCGGCGGCGCCTCCGACGGGGTGCTGCCGCACACCCCGCCGAAGCTGCCGGAGCCCGTGCAGCAGAGCGTGCCCGCGGCGGCGCCCCCGAAGAGGAAGAAGGGCCGCAGCAAGCTGGTCCTGCTCGTCGGCGCCGCGATCACCCTGCTCGGCGTCGCCTACGGCGCAGGGCTGCTGATGAACCACTCCGACGTGCCCAAGGGCACCTACGTCCTCGGCGTCGACATCGGCGGCGGCACCCGCGACGACGCCGTCAAGAAGCTGGACGAGGCCCTCGGCGACCGCATCGCCAAGCCGCTGAAGCTGTCCGTGGACGGCGACACGGTCTCCCTCAAGCCGGACCAGGCCGGCCTCCAGTTCGACGTGGACGCCACGGTCGGCGCCGCCGCCAGGAGCGACTACAACCCGGTCTCCGTGATCGGCTCCCTCTTCGGCGAGCAGCGGGTCGTGGAGCCGGTCATGCCGGTGGACGAGGAGAAGCTGCGGTCCGCGCTTCAGACCGCCGCGGGCGGCGCCGGTACGGCGACCGAGGGCACGATCAGGTTCGAGTCCGGCAAGGCGGTCCCCGTCTACGGCAAGCCGGGCAAGGGCATCGCCGTCGACCAGGCCGCCGAGGCCGTCGAGAAGGCGTACCGCACCCAGGTGGAGAAGGGGACCGGCGCGCCGGTGGGCGTGCCGACGACCACCAAGGAGCCGACGGTCGCCAAGGCCGAGGTCGACCGGATGATGAGGGAGTTCGCCGAGCCGGCGATGTCCGACATCGTCACCGTCGAGACGGACCCGGCGCACCGGATCGCGTTCAGCCCCGAGAACTCGCTGTGGAAGTTCCTGCGCGTCCAGGCCGTCGACGGCAAGCTGGTCGACACCTACGACAAGGCCGCGCTCAAGGAGCTGTACGGCAGCACGTTCGACGGCGTCCTCATCACCCGGGCCACGGGCCAGAAGACCCCGGTGACGGTGGAGGACGTGATCGGCGCCCTGCGCCCGGCCCTGACGAGCACCACCAACCGGGTGGCGACGATCGACACGGACCCCAGCTGACGCACGAGGACCGTACGAGGACAGGGCGCCCGGACACGGCCGGGCGCCCTGTCCCGTTGCCGGAGCCTCCTAGTTGAGCCTGGCCCGGGCCGCACGGGCCAGCGCCCGCACCCGTTCGGCGGCCTCCGCGTCCACCGCCCCCACCACCTCGGCGTACGCCTCCAGCTCACCGGCCCCCGCCAGGAACTCGCCCCGCTGCACCAGCAACTGCGCCCGCTCGAACCGCAGCCGCGCCGGATGCGAGGGCAGCAGCAGGGACGACTCCACCGCCCACAGCGCCACGTCGGTCCGCTCGGGCCGCGCCGCCGCCCACGCCCGCACGTTGTTCAGGATGCGCAGCACGACGTCCAGCGGATCCGCCGGCTCCAGCAGCGCGGGGTCCAGCCCGGTCCCCGTCGCCCCCGCCACCAGCAGCTCCGCGTCGTCCCCGGTGAGCACGCGGCCTCCGTCGAACGGGTCGGCCAGCACCTGATCCTCGCGGGGACCGAACCCGACCACGAAGTGCCCCGGCAGCGCCACCCCGTACACCGGCGCGCCCGCCCGCCGGGCGACCTCCGTCCACACCACCGACAGCAGGATCGGCAGCCCTCGCCGCCGCCGGAGCACGGAGTGCAGCAGCGAGGAGTCCAGCCGCTGGTAGTCGCCCGGCGTGCCGTGGAAGCCGTACCGCTCGCCGAGCAGTTCGCGCAGCGCCTCGGCCCAGGCGCGCGGGCCGCCCGGCCGGAACCGCACCTCGCCCGCCAGCCGGTCCAGCTCGACCTGCGCGGCGTCCAGCCCCGCCTCGTCCAGTGCGGCGTCCCCCTGCGCCGCCGCCAGCAGGCACAGGGCGGCCAGATCGGGCCGCTCGGCGCGGGCCTCCTCGGCGAACCGCCGGCGCAGCTCGGCGGCGCGCCCGGGCGGCGGCGGGAAGGGGTCGTTCATGGGGGAGGGGAGCCCTTTCACGGAGACCGGTAGTGGTGGTAGGCGTGGTGCGCGGCGAAGCCCATTCCCGAGTACAGCGCACGCGCCGGCGCGTTGTCCGTCTCGACCTGCAGCCAGGCCGCGGACGCGCCCTCGTCGAGGGCCCGGCGGGCCAGCGCCGCCATGACGGCCGAGGCCAGCCCCCGCCGCCGCAGCGCCGGATCGACCTCCACGGCGGCGAAACCGGCCCACCGCCCGTCCACCACGCACCGCCCGATCGCGGCCGGCCCGCCCTCGCCCGGCACCGTCGCGAACCACACCGACGGCCCCGCCCCCAGCACCCGCAGCGCCACCTCGCTCACGCCCTTGCGCCGATACCGGGACAGCCAGTCGCCGTCCGCCTCCCTGGACAGCGCCACCTCCGGCCCCCGGGCGCGGTCGGCGAGCGGGGCGAGCGCGCCGACCCACAGCTCGGCCGACACCTCGCGCACCCAGCCGCGCTCCTCCAGCTCTGCGCAGAGCAGCTCCTGCGTGCCCTCGGCGCCGGTGGCGGTCTGCACGTACGCCGGCAGGCCGCGCGCGCCGTACCAGCGGCGTACGGCCGTCAGCGCCTCGTCCAGGGGCACGCCGGGGTCGCCGAGCGGGAGGACGGAGTTGGCGCGCCGGGTGAACCCGGCGGCGGCCCGCAGCTCCCAGTCACCCAGACGGGTGCTCTCGACCGGCTGCCAGGCGCGCGCCGCGACCCGAGCCAGCTCCTCGTAGGAGGCGGCCGGCCCTCGGCGGCGGGCCGGGGCGGCGGGCACCGTCTTGCCCGCGACCAGCGAGGACTCCTCGACGGTGACGCGTTCGCCGTCGCGTCGTGTGATCGTCAGCACACCGCGGTCCCATGATGTGAGAACGCCGACCGTGTCGGTGAAAATCTCCCCCGTGCCAGCGGGGGCCAGCAGACGCCGAACGGAGACCCGTTTGCCCACGTCAGCGGTGGTGATACGGACTTCGAGGCGTCCCTTCGCGGATATTTCCACAGGTCGCTTCACCCCTCCTGTTCGGTTCACGCCCAAGAACGGAGATACTAGGGGCGGGCATCGACGACGCCGCGCTCCCGCGCGCCAGGCGGCGGAGCCTACGGAGGCCCGCCAGCGCCCTATCGAGGAGGAACGACAGCGTGACCTACGTCATCGCGCAGCCTTGTGTCGACGTCAAGGACAAGGCGTGCATCGAGGAGTGCCCGGTCGACTGCATCTACGAGGGCCAGCGGTCCTTGTACATCCACCCGGACGAATGCGTCGACTGCGGTGCCTGTGAGCCGGTCTGCCCGGTCGAGGCGATCTTCTACGAGGACGACGTCCCGGAGGAGTGGAAGGACTACTACAAGGCCAATGTCGAGTTCTTCGACGAGCTGGGCTCCCCCGGTGGCGCCAGCAAGCTCGGGCTGATCGAGCGCGACCACCCGTTCGTCGCCGCGCTCCCGCCGCAGGCGGCCGAGTAATCACGTAATCGGCCCGCCCCTGCCGTGCCGCCTCGGTCCCGTACGGCCCCGCGCCGTGCGGGACCGAGGCGTTCCCCTGTGAGCCCGCGGGGCGCCGCACCGTACGAAAGTGAGCCAGTAACCGTGTCCGCAGTCTCCGACCGCCTGCCCGCCTTCCCGTGGGACAAGCTCGCGCCGTACAAGCAGACGGCCGCGGCGCACCCGGACGGCATCGTCGACCTGTCCGTCGGCACCCCGGTCGACCCGGTGCCGGAGCCGATCCGGAAAGCGCTGGTCGACGCCGCGGACTCGCCGGGCTATCCGACGGTGTGGGGCACGCCCGCGCTGCGCGACGCGATCACCGGCTGGCTGGAGCGCCGGCTGGGCGCCCGTGAGGTCACCCACCGGCATGTGCTGCCGATCGTCGGCTCCAAGGAGCTGGTCGCCTGGCTCCCGACCCAGCTCGGGCTCGGCCCCGGCGACACGGTGGCCTACCCGCGGCTGGCCTACCCGACGTACGAGGTGGGCGCCCGGCTCGCCCGCGCCGACCACCAGGCGTACGACGACCCGACCGCCCTCGACCCGGCGAACCTGCGGCTGCTCTGGCTCAACTCGCCCTCCAACCCGACCGGCCGGGTGCTCGGCAAGGACGAGCTGACGCGTGTCGTGGCCTGGGCCCGCGAGCACGGGGTGCTGGTCTTCTCCGACGAGTGCTACCTGGAGCTGGGCTGGGAGGCCGACCCGGTCTCGGTGCTCCACCCCGACGTCAACGGCGGCTCCTACGAGGGCATCGTCGCCGTGCACTCGCTGTCCAAGCGGTCCAACCTCGCCGGCTACCGCGCCGCGTTCCTCGCGGGCGACCCGGCGGTCCTCGGCCCGCTGCTGGAGATCCGCAAGCACGGCGGCATGATGACGTCGGCCCCGACGCAGGCGGCGGCCGCCGCGGCCCTCGCCGACGACGAGCACGTCCGCGTCCAGCGCGAGCGCTACGCCGCCCGCCGCGCGATCCTGCGGGAGGCGCTGGTCGGACACGGCTTCCGCATCGAGCACAGCGAGGCCAGCCTGTACCTGTGGGCCACCCGCGAGGAGTCCTGCTGGGACACCGTCGCCCACCTCGCCGGACTGGGCATCCTGGTCGCCCCGGGCGACTTCTACGGTCCGGCGGGCGAGCGCTTCGTCCGGGTCGCCTTCACGGCCACCGACGAGCGCGTACGGGCGGCCGCCGAGCGCCTGGCCGCGGCCCGGTAGGCGTCCGGGACGTTCACGCACGACGGCGGGGTCCAGGGAACTCCCTGGACCCCGCCGTCGTGCTCGGGGGTGCGGCGGCGTCAGCTCAGCGGCAGGCCCTGGCCCGCCGGCAGGCCGCCCTTGGCCAGGCCGTCCGTGGGCAGCGAGCCCTTGGCCGCCGTGGAGGCGGTGTCGCCGACGACGTCCCCGGCCGAGGCCGCGACGTCGCCCGCCGCCCGCTGCACCGCCGGAGCCGCCTTCTTCACGGCCTGGCCGCCGGTCTTGCCCGCGGCCGGCACCGCCTTCTTGACCGTCTTGCCGCCGGCGTCGCCGACCGTCTTCGTGGTCTTCTGGGCCGCGCCGTCGACGGCCTCGCCGACGTGCGCGCCGTCCACCGCGGTCAGCCCGCCGAGGTTCGGGGCGGCGGGCAGCTCGGGCGCCGCGCTGGCGGAGCCGGCCGCACCGACCCCGGCTGCCGCTCCCGCGGCGACGAGCAGCGCGGCACGGGCGATCCGGCGGGTCAGAGGCAGGGACATGATGCTCCTTTGACGGAAGAGAACGGTGAACTGTCCGGTGTTTCCCGGCGGTTGGCGACTTCCGCCGACCGGGCCCGGACGCAGTGACTACCGCTCGAAGCCTCCGAAGGTTGCGGCGGCCCACCGTAAAGAGTTGGCAATGCGTCGCATAATCGGCTGTGAAGGAAACGGGATGAAAGGGACCCGGTCCTAAAGTCTGCTGAATCCTTACGGCCCTTGCCGCCCAAGGGGTCCGGCGTGCCTGGGGGTGAAGGCGCGAAAACCTGAACCCACCGGCCGCGACAAGGGCCTGCGTAACCCCTGCGGGTGAAGCGTCGTACTACTGCGCGGTGACGATGCGGACCGCCGCCTCCGCGGCCCCGTCCGCCCCGTCGCCGCCCTTGGCGTCCTCCGCGACCGGCCGCCACTGGCTGTCGGTGCGGCCCGCGATCCACTCCCGGCCCGCGTACGAGACCCGCTCGATGCGCAGCGCCGAGGCGTTGGCCACCGCCCAGTGGGCGAACTGCCAGCCGCGCTCCCCGGCGTCCCGCCCGTCCCGGCCGGCGCCCTCCACGGGCACGGTCACCGTGCGCCCGCTGGTCTCGGCCTCCGGGACGCTCGCCGTCGGGGCGGGCGCGGGCGCGGGGGAGGCCGCGGCGGCGTCCGGCACGGCCGAGCCGGCCTGCTGCACCGCGTCCCGCCCGAAGTCGCGCAGCAGCGCGTCGCGCACCGCGTCCGGACCGGCGGCCCGCACGGCGTCCGGCCGGCCGGCGCAGGTGAGCGTCCCGCCGGCCCGCCCGGTCAGCGCGGCGGCGAGCAGCGCGGCATCGGGCTCGTGCTTGGCGTACGCCTCCGGGAAACCGCTGCGCTGCACCCGCTGGGCGGCGACGGTGAGCGGCAGCTCGGTGTAGTCCGGCACCTCGACGAGGTGGTCGTAGAACATGCCCGCCGAGTAGATCGGGTCCATGATCTGGCGCTCGGTGCCCCAGCCCTGGGAGGGCCGCTGCTGGAAGAGGCCGAGGGAGTCGCGGTCGCCGTGGTCGATGTTGCGCAGGGCGGACTCCTGGAGCGCGGTCGCGAGCGCGATCGTCACCGCCCGCTCGGGCAGGCCCCGCGCGGTGCCGACGGCGGTGATCGTCGCCGCGTTCACCGCCTGCTCGGGCGAGAACTCGTACGTCTCCCCGTCGCCGTCGGCCGCGACGACCCTGCATCCCGGACCGCCCGCGCCTCCGGTGACGTACTGCACCGCGAGGTAGGCCGCGACGGCGAGCAGGACCACGAGGGCCGCCCCGGTGCGCAGGAGGCGGCCGCGACGCCGGGACGTGCTGGGGGTGGGGGACGGCTCTGGCATCCCAACAAGGTACTGGAGAGTACGGGCGGTTCCGTGCAGGGTACGGACCGTGTGCGCGGGGGCGGACGCTAGGGTCGGGGGCATGGCCGATACCCCGCTTGACCTCACGCTGGATGCCGCGCGGCTGACCGCTCGGCTCGTCGACATCCCCTCGGAGAGCGGCGCCGAGAAGCCCCTCGCGGACGCCGTCGAGGCCGCCCTGCGCACCCTGCCGCACCTGACGGTCGACCGCTTCGGCAACAACGTGATCGCCCGGACCGATCTGGGCCGCGAGCAGCGCGTGATCCTCGCGGGGCACATCGACACCGTGCCCATCGCCGACAACGTGCCCTCCCGGCTCGACGACGAGGGCGTGCTGTGGGGCTGCGGCACCTGCGACATGAAGGCCGGCGTGGCCGTGCAGCTGCGCATCGCGGCCACCGTCCCGGCCCCCAACCGCGACCTGACCTTCGTCTTCTACGACAACGAGGAGGTCGCCGCCGAGCTCAACGGTCTGCGGCACGTCGCCGAGGCGCACCCCGAGTGGCTGCGCGGCGACTTCGCGGTGCTGCTGGAACCGTCCGACGGCGAGGTCGAGGGCGGCTGCCAGGGCACGCTGCGGGTGCTGCTGAAGACCAAGGGGGAGCGGGCGCACTCCGCGCGCGGCTGGATGGGGTCCAACGCCATCCACGCGGCCGCCCCGATCCTGGCCCGCCTCGCCTCCTACGAGCCGCGCCGGCCGGTCATCGACGGGCTGGAGTACCGCGAGGGCCTCAACGCGGTCGGGATCTCCGGCGGCGTCGCCGGGAACGTCATCCCCGACGAGTGCGTGGTGTCGGTCAACTTCCGCTACGCGCCCGACCGCACCGAACAGGAGGCGATCGACCACGTCCGCGAGGTGTTCGCGGACTGCGGGGTCGAGGAGTTCGTGGTCGACGACCACAGCGGCGGGGCCCTGCCCGGGCTGTCCCACCCGGCCGCGGCGGCCTTCATCGAGGCGGTCGGCGGCACCCCGCAGCCCAAGTTCGGCTGGACGGACGTCTCCCGCTTCAGCGCCCTCGGCATCCCCGCCGTCAACTACGGTCCCGGCAATCCCCACTTGGCGCACAAGCGGGACGAAAGGGTGGACACCGCGAAGATCCTCGCGGGGGAGGAGCGGCTGCGGGCCTGGCTGACGGCGTGATCGCGTTTACGCCGGCGCACGGCGGACATGCTGAGGTCCCCCGTACGTAACCCGCGTAGATCTAGGCTGAGGTGGAACCACCTGCAGACGGAGGGAGCGCACATGGCTACCGGCAACCCCGAGGGCAAGAAGAGGCCGCCGGAGGAACAGCGCCTGGGCCCAATCCTCCGCAGGCGGGACCAGGTGCAGTCGAGCACCACCGACCAGCGGCTGCTGGACGAGCGCGCGCCCACCGACTGGGTCCACACCGACCCCTGGCGGGTGCTGCGCATCCAGTCGGAGTTCATCGAGGGCTTCGGAACCCTCGCCGAACTCCCGCCGGCCATCAGCGTCTTCGGCTCGGCCCGCACCCCCGCCGGCTCCCCGGAGTACGAGGCGGGCGTGCGGCTCGGCCGAGGGCTGGTCGAGGCGGGCTTCGCGGTGATCACCGGCGGCGGCCCCGGGGCCATGGAGGCGGCCAACAAGGGCGCCTGCGAGGCCAAGGGCATCTCGGTCGGCCTCGGCATCGAGCTGCCCTTCGAGCAGGGGCTGAACCCCTACGTCGACATCGGCCTCAACTTCCGGTACTTCTTCGTCCGGAAGATGATGTTCGTCAAGTACGCGCAGGGCTTCGTGGTCCTGCCGGGCGGCCTCGGCACCCTCGACGAGCTGTTCGAGGCGCTCACCCTGGTGCAGACCCAGAAGGTCACCCGCTTCCCCATCGTGCTGTTCGGCACGGAGTACTGGGGCGGGCTGGTCGACTGGCTGCGCGGCACGGTCATCGCCCAGGGCAAGGCGGCCGAGAAGGACCTCCTCCTCTTCCACGTCACCGACGACGTGGACGAGGCGGTGGCCCTGGTCTCCAAGGAGGCGGGGCGATAGCGCCCCGCCCGGGTCAGGCCAGTCCCCGCCGGGCCGCCGCCGGGGGGCGGTGGCCCGCGATCGACGCCACCATGTCCAGCACCTGGCGGGTCTCCGCCACCTCGTGCACCCGGTACACCTGAGCGCCCAGCCACGCCGACACCGCCGTCGTGGCCAGGGTGCCGATCACCCTCTCCTTCACCGGGCGGTCCAGGGTCTCGCCGACGAAGTCCTTGTTGGACAGCGACACCAGCACCGGCCAGCCCGTCTCCACCATCTCGCCGAGCCGCCGGGTCGCCTCCAGGCTGTGCCGGGTGTTCTTGCCGAAGTCGTGCCCCGGGTCGATCAGCACCGACTCCCGCGGCACGCCGAGCGCCACCGCCCGCTCCGCGAGTCCGACGGTCACCCGGAGGATGTCGGCCATCACGTCGTCGTACGTCACCCGGTGCGGGCGGGTGCGGGGCTCGGCGCCGCCGGCGTGCGTGCACACCAGGCCGACCCGGTGGCGGGCGGCGACCTCCGCGAGCCGGGGATCGACCCCGCCCCAGGCGTCGTTCAGGAGATCGGCGCCCGCCTCGCAGACGGCCTCGCCGACCTCGTGCCGCCAGGTGTCCACGCTGATCACCACGTCCGGGAAGCGCCGCCGCACCTCCGCCACGAAGCCGACCGTGCGCCGCGCCTCCTCCTCGGCGGTGACCTCCTCGCCGGGCCCCGCCTTGACCCCGCCGATGTCGATGATCGCGGCGCCCTCGGCCACCGCCCGCTCCACGCGCGCGAGGGCGGGCTCGTCGCGGAAGGTCGCCCCCTGGTCGTAGAACGAGTCCGGGGTCCGGTTCACGATCGCCATGATCACCGGCTCGTGCGGCTCGAATTCCCGCCTGCCCAGCCTGAGCATCCGCTGTGGCCTCTCCTCGTACGTCCCGTTGGGCGGCCTCTTCTCGGCCGCCTGCGACCCTAACCGCCAGCACCGCATGGCACGATCGGACCCTGACACATCCGAAGTCGGCGCGCGCCGCGGGACACCCCGTACGCCGGTGCGTGCCGTCCGTGAGACACGAGCGTGGGGACCCTCAGCGATGGTGATGTTCTTGTTCCTTGTGGTGGCCCTCGCCGTCGTGGTCACCGCGGTGACGCTCGCGGTGGTGGGCGGCGGCGAGAACGGCCCGCTGACCGGGACGGGGCCGGAGCTGCTGCGCGACCCGCTGCCCCCGGACCGCCCCGTCGGCCGCGCGGACATCGACGCCCTGCGCTTTCCGCTCGCCCTGCGCGGCTACCGCATGGCCGACGTCGACGACGCCCTCGGCCGGCTCGCCGCCGAGCTGGCCGAGCGCGACGCCCGCATCGCCGACCTGGAGTCCGCCCTGGCCGGCGCCCGGACCGCGGCCGGCGGCGGCGCCCCGGACGAGCCCGAGCAGCAGCAGCGGGAGGAGCAGTGAGCGAGGCCCTGGCCGGCCCGGACGGCGCCCTGCGCTGCCCGTGGGCGCTGTCCACCCCGGACTACGTGGCCTACCACGACGAGGAGTGGGGCCGCCCCGTCCACGGCGACGACGCCCTGTTCGAACGCCTCTCGCTGGAGGCGTTCCAGTCCGGGCTGTCGTGGATCACCATCCTGCGCCGCCGCCCCGGCTTCCGCGCCGCCTTCGCCGGGTTCGAGATCGCCAGGGTCGCCGAGTTCACCGACGCCGACCGGGAGCGGCTGCTGGCCGACCCCGGCATCATCCGCAACCGCGCCAAGGTCGACGCCACCCTCGCCAACGCGCGCGTGCTCGCCGGATGGGCGCCGGGCGAGCTGGACGGGCTGATCTGGTCCCACGCCCCCGACCCGGCCGCCCGCCCGGTCCCCAAGGCCCTGGCCGACGTCCCCGCGCTCACCCCGGAGTCGACGGCCCTGTCCAAGGCGCTCAAGAAGCGGGGCCTGCGCTTCGTCGGCCCCACCACGGCGTACGCGCTGATGCAGGCGTGCGGCCTGGTCGACGACCACCTCGCCGACTGCGTCGCCCGCCGCGCCGCCGCGTGATCCCGTCGCCCGCCCGAGCCGTCGCGCCGCCGGTCAGCGACCGAGGTACTTCGGCTTCTCCTTGTTGACGAAGGCGCGCACCGCGATCGCGTGGTCCTGCGAGGCCCCGGCGCGCGTCTGCAGCTCGTCCTCCTTGTCCAGGGTCTCGGACAGGGAGTGGGTCAGTCCGTACGCCATGGACTCCTTCAGCGCCGCGTACGCCACCGTCGGGCCCTCTGCGAGCGCGCGGGCGACGGTCTCGGCCTCCGCCCGCAGGTCGGCCGCCGGGACGACGCGGTTGGCGATGCCCAGCTCGTACGCCTCCTGCGCCGTGATGCTGCGCGGGAACAGCAGCAGGTCGGCGGCGCGGCCCGGCCCCACGACCCGCGGCAGCGTCCAGGAGACCCCGGAGTCCGCGGTCAGCGCGACCCCGGCGAACGAGGTGTTGAAGGCCGCCGTGTCCGCCACCACCCGGTAGTCGGCGGCGAGGGCGAAGCCGAACCCGGCCCCCGCGGCCACACCGTTCACCCCGGCGACGACCGGCTTGGCCGCGCCCGCGAGCGCCCGCACGATCGGGTTGTAGTGCTCCCGCACGGTGGTCATGGTCCGCCCCCCGCCCGACTCCCGGTCGGAGGCCAGCAGCCCGATGTGCTCCTTGAGGTCCTGCCCCACGCAGAACGCCCGGTCGCCGGCGGCGGTCAGCAGCACGGCCCGTACGGCGTCGTCGCCGGCCGCGGACCGGACCGCGTCCCGGAGGGCCTCCTTGGCCTCGATGTTCAGCGCGTTCATCGCCTCGGGGCGGTTCAGCGTGATCGTCGCCAGTCCGTCGCTCACCTCGTAGAGCACGGTGTCGGCCATGGGGCATCCCCTCCGGTGTCGCGGCTCGGTCCTACCGGTCGGTAGGGCCCGTCATCGAGGACAGCATGGCGGAGATCGGCGGCGCCGGGCCGGAGCGCGCGTGTGACCTGCGTCAAAGAATCTCCGGCAGTTTCCGGTCGGCCGAGGTCCGGCAGGTGGCGCAGTATCGCAGTCGCATCGCCGAATTGAGTGGTTTTGCTCGCGCGCGTTGCCCAAGCGATGCCGACCGATGTTGGTCATCGGGTCGTCCCATGCGGGATAATGGCTGGGAAGCAATGTGTTCGATGCCGGTGTCGCGCGTCCTGCTGAAGGACGCGCGTGCCCTTCAGGGGGCCGCGTCGGCTTTGACGATGAGCTGGGTTTCAGGAAGGGGAACGAGCATGGCGGCCATGAAGCCGCGAACGGGTGACGGCCCGCTCGAGGTGACCAAGGAGGGGCGGGGCATCGTCATGCGCGTTCCGCTCGAAGGCGGCGGTCGGCTCGTCGTCGAGCTGACCCCGGACGAGGCCGACGCGCTCGGCGACGCCCTCAAGAAGGTCGTGGGCTGACGCCGCGAACGACCCCAACCCTTCCGTCCGCCCCGGCGCCGCTTCGGTGCCGGGGCGGACGCGTACCGGGCACCTGCCCTGCTCGTCGGAGGGCGGCTCAGCGCTTGACCGCGCACAGCAGGCCGTCGCCCACCGGCAGGAGCGACGGCACCAGCTCCTGGCTCTCGCGCACCGCCCGCAACAGCTCCCGCAGCCGCACGACCTCCGTGGGCTGCGGACCCGAGTCCACGGTGCGCCCGCCGCCGAAGACGCCCTCGAAGGCGACCAGCCCGCCCGGCCGCAGCAGCCGCAACGATTCAGCGAGGTAGTCCAGCACCTCCAGCCGGTCGCCGTCGCAGAACACCAGGTCGTACCCGGCGTCCGCCAGGCGCGGCAGCACCTCCAGCGCGCGGCCGGGGATGAAGCGCGCCCGGTTGCTGGCGAAGCCGCAGGCGCGGAACGCCTGCCGGGCGAACTGCTGGTGCTCCGGCTCCGGGTCGACGGTCGTCAGCACCCCGTCCGGCCGCATCCCGTGCAGCAGATGGATCCCGGACACGCCGGTCCCGGTGCCGATCTCGGCGACGGCCTTGGCGTCCACCGAGGCGGCCAGCAACCGCAGGGCGGCGCCCGTGCCGGGCGACACCGAGCGCAGCCCTGCCTCGCGGGCCCGGTCGCGGGCCCAGCGCAGCGCTTCGTCCTCGGCGACATAGGCGTCGGCGAACGCCCAGCTCGTCTGCCGGTTGCCGGTAATGACCCTCTCCTGTCCCCACGGTTGCCTGGGCGTGACTGTATCCGCTGCCGCCGGGAACCCGCAGATGGGACCGGACGTTTGGAAGGGCGGGAGACGAGGGCGGGGGACACGGTTGGATCACGACGAACAGCGGGGCGACGAGCAAGTGCTGACGCAGCCGTATGAGCCGTATCAGCCCAGATCAAATTCTCGTAAAACCGCTTATCCGGAGCTAACGGACGAGGTGGCTATGGTAGGGGCTCCACTGGACACCACCAGAGCCGACAGGGGAGGTGCGGCTGCGCCTGTGGACCGGGCAGGAGGGCTGAGGCGCTTCCTCGGGTCGGCGGGCAGGCCGAAATCCGTGAACGACACCGCTGCTGACCACAGCCACGCCGCCGGTTCCTCCGGCGGCCGTGCCCAGACCGCGACCTTCTCCACCGACGCGGACGGGCAGGCTTGGACTCCGCCCACGTGGGAGGAGATCGTCAGCACGCACAGTGGCCGCGTGTACCGACTGGCCTACCGCCTCACCGGCAACCAGCACGACGCCGAGGACCTCACCCAGGAGGTCTTCGTCCGCGTCTTCCGCTCGCTGTCGACGTACACGCCGGGCACTTTCGAGGGCTGGCTGCACCGCATCACCACCAACCTCTTCCTGGACATGGTCCGCCGCAAGCAGCGGATCCGCTTCGACGCCCTCGGCGAGGACGCGGCCGAGCGCCTGCCCAGCCGGGAGCCCAACCCCCAGCAGGTCTTCAACGACGCCCACTTCGACGCGGACGTCCAGCAGGCCCTGGACACCCTGGCGCCGGAGTTCCGTGCCGCGGTCGTGCTCTGCGACATCGAAGGGCTGTCGTACGAGGAGATCGCCGCGACCCTCGGCGTCAAGCTCGGCACCGTCCGGTCGCGGATCCACCGCGGCCGTTCGCAGCTGCGCAAGGCGCTCGCGCACCGCTCGCCGGAGGCGCGCGCCGAGCGCCGCTCCTTCGCCGCCCGGGTGCCCGCTCTGGGAGGAGGGGGCGCGTCCGCGTGAGTGGAACACGGCCCGAATCCGCCGAAGGCCGCCTCACCGGGGACCGTCTGGCGGAACAGCACCTGGGAGACCGGCTCGCCGCGCTCGTCGACGGAGAGCTCGGTCATGACACGCGCGAGCGTGTGCTGGCGCACGTGGCGACCTGCCCGAAGTGCAAGGCGGAGGTCGACGCACAGCGCCGGCTGAAGAACGTCTTCGCCCAGGCCGCGCCCCCGCCGCCCTCGGAGAGCTTCCTGGCCCGCCTGCAGGGCCTGCCCGGAGGCGGACCGATGGCGGGCGACCGTGACGACGGCGGGCTGCCGCCGCTGGGGGGAGGCCTCGGCGACGGCGTCTTCGGCATGAGACGCGGTGAGCGTCTCGGCTTCGACTACCTGCCCGCCGCGGGCTTCCGCATCCATGACGTCGGCCGTCAGGAGGCCGAGCGCGCCGCGGCCTCGCGCGGGCGGCGCTTCGCGTTCGTCGCCGCCGGGGCGGTGTCGCTGGCCGCCATCGCGCTGGGCGGCGTCACCACGGGCACGCCGGGCGACACGGACACCCGCGGCGGCTCGGGCAGCGGCAGCAATGTGACGCCGGTGCGCTCGCCGGGGTCGGGGGCCCCGACGGCGCCCGACGGCCAGCGGCGGCGCGCGGTCGCCCCGCTGCTGGCACAGGGCCAGGGCGGACGGGCCCTCGGCAGTCCGACGGCTCCCACACAGCTGTCCGCCCCGCTGCTGCCGGGCGGCGCCGGGCAGGCGGTGGACACGCTCACGGCGCCCGTCGTCGCGGGCGCGGCCGCCATGTCCCCGCTCATACGCCCGCTCTCGGCGGCCCCGCCGATCGCGCTGACCGCCTGGTCGACGACGCCGGACCTGCTCTCGGAGCCCACCCCCGCCCCGGGGCCCTCCCGCTGACGCCGCTGCGCCCGGGCGCGCGAACCTGGTTGAATCCGAGGTGGCACCGAAGACAGCGGCCACCAACGACGAGCGGGCCGCGCCCGGCTGTGGGGAGAGCATGAACGAGGGGAAGCCCGCGCAGGACCCTGCGGGGCAACGGGAGGGCACCGCGCACGCCGGCGACTTCGAACTGGAACGCCCGAAGCCGCCCGCAGCGGCGGAGGGCGACTTCGCACTGCGCCGGCCGGAGGACGGGGAGGCCGTTCCTGTGCCGGCTCCTCCGTCCGCGACGGTTCCGATGCGCGAGTCCGGTCCGGCGCCCGAGTCCGCTCCGACGCGTGAGTCCGCGGCGGACCGCCCCACGGCCTATGGGCTCGCGGCGGACCGCCCGGCCGCCCGCGAAGAGGCCGTCGAGCCCGTCCCGGCGCCGGAGGCCGGGCCCGCGCCCGACTCCGACGGCACCGCCCCCGCGGCCGTGCCCCCGCAGGACGGGCCCAGGCCGCTTCACGACCCCGACCCCTACAGCACCCCTCCCTATGGCGAACCGGGCCCCTGGGCGCCCGCCCCGCCCGTACAGCACCCCGCCACGACGCCCGCGCAGGGAACCGCCCTGCCGGTGTCCGGCGCGGCCCCGGTCCATGGTGTGCCCGAGCCGTCTGCGCACGGCGTCTTCCCGCCCGGCACGGCGGAAGCGGCCCCCGTCGGGCACGGCCCCGCCCCTGCGCCCGCCCTGCCGGTGTCCGGCGCGGCCCCGGCCCACGGTGTGCCCGAGCCGTCTGCGCACGGCGTCTTCCCGCCCGGTACGGCGGAAGCGGCCCCTGTCGGGCACGGCCCCGCCCCCGCACCCGCCCGGGAAACCGCCCTGCCGGTGTCCGGCGCGGCCCCGGCCCACGGTGTGCCCGAGCCGTCCCCGCACAGCGCTTTCCCGCCCGCCTCGACGGACGCGGCCACCCCCCTCACCGCACCCGCGCCCTTCGCGCCGGGCCCCGTGTCGGACTCCGCCCCCACCACGGCCGGCCCGGGCCCCGGTCCCGTACCCACCCCCGACGCCCCCGCCCCCACCTCCCTGGATCCCTGGCGCCGCTACGACCCCTGGGCCGCTCCCGTGTCCCCCTCCGCCCCCCTCCAGCAGACCGGCGGCGGTGTGCTCACCCGGGACCAGCGGCGGACCAGGGTCAGGCGGGGGCTCGTCGCCGCGGCAGCGGCGATCGCGCTCGTGTCGGGCGGCGTCGGCGGTGTCGTGGGCGCCTATCTGGAGCGCAACGGCGGCGTCGGACAGATCGAGCTGCCCCAGGCAGGTGAGGAGCCCGCCGGGCGGCCCGCGGACAGCGTGGCCGGGATCGCCGCGCGCGCCCTGCCCAGCGTGGTCACCCTGCACGTCAACGGCTCCGGCGGGCAGGGCACCGGCACCGGATTCGTCCTCGACGACCGGGGTCACATCCTCACCAACAACCACGTCGTCGACTCGGCCGACGACGACGGCGAGATAACCGTCACCTTCCACAGCGGCGACACCGCCGAGGCCGAGATCGTCGGCCGGGACGGCGGCTACGACCTCGCCGTCGTCCGCGTCCGGGGCGTCAAGGGCCTCAAGCCCCTGCCGCTCGGCAACTCCGACAACGTCGAGGTCGGTGACCCGGTCGTCGCCATCGGCGCCCCCTTCGACCTCGCCGGCACGGTCACCTCCGGCATCATCAGCGCCCGGGAACGGCCCATCACGGCCGGCGGCGACGACAGCGACGTCTCCTACGTGGACGCCCTCCAGACCGACGCCCCCATCAACCCCGGCAACTCCGGAGGCCCCCTGCTCGACGCCCGCGCCCGCGTCATCGGCATCAACTCCGCGATCCGCTCGGCCGGCGGCGGCCCGGACGACGAGGAGGGCGGCGGCCAGTCCGGCTCCATCGGCCTCGGCTTCGCCATCCCCATCAACCAGGGCAAGCGCGTCGCCGAGGAACTGATCAACACCGGCCGGGCGACCCACCCCGTCATCGGCATCACCCTCGACATGGCCTATGCGGGGGACGGCGCCCGCGTCGGCGTCAAGGACAACGACGGCGGCCCCCCGGTCGTCCCCGGCGGCCCCGGCGACCGGGCCGGCATCGAGCCCGGCGACGTCATCACCGAGGTGAACGGGCAGCGGGTCCACTCCGGCGAGGAGCTGATCGTCAAGACCCGCGCCCACCGTCCCGGCGACCGCCTGGAGCTGACCCTGGTCCGTGACGGGGAGGAGCGCACGCTCTCCCTCGTGCTCGGCTCGAGCGACGGCTGAGCGAACGCATACGAACCTCGCAGTCCGGACCATTCGTCCATGCAGGAAAAGGGAAGAGGGGACGAATCGCCCACTTGCCCACACTCGGGGGGCACGGGGCAGTACCGGTCGGACGGGATCGGCGGGTACCGTGGTGCCGGCCGGACATCGCAAGGAGCTTTCAGGTGTTCAATGACATAGGACCGCTCGAGCTGGTGACGCTCATCGTCCTCGCGGTGCTCGTCTTCGGTCCGGACAAGCTCCCGAAGGTCATCCAGGACGTCACCCGCACGATCCGCAAGATCCGGGACTTCTCGGAGAGTGCCAAGCAGGACATCCGGCAGGAACTGGGCCCGGAGTTCAAGGACTTCGAGTTCGAGGACCTCAACCCCAAGACGTTCCTGCGCAAGCAGCTGGACAACGACGACCTGGGGCTCAAGGAAATCCGCAACGGCTTCGACCTCAAGAAGGAGATGGCCGAGGTCACCGACGCGGTCCACGGCCGCGACGCCGACTCCTCCGCCACCGCCGCGCCGGCCGCCCCCGCCGCCGACCGCGTCGACATGACGAAGAAGCCCGACGACCGCCCGCCCTTCGACGCCGACGCCACCTGAGCCTGCCCGCGGCAGGGGCGACGCCCCGCCGCCCGACGGGCGTGTTCCCGGCGCCCGGGGACGGGGTGGCTATGCTGCCGAGTTGTTGTCCGGACCGGACGAGTACGCCCGATGGGGGGCGGGCCGACCGGTCCGACGAGAGCGAGGAGGCGTCCGGGCACATGGAGACGACGAGTAGGGCAGTCGCGCAGGCGCCGGCCGCGGAGGGCGCATCGCACGCCCCCTCGGCCTGGCGCGCGGTCGACGGCTACCTGCGCGCGCCCTTCCCGTGGTACGGCCTCGACGAGGCGTTCATGGGACCGCGCTGGCTGATGCAGGTCGGCACGACGGCGGACGGCGCGGTGGAGCACGGCTCCATCGGCCACGGCGACGAACCCACGGTGCGGCACGAGGGGACGGAGGACCGGGAGCGGTTCGCGGTCGTGGTGACCGTCGCGGCCCACCCGGTACGGCGCACCGCGGACGGCACGGGCGTACTGGAGGCGACCACGGTGTCGTCCGCGGCCTGGCTCGCGGGCGTCGGGCTGCTGTCGTTCACCTGGCCCGGCCAGATGGACCACAGCCTGCGCGACGACTGGCTGGAGCAGCAGACGGAGACCGCCTGGGCCCTTGCGGACGACCTGGCCGGCCCCGAGTGGTCGACGCTGTCGCTGCCGGTCGACGGGGTCCCCACCCCGTTCCACTACCGCGAGTCGGAGTTCGGCTGGGTCCTGGCCGGATCCACCGAGTCCAAGGTGCACGTGGGCGCGTACGGCAGGGGGATGAGCGCGTACGGGCTGGGCTTCGCGATGATCAAGGACATCGCGCAGTACGCCTGACCGGGCGCGCGGTACGTCCCGCGCAGGACGTGACGAAGGGGCGCCGGCGCCGGCGCCCCTTCCCGTGTCCGTCCGGCCGGTCGGAACCCGGTCAGAACTTGTTCTTCGGGGTGATCCCCAGCGACAGCCCCGACAGTCCGCGCTGACGGCCGCCCAGCTTGCCCGCGATCGCGCGCAGGGCCGCGCCCGCCGGGGACTCCGGGTCGCTGAGCACCACCGGCCTGCCTTCGTCGCCGCCCTCGCGCAGCCGGACGTCGATCGGGATGGAGCCGAGCACCGGGACGTTCGCCCCGGTCGTGCGGGTCAGGCCGTCGGCGACGGTCTGACCGCCGCCCGTGCCGAACACGTCGACCATCTCGCCGCAGTGCGGGCAGGGCAGCCCGGACATGTTCTCGACCACGCCGACGATCTTCTGGTGGGTCTGCACGGCGATCGAGCCGGCCCGCTCCGCCACCTCGGCCGCCGCCTGCTGCGGGGTCGTCACGACCAGGATCTCGGCGTTCGGCACCAACTGGGCCACCGAGATGGCGATGTCACCGGTGCCGGGCGGCAGGTCCAGCAGCAGCACGTCCAGGTCGCCCCAGTACACGTCCGCCAGGAACTGCTGCAGCGCCCGGTGCAGCATCGGGCCGCGCCACACCACCGGGGCGTTGCCCGGCGTGAACATGCCGATGGAGATCACCTTCACGCCGTGGGCGGACGGCGGCATGATCATGTTCTCGACCTGGGTGGGACGTCCGTCCGCGCCGAGCATCCGCGGCACGGAGTGGCCGTAGATGTCGGCGTCCACGACACCGACCTTCAGCCCGTCCGCCGCCATCGCCGCCGCCAGGTTGACGGTCACGGACGACTTGCCGACCCCGCCCTTGCCGGAGGCGACCGCGTAGACGCGGGTCAGCGAGCCCGGCTTGGCGAAGGGCACCTCCCGCTCGGTCTGGCCGCCGCGCAGCGCCGCCGCCAACTCCTTGCGCTGCTCGTCGCTCATCACGTCCAGCGTGACGTCGACGCGCGTGACGCCCTCGACCCGCGAGACCGCGTCGGTCACCCGCTGAGTGATCGTGTCCCGCATGGGGCAGCCGGAGACCGTCAGGTACACGGTGACCGCGACCGCACCGTCCGCACCGATCTCCACCGACTTGACCATCCCGAGTTCCGTGATGGGGCGGTTGATCTCGGGGTCGTTCACCGTCGCCAGTGCCTCGCGCACCGCGTCTTCCGTAGCCATAGGGACGATGGTACGGCGCGCGGCGGGGACCCGGGAAAGCCCGTCAGCGGTCGTCTACGTCACGTGCCCCCGACCGGTCGGCCGGGAATACCCGCCGCCCGTCCCGCCTGCCGTCCGCCCGGTCCTCCAGCTCCTTCACCACGTCCTGCAGCTCGGAGCGGATCCAGTCCCGCGTGGCCACCTCGCCGAGCCCGATGCGCAGGGCGGCGATCTCCCGGGTCAGGTACTCGGTGTCCGCGATCGAGCGCTCGTTCTGCTTGCGGTCCTGCTCCAGGTTGACCCGGTCGCGGTCGTCCTGCCGGTTCTGCGCGAGCAGGATCAGCGGGGCGGCGTAGGAGGCCTGCAGCGACAGCATCAGCGTCAGGAAGATGAACGGGTACTCGTCGAACCGCAGCGCCTCGGGCGCGGAGACGTTCCACACCACCCACAGCACGATGGCGAACGTCATCCAGACGATGAACCGCCCGGTGCCGAGGAAGCGCGCGATCCGCTCCGACACCTTGCCGAAGGCCTCCGGGTCCCACTCGGGCAGCAGCCGGCGGCGCGGCGGGCGCGGCTGGTCCAGCCGGGGGCGGCTGCGCGTGGTGGCGGTGGCGCCCGCCGGTACCCGCTCCCGGCCCGTCTCGCGCCACGCCTCGCGCTCAGGCGCCATCGGCGACCGCCCCCTCGACGTCCTGGTCGAAGTGGAACTCCGTCTCCCGCCAGTCCTCGGGCAGCATGTGGTCCAGCACGTCGTCCACCGTCACCGCCCCCAGCAGCGAACCCGACTCGTCCACGACGGGCGCCGCGACCATGTCGTACGTCGCGAAGAACCCGGCGACCAGCGGCAGCGCCGCCCCGGGCGCGAGCGTCTGGAGATCGTCGTCGACGAGCGAGCTGACCAGCGTGTACGGGGGGTCGCGCAGCAGCCGCTGGAAGTGGACGGTGCCCAGGTACTTGCCGGTCGGCGTCTCGTCGGGCGGGCGGCAGACGTAGACCTGGGCGGCGAGGGCGGGGGAGAGGTCGGGGTTGCGGACCCGGGCGAGGGCGTCGGCGACGGTGGCGTCGGGACGCAGCACGATCGGCTCGGTCGTCATCAGACCGCCCGCGGTGTGCTCCTCGTACGCCATCAGGCGGCGCATGTCGGCGGCGTCGGAGGGCTGCATCAGGCTCAGCAGGCGCTCCTTCTCCTCCTCGGGCAGCTCGGCGAGCAGGTCGGCGGCGTCATCGGGGTCCATGGCCTCCAGGACGTCGGCGGCCCGCTCCTCCTTCAGCTTGCCGAGGATCTCGATCTGGTCGTCCTCCGGCAGCTCCTCCAGCACGTCGGCGAGCCGGTCGTCGTCCAGGGCGGAGGCGACCTCGGCGCGCCGCTTGGCGGAGAGGTGGTGCAGGACGTTGGCGAGGTCGGCGGGGCGCAGCTGCTCGAAGGTGGCGAGCAGGCTCTCGGCGCCCTGCCCGTGCTCCTCCAGCGAGAACCCGGTGACCGCGGACCACTCCACCGTCAGCGTCTCGCCCTTGGCCCGCCGGAACGCGCCGCCCCTGCGGCCCTTGCGGACGAAGACGCGGTCGATCTCCCAGTCGCGCCGGGCGGGCAGCTGCTGCACCGACAGGTCCAGGACGGTGACCTCCTCGCCGGTCTCGACCAGCGTGACGCGCCGGTCGAGCAGTTCCCCGAAGACGAGGCGCTCGGTGGGGCGTTGTTCGAAGCGCCGGACGTTGAGCACGCCGGTGGTGATGACCTGGCCGGACTCGATGCCGGTGACCCGGGTCATGGGCAGGAAGATCCGGCGGCGGGTGGCCAGTTCGACGACCAGGCCGAGCAGCCGCGGGGGCCGTCGGCCGACGCGCAGCATGACGACTAGCTCGCGCACCCGGCCCACGGTGTCGCCGTTGGGGTCGAAGACGGCGACACCGGCCAGGTGCGAGACGAAGATCCGGGGGGCGCCCGCTGCCATGACCGCGCCTCCTTCTCCCACGGGTGTCTGTCTTGTTCCGATTGCCCGCTTGCGTGGGCTTCAGGCTAGCCGGTACTGATCGGCTCCGCCCCGGAGAACGGTCCGGACGGACTGGCTCCGCCCGCTTCACCTGGCCCCGGTACGCTGCCGTACGCCGCCCAGGACCACCGATCGGAAAGGCAGTCCCACCTGTGACCGCGATGCTCCACGGCCGTCTCCGCCGGGCCGCACTGGTGAGCGCGATGTGCGCACTGGCCGTGACCGGAACGGGGCTGACAGGGTGCAGCAGCGAGGACCCCGACGCGGGCACGAACGGGGTCGGCAAGCTGCCGCCCGAGCAGATCCAGACCCGGACGCGGAAGGCGGCGGCGTCCGCCGAGGCCGTGCACCTGTCCGGGACCGTGGTCGCCGGCAAGAACACCTACTCCCTCGACATGCGCCTGAAGGGCGACGGCGGCACCGGGTCGGTCACCGCGGAGGGGGCCACCTTCCGGCTGCTGCGGGTCGGCGAGGAGCTGTTCCTGATGGCCGACGCGGAGTTCTGGAGCGACGGCGAGGAGGGCGACTCCGAGGCGGCGGCGGGCAAGCTGGAGGGCAAGTACGTGAAGGTGCCCGAGGGCGACCCCTCGTACAAGAGGTTCAGCGGCTTCACCGACAAGGACCAGCTCCTCGACGGCCTGCTCACCCTGCACGGCGCCCTGAAGACCGACGGCCGCCACGAGCAGTCCGGTGTGCGCACCGTCCGCATCACCGGCGACGAGGGCGCCGGCGGCACGCTCGACGTCTCCCTGGAGGGCACCCCGTATCCGCTGCGGCTGGTGCGCGCGGGCGGCGCGGGCACGCTCCGCTTCTCCGAGTGGGGCAAGGACTTCGAGCTGAAGCAGCCGGCGAAGGAGGAGACGGTCGACTACGGCCGCCAGCTGCCGACGACTTGAGCGGCCGGCCCGGCTACTTGCGCCGGCGCTTCCTCAGGAGCCGGGGCAGCCCCGCCGGGATCGGTTCGCGCGTCGTGGCCGGCGTCGACGCCGGCGCGGCGGCCAGCGAGCCCTGCGGCAGCGGGTGCGTCTCACCGGTCGGCGCCAGCCGCACCACCCGGCACTCGCGTCGCCAGCGTTCCGTCATCGCCTCGCCGTCGGGGGCGTTGAGCCGCTTGCCCTTCAACTCGGCGACGGCCGCCTCCCACTCCTCGGACCCGGCGGCGGGCTCCTCCACGCGCGCCGTCCAGGAGACCAGCCGGCCGCCCTTGTCCTTGCTGCGGACCGTCACCTCGGCGCTCGCCCCGCCCACCAGCCCCGGCAGCGGCTGCTCCCCCGGACCGTCGCCGACGACGTACGCGGCGCCGTCGTGCCACACATGCCACAGCGCCCGCGCGGCCGGCACGCCGGAGCCCTTGACCCAGATCAGGCCGGACTTCTTCGTGGCCTCCTCGACGAGGGCCCGGTCGAGCAGCTCACCAGTCATGGGACCCAGACTATCCGGGCCGCCCTCACAGCCAGCCGTTGCGCTTGAGGGTGCGGTGGATCCCGAAACAGATCATCGCGGTGACGCCGAGCACCAGCGGGTAGCCGAACCTCCAGCGCAGCTCAGGCATGTAGTCGAAGTTCATCCCGTACACCCCGCACACCATCGTCGGCACGGCGATGATCGCGGCCCACGACGTGATCTTGCGCATGTCCTCGTTCTGCGCGACGGACGCCTGCGCGAGGTTGGCCTGGAGGATGGAGTTGAGCAGCTCGTCGAAGCCGGTCACCTGCTCCTGCACCCGGGCCAGGTGGTCGGCGACGTCCCGGAAGTACTTCTGGATGTCCGGCTCGATCAGCCGCATCGGCCGCTCGCTGAGCAGCTGCAGCGGACGCATCAGCGGCTGCACCGCCCGCCTGAACTCCATCACCTCGCGCTTGAGTTGGTAGATCCGGCCGGCGTCCGTACCGCGCGGTGCGCCCTTGCGGCCCGGGGAGAACACCTCGGTCTCCACCTCGTCGATGTCGTCCTGCACCGCGTCGGCGACCGCGACGTAGCCGTCCACGACGTGGTCGGCGATGGCGTGCAGCACGGCCGAGGGGCCCTTGGCGAGCAGCTCGGGGTCGTCCTGGAGCCGGTGCCGCAGCGCCCGCAGCGAGCCCTTGCCACCGTGCCGGACGGTGATGAAGAAGTCCCGGCCGGTGAAGCACATCACCTCGCCGGTCTCCACGACCTGGCTGCTGGCGGTGAGTTCGTCGTGCTCGACGTAGTGGATGGTCTTGAAGACGGTGAACAGCGAGTCGTCGTACCGCTCCAGCTTGGGCCGCTGGTGGGCCTGCACCGCGTCCTCGACGGCGAGCGGGTGCAGCCCGAACTCCCCGGCGATTCCGGCGAATTCGGCCTCGGTCGGCTCGTGCAGCCCGATCCAGACGAAGCCGCCGTCGCGCCGCACCTGACGCATCGCCTCGTGCGGGGTGAGCGGCCCCGCCGTCTCGACGCGGGTGCCGTCGCGGTAGACGGCGCAGTCGACGACGGCGCTGGTGGAGCGGGGGTCGCGCGTGGTGTCGTACGCGCCGGATTCCTTGCGCAGCGCGGGACGCGAGGGCCGGACCGCGGCGCGCAGGTCACGGATCATCGACATGGCAGGCTCCTTCGCGAGCAACGAAAGGCCGCCGGCGGCGGGTGGAACTGCCCGGAATGGGGACGTCCTGCGGGTCTTCCCGACATCGCGCACGGGAAGGAGGTTTGGCACGTCCACAAAGCGGGGAGCACCGCACCGTCGCGGTGGCGAGCTTCGCTACTGATTCAGCTGCTGATGCAGATCAACAGAACAGTCAGACAGATCAGGCAGAACGAACGAAGTGCTCTTCCGTGTGAAGACGCGTGAGCGAAAGGCGGCGGCGGGCCAGAGCCAAGCAGCTACGTCAGTGGCCGTCAGTGGCCGGAAGAGCGGGTGCTACTGCACGGTCGACTTCGATCCATGACAGCCCCACCTCCTCCGGTCGGTCCCTCGTGAGGGACGAGCCATTCCCCCTGATACGGGGTGTTCCCCGCAGGGGAGTCTTCAGGCGTCGGACGGGAACGCGGCTCCCTCAGTGCCTCGACGGCCTGCCAGGGGCCTTGGCGCGCTGCCCGAACACCGGCCAAGAGTATCAGCCGACTGAAGTGTCAAGGTGCTGCTTTGCCCGCTCCTGACGAGTTCTATGCTCACCGCATGGCTGACGTTCTTCCTTTGGTCGAGGCCCGGTTGCGCACCGCGCTCGGCGAGCCGGACGCCCGCGCCGCGGTCACCTTCCTCGGCACCGACCGCATCGAGGTGCTCCGCTTCCAGGAGGGGGACGTCGTCCGCTACGCCACGCTCGGCATGTCCGCCCAGCCCATGTCCGACCCCACGGCCCTGGTCGCCGACCCGGTGGCGGGGCCGCGCGCCGAACTGGTCCTGTCGGTCCGCGCGGGGCGCGCCGACACCGACAAGGTGCTCCGCCCGCTCGCCGTGCTCGCCGCCTCCCCGCAGGTCGAGGGCGTCGTCGTGGCGCCGGGCGCGTCACTGGACGTCGGCGAGCCGCTGTGGCCCGGCGCTCCCTTCACCTCCGTGCTGGTGGCCGAGCCCGGCGGCCTGGTCGAGGACCTGGAGCTGGACCCGCCGCTCGACCCCGTGCGGTTCCTGCCGCTGCTGCCGATGACCCCGAACGAGGCCGCCTGGAAGCGCGTGCACGGTGCCGCGGCCCTCCAGGAGCGGTGGCTGACGCACGGCACCGACCTGCGCGACCCGGCCCGCCGGTCCGTCCCGCTGGACTGACCCGGCGCCCGAGCGAGCGGTCGCCGGAGGTGAGGAACGTCACCCGTACCGCCGCTCGGCCCGGGTTTCCCCCGGACGGGTGATCGTCCTTGACGGGACGGGACTTGGGTAGGACCGTGGAGCCCTATGAGGGGCGAACCCAGTTGCCCGAAGTGTGGTGGCCGGGTCAGGGCTCCCGGACTCTTCGCCGATTCCTGGCAGTGCGATGTCCACGGCGCCGTGCATCCGCTGCAGCCCGTGATCCCGCCCAGCGTCGAGGCCCTCAGCGTCGTGGTGCATCGCACGCAGGTACCGGTGTGGATGCCGTGGCCGCTGCCGGTCGGCTGGCTGTTCACGGGCGTGGCCTGTGCCGGCGACGACCGCAGCGGCGGCCGCGCCACGGCAGTGGCCTGCTCCGGCCCCGGGCCGCTCGGCGGCATAGGGGAGCTGATCCTGGTCGCCGAGGAGCTCGGCGTCGGCCTCGGCGCGCGGTACGCGGGCATCGACGGCCCGGACCCGGGCCCGTACATGGACGTCGGCAAGCCGCCCCAGGCCAAGGTCCTCGCCGCCGGCCGTCCCACCCCCCTCTGGCTGGTCTCCGGCACGCCGGACGACCGCGCGGTCTTCGCGGGCGAGGCGCTCGGGCTGTGGCTGTGGGCGGTCGTCTGGCCCGAGCAGTCGGGGCTGCTGATGTACGACGAACTGGTGCTGACGGACGTCCGGGAGGCCGGGGCGGAGCTGGAACTGGTGCCGTGCGGGGCGTTGTCGCCGCGGTTGCTGCATCCGTAGGCGGCGTGGGGGCGCACGCGTGGCGGGAGGCCGCCCGGTGGAGCCACGCGTAGGGGGCGCTCCCGGCGAGCGGGTGTGACACGGAGGTGACCGGCGGGCGGCTATCCTGAGTGCTCGTCCCCCGCCCGCTGCCCGTCCCACCGCTTGGAGTCCGTGTCGTGCGCATAGACCTGCACACCCACTCCACCGCGTCCGACGGGACGGACACCCCCGCCGAGCTGGTGCGACACGCCGCCGCCGCGGGGCTCGACGTCGTCGCCCTCACCGACCACGACACCACCCGCGGCCACGCCGAGGCACTCGCCGCCCTGCCGGAGGGGCTGACCCTCGTCACCGGCGCCGAGCTGTCCTGCCGTCTGTCCGGTGTCAGCATGCACATGCTCGCCTACCTCTTCGACGCCGAGGAGCCCGCGCTGCTCGCCGAGCGTGAGCTGGTGCGCGACGACCGAGTGCCGCGGGCCAAGGGCATGATCGCCAAGCTGAACGCGCTCGGCGTGCCGGTCACCTGGGAGCAGGTCGCGCGGATCGCCGGCGACGGCTCGGTCGGACGGCCGCACGTCGCCTCCGCGCTGGTCGAGCTGGGCGTCGTGGAGACCGTGGGCGACGCGTTCACCCAGGAGTGGCTGGCAGACGGCGGGCGGGCCTTCGTGGAGAAGCACGAGACCGACCCCTTCGAGGCGATCCGGCTGATCAAGGATGCCGGGGGCGTCGCCGTGTTCGCGCACCCGGCCGCATCCAAGCGGGGCCGTACGGTGCCGGATGCGGTGATCGCCGAGCTGGCCGCCGCCGGGCTCGACGGCATCGAGGTCGACCACATGGACCACGACCCGGACACCCGGGCGCGGCTGCGCGGCCTGGCCAAGGAACTGGGGCTGCTCGTCACCGGCTCCAGCGACTACCACGGCAGCCGCAAGACCTGTGTGCTCGGCGAGTACACCACCGACCCCGAGGTGTACGGCGAGATCACGCGGCGCGCGACCGGGGCGTTCCCGGTGCCGGGGACCGGCGGGGCCTGACCGAGGCGCACGGCGTTGTGCCGCGCCCGCCCCCGTTCCCCCTTCTCATTCCTCAGCGCAAGGCCAGTACCACCCTTATGTTCGACGTCGCCGTCTTCGGCTCCCTCTTCGTCACCCTTTTCGTCATCATGGATCCCCCAGGGATCACCCCGATCTTCCTCGCCCTGACTTCCGGGCGGCCCGCCAAGGTGCAGCGGCGGATGGCGTTCCAGGCCGTGTGCGTCGCCGGCGGCGTGATCACCGTCTTCGGGCTGCTCGGGCACCAGATCCTCGCCTATCTGCACGTCTCCGTGCCCGCGCTGATGATCGCGGGCGGGCTGCTGCTCCTGCTGATCGCGCTCGACCTGCTCACCGGCAAGACGGACGAGCCCAAGCAGACCAAGGACGTCAACGTCGCCCTCGTACCGCTCGGGATGCCGCTGCTGGCCGGGCCGGGCGCGATCGTGTCGGTCATCCTCGCCGTCCAGAAGGCCGACAGCGCCGCCACACAGCTGTCGGTGTGGTCGGCGATCCTCGCCATCCACGTCGTGCTGTGGCTGGTGATGCGCTATTCGCTGCTGATCATCCGGGTCATCAAGGACGGCGGCGTGGTGCTCGTGACACGGCTCGCGGGCATGATGCTCTCCGCGATCGCCGTGCAGCAGATCATCAACGGCGTGACGCAGGTGATCCGGGCCGGCGGCTGACCCCGCCGTCCCCGGCGCATACAGCGCGGCCCTCACCGGAAAGGCTCCCGGTGAGGGCCGCGAAGTGTGTGAGAGTACGATCCGCGTTACGAGGCCGGGGTCCCGGCCGGGCGGATCCACAGGCGCTGGCCGATGGCGGCAGCCTGCTGCACGATCCGGTTGACGGAGGCCGCGTCCACGACGGTGGTGTCGACGGGCGTGCCGTCGACGTCGTCGAGGCGCATGATTTCGAAGCGCATGGGGCTTCTCCCTTCGTCTGGTCATCCTCCTGAGGAGAACTACTGGGTGGAGTCCCGTGCGGCGGAAGTGCCCCGGGTTCCATACGTATGCAACAGGCCGACTGTTACGAACATTCCCTATGCTAAATAAATTTTTCGAACGACTAATTACTGACCGGTAAGCTGCTCGTTCGAGACTAACCGGGACCGGTTGTGTTCGCAGCGTGACCACCGGAACAATGGGTGATGATGAACGACGACCTCGCGGCCCTGGCCGCCCGCATCGACCGCACGAACGAGCTGCTCCAGCGGATGCTCGCCGAGGTGGCCAAGACGCCCTCGACCCACGCGATCTTCGTCGACGCCGGGTACCTTTACGCCGCCGCGGGACGGCTCGTCGCCGGCACCGAGGACCGGCGGGCGTTCGACCTGGACGCCGAGGGGCTCATCGACGCGCTCATCGACCGGGCCCGCACGATCTTCGCCGACAGCCGGCTGCTGCGGGTCTACTGGTACGACGGCGCCCGCCGCCGCATCCACACAGCCGAGCAGCAGACCATCGCCGAACTGCCGGACGTCAAGGTCCGCCTCGGCAATCTCAACGCCAACAACCAGCAGAAGGGCGTCGACTCCCTCATCCGCACCGACCTGGAGTCCCTCGCCCGGCATCGCGCCATCAGCGACGCGGCCCTCCTCGGCGGCGACGAGGACCTGGTCTCGGCGGTCGAGGCGGCGCAGGGCTACGGGGCGCGGGTGCACCTGTGGGGCATCGAGGCGCCCGAGGGCCGCAACCAGGCCGAGCCGCTGCTGTGGGAGGTCGACAGCCAGCGCACCCTCGACCTCGACTTCTTCAAGCCGTACGTCGCCCGGCGCACGGCCGCCGCCTACGAGGCCACCGCCGCCGCCCGCCCCACCCGCGAGGACGTCCGCTTCATCGGCGCGCAGATCTCGGCGAAGTGGCTCGCGGCACGGGGCCGGGACGCCCTGGTCGAGCTCCTGCCCGGGCACCCCTATCTGCCGGGCTCGGTGGACCAGGACCTGCTGGTGGAGGCGGAGGGCATGCTCCAGTACTCCCTGCGCGGCCAGGCCGACCTGCGGCGGGCGCTGCGGGACGGGTTCTGGGAGCACCTGCAGACGCAGTACTGAGCGGTACCAGCGGTACTGGCAATACGGGCCGACGGCCGACGGCCGTACGGGCGGCGTCAAGCGGCGGGGGTGGTGGGGTCTTCGGCGTCGTCGGCGGCGGTGCGGGGTGCGGTCGTGGGGGCGTGGGCGTCCCAGAAGTCGGCGACGGCCCGGGCCGTCGGAAGCGGGCGGTCCGCGTTCGGCGAGTGCTCGGCTCCCTTGACGACGGTGCGGCGCGCGCCCAGCCGGTCCGCCATCTCGTCGAGGAGCGGCAGCGGCCAGGTGTCGTCGCGCTCGCCCGACAGCACATGGACGGGAAGCGGTACGGCGGCCAGCTCGGCGACCCGGTCCGGCTCGGTGCACAGCTGCCGGCCCGTGGCCAGCAACTGCGCGGGCCTGTTGCCCAGCCAGCGGCGGCGCAGCAGCTCGGGGCCGCCGATGCCGCGTGCCGGACCGCCGACCTCCTCCGGCGGTCCCATGGCCCCGATCGCCTCCCACACCTCGGCCATCGTCATCGCGGAGAGGGCGTCGTGCAGCAGCTTCACGCGCTGCTGCTGAGAGACGGAGATCTGCGCGGGGCCCGACGACATGAGCGTCAGCGAGCGGAACGGGCAGTGGTCGAGCAGCACCGCCGCCCGCGCGATCTGGCCGCCCAGGGAGTGCCCGAGCAGATGCACCGGCGCGGTGCCGAGCGCCTGTGCCTGTGCGAGGACGTCCAGCGCCAACTCGCGCTGCCCGTAAGCGGTTTCGTCGTCGACCGGTCCGTCCGACTCGAACTGTCCGCGGCCGTCCACGGCGACGGTGCGGTATCCGCGCTCCGCGAGCCGTCCCTGCATCAGGCGGAAGTCCTCCTTGCTGCCGGTGAACCCGGGCAGCAGGAGCGCGACGCCCTTCGGCTCGACGCCGGGGGCCGCGGGCACGTCGACGACGGCGAAGTCCCCGCGGGCGGTGCGCAGGAAGCGGGCGTGGGCGTCGGAGGGCGGTGCGGGAGGCGTCGGGGTGCTCACCCGGGGCAGGGTAGCGGGAACGCCGACGGCCCGGTCCCACGCGGGGTGGGACCGGGCCGTCGTACGGGTGCTCGCGTGGATCAGCCGTCGCTGGGCTCCGCGGCGACCGTCGCCTTGCGGATCCGGCGGCGCGGCTTCGCCTCCGGCTCCTGCGTGGACTGCGCCGGGATCCCGGCGGTCGCCTCGGGGGCGGCGGCCGGGGCGGTCGCGGCGGTTTTGCGGGTGCGGCGGGCCTTCGGCTTGGCCTCGGCGGCGTCGCCGGCGGCCGTCGCCGTCTCCGACGGTGCCGTGGCCGCATCCGTGGCCGTGGTCGCTGCCGCGGTCTTGCGGGTGCGCTTCGGCTTGGCCTCCGCTGCCTGAGCGGTCTCGGTCGTCGCCTCGGGGGAGGGGGCGGCCGTTGCCGTCTTGCGGGTGCGGCGGACCTTGGGCTTGGCCTCGGCGCCCTCGGCAGTGTCGACGGCGGCTTCGGCGGTGGCCTCCGGGGCGGCCGCGGCTGCCTTGCGGGTACGGCGCGGCTTGGCGGCGGGTGCCTCCGTGGCCTCCGCTGCCTCGGCCGTCGCCTCGGCGGCCTCGGGGGCGGTCGTGGTCGCTGCCGTCTTGCGGGTGCGGCGGGTCCTCGGCTTGGCCTCGGCGCCCTCGGCCGTCTCGACGGCGGCCTCGGGGGCCGTGGTCGCTGTCGTCTTGCGGGTGCGGCGGCGCGCCGTGGTTTCCACCGTCTCCACCGTCTCCGCCGGCTGCGTCGCCTGCGGGGCGGACGCGGCGGTCGCCTCTGCGGCCCCGGCCGTCTCGGCGGGGGCGGCGGACGCCTGAGCCGTCTTGCGGACGCGACGGCGGCGCGGCTTCGCCGCGGTCTCGTCGGCGTCCACGGCGGCGGACGGGCCCTCGGCCGTCTCCACGGCGGTCCGTGCGGCCTCGGCGGCCGGGGTCTCGACCGCTGCCGCGACCGTCGCCGTCGCTTCCGCCGGGGTGCCGCCGCGGGTGCGGCGACGGCGGCGCAGGGTCCGGGGAGCGGTCAGCTCCTCGGCCGTGACCTCCGCGGTGGCGGTGGGCTCGGCGGTGACCGGAGCCGACGCGGGCGTCTCGGTGAGCGGCGTACCGCCTCGCATCCGACGGCGGCGGCGCGGCGTTCCCGCGCGCTCGCCGTCGTCGGAGCGGGACTCGTCGCGGCTCTGACGGCCGTCACGGCTGTCGCGCCCGTCCCTGCTGTCCCTGCCGTCACGGCCGCCTCGGGTGCCGCGTCCGCGGCCACCCCGCCCGCCCGGCTCGCCCAGGTCCTCCATCTCCTCGGCCGCCAGGCCGGCCCGGGTGCGCTCCGCGCGCGGCAGGACGCCCTTGGTGCCCTCGGGGATGCCGAGGTCGGAGAAGAGGTGCGGGGAGGTGGAGTACGTCTCCGGCGGGTCGGCGAAGTCGAGGTCCAGCGCCTTGTTGATGAGCTGCCAGCGCGGGATGTCGTCCCAGTCGACCAGGGTGATCGCCGTACCCTTGGCGCCCGCGCGGCCCGTACGGCCCACCCGGTGCAGGTACGTCTTCTCGTCCTCCGGCGACTGGTAGTTGATGACGTGCGTCACGCCCTCGACGTCGATGCCGCGGGCGGCGACGTCGGTGCAGACGAGGACGTCGACCTTGCCGTTGCGGAACGCGCGCAGCGCCTGCTCGCGGGCGCCCTGCCCGAGGTCGCCGTGGACCGCGCCGGAGGCGAACCCGCGGCGCTGGAGCTGCTCGGCGATGTCGGCCGCCGTGCGCTTGGTGCGGCAGAAGACCATGGCCAGTCCCCGGCCGTCGGCCTGCAGGATGCGCGCGACCATCTCGGGCTTGTCCATGTTGTGCGCGCGGTAGACGAACTGCTTGATGTTCGCGACCGTCGCGCCCTCGTCGTCCGGCGCGGTGGCGCTGATGTGCGTCGGCTGCGACATGTAGCGGCGGGCCAGGCCGATGACGGCGCCCGGCATGGTGGCCGAGAACAGCATGGTCTGGCGGCGGGCCGGAAGCAGGTTGATGATCTTCTCGACGTCGGGCAGGAAGCCCAGGTCGAGCATCTCGTCGGCCTCGTCCAGGACGAGCGACTTGATGTGCTTGAGGTCGAGCTTCTTCTGGCCCGCGAGGTCCAGGAGTCGGCCGGGGGTGCCGACGACGACGTCGACGCCCTTCTTGAGTGCCTCGACCTGGGGTTCGTAGGCACGGCCGCCGTAGATCGCGAGGACGCGGACGTTGCGCACCTTGCCCGCGGTCAGCAGGTCGTTGGTGACCTGGGTGCACAGCTCGCGCGTGGGGACGACGACGAGCGCCTGCGGGGCGTCGGTGAGGTCCTCGGGCTCGGCGCGGCCGGCCTCGACGTCGGCGGGGACGGTGACGCGGTCGAGGAGCGGGAGGCCGAAGCCCAGCGTCTTGCCCGTGCCGGTCTTGGCCTGGCCGATGACGTCCTTGCCGGAGAGGGCGACGGGAAGCGTCATCTCCTGGATGGGGAAGGGGGTGACGATGCCGACGGCCTCCAGGGCCTCGGCGGTCTCGGGCAGGATTCCGAGGGATCGAAACGTCGTAGTCAGGGTGCTGCCTCTTCTGTGTGTGCGGTGCGAGGCGAGCGCGGGGGTCGTGTCGGACCGTGCCGGGGACGTCGGCCGCCGTGTTCGGTCGGGCCGTGTGGCACGGGACCACTTCCGACGCTCTAGCGTTCGTACCGCTGAGGGGTCCCTCCGATCGTCGTACGCACTGTGCCGTACGGTCAGGGAGAGCTGTCGGGTCGGAGCCGATCGGGCCACCGACCGGGCATCCTCATACGTGCGGCCTGTCGAGATACGTCCGATTCCGCTGGCGTACTCAGCAGGCGCATTACCACCATACCCCGGATTGGCGCACACGCGATGGCCGATTCGGTCACGTTGTGGTCGTCACACCTGCCGACCCGGTCCGCCGGGTGTCGTGCCCGTACCGATTCCGGCGGTCCCGCGCGTCTGCGTCGTCCCACTGGTGACCAGGGACTTCCGCCGTGCGGTGAGCGGGCTATTGTGCGCTGCATGACCACCTCTGACAGGCCCGAGAACGCCTCCGACAGCCCCGACGAGTCCGCCGCCCACACGGGGATCGCCGCCCAGGACTGGGCGACCGCCTCCGCCGATCCGCAGTACCGGGCCGCGGTCGTGGACCTGCTCGGCGCGCTCGCGTACGGGGAACTCGCGGCGTTCGAGCGGCTCGCGGAGGACGCCAAGCTGGCGCCGACCCTGGAGGACAAGGCGGAGCTGGCGAAGATGGCGTCGGCGGAGTTCCATCACTTCGAGCGGCTGCGGGACCGGATCACCGAGATCGGCGAGGAGCCGACGGCGGCGATGGAGCCGTTCGTGGCCGCGCTGGACGGCTTCCACAAGCAGACGGCGCCGTCGGACTGGCTGGAGGGCCTGGTCAAGGCCTACGTCGGCGACTCGATCGCCAGTGACTTCTACCGCGAGGTGGCGGTACGGCTGGACTCCGACACCCGGTCCCTGGTGCTGGCGGTTCTGGACGACACCGGCCACGCCGGCTTCGCCGTCGACCGGGTGCGTGCGGCGATCGACGCCGACCCGCGTGTGGGCGGGCGGCTCGCGCTGTGGGCGCGGCGGCTGATGGGCGAGGCGCTGTCGCAGTCCCAGCGGGTGGTCGCGGACCGCGACGCCCTGTCCACGATGCTGGTGGGCGGCGTCGCCGACGGCTTCGATCTCGCGGAGGTGGGCCGGATGTTCTCCCGCATCACGGAGGCCCACACGAAGCGGATGGCCGCGTTGGGGCTGGCGGCTTAGGCGGTTCGGGGGCGGTGGGCCGGACGGCGGTTGGGCCGGATGGTGCTTGGGCCGGATGGCGGTTTGGCCCGACGGCAGTTTGGTCGGACGGCGGTTCGGTCCGATGGCCGTACGGTCGGACGGCGGTCCGCTCCATTGCGGTGGGGTCGGGCGGAGGCCCCTGGGGCTTCGCCCGCGCGGTCGGCGGCGGCCGGTGGGCGGCGGCCGGTGGGTTGTGACGGATCGAGGCGGTCGGGCGGTCGGCGGCGGCCGACGGGTGCGGTCGGCGGGCAGCGGTGGCGTCACGGGCGGCCGTCCATCGGTGCGCAGGGCACGGACGTCATCGCCGCGTCGTGTGTCCGCCGCGGCCTGCGGACGGTGCGGCTGCGGGCCTGCCGCGGAGGTGGACCGCCCGCCGCAGGCGATCGCGGCGGCGGTCGTTCAGGCCGTCGCCGAGCGGCGGCGGAGTCTTCCCGACGGGCGCACCAGCAGCGACAGCGACGCCGCCGAGACGATCGCCGCACCGGCCAGGACCAGCAGAATGCCCCCGGCCTCCAGCGCGCCGTGCGTGACGAAGGCGCCGAAGAGGGCGCCGGCGATCCCCGTGGACAGGACGAGCGGGCGGGCCGGAAGGCGGTGCGGCAGGCGACGGGCCAGGGCCCACGACAGGGCCAGGCCGAGGATCGCGGAGCTGAGCGCTTCCAGGAGCATGTCGGGGTCCTTCCACACGGCCGGTCTGCCCTGATCGGTCGTAGCCCGTCCTACCCGTGGCCTGCGGAATGCAATCCTCCCCTGTGCGCGAGTTGTGAGCCGTTCGTGAAGCCGGGGGCCTCCGGGAACGCCGGAGCCCGGCGGTTCTGAAAACCGCCGGGCTCCTGTGCTCGGGTCGTGCTCGGGTCCGGCTACAGCGCGCCGAAGCCCACCTTGCGCGGGGCCGGCTCGCCCAGCTCGACGTACGCGAGACGGTCGGCCGGGACCAGCACCTTGCGGCCGTGCTCGTCCACGAGGCTGAGCAGCTGCGACTTGCCGGCCAGTGCCTCGGCCACCACGCGCTCGACCTCTTCGGCGCTCTGACCGCTCTCCAGAACGATCTCGCGCGGCGCGTGCTGCACGCCGATCTTGACCTCCACGGCTATGTCCCTCCGACGGTCAGTGAAGTGCGCGGACGTCCGCGCCGTACCCAGCACACATTAGCCCGGTGAGGGGACCGGCACGCTCTGCCCGGGCACGCCGGTAGCGAACAGCGGGCGGGAACGGAACCGGAACCGCTCAGTGGTGCTGGTGCTCGGTGCCGTGCAGCGGGAAACCGGCGATGCCCCGCCACGCCAGTGAGGTCACCAGCTGGACCGCCTGGTCGCGCGGAACGCTGCGGTCGCTGTGCAGCCAGGACCGGGCCACCACCTGGGCGAGGCCGCCGAGACCGGACGCGAGCAGCATCGACTCCGCGCGTGAGAGGCCGGTGTCCTCGGCGATCACGTCGCAGATCGCCTCCGCGCACTCGTTCGTCACCTTGTCGACGCGTTCGCGCACGGCCGGCTCGTTGGTCAGGTCCGACTCGAAGACCAGGCGGAACGCGCCGCCGTCGTCCTCGACGTACGCGAAGTACGCGTCCATGGTCGCCCGTACGCGCTGCTTGTTGTCGGTCGTCGACGCGAGCGCGCTGCGCACGGACTGGATGAGGGACTCGCAGTGCTGGTCCAGCAGGGCGAGATAGAGGTCGAGCTTGCCGGGGAAGTGCTGGTAGAGCACCGGCTTGCTGACCCCGGCGCGCTCGGCGATGTCGTCCATCGCGGCCGCGTGGTACCCCTGGGCCACGAAGACTTCCTGGGCGGCTCCCAGAAGCTGGTTCCTGCGGGCACGGCGCGGCAGGCGCGTACCTCGTGGGCGTGCCGCCTCTGTCTGCTCGATGGCTGTCACGCCGCCTCCCAAGATCGTCCACATGCGGTGTGCGCCGCGCGGCCATCGTACTTTTCGGTAACCGTGCTGTGCGCGGTGCGAGCGCAGAATTTCACGGACCGGACGGCTATGAAAACGACGCAGAAGGTTTGAAACAGGTGCACAGCGGGCAAGGATCGGCCTCGTTCCTGCTCGACGGCAAGCCGCACGGCGTCCGGTGGTGAGCCGGAGGTTTCAGCGGCGCCGGCTCACCGGTAGTCGTCCTCGTCGAGCGAGACGATCCGGGCCTGCTCCACGAGGTCCGCCTCGTTGGCCCGGTCGGGGTCGACGCGGGTCAGCGGCTCGTCGCGCTCGGGCGCGATGTCCGCCTGCTGTTCCGCGGCGTCGCCCTCGGGGGCCTCGACGCCGATCTCCTGGGCCTGTGCGGTCTCCTCGTCCTCGAACGTCTCCGGGTCGGTGGGGTCGACGGCCATGGTGGGCTCCCTTCCTACGAACGTCCCTGAAGCAGCAGGGGCCACACGCGGGTGCCCTCTTTACGAGCCTAGGAGACACCCGATCCGGACGCTATGCGATCCGCGTCCGGATCGTCACGCGGTGCGCACCCCTGACGCCGTCCGGCCGCGCGGCGGCGGGGCCGACGGCGGTGTAGTGGTCCGATCCGGCGGTGGTGCCGGTCCGGCGGTGTGGTTCGTGCCGGTCCGGCGGTCGTGCCGATCCGGTGGGATCGTGTGTGCGGATGTGTGGTCACCTCTGCGTATATCCGCGCGCACGCGTGGGATCACTCCTGCGCGGATGCGGTTCTGTGCGGATTCGGTGAGACCGCACGTGCCTGTGAGGGCGAACACATGAACCGTGGCGTGATCGTCTCGTAACATTGCCGCATGTCTTCGACCGAGATGCCGTACGTGCCGACCACCAACGTGCTCCCGAAGGTGGCGCCCGTGAGGGTCGCGGAGGGCGAGCGGCTCAGGTCGGTCCAACTGCCCGGCATCTCGCTGACCGTTCGCGCGCGGCCGCCCGTGCGCGAAGGGCTTCAGCCCGCGCTGTTCGTGCACGGTCTCGGCGGTTCCTCGCAGAACTGGTCGGCGCTGATGCAGCTGCTCGACGCGGACCTCGACTGCGAGGCCGTGGACCTCCCCGGCTTCGGCGACTCCCCGCCGCCGGACGACGGCGACTACTCGATCACCGGGCACGCGCGCGCGGTCATCCGCTACCTGGACGCCTCCGGCAGGGGCCCCGTCCACCTGTTCGGCAACTCGCTCGGCGGCGCGGTCGCCACGCGCGTGGCCGCCGTCCGGCCCGACCTCGTCCGGACGCTCACCCTGGTGTCGCCCGCGCTGCCGGAGTTGCGCGTGCAGCGCACGGCCGTGCCGACCGCGCTGCTGGCGGTGCCCGGCGTGGCCCGGCTTTTCACCCGGTACACGACCGGCTGGACGGCGGAGCAGCGGGTGCGGGGCGTGCTCGCGCTCTGCTACGGGGATCCGGGCCGGGTGACGCCGGACGGCTTCCGGCACGCGGTGGAGGAGATGGAACGGCGGCTGCAACTGCCGTACTTCTGGGACGCCATGGCCCGCTCCGCGCGCGGCATCGTCAACGCCTACACGCTGGGCGGTCAGCACGCGCTGTGGCGTCAGGCCGAGCGGGTGCTCGCCCCCACGCTCCTCATCTACGGCGGACGGGACCAGCTCATCGGCTTCCGCATGGCCCAGAAGGCGGCCCGCTCCTTCCGCGACTCCCGTCTGGTGACGCTCCCGGACGCGGGGCACGTGGCGATGATGGAGTACCCGGAGACGGTCGCCATGTCGTTCCGGCAGCTACTGGCGGACAGCGGGCGGAGGAAGGCGGCGGAGCCGCAGGGCGGGCGAGCGGAGACCGCGTCGAACCCGGGGGCGCGGGCGGAGACGGGCCCGCATCCGGCGGGTGGCGGGGCGTCTGCCGATAGGGTGTCCGCCAGTGGAGCCGATTCCGCGAGCGCGGGGAGCTGAGACGCGAGGTGGGACGCCATAGTCGCCGGGGCCCGGCACCGAAGGGTGAGGCCCCGGACAAGAAGGCCCGCAGTCGCGCACCCGGGCCCGCCGGGGGGCCCCAGACCCCAGTACCGACGAGCGCCGCGCCCGCTGACGACGCGGTGCCGCGTTCCGTCGAGGGGACGGCGGTCTTCGGGGCGCCGGGGCAAGGGCTTCCGGGCCTGGGGGTTCCGGGGCAGGGGGTTCCGGGGCGGGGAGTGCCGCGTCCGCCGGACGGCACGCCGGCGCACGGGCTGCCGCGGATGGGCGACGGCACGCCTGCTCATGGCTTCCCGCGGATGGCGGACGGCGCGCCCGCGCGTGGGGTGGCTCGGTTCCCCGATGGCACTCCGGCGCAGGGGGTGCCTCGGTTTCCTGACGGCACTCCCGCTCATGGGCTGCCTCGGTTCCCTGACGGCACGCCCGCGCACGGCATTCCGCAGGTCCGCGGTGGACACCCGGAGCAACGGGAACCCGGTGGCGGCTGGGGCGAGTTGCCCGGGCAGCGGCCCGTCCACGGGGCCCGAGGCGCCGGCGCCGCGTTCCCCCGGCAGCGGCAGGCCCCGCCCGGACGGGGCCCGAGGCAGGAGTACCTGGACGCCTTCGGCGAGGACGACGACACCGACGCCGACGACGTATTCACGCCCCGTACGCCCTCCGTAGGCGCCCCCCGCGCCACCGCCTCGTCCCCGTCCGACGCCGACCCCGACGACGCGCCGCCCACCGGGCCGCCCGCCGAGCCCGCCAGGGGCGGCAAGGGCCGCGCGTTCACCGGCATCGCCGCCGCGGCCGTCATCACCGTGCTCGGCGTGATCGTCGCCGGTCAGGTCGCGGACCGCCGTGACGACACCGACGTGGAGACGCAGTCGGCCACCGACCCGGCCAGGGACGCCCGCGACTCCGCCTCGCGCGGGGACGGGCGTCCGACGGCCCCCGCCGCGCCGAGCGCGACACCGCTGACGTACGAGCAGAAGATGGACCGTACGTACCCGCTCGACCCGTCCCTCAAGGGCTCGGGCAGGTTCGACGCGATTGCGGGCATCGACAAGGCGCCCGGCTCGGGGCAGAAGTACACCTACCGCGTGGACGTCGAGCAGGGCCTCGGCCTCGACGGCGAGCTCTTCGCCGAAGCCGTGCAGAAGACGCTGAACGACGACCGCAGCTGGGCGCACAACGGGGGCCGCACCTTCGAGCGGATCCACTCCGGCAGACCCGACTTCGTGATCACACTCGCGAGCCCGGGTACCACCGCCGAGTGGTGCGCCAAGTCCGGCCTGGACACCACCGTCGACAACGTCTCCTGCGACTCGGCCTCCACCGAGCGCGTGATGATCAACGCCTACCGCTGGGCCCAGGGCTCGAAGACCTACGGCGACAAGATCCACGCCTACCGCCAGATGCTGATCAACCACGAGATCGGCCACCGCCTCGGCTACTCCCACGTCACCTGCGACAAGCAGGGCGAACTGGCCCCGGTCATGCAGCAGCAGACGAAGTTCCTGGAGTACGACGGCATCCGCTGCAAGGCCAACCCCTGGCCCTATCCGCGCGGTTGAGTCCTCGACGCACACCGACGCACGCCGACGTGGCCATGTGCGGACGTCCGATCGCTTAGCGCGGCCTAACGCGCACCGCACGGGAAAGTCACGTCCGTTCACCCCTTTTGGTGGTGCGACGGACAACCGTCCATCGCGCCACCGGCCTGTCCGCTTACGTTTCGTTCCGCTGCGAGCCGCGGACAGGGGCGGCTCCCCCTACGGGAGATCGAGGTGGCACTCGTGCGGATCGGACTGCTTACGGAGGGTGGTTATCCGTACGTGAGCGGTGACGCCAGGCTCTGGTGCGACCGGCTCGTGCACGGGCTGGCGCAGCACGAGTTCGAGGTGTACGCGCTCAGCCGCAGCCGCCGTCAGGAGGAGGGCGGGCTGGTCCCGCTGCCGCCACAGGTCCGCCGGGTGCGTACGGCGCCGCTGTGGACGGCCGGCGAGGACCACGGCCGTGCGGGCTCCGGCGGCGCCGTCTCCGGCCTTCTCGGTCCCGGCCGTCTTGATTCTGGTCGTCTTGATGCTGGAGGACCTGATCCGGATCGCCTCGGCTTCGGTCGTCACGGCCGCCGCCTCGGCCGTCGTGCGCGCCGGCGGTTCGGGGAGTGGTACGGCGAACTGGCCGCCGTCCTCTGCGCCGGGGGGTCCGCAGAGGCCGCCTCCGACACCTCCGCCGTCTCCTCCGACGTAGAGGCGGACCGTTTCGGCAACGCTCTGTACGGCCTCGCCGAACTCGCCCGCGACGAGGCCGGACTGGCCGTCGCCCTCCGCTCCGAGACCGCCGTACGCGCCCTGGAGCGCGCCTGCCGGGCCCCCGGCGCGTCCGCCCCGGCGCACGCCGCGCGCGTGCCCGACCTGCTCGCCGTCGCCGCCCACCTGGAACGCGCCCTGCGCCCCCTGTCCCTCGACTGGTACGAGGACGACGGGCTCGGCTCGGCCGACCTCTGCCACGCCGCGTCCGGCGGTGTCGCCGCGCTGCCGGGCCTGCTCGCCCAGCACTTCTCGGGCGTTCCGCTGCTCGTCACCGAGTACGGCGTGCACCTGCGCGCCCACTACCTCGCGGGCCCGGCGTCCGGGCCCGCCGCGCCGCCTGCCGCGTCCCCTGTCCGCGCCCTGCTGGCCGCCTTCCACGGCCGCCTCGCCGCGGAGACCTACCGCCGGGCCGCGCTCATCACCCCCGGCAACGCGCACGCCCGCCGCTGGCAGGAACGCTGCGGCGCCGACCGCTCGAAGCTGCGCACCGTCCACCCGGGCATGGACGCGACCCCGTTCGCCGAGGTGGGCGAGTCGCCCGAGCGCGGGGCGCCGGACACGCTGGTCTGGGTGGGCCGCGTCGAGCCGGCCAAGGACCTGATCTCCCTCCTGCACGCCTTCGCGGAGATCCGCCGGACTGCGCCGAGGACCCGGCTGCGGATCGTCGGCTCCCCGTCGGGCCCCGACGGGCCGGCCTATCTGGCGCACTGCCGCGCCCTGGCCGCACAGCTGTTCCCCGACGAGGCGGACGGCCCGCACTCGGTCGGCGACAACCCCGTCCGCTTCACCGAGATCGGCGACCCGGAGACACCGACCCTCGCCGAGGCCTACGCCTCCGGTGCCGTCGTCGTCCTGTCCAGCGTCGTGGAGGGCTTCCCGGCCGGCCTGGTCGAGGCCATGTTCTGCGGGCGCGCCACGGTGTCCACGGACGTCGGCGCGGTCGTGGAGGTCATCGGCGGAACGGGGCTCGTCGTGCCGCCGCGCAACCCGCGGGCGCTCGCCGAGGCGTGCGCGGCGCTGCTGCGCGACCCGGAGCGCCGCGCACGTCTGGGCGCCGCGGCGCGCGCCCGCGCCCTGGAACTGTTCACCGTCGAGCAGAACGTCGACGCGTTCCAGAGCATCTACCTGGAGATCGTCTCGCGCTGCCCGGTTCACCGCGTCGTCCTCGACGCGACCGGCGAGCCCCTGCCGTTCGCCGTCCCCGCCGAGGCGTACGTCCCCGGTCGCTGGACCGGCTCGGCGGCACGGCCCGACGCGGACGGCGGCCCGGTCCGATCCGGGAGGCCGCCGGTGCGGGCCACGACGGCCGGATGGGCCGTGGGAGGCGCACGATGACCGGAACGGAGAAGCTGGACCGCCCCGGCAGCCGTCCCACGGCCCCGCGCGGCGCCGCGGATCCCGTGAAGGCGCTGATGCACCGTCACCGCGACCTGTGCGCACGGGCCGTGGACGCCCTGGAGATCGCGGCCGGCCTGGAGGCGCACGGCGTCACCGACCGCGCTGCCGGCCGGTACCGCCACCGTGACGTCTTCTCCCTCGCCGAGGAGATGTACGCCCGCGTCCCCCGCGACGCCGGCACCTCCCGGCGTCCCGCACCTCCCTCCCCCGCCGTGCCTCCCCTGTCCGCCGCCCGCCGTCACGCCGGCTGGATCCTCCGCACCCTCCTCCCCGGCGCCCTCTGCGCCGCCGTCCTCGCCGCCCTTCCACTCGCCCACGGCCGAACGCGCCTCCTCGTCGCCGTCACGGGTCTGCCGGCCGTGGCCCTCGCCCTGCGCGCGGCCCTCTCCCGCGGCCCGCTGAGCCCACGGACGCCGAGGACGGGCCCACCCACGCCCCGCCGCACCCTGCCCGCGGCCTGCTGGCTCGTCGCCTACGCCGTCCTGGGCGACGGACTCCTGCACTGCGCCGTCACCGGAGGTCCCGACGGCCTCCCCGGCACGGCCCCGGACGCCCCGTGGCCCCTCGACACCGCCCCCCTCCTCACACTCACCCTGGCCGTGGCCCCCGCCGCCTGGTGCGCCCACCTCTTCACCGCCGGCGCCCGGCGCAGACTCGCCGACAGCAGAGCCCTCGCGGAGTTCGCCACCTCCGTACGCCCCCTGCTCCTCGGCACGTGCACGCTCTTCCTGGCCGCCCTCGCCGGACTCGCCGCACTCACCGCGACCGCACTCGACGAGCAGCCCGCCCACGCCGAGGTCCTCACCCTGGGCGGGCTGCTCCTGCTGGCCCGCCTCCTCACCGTCCAGGGCTTCACCCACGCACCCGGCGTCGTCCTCACCGCGGCGGCCGGCGCCCAGGCCGTCGCCCTCGCCTCGGTCTTCGCCGCCCGCCTCCCGCACTGCGACGCCCTCGCCACCCCCGTCCAAACCCTCCTGGACGCCTGGGGCCCGGGCGGCGTACAGGTCCTCGCCTGCGGTGCGGCGGCGCTGACCCTCCTGGTCCACGCGAACCGCACCCTCACCCGCGCCTCGGCCCACGCCCCGCCGGAGCGCCCATGGTGAACGCGCCCTCCTCACCTCCCCGCCTGCCACCCCCCACCACGGACCACCCCCGCCGCAGGCACCCGACGGCCCGTCCGCCGGAAGCATTCGCACCACCCCCGCCGAAGGAGAACACGAGATGACCACCTCCCGACCCGCCGCCTCGGCCGCCCCGGGAGCCGCCCGATGAGAGTCCTGCTGATCGGAGCCAACGGCTACCTCGGCCGCTTCGTCGCCGACCGCCTGCTCGCCGACCCGGCCGTCCAGCTCACCGCGCTCGGCCGCGGCGACGACGCCGACGTCCGTTTCGACCTCGCGTCCGGCAGCCCCGGCGCCCTCACCCGCTTCCTCGACGCGGTCCACCCCGGCGTCGTCATCAACTGCGCCGGCGCCACCCGCGGCGGGGCCCGCGAGCTCACCCGGCACAACACCGTCGCCGTCGCCACCGTCTGCGAGGCACTGCGCCGCAGCGGCTGCGGAGCCCGCCTCGTCCAGCTCGGCTGCGCCGCCGAGTACGGGCCCAGCCAGCCGGGATCGTCCACGGCCGAGGACGCCGTCCCCCGTCCCGGCGGCCCCTACGGCGTCAGCAAGCTCGCCGCCACCGAACTCGTCCTCGGCTCCGGCCTGGACGCGGTCGTGCTCCGCGTCTTCTCACCGGCCGGCCCCGGCACCCCTGCGGGCTCCCCGCTCGGCCGCCTCGCCGAGGCCATGCGGCGCGCCCTGCAGACCGGCGACGGCGAACTCAAACTCGCCGGTCTCGGAGCCCAGCGCGACTTCGTCGACGTCCGGGACGTGGCCCGCGCCGTGCACGCGGCCTCGCTCTCCGCCGCGCAGGGCGTCATCAACATCGGCTCCGGCCGCGCGGTGCGGCTCCGCGAGGCCGCCGCGATCCTCGCCCGCGTCGCGGGTTACGGCGGCGCCCTGCACGAACTCGACGCCCCGCCGGGCCTGCGCCCCACCATCGGTCACCCCCGTCCCGAACCGCTCGCCCACGCCCTGGGCCAGCGCGATCCCGACCAGCCGGCCCACCTCGCCCACGGCCCCAACGGAGGCCCCCCGGCGCACGCGGCCCACGTCTCCCCGGCCGCCTACCCGTACCCGGACGGCTGCGGCAGCTGGCAGCAGGCCGACATCCGCACCGCCCGCGACCGGCTCGGCTGGCGTCCCCGGATCAACCTGGAGGAGTCCCTCGCCGACATCTGGATGGAGGCGGCATGCCGCATCTGACCAGCCCCGCAGCGACGGCGGCGAGCACGGCGCTAGGCTCCGCCCTGGGCATCCCCGGCTATGCGCATCCCCTGGTGGCACCGACCGAATGGGGCGAGCTCACCCGACCCGGCCTGCCCCTGCACTGGGTCGTCCTGAACGTCGCCGACGGCCCCGGCGCCCGGCCCGACCCGCACTGCCTGGAAGCGGCCGGGCGGCTGCGCAACGCGGGCGTCCGCGTCCTCGGCCACCTGGACGCGGCGTACGGCGCCCGGGTCTTCAGCGAGGTGATCTCCGACGCGCACCGCTATCTCGACTGGTACCGCGTCGACGGCTTCTTCCTGGACCGCTGCCCCGCCGAACGCGCGGTCCTCCCGGACATCCGCCGCGCCACCACCGCGCTGCGCGCGCTGCGTGACGATCCCCACATCGTCCTCGGCCACGGTGTCCACCCCGACCCGGGGTACGCCGACTGCGCCGACCAGCTCGTCACCTTCTCCGGGCCCTGGAGCGACTACCGCTGGTCGCAGGCGGCGGAGTGGACCGCGGACCATCCGCCCGAGCGTTTCTGCCACTTCGTCCACGGCGTGCCCCGGGGACACCTGGAGGAGGCGCTGCGGATCGCCCGCTGGCAGGGCGCGGCGACGATCTACTTCACCGACCGTACGGACGGCCGCGGCCGGGCTCTCCCACGGGCCGGCCCGGCCGCGGCCGGGCCGGCCCGTGGGAGACCATGCCCGGCTACTGGGACGAAATCGTCTCGCGTATCGGACCTGGTGTCTCGGAATGAAAAAGGCCGTGGCAGTGTTACGGACTGAACAACGTCCCCCACTCCCGACCTCGGTCGGGCGGGGGGACCCTCATTGATTAACCGACCAACGGAGTCCCCGTGTCGCTGCCACCCCTGGTCGAGCCGGCTGACGAGCTCACCGTAGACGAGGTTCGCAGGTACTCCCGCCACCTGATCATCCCCGATGTGGGGATGGACGGGCAGAAGCGGCTCAAGAACGCCAAGGTGCTCTGCGTCGGTGCCGGCGGCCTGGGCTCGCCGGCCCTGATGTACCTCGCCGCGGCAGGCGTGGGCACGCTGGGCATCGTGGAGTTCGACGAGGTCGACGAGTCGAACCTGCAGCGCCAGATCATCCACAGCCAGTCCGACATCGGCCGCTCCAAGGCCGAGTCGGCCCGCGACAGCGTGCTCGGCATCAACCCGTACGTCAACGTCGTCCTGCACGAAGAGCGGCTCGAGGCCGACAACGTGATGGACATCTTCAGCCAGTACGACCTGATCGTCGACGGTACGGACAACTTCGCGACCCGCTACCTGGTCAACGACGCGTGCGTGCTGCTGAACAAGCCGTACGTGTGGGGTTCGATCTACCGCTTCGACGGCCAGGCCTCGGTGTTCTGGTCCGAGCACGGCCCCTGCTACCGCTGCCTCTACCCGGAGCCCCCGCCCCCCGGCATGGTCCCCTCCTGCGCCGAGGGCGGCGTGCTGGGCGTGCTGTGCGCGTCGATCGGCTCCATCCAGGTCACCGAGGCCATCAAGCTGCTCGCCGGCGTCGGCGAGCCGCTCGTCGGCCGTCTGATGATCTACGACGCCCTGGAGATGCAGTACCGCCAGGTCAAGGTCCGCAAGGACCCCGACTGCGCGGTCTGCGGCGAGAACCCGACCGTCACCGAGCTCATCGACTACGAGGCCTTCTGCGGCGTCGTCTCCGAGGAGGCCCAGGCGGCGGCCGCCGACTCGACGATCACTCCCAAGCAGCTCAAGGAGTGGATCGACGACGGCGAGAACATCGAGATCATCGACGTCCGCGAGACGAACGAGTACGAGATCGTCTCCATTCCGGGCGCCCGGCTGATCCCGAAGAACGAGTTCCTCATGGGCACGGCGCTGGAGACCCTCCCGCAGGACAAGAAGATCGTCCTGCACTGCAAGACGGGTGTCCGCAGTGCGGAAGTCCTCGCGGTCCTCAAGTCCGCCGGCTTCGCCGACGCGGTTCACGTGGGCGGCGGCGTGATCGGCTGGGTCAACCAGATCGAGCCGCACAAGCCGGTGTACTGAACCACGGCCCACCGTGCTCTCCGTCCGGCGGTGGCTGCGCGCGCCAGGTGTGCGGGCAGCCACCGCCGGCGTCATGAGCAGACCTTGCCGTCCTTGGGCACCGAGCCGTCCAGGACGTAGGCGTTCACCGTGGAGTCGACGCAGTCGCTGCCGCTCCGGTAGGCGCCGTGGCCCTCGCCCTTCCAGGTGAGCACCACACCGACTCCCTCGCCCAGCTCGTCCGCCATCCTGCGGGCGCCCTCGTAGGGCGTCGCCGGGTCGCCGGTGTTGCCCACGACGAGGATCGGCGGGGCGCCCGGGGCGCTCACCTCCGGGGTGTCGAACTGCCCGGGCACCGGCCACTCGTGGCACCAGCCCGCCGTGTCCCAGCCCAGGAACCGCCCGAACACGGGCGAGAGCTTCTCGAACTCCGGCAGCCGCTTCTTCGCCTCCTCCGGGGTCGGCCGCTGCCTGTCGTCCAGGCACGATATGACGCGTTGGGAGTGGGTCCCCGTGCCGTAGCGCCCCGAGGCGTCACGGTCGTTGTAGCTGTCGGCGAGTGCCAGGAGACCGGAGCCGTCGCCCCGTTCGGCCTCCTTCAGGGCGCTGGTCAGGACCGGCCAGCCGGACTTGCTGTAGAGCGGCACGACGACGCCCAGCACCGCGAGGGTCTGGGTCAGTTTCCGCCCGGAGGACGTCGGCAGCGGCCGGGCGTCGATCTCCTCCAGCATGTCCGCGATCTTCCGGGTGCCCTCCGCCGGGTCCTGGCCCGTCGCCTCCAGGTAGTCGTCGAGGGCGCGCTGGAAGCCCAGGGCCTGGTTCTTGGCGTGGCCGATCGTGTCGGCGCTCGGGTCGACGACGGCGTCGAGCACCATCCGGCCCACGTTCCGAGGGAACAGGTGAGCGTAGACGCCGCCGAGCTCCGTGCCGTAGGAGATGCCGAAGTAGTGCATCTTCGCGTCGCCGAGGACGTGGCGCATCAGGTCCATGTCGCGGGCGGTGTCGGTGGTCGACACATGCGACAGCAGCTTCCCTGCGTCCCGCAGGCAGCCCTGGCCGAAGCGGGCGGCGTCCGCGAAGAACGCCGTCTCCTCGGCGGGGGTGTCGGGGGTGACGTCCACCGCCTCGGCGGCCTGGATCCGCTTGTCGTCGCGGCAGCGGACGCCTTCGCTGGCGCCGACTCCGCGCGGGTCCCAGCTGACCAGGTCGTAGCGGTCGCGCAGCTTCTCGTAGTCCGGGCCGAACGCGGGCAGCCCCGACAGGCCCGAGCCGCCGGGGCCGCCGAAGTTGAACAGCAGGGAGCCGATGCGGTCGTCGCCCTCGGCCGTCGCGCGGATCAGGGCGAGGTCGATGGTCTCGCCGTCGGGCTTCGCCCAGTCCAGTGGCGCCTTCAGCGTCGCGCACCGCCAGTCGTCGCCCGGAGCGGAGCCGCCGTCGCCGCCCTCGCAGCGGCCCCAGTCGAGTTGCTGGGAGGTGAGCGAGGCGGGCAGAGGGCGACCGGACTTTGAGGTGGGCGTCCCCGTGGGACCAGGGGAGGACGGGCGGTTCTCCTCCCGTCCGCCGTCCGACGAACCGAGGCCGCAGCCCGACGCCAGCAACGCGGCGGCGGCGCTCAGCGCCGTCCACCGTGCGAAACGCACCATGGATCCATCCCCCCTCGCAAGCCGTTCGCAGTCGGTCGCGAACAGCGGTGATGCCATCGTATGCGGCGCGAGCAGAACCCGCCGAAGCTTGTGGATAACCTTGTGACCTGCGGTTTCCGGCAAGGGCAGGGTGGGTTCAGGAGCAGATGGTGCCGGGGTTCGGCAACTTTCCGTCGAGGAGGTAGCCGTTGACGGCGTCCTGCACGCACGTGCTCCCGCTGTCGTACGCCCCGTGCCCCTGACCCCGGTACGTCAGCTCCCGGCCGACGCCCTCGCCCAGCGCCCGCGCCATCCGACGGGCGCCCTCGTAGGGAGTGGCCGGGTCGCCGGTGTTGCCCACCACGAGGATCGGCGCCGAGCCGGGCGCGCTCACGTCGGGACGGTCCGCCTCGCCCGGCGTCGCCCAGCCGGTGCACCCGACCAGGCCCCAGGCCAGGTAGTCGCCGAACAGGGGTGACGCCTTTCGGAACTCGGGCAGCCTGCGCTCGACGTGCTCGACGGAGTAACGGGGCCTGTCGTCGGCGCAGTTGATGGAGACGTTCGCAGCGGTGAGGTTGCTGTACCGGCCGTTGGGGCTGCGCCCGTTCAACGAGTCCGAGAGCAGCAGCAGCGTCCTGCCGTCGCCGTCGTAGGCCTGGTCGAGGCCTTCGGTGAGGTACTCCCAGAAGTCCCGGGAGTACAGGGCCTGCGCGATGCCGCCGGTCGCGGCGCTCTGGGTCAGCTCACGCGGGAAGACCCCGGGGATCGGCTCGGCGTCGAGCTTCTCGAGCAGTGCGGCCATGCGGTCCTTGACGTCCTGGGCGCTGTCGCCGATCGGGCACTGCGGCTGTCGCGACGCGCAGTCCTCGGCGAAGTTGTCCAGCGCCCTCTGGAAGCCCTTCGCCTGGCCGAGCGAGCCCTGTTCTGGGGTCTGCGTCGGGTCGACGACCGCGTCGAACACGGCCCGGCCCACGTTCCGCGGGAACAGGTGGGCGTAGACGCCGCCGAGTTCGGTGCCGTAGGAGAGACCGAAGTAGTGCAGTTTGTCGTCGCCGAGCACCTGGCGCACGAGGTCCAGGTCGCGGGCCGCGTCGGTGGTGCGTACGTGCGGCAGGATCCGCCCGGAGTTCTTCTCGCAGGCCGCGTTGAACCTCTCGGCGTCCTCCAGCAGCTCGGCCCGCTCGGCGGCGTCGTCGGGGGTGGCGTCCTGCTGGAAGTAGGCGTCGAGCTGCTGGTCGTTCAGGCAGCGCACGCCGGCGCTGCGGCCGACGCCGCGCGGGTCGAAGGCGACCAGGTCGTAGCGGGTGCGCAGTTTCTCGTAGTCCGTGCCGAAGGCGGGCAGCGTGCTCACGCCCGAGCCGCCGGGACCGCCGAAGTTGAAGACGAGCGAGCCGATGCGGCTGTCCGCGTCGCCCCTGGCCCGCGCGCGGATCAGCGCGAGATCAATGGTGTCGCCCTTGGGGTCGTCCCAGTCCAGGGGCGCCTTCATGGTGGCGCAGCGCCAGTCGTCGCCGCCCGGCAGGGGAGAGGGTTCGTTGCCGCCGCCCTGGGCCGCGGAAGGGGCGGGGCAGTCCTCCCAGCTCAGTTTCTGCGCCGTGAGGTCCTCGTCCTCGGTGGTGTCGTCGACGCCGTAGGCCGCCAGGGCGGAGGACAGCAGCAGGACGGCGGCGGTCAGGGCGGCGGCGCGCAGCCGGGACGGGTTCGGCATGCACTCATCCTGCGGTCGCGCCCGTCCGGCCGCTCGGGGCACGGGCCGTACGAGGTACGCCGCGCGGACGGTGACCGGCACGCGCGCGTACCGGCCGCCTACAGGGCTCCCTTGCGGGTGAGGTGGTTGAAGGCCAGCCAGCCGGGCAGCACCGGCAGCCACAGCGTCAGCAGCCGGAACAGCAGCACGGCCGGAGCGGCGACCTCGCTGGGCAGGCCGACGGCGATCAGACCGACCGTCAGGGTGGCCTCGACGGCGCCCACGCCGCCGGGCGTCGGGGCGGCCGAGCCGAGGGCGTTGCCGGCCAGGAAGACCACGGCGACGCTGGCGAGGCTGATCGACGTCGTCTCGTCGCCGAAGGCGCGGATCGAGGCGTCCAGGCACATCACGAAGCAGGCGGTCAGCAGCAGCATGCCGCCGATGCCGGTGACCAGCTTCTGCGGCCGTTGCAGCACGTCCAGCATGCGCGGCACGACCCCGGCGAACAGCGACCGCACGCGCGTGACGACGAACTTGCGCAGGAACGGCACCGAGGTCACCACCAGCATCAGCACCGCCACCGTCAGCAGACCGGCGATGACCGTCCGGGACGGCGACAGCGACGGCGTCTTCTCGGTGCCGGTGAGGTAGCCGAAGGACAGCAGCATCAGGATGTGGCAGCCCAGGCCGAACAACTGCGACGCGCCCACACTGGCCACCGCGAGCCCCGGACGGACCCCGGCCCGCTGGAGGAACCGTGTGTTGAGGGCCACGCCGCCCACCGCAGCCGGCGCCACGATCTTCACGAAGGATCCGGCGACCTGAGCCGCCACGGTCCTCGGGAACGGCACCCGCTCGGGCACGAAGCCCAGCAGGCTCATCGCGGCGGCGACATAGCTCAGCGCCGAGAACAGCGCCGCCGCGACGACCCAGCCCCACTCGGCGTTGGCGATCAGGGGGCCGAACTCGATGTGCGTGAGCTGGGTCAGCAGGAAGTAGGCGCCAATGGCGCCGGCGATGAAGCTGATCAGTGTGCGCGGCCGGACACGCTCCAGGCGGGCCGGCTCGACCGGGGCCTGCGGTCGGATGAGCAGCACCTGGTGGCGGATCTGGGTCAGCAGATCGTCCTCGCGCGCCTCGTCCAGGGCCTCGTCCAGCGCCCGCTTCTCGGCCCTGGCCTGCGCGCGTACGGCCTTCTTGTCGGGCTTGTCGAGGACCACCGCCGTGCTGCCGCCGTCCCCGGCCGCCTCCGCGCGGGCCAGCTTCGCCTGCCGGGACGCCTCCAGGACCGCCTCGCGCTCGCGGTCGGCCCGCTCGCGGGCCAGCCGCCGCAGGGTCGCGCGCGTGCTGCGCGTGAGCGCGATCGGCTGGAGCATCGGCAGACAGTTCGCGACGGCGTCCGGGCCCAGCACCTCCACCGCGCAGGCCACCGCGCGCTCCGCGCCCACCCGCAGCGCGAGCGTCGTCATCAGCTGGGCGACGTCCATGCGCAGCAGCAGATCGCCGGCCGCGATCTCGCCGCCGCGCAGATCGGTGAGGATCACCGTGCCGGAACGATCCACCAGGATCGCGTCGCCGGCCAGCCTGCGGTGCGCGATCCGTCGGGACTGCAGGGCGCGCACCTGGTGCCAGGTGCTGCGCAGCAGCTCGTCGGTGATCTCGTCGTCGTCCAGCGAGTCGAGGGTGCGTCCGCCGGTGTGCTCGTAGACGAGCATCACGGCGTCGGGGCCGAGCTCGGAGGTCGCGATCAGCTTGGGCGCGTTGGCGCCGGCCGCGATGGCCGCGTACGCCAACAGCGCCTCCTGCTCCAGGGCCTGGCGCAGCGACTGGAGGCTGCGGCGGGTGGCGAAGCCGCGCAGCGTCAGATTGCGCCACACCCGGTAGAAGAAACCCTGCGCCTGCTGCTCGCGGTCGACCACCGTCACGTCCAGCGGTGGGCCGTCCTCCAGGGTGACGAAGTAGCGCCGGCCCCGGTCGCCGCCGTCCGCCGCGTCCGGGGTCTCCTCGCGGGCGGCGCTCACGGGGCGGAAACCGACCGTTCTCAGGCCCGCCATGAGGGTGCGGCCGGTGGGGCGGACGTTGGGCGAGCCGACCGCGTACAGGGTGCCGTAGGCGACGGTCCAGCCGATCAGCACCGTCAGGATGATCGAGAAGGGCGTGGTGTAGCCGGTCACCAGCATCGAGAAGGCGTCCAGCAGCAGCACGATCCACAGGACCGCCCGCCAGCGTGGTCTGCGGGACATGCCGACGGCCGTCATGTACGCGATGACGGGGGCGAGATAGCCGTGGACCGGGTCGGTGAGGGCGTTGATCTCGCCGGGGGAGGGCTGGGTCAGCGCCTCCTGGATGGAGTCGGGCGCCGCCCTGGCGACCCACAGATCGGTGGCGAGCGTCACGCCGTGCGCGAGGACCGCCGCGAGCACGCCGTCGGCGATGCGCAGCCCGTCGCGCTTGATCAGCCGCTCGATCGCGAACGCGACCGGCACCAGCAGGATGGCGATGCTGGACGCGAGCCCGGCGATCTTGATGAGCAGGTCGGGAGCCTGCCCGGTGCCCTTGGTGATGTCCTGTTCGAGGCCCGAGGTGGTGCCGTGCGCGAACGCGGCGATCGCCAGCAGCACGGCGACGGCGAGCACGCCCACCAGGAGCCGCATCAGATCGGAGGGACGGTGCACGCGCGCGGGGAGCAGCGGTTCGTCGCCCTCGACCTCGTCGGCTCTCGTCACCGGTGTGTCGTCCCCTTCGGCGGCGTCCGGGCGCGACGAGGCGGCAGAGGCGCCCTCCGCGTCCTCGGGGTGCACGCCCTGCTGCTTCATCGTCTCTTCTTGGTCTCGTATCACCGGTCACCGCCCGCACGATGGTGGCATGCCCCACCGGCACCCGGGGGCGGCAGGGTGCGAACGCGGGGGCGCACAGTCTGCCGGAAGCGCCTCCCGGTGGCGAGGGCGTCCCGTGACGGCGGGCACGTCGCATTGTCGGTGGGGTGGGGCAGTATGGGGCGAATGAGCGAGGAGAGCCTTCCTGACGACGCCCGCGCGGAGTACGCCGACGAGCTGCCGGAGTACGCCGAGCGGGTCCTCGACGTCGCGGAGATGATCCCGGCCGGACGCGTGATGACGTACGGCGACGTCGCCGAGTGGCTCGACGAGGGCGGCCCGCGTCAGGTCGGCCGGGTGATGTCCCTCTACGGCGGCGGTGTCCCCTGGTGGCGGGTCGTCCGCGCGGACGGTCTCCTGCTCCCGGGGCACGAGCTGGAGGCGCTCGGCCGCTACCGCGCGGAGGGCACGCCCCTGAAGGAGGCCGGCCGGGCCGCCGACGGCCACCTGCCGCGCCTCGACATGAGACGCGCGCGGTGGGACGGCGAACGCGCGAAGGGTCACACCTGACAGCTTCCGCCATCGGACGCCCGCGCGGGCACCGCGTGATCCGTACGGGGGAAACAGGGCACGCCCCCGGCATGACGTACGTTCGAGGGGCAAGGGACGCGCGGGTCCGGTGAGCCGCGAGGAAACAACCGGAAGCTCCGCTTCCGACCCCTCCGTCGGCGTACCGTCGGCCGCACGGACCCCCTTCACCATCCCGCCACCGCCGCCCGCACGCGACGGTCGGCCGACCAGCAAACCCACCAGGACCGGCGAACCACGTGAGCTCCTCTTCCTCCACCCGTCGCCTGTCGCACCCCCAGGTGCGCCAGGGGAACCGTGGCGCTTACCGGCTGGTCCGAACGCCGCCGGCGGAAGTGGATCCCCCTCGTCTGGACGCCGCGCAGCGCGCCGTGGTTGACCACCGCGCCGGCCCACTGCTCGTCCTCGCGGGCCCCGGCACCGGAAAGACCACCACGCTCGTGGAGTCCGTCGCGGCCCGGATCGAGCGCGGAGCCGACCCCGAACGCATCCTGGTCGTCACCTTCAGCCGCAAGGCGGCCGTCGCACTGCGCGACCGCATGGCCCTGCGCATAGGGGCGGCCCGCGCGCCCCGTGCGACCACCTTCCACTCGTTCTGCTACGCCCTCGTCCGCGCCCACCAGGACAGCGACCTGTTCGTCGAACCGCTGCGGCTGCTGTCCGGCCCCGAGCAGGACGTCACCGTGCGTTCCCTGCTGGAGGGCGAGCCGGACCTGGAACGGCTCGGCCTCGCGCACGTGCGCTGGCCCGACGAACTGCGCGCCTGCCTGACCACCCGCGGCTTCGCCGACGAGGTCCGCGCGGTGCTCGCCCGCAGCCGCGAGCTGGGTCTCGGCCCCGACGCGCTGGACGCCTTCGCCCGCCGCATCGGCCGCCCCGACTGGCGCGCCGCCGCCGCCTTCCTCGCCGAGTACCTCGACGTCCTCGACCTGCAGGGCGTCCTCGACTACGCCGAACTCGTCCACCGCGCGGTCCTGCTCGCCCGCCGCCCCGAGGTCGCCGCGCGCCTCACCGCCCAGTACGACGCCGTCTACGTGGACGAGTACCAGGACACCGACCCCGCCCAGGTACGGCTGCTGCACGCCCTCGCCGGCGACGGCCGCACCCTCGTGGCCTTCGGCGACCCCGACCAGTCGATCTACGCCTTCCGCGGCGCCGACGTGAACGGCATCCTCGACTTCCCGCGGACCTTCCCGCGCGCGGACGGCCGCCCGGCCTCCGTCGAGGTCCTGCGTACCTCCCGCCGCTCCTCCGCCGCCCTGCTGGCCGCCACCCGGCTGCTGACCCAGCGCATGCCGCTGACCCGCCTGCCGGCCGACAAGGTGCGCGCCCACCGGGAGCTGAACCCGGTCAGGGACGGCGGACGCGTCGAGGCGTACACGTACCCGACGCCCGGCACCGAACTGGACAACGTCGCCGACATCCTCCGTCGCGCCCACCTGGAGGACGGCGTTCCCTGGAGCGAGATGGCGGTCCTGGTCCGGGCCGGCGCCCGCACCATCCCGACGGTCCGCCGCGCCCTGACCGCGGCCGGCGTCCCCCTGGACATCGACGGAGACGACCTGCCGCTGCGCCACGAACCCGCGGTCGCCCCGCTGCTGACGGCGCTCCGCGCGGTGGCCACCGCGGAGGCGGGCCGGCGACCGCGGTCCGACGGTGACGGCGGTCCCGGTGAAGGCGGTCCCGGTGACGGCGCGGGTCCCGAAGACGGCGAGCGACCCGAAGACGGCGCGCGTTCCGAACGTGACCCGTCCGATGAGCCCGAACAGGACCCGTCCCCCGGGCCCGAACAGGACCCGTCCCCCGGGCCCGAACGAGACACCTCCGACGGTTGCGAACCGGAGTCCGTCTGGCTCGACACCGAGACCGCCCTCACCCTGCTCACCTCCCCCCTCGCCGGCATGGACGCCGCCGACCTGCGCCGGCTCGGGCGCGCCCTGCGGGACGAGGAACGCGCCGCGGGCAACCCCGTGCCCCCGCCCTCGGACACGCTGCTCGCGCGGGCGCTCGCCGAACCCGAGCGCCTGGTGGCGCACGACCCGGCGTACGCGCGCGGCGCCCAGCGGCTAGGCGCGCTGCTGCGCAAGGCCCGTGAACGCCTCGCGGGCGGCGGCACCGCCGAGGAGGCTCTGTGGGACCTGTGGGAGGGCACGCCCTGGCCCGCGCGTCTGGAACGCGCCGCCCGGCGCGGCGGCGCGGCCGGTCGCAACGCCGACCGCGACCTGGACGCCGTGTGCGCGCTGTTCGCCACCGCCGCCCGCGCGGAGGCACGCACCGGCGGCCGCGGCGCGCTGAACTTCCTGGAGGAACTGGCGGCCGAGGACATCGCCGCCGACACCCTCACGCGGCGCTCCGTACGCCCCGACGCGGTCCGGCTGATGACCGCCCACCGCGCCAAGGGCCTCGAATGGCGGCTGGTCGTGGTGGCGGGCGTGCAGGAGGGGCTGTGGCCGGACCTGCGCCGCCGCGGCTCCCTGCTGGAGGCCGACCGCATCGGCCGCGACGGGCTCGCCGAACCGCTCACCCCAGGGGCGCTGCTCGCCGAGGAACGCCGCCTTTTCTACGTCGCCGCCACCCGCGCGCGCGAGCGCCTCGTCGTCACCGCTGTGAAGGCGCCCGCCGACGACGGCGACCAGCCCTCCCGCTTCCTGACCGAACTCGGCGTCGAACCCAGGGACGTCACGGGCCGCCCGCGCCGTCCGCTGTCCGTCGCCGCGCTCGTCGCCGAACTGCGCGCCACCACGGTCGACCCGCGCGTCTCGGAGGCGCTCAGGCAGGCCGCGGCCCGCCGGCTGGCCCGGCTCGCCGCCCTGTCCGACGAGGACGGCCGCCCGCTGGTCCCCTCCGCGCACCCCTACCGGTGGTGGGGCATGTTCGAACCCACCGAGTCCAAGGTGCCGCTGCGCGACCGCGACCAGCCCGTCGTCCTGTCCGGCAGCGCCCTGGACCAGCTCGCCAACACCTGCGCCCTGCAGTGGTTCCTCGGGCGCGAGGTGAAGGCCGACGCGCCCGCCACGGCCGCCCAGGGCTTCGGCAACGTGGTGCACGTCCTCGCCGACGAGGTCGCCTCCGGGCGCACCCCGGCCGACCTCGCCGTGCTCATGGAGCGCCTCGACTCGGTGTGGGACGCGCTCGCCTTCGACGCGCCCTGGAAGTCGGCGCAGGAGAAGGAGCACGCGCGCGTGGCGCTCGAACGCTTCCTGAAATGGCACGTCACGGACCGTGGCGGACGCACGGCGGTCGCCGGCGAACACGAATTCGACGTCACCCTCGGCGCGGGCGAGTACGAGGTGCGCATCCGCGGCTCCATGGACCGCGTCGAGGCGGACGGCCAGGGACGCGCCTACGTCGTCGACTTCAAGACCGGCAAACAGGCGCCCAGCGCCGCCGACGTGGCACGCCACCCGCAGCTGGCCGTCTACCAGCTCGCCGTGCGCGAGGGCGCCGTCGACGAGGTCTTCGACGGTGTGCGCCCCGAGCCCGGCGGCGCCGAACTCGTGCAGCTGCGCCAGGGCGCCGCCAAGCGCGACGGCGGCGAGAGCCTGCCCAAGGTGCAGACCCAGGAGCCGCTGGAGGGGGAGTGGGCCGGCGAGCTGCTGGCCACCGCGGCGGGCAAGGTGCTGGACGAACGGTTCACCCCGACGGCGGGCCAGCACTGCACGCACTGCGCGTTCCGCGCGTCCTGCAGCGCCCGCCCCGAGGGCCGGCACGTGGTCGAGTGACGCCCGTGTGACCAGTCGCACCCCACGCGCCCACCTGCGCTTTCACCGGCGCGGGGGGCGATCCGGCACCCGCTGTCAGTGGTCGCCGCTAGCCTCTCTCGGGTGTCCGCACGCATCACCGATCCCGAGCAGCTCAAGGAGCTCCTCGGCATCCCGTTCACCCCGGAGCAGACGGCCTGCATCACCGCGCCGCCCGCCCCGCAGGTGATCGTGGCCGGAGCCGGGTCCGGCAAGACCACGGTGATGGCGGCACGCGTGGTCTGGCTGGTCGGCACCGGGCAGGTCGCCCCCGAACAGGTGCTGGGCCTCACCTTCACCAACAAGGCCGCGGGCGAACTCGCCGAACGTGTCCGCAAGGCCCTCGTCCGGGCCGGCGTCACCGACCCCGACGTCATCGACCCGGACAACCCCCCCGGCGAACCGGTGATCTCCACCTACCACTCCTTCGCCGGCCGCCTGCTGACCGACCACGGCCTGCGCATCGGCCTGGAGCCCACGTCCCGCCTCCTCGCCGACGCCACCCGCTACCAGCTGGCCGCACGCGTCCTGCGCGAAGCCCCCGGCCCCTACCCGGCGCTCACCCGCTCCTTCCCCGACCTGGTCGGCGACCTCCTGACCCTCGACTCCGAACTCGCCGAACACCTCGTACGCCCGGAGGACCTGCGCGCCTGGGACGCCGGGCTGCTGCGCACCCTGGAGAGCGCGAAGCTCACCAACGCCGACCTGCGCAAGGTCCCCGAGACGGCCGCCGCCCGCCGGGAACTGACCGAGCTGGTCCTGCGCTACCGGGCCGCCAAGCGCGAGCGGGACCTGCTCGACTTCGGCGACCAGATCGCCCTCGCCGCCCGGCTCGCCCGGCTGCCCGAGGTCGGCCGCCTGCTGCGCGAGGAGTTCCGCGTCGTCCTCCTGGACGAGTACCAGGACACCTCCGTCGCCCAGCGCGTCCTGCTCGCCGGCCTCTTCGGCGGCGGCACCGGCCACCCCGTGACCGCGGTCGGCGACCCCTGCCAGGCCATCTACGGCTGGCGCGGCGCCTCCGTCGCCAACCTCGACGACTTCCCCGAGCACTTCGCCCACGCAGACGGCCGCCCCGCCACCCGCCAGGCGCTCAGCGAGAACCGCCGCAGCGGCGGCCGCCTCCTCGACCTCGCCAACCGCCTCGCCGAGCCCCTGCGCGCCATGCACGCGGGCGTGGAGGCCCTCCGCCCGGCCCCCGGCGCCGAACGCGACGGCCTGGTCCGCTGCGCGCTGCTGCCCACCCACGCCGAGGAGATGGACTGGCTCGCCGACTCCATCGCCCACCTGGTGCGCACCGGGAAGGCGCCCGGCGAGATCGCCGTGCTGTGCCGCACGGCCACCGACTTCGCCGAGATCCAGGGCGCGCTCGTCGCCCGCGACGTCCCCGTCGAGGTCGTCGGCCTGTCCGGGCTGCTGCACCTGCCCGAGGTCGCCGACCTCGTCGCCGTCTGCGAGGTCCTCCAGGACCCCGGCGCCAACGCCTCCCTGGTCCGCCTGCTCACCGGCCCCCGCTGGCGGATCGGCCCGCGCGACCTCGCCCTCCTCGGCCGGCGCGCGCGGCTTCTGGTGTCCCACGCGCGCACCGGCGCCGACGACGACCCCGACCGCAGGCTCGCCCAGGCCGTCGAGGGCGTCGACCCGGCCGAGGTGATCTCCCTCGCCGACGCCCTCGACACCTTCCTGGAGACCCCGCTGGGGGGCGGCGGGGACGACGACGGCCTGCCCTTCTCACCGGACGCGCGCGTGCGCTTCGCCCGCCTCGCCGCCGAGCTGCGCGACCTGCGCCGCTCCCTGTCCGACCCGCTCATGGACGTCCTGCACCGCGTCCTCGCCGTCACCGGCCTGGAGGTGGAGCTGTCGGCGTCCCCGCACGCCCTCGCCGCCCGGCGCCGCGAGACCCTGTCCAACTTCCTCGACATCGCCGCCTCCTTCGCCGCCAATGAGAACGAGGCCTCCCTCCTCGCCTTCCTGGGTTTCCTGCGCACCGCCGCCCAGTACGAGAAGGGCCTCGACAACGCCCTGCCCGGCGGCGAGAACACCGTCAAGGTGCTCACCGCCCACCGCTCCAAGGGCCTGGAGTGGGACGTCGTCGCCGTCCCCGGCCTGGTCGCCGGCGCCTTCCCCAGCGGGCAGGGCCGCGAGAAGTGGACCGCGCAGGCCAAGGTGCTGCCTCACGAACTGCGCGGTGACGCCGACACCCTCCCCGACGTCCAGGAGTGGGACTCGCGCGGCATGAAGGCCTTCCACGAGGCCATGAAGGACCACCAGCACACCGAGGAACTCCGCCTCGGCTACGTCACCTTCACCCGCCCGCGCTCCCTGCTCCTCGGCTCCGGCCACTGGTGGGGCCCCACCCAGAAGAAGCCGCGCGGGCCCTCCGACTTCCTCCGGGCGCTGTACGACCACTGCGTCGCCGGCCACGGCGAGATCGAGGCCTGGGCCGACGAGCCCGCCGAGGACGCGGAGAACCCCGCCCTGCACGCGGCGACCGCCGAGCAGCGCTGGCCGCTGCCCCTGGACGACGCCGCCCTGGCCCGCCGCCGCGCCGCCGCCGAGACCGTCCTCGCCCACCTCGACGCCCTCGGCTCCCACGAGGACGGCCACGGCGCCGCCGTACCCGACCCCGGCGCGTACGAGGATCCCGACTGGCCACCGCCGCCCGACGACGAGGACTTCCCGGAGGACGGCGGCGGACACGGTCCCGAGGACGACGACGGCCACGACCCGTACGACGAGCCGGAGGGCACACCCGACCCGGTCGGCCCGGATGCCTGGGACCGAGCCGGCCCGGCCGTCCCGCACCAGGCCACGGCCCCGCACGACGCCATGGACCGCCCCGGACGCCTCACCCCGGAGGAGACCCGCACCGTCGCCTCCTGGGACCGCGACCTCGACGCCCTGACCGGGGAGCTGCTGCGGGCCCGGCAGTCCGTCACCGAGGTCCCGCTGCCCGCGTCGCTGACCGCCTCCCAGCTGATCGCCCTCGCCGCCGACCCGGACGGTTTCGCCCAGGAACTGGCCCGCCCCATGCCCCGGCCGCCGCAGCCCGCCGCCCGCCGCGGCACCCGCTTCCACGCCTGGGTGGAGTCCCGTTTCGAAGAGCTGACCCTGCCCATGCTGGAACCGGACGAGCTGCCCGGCGGCGACGCAGAGATCGCCGACGAACAGGATCTCGAAGCGCTCAAGGACGCCTTCGAACGCACCGAGTACGCCCGCCGCACGCCCTACCGCGTCGAGGCGCCGTTCCAGCTCGCCGTAGCGGGCCGCGTCGTACGGGGCCGTATCGACGCCGTCTACCGGGACGTCGACGGCGAGCGGACCACGTACGAGATCGTCGACTGGAAGACCGGCCGCACCCGCGACGCCGACCCCCTCCAGCTCGCCGTGTACCGGCTCGCCTGGGCCGAGCAGCAGGGCGTGCCCGTGGAATCGGTCACGGCCGCGTTCGTGTACGTGCGCACCGGCGAGGTCGTCCGGCCCGAAGGGCTGCCCGGACGCGCCGAATTGGAGCGGCTGCTGCTGGGCGAGGAGCCGCCCGGTGACGAATCGCACGACCGGGCGGTCACCGCGGGCCGATAGGCTCGTGACCATGAGCCAGACCCCGGACAGCGCCGTCCGCGCGTACATCGACCAGCACCGCGCCGCCTTCCTCGACGACCTCGCCGCATGGCTGCGCATCCCCTCGGTGTCCGCCCAGCCCCACCACGCACCCGACGTGCGGCGCAGCGCCGACTGGCTCGCCGGAAAGCTCAGGGAGACCGGGTTCCCCGTCGCCGAGGTCTGGTCGACCCCGGGCGCCCCCGCCGTCTACGCCGAGTGGCCCTCCGCCGACCCCGAGGCGCCCACCGTCCTGGTCTACGGCCACCACGACGTCCAGCCCGCCGCCCGCGAGGACGGCTGGGACAGCGACCCCTTCGAGCCGGTGATCCGGGAGAACCGCCTCTACGCGCGCGGGGCCGCCGACGACAAGGGCCAGGTCCTCTTCCACACCCTCGGCGTCCGCGCCCACCTCGCCGCGACCGGCCGCACCGCCCCCGCCGTCCACCTCAAGCTGCTGATCGAGGGCGAGGAGGAGTCCAGCTCCCCGCACTTCCGCGCGCTGGTCGAGGAGCGGGCCGACCGGCTCGCCGCCGACGCCGTGATCGTCTCCGACACCGGCATGTGGTCCGAGGACACCCCCACCGTGTGCACCGGCATGCGCGGCCTGGTCGACTGCGAGATCCGCCTGTACGGCCCCGACCAGGACATCCACTCCGGCTCCTTCGGCGGCGCCGTCCCCAACCCGGCGACCGCCGCGGCGCGCCTCGTCGCCGCCCTGCACGACGAGCACGCGCGCGTGGCGATCCCCGGTTTCTACGACGGCGTCGTCGACCTCACCGACCGCGAGCGCGAACTCTTCGCCGAACTGCCCTTCGACGAGGAGCGGTGGCTGCGCACCGCGCAGTCCCGCGCCACCCACGGAGAGGCCGGCTACACCACCCTGGAGCGGGTGTGGGCCCGCCCGACGGCGGAGGTCAACGGCATCGGCGGCGGCTACCAGGGCCCCGGCAGCAAGACGATCATTCCTTCCTCGGCGATGGTGAAGCTGTCCTTCCGGCTGGTCGCCGGCCAGGACCCCGACCACGTCCGCAAGGCCGTCGAGGCCTGGATCGCGGACCGGGCGCCCGCCGGAATCCGGTACGAGACCGAGTTCTCCCCGGCCACGCGGCCCTGCCTGACCCCGCTGGACCACCCGGCCCTGCAGTCGGTGGCCCGCGCGATGGGCCGCGCCTTCGGAAAACCCGTCCGCTACACCCGCGAGGGCGGCTCCGGACCCGCCGCCGACCTCCAGGAGGTCCTCGGCGCGCCCGTCCTGTTCCTCGGCGTCTCCGTTCCCTCCGACGGCTGGCACGCCCCCAACGAGAAGGCGGAGGTCGACCTCCTCCTCAAGGGCGCGGAAGCCGCCGCGTACCTGTGGGGCGACCTCGCCGAGCACTGGCGTCGTGGGAGCTGACCGCCGCACGCCGTCCGGGGCGGCCTACCGGCCGGGGCACACTGGAAGAACCCCGTCGAACCGCCCGGCCCCGGCCGCTCCGGCCGCCTCACGCCCTCGTCCCTCCGAACCGCCGTCGAATCAACCGTTCCACCGGGGGAGTTGGAAGCACCCGTGACCACCTGGACCGACCACACCGCCGACCGCCCCATCTCGCTCACCGCCCCGAGCGGCATCGACCGTGCCGCGCACCACCGGCTCGACGAGGCCTGGCTCGCGGCGGCGTGGAGCCACCCCACGACCCGCTGCTTCGTGGTTTCCGGCGGCCAGGTCCTCATCGACGAGACGCCCGACGGGCGCACCGAACTCGTCATGACCCCGTCCTTCGAAGCCCCCCTCACCGAGGCGCACCGCTACTTCCTCGGCATCGACGAGGACGGCGTCAGTTACTTCGCCCTCCAGAAGGACGCGCTGCCCGGCCGTATCGACCAGTCCGCGCGCCCCGCCGGACTGCGCGAGGCCGGACTGCTGCTCTCCCCCCGCGACGCGGGCCTGATGGTGCATGCGGTGGGGCTGGAGAACTGGCAGCGCACCCACCGCTTCTGCTCCCGCTGCGGTGAACGCACCGTCATCGCCGCGGCCGGGCACATCCGCCGCTGCCCCGCGTGCGGCGCCGAGCACTACCCGCGCACCGACCCCGCCGTGATCATGGCCGTGATCGACGAGAAGGACCGCATCCTGCTCGGTCGCCAGGTCCACTGGCCCGAGGGCCGCTTCTCCACGCTCGCCGGCTTCGTCGAACCGGGCGAGTCCGTCGAGCAGTCGGTGCGCCGCGAGGTCTACGAGGAGGCCGGCGTCACGATCGGCTCCGTCGAGTACGTGGCCAGCCAGCCCTGGCCGTTCCCGTCAAGCCTGATGCTCGGCTTCATGGCCCGCGCCACCTCCACCGACATCGACGTCGACGGCGACGAGATCCACGAGGCCCGCTGGTTCTCCCGCGACGAACTCGGCGCGGCCTTCGAGTCCGGCGAGGTGCTGCCCCCGTACGGCATCTCCATCGCGGCCCGGCTGATCGAGCTCTGGTACGGCAGGCCGCTGCCGACGCGCGGCGTCTGACGGGGACGGCCCGGCGCCGCCGGTCAGGGCAGCAGCGGCTGGCCCTCCCCGGCGGCGGCGATGTGCTCCGGCCGGACCGCGTCCTCGCCGTACTCCGCGGCGAAGGCCATCACCCGGCCGAGCGGTGAGTCGGGAGGCGGCGGGCCCTCGCTCACGGTGCCGCCGAGCATCATGGCGCCGAAGGCGGCGCCCACTTCCCGGGGATCGTCCATGTCCATGCGGACACCCTGGGCACCGGCACTGACAACGGCCCCGGTCGGCGGTGTCGCCGGCCGGGGCCGTCGCGTCGTGCGCGGGGTGGATCAGACGCCGAGGGCCTGCTTCACCTGGGCGAGGCTCGGGTTGGTCATCACGACCGCGTCTCCGCCCGCGGAGGGGACCACCTGCACCGTGGGAACGGTCTGGTTCCCGCCGTTGGCCTTCTCGACGAAGGCGGCGGACTCCGGGTCCTGCTCGATGTTGATCTCGGTGTACGCGATGCCCTCGCGGTCCAGCTGGCTCTTCAGCCGCCGGCAGTAGCCGCACCAGGTGGTGCTGTACATCGTCACAGTCCCCAGCATGTCTTCTCGCTCCTTCGCGGTGCCCGGGTCGGGGTCGTCGACTCCTGCAACATACGGGAGTGCACCACCATTCCCGAGGGTGACCGCGTGACTCCTGTCGCATTAGTACGACCGCGAGGGGCTCCCTGTGGACAACGGGCTCAGCCGTCCCGGGCGACCTGGCAGCATGGCCGTGTGACAGCAGCAACGCACACCACCCTCATCCCGCCCGTACCGGACTCGGCCGACGCGGTGCTCGAAGGGCTCGACCCCGAACAGCGCGAGGTCGCCACCGCGCTGCACGGCCCGGTGTGCGTACTGGCCGGCGCGGGCACCGGCAAGACCCGCGCGATCACCCACCGCATCGCCTATGGCGTGCGCGCCGGAATCCTGCAGCCTTCCAGCGTGCTCGCCGTCACCTTCACCAACCGTGCCGCCGGTGAGATGCGCGGCCGGCTGCGCCAGCTCGGCGCCACCGGCGTGCAGGCCCGCACCTTCCACTCCGCCGCACTGCGCCAGCTCCAGTACTTCTGGCCGAAGGCCGTCGGCGGCTCCATGCCTCGGCTGGTCGACCGCAAGATCCAGCTCGTCGCCGACGCGGCCGCCGCGTGCCGCATCCGTCTCGACCGGGGAGAGCTGCGGGACGTCACCGGGGAGATCGAGTGGTCCAAGGTCACCCAGACCATTCCGGCCGACTACCCGCTCGCCGCAGCGAAGGCCCGCCGTGAGACGCCCCGTGACGCGGCGGAGATCGTGGCGATCTACTCCGCCTACGAGGACGTCAAGCGGGACCGCGGCGTCATCGACTTCGAGGACGTGCTGCTGCTGACCGTCGCCGTCCTCCAGGACCGCAACGACATCGCCGAGCAGGTCCGCGCCCAGTACCAGCACTTCGTCGTCGACGAGTACCAGGACGTCAGCCCCCTGCAGCAGCGGCTGCTGGAGCTCTGGCTCGGCGACCGGGACAACCTGTGCGTGGTCGGCGACGCCAGCCAGACGATCTACTCGTTCACCGGAGCGACCCCCGACCACCTGCTCGACTTCCGCGTCCGCCACCCCGGCGCCACCGTCGTCAAGCTGGTCCGCGACTACCGCTCCACCCCGCAGATCGTCCATCTCGCCAACGGACTCCTCGGCCAGGCCCGCGGCCGCGCCGCCGATCACCGGCTGGAACTGGTCTCCCAGCGCCCCGCCGGCCCCGAGCCGGTCTACACCGAGTACGCCGACGAGCCCGCCGAGGCCGAAGGCGCCGCCCACCGCATCCGCGAACTCCTCAACGCGGGCTTCCCGGCCGGGGGGATCGCCGTCCTGTTCCGCACCAACGCCCAGTCCGAGACCTACGAACAGGCCCTCGCCGACGCCGGCATCCCCTACCAGTTGCGAGGCGCCGAGCGGTTCTTCGACCGCCCCGAGGTGCGCAAGGCCGGCATCGCGCTGCGCGCGGCGGCCCGCTTCGGCGGCAACGACGCCCTCCTCGAGCAGGCAGTCGACCTGCCCTCCCAGGTCCGCGCGGTGCTCTCCGGAGAGGGATGGACGACCTCGCCCCCGGCCGGCTCCGGTGCGGTGCGCGAACGCTGGGAGTCCCTGGCCGCGCTCGTCCGCCTCGCCGAGGACTTCGCCGCGGCCCAGCCCGGCGCCACCCTCGCCGACCTCGTCGCGGAACTGGACGAGCGGGCCAGTGCCCAGCACCCGCCGACCGTGCAGGGCGTCACCCTCGCCTCCCTGCACTCCGCCAAGGGCCTGGAGTGGGACGCCGTCTTCCTGGTCGGGGTCGCCGAGGGCATGATGCCGATCACCTACGCCAGGACCGACGAACAGATCGAGGAGGAGCGCAGACTCCTCTACGTCGGCGTCACCCGCGCCCGCTCGCACCTCCATGTCTCCTGGGCGCTGTCCCGCTCGCCCGGCGGGCGCCCCAGCAGACGCCCCAGCCGCTTCCTCGACGGACTGCGTCCCGGCTCCGGGACGGCCACGGGCCGCACCGGCACGGCCGGTGCCGCGGGAGGCATCGAGCGCGGCCACGGAGGAGTCCTCGGGGCCGGCGGCGGCACGGGCGCGGGTGCGCGGCGGCGGACCCAGCGCACCCCGGCGCGCTGCCGGGTCTGCGGGCGCACCCTCACCGACGCCGGCGAGATGAAGCTGATGCGCTGCGAGGACTGCCCCTCCGACATGGACGAGGGTGTCTACGAGCGGCTGCGCGAGTGGCGCGCGGTCCAGGCGCGGCGCAGCGGCCAGCCCGCCTTCTGCGTCTTCACCGACAAGACGCTCATGGCGATCGCCGAGAGCGTCCCCGACGACGCGGGGGAACTGGCCCGTATCCCGGGCGTCGGAGCGCGCAAGCTCAACCGCTACGGAGCCGACGTCCTGGCCATCTGCGCAGGCCAAGAGGTCGGGGCGGAAGAAGGCGGCGACTGATGCCAACTCGTCGAAAAAATAGTTTGCGCATGCCCCGGCAATCCCCATAGGTTCTTAGCCACGGGGACGGCGGCCTTCTCTGAGGCCCTGACTCCGTGTTGTACTTGCATATCCGTCGGACCGGCTTCACCCCGGTCCCCCTAGACGCCGAGAGGAGGCGAGTCCAGTGATCAGCATCAACACCAGCTTCAGCAGCGCGGCCAAAATGACCGATCGCTCGACCGTCTCCCTGTGCATGCTCGGCGTCTCCAACCCGGGCACCGGTCTGTCCGGCATTCGTGCCGTCCGTCCGGCGTCCTCCGTTGCTCTCGCGGGCCTTCCCGTCCGCGAGCGCGACGAGCGACCGACCAAGGCACTGGAAGCGGCAGTAGTGGCACAGGCCCAGGCCTATGCCTTTGCGGCGGCCGGTGCCGGATTCCGGAAGCAGACGACGCAGCACCACCTGATGTGGGCCTTCCGTGGGCCAGAACCCTGGAGTGATCCAGCCTGACGCGATCAGGCCGGCGCCTTCAGGGCCGCGGAACCCCATCCGGGATCCGCGGCCCTTCTGTTTGTCCCGAACGGGACGGCAGAGCGAAGGGGCCTCGGGACAAGAAAAGAACCCGGTACCAGCCGCCACCCGGTCGACCCCGACCGGAACGACCAGACGAGGAAGACGACCCCGTGCAACTCGAAGCGCACGCCCCGTCCGTACCGCCTTCCGAGACGATCCCCCCGCCCGGCCTCACGGAGGACTCCGCCTTGACCCCCCTCACCGCGCTCACCGCGCTCGACGACGCCATCGAGAACCTCGGCGTACCCGTCCCCTGCCGCTCCTACGACCCGGAGGTCTTCTTCGCCGAGTCGCCCGCGGACGTGGAGTACGCCAAGTCCCTGTGCCGCACCTGCCCGCTGATGGAGGCCTGCCTCGCCGGCGCCAAGGAGCGGCGTGAGCCCTGGGGCGTCTGGGGCGGAGAGCTGTTCGTCCAGGGTGTCGTCGTCGCCCGGAAGCGGCCGCGTGGCCGCCCGCGCAAGAACCCGGTCACAGCATGAACACCGCAGGCACGATCGACAGCCCCCTCACGCACGACCCCCAGAAGCAGGCCCCGATGAAGCCGTCCACCCATGAGCCCACCGGCTCCGCGACCTCAGACGTCATCACCACCGGCGCGAACGACTCGCGTCAGAACAGGAACCGCGAGATGCAACTCATCCAAGAAGCCCTGGCTCGTGCGCATATGCACGACCGGCTGCACGACGCCCGGCAGGAGCGCCGGGCCGTGAGCCTGGTGGCCGCCCGCCGGATGCAGCGCCGGGCCGAGCGCGCCTCACGGCGCGCCCGGCGCGCGCTCGCCATCGCGGTCATGCAGTAACGCTCACGCCCTCACACCGAAGGCTCCCCGCGGGGGCCGGCCCGTCCGAACGGGCCGGCCCCCGCGCCGCGTTCGGCGTGTCACCCCTCCGCCGCCGTCTCGTCCTCGGCGAGACCGCCGGGGCCGGCCGCGTAGTCCTCGTCCTCGTCCTCCGCCACGAAGCCGGGCAGCCATGCCTCGAGTTCGTCGCGGAGACGGACCGTCGCGCCCAGCTGGCACAGGACGCCGATGGTGCTGAGGGTCACGCGATGGATCAGGAGATACGCCGGCGGCAGGTTGAGCTGCTTGCCGAGCTGGTGGGCGGGGGAGCGAGGGTCGGCCACCCGGGCCGCCTGGCTGCGCATCCAGCCCCGGGTGAAGGTGAACTCGTCGGCCTGGGCCGGTTCGATGATCGGCAGCAGATAGTCGAGCACGGCGTCCGGGTCCAGCTCTATGGTCTCCTTGACGAAGCCCTCAGCCCTCAGCAGGTCGTAGACCGCCTCCGCGTCGCCGTCCAGGGTCATCCGCAGGGAGTCGCCGATCGGCGTCGGCAGGCCGCCCGGCAACCGGTCGACCGTGCCGAAGTCCAGGACGCCGAGGCGCCACTCCTCCTCGCCGTCCGCGGTGCCGGGCAGCAGACGGAAGTTGCCGGGATGCGGGTCGGCGTGCAGCAGGCCGGTGCGGGCCGGGCCGGAGAACAGGAAGCGGGCGAGGAGCTGACCGGCCCGGTCGCGCTGCTCCTGGGTGCCGTCCGTGATGATCTCCGACATCGGGATGCCGTCGATCCACTCGGTCACCAGCACCTCGTCGCACTGGTGGACCACGGCGGGCACCACGACGTCGGGATCGCCCGCGAACTCCTCGGCGTGGGTCTGCTGGGCCTGGGCCTCCAGGCCGTAGTCCAGTTCCTCGGAGACGCGGTCCCGCAGCTCCGAGATCAGGGGCTTGATGTCCATCCCCGGGATCAGGGGGCCCAGCAGGCGGGCGAAGCGGCTGAGTTGGCCCAGGTCGGAAAGCAGGGCCTCGCCCGCTCCCGGGTACTGCACCTTGACCGCGACCTCCCGGCCGTCGTGCCACACCGCCCGGTGCACCTGACCGATCGAGGCCGCCGCGGCCGGCTTCTCCTCGAACTCCAGGAACAGCTCACGCCAGTCCTCGCCGAGCCGCTCGGCGAGGACCTGGTGCACCGTGCGCGTCGGCATCGGCGGCGCCGCGTCCTGGAGCTTGGTCAGGGCCGCGCGGTAGGGACCGGCGACCTCCTCGGGCAGCGCCGACTCGAAGACGGACAGGGCCTGCCCGAACTTCATCGCACCGCCCTTGAGCTCGCCGAGCACCTTGAACAGCTGCTCCGCCGTGCGCTGCTGCAACTCGCGGCCGACGATGTCCGCCGACTCGCCGACGATCCGCTTGCCGAGGCCCCAGGTGGCCCGCCCGGCGATCCCGAGCGGGAGCGCGGCGAGCTTGGCGGTCCGGGTGACCGCCTTGCGGGGAAGATCAGACATGCGCCCTCCAAGTCCCAGCCGGCCGCGCCGCGCCTGCCGTACGGCATAACTCGTTCGGCGACCGTTCCACCGCCATTGTCGCGTGTGCGTCCGCTTCCTCGACGGCCTGTTCCCCCTTTCCTCTCTCCGCCGCCCCGCACGGACATGCGGGATGCGGCCAGACCGGCCGCGGATGCCACTGCAGAGCGGGCAGCGACACCTCCCAGCGGGCGCCCGCGGTGGAGGGCGACCGGCCGTCGAGGAAGGTGAGCGCGTGCGCGGCCGTGAGGCCGGCGACCACGGTGGCCAGTGTCACGTCGCAAGGGCGGACGGACCGCTGCCTGCCCGAGCGCCACTGGGCGACCAGACGTGGCCAGACCGGGTCCCGGTCGGTCCGGTCCTCGTGCAGACAGCGGGCGCAGCCCGTCTCGCCCGGCAGGACCAGCGGGCCGACGATGCCGGTGGCCTCCACGACCCCGGCGTACAGATGCGGCGTACCCGAGGCGACGAGGGACTCCGCGGTCTCCGGGGCGGGCGCGTGCACGGCGACGTCGTCGCGCGGGGCGAGGATCACCAGGGAGAAGCCGGGATCCGTCGGCGGGGACGCAGTCCGGTCGGGCCCGCGGGGCGGGCGGTCGGGGGCGGCGGCGCGCACCGCCCGCCGGGCCGCCGCGTCCCGGCGTTCACCGACGGACTCGGCGGGCAGGCCGCCGGGGCAGACGTCCCACGGCTCCACGGTGCCGCTGTCGCGCACGTCCACCTCGCCGACGCCCGCGCCCGACAGGAGGGCGGCCACCGTCGCGCCGACCCGGCCGGCGCCGCGCACCTGCACCCGCAGGGAGCGGCGGGCGGCCAGGCGTCCCATCGCGTCGCCCGGCTCCGAGGTGGTGACCGAGAGGGTGGCGAGGTCGGGGCCGAGCCGGTCGAGGACGGCCTGCTTCTCGCGCAGGGCGTCCGCCTCCGGTCCGCCGCCCCTGGCGTCGTCGACGAGTCCGGCCCTGGCCAGTCGCCGCACCAGGGTGTCGACATGGCCGTCGGGCAGGTCCATGCTGCGGGCCTCCTCCCGCAGCAGGGGCAGTCCGCGGGTGCCGTTGAGCAGGTCGAGGAAGCTGCCCGTGGCGGTGTCCATCGGGCCGAGTGTCATCGCGTGCGCCGGTGTCATTCCGAACTGCACCGTGTTCAGGTCGCGCCAGCCGCGCCGGAGCGCGGGTTTCACCATCGGATGCATGCCAGGCCCCCGTATTGCCGTGGTCGGAGAGGATCGTGAACGTGCGGTGATGCCGGAGAGCTGCGAAATGTCCGGGTCGGTCCTGCCCGTTCGCGTTGCGCCGGCGAACTCCAGCATGCCCGGGCCGGTTGCGGGGCGTCGGAAGTTGTCCACAGGCGGTGAGGATCAGTCGTACGAATCAAACGGTCGGTGGGGGATCATGGCGGAACCGACTCGGAGCCGGGACTTCCCGCCCGCGCACCGGGTAACGTCGTGGCGTGCCCGCCGACCCACTGCACAGCGCCGGAAAGACACAGCGCAGCACGACGAGCCAGCCGCCGGGCGGCCCGGGGGCGAGCGTGATCGAGGTGCGCAGGAGCGCCCGGCGCCGCCGGACGGTCTCCGCGTACCGCGAGGGCGATCGCACCGTCGTGCTCATCCCGGCCCGGATGTCCGAGGCCGAGGAACAGCGCTGGGTGACCGTCATGCTCGACAAGCTGGCCGCCCAGGAGAGCAAGCGGGTGCTCGGCGACGCCGAACTCGCGGAGCGAGCCGAGCGGCTGTCGGCACAGTACTTCGGCGGGCGTGCCCGGCCGGCCTCGGTTCGCTGGGTCACCAACCAGAACACGCGCTGGGGCTCGTGCACCCCGGCCGAGGGCAGCATCCGGCTCTCGCACCGGCTTCAGGGCATGCCCGAGTACGTCGTCGACTACGTTCTCCTGCACGAGCTGGCACATCTGCTGGTGCCGGGCCACGGCCCCCGCTTCTGGCGGCTGCTGGAGGCCTATCCGCGCACCGAGCGGGCCCGCGGCTACCTGGAGGGGGTCGTCGCCGCCGACCGGCTGCCCCACCTGCCCGGCGCGCGCGCCGAGTGACGGGGCTTGTGTACCGGGTCTGTACCGACTTCATCCGTTCTCCAGGTTTGCGGTTAGCCTGACGCGACGCACTCGCACTCGGGATGGGGGACGGTCGTAACGCATGGCCAGGGACTTCCAACGTGGCCACAAGGCCAGGATCAGTGACCTCACCGCGGGCACGGATCTGTACATAGGCGTGCAGATCTCCGCCCCCGGACTGACCTTCGACATCAGTTGCTTCGGACTGGACGCCGACGAACGGCTCTCCGACGACCGGTACTTCGTCTTCTTCAACCAGCCGAAGTCACCCGAGGAGGCCATTCAGCTCCTCGGCCCGCAGGCGGGCGACACCGAGTCCTTCCGGGTCACCCTCGACCGGATCCCGCCGCAGATCCAGAAGCTGTCGTTCACCGCGACGATCGACGGCGACGGTCGGATGTCGCAGATCAACCCCGGGTGCATCCGCATCGTGGCGGGTGGCGAGGAAGTCGCGCGGTACGCGTTCGACGGCTCGGAGTTCTCCACCGAGCGCGCGGTGATGCTCGGCGACTTCTACCTCAAGGACGTGTGGCGTTTCGCCGCCGTCGGGCAGGGCTTCGACGGCGGGCTGGAGGCGCTGCTGAAGAACTTCGGCGGCGAGGTCGCCGAGGAGCAGCCCGCCGAGCCGCAGCCCCAGCAGCCGCAGGCCGGCGCCGCACCCGGTTTCGCGCCGCCCGCCTTCGCGCCCCCGGCCGCCCCCGCGCCTGCTGCCCCCGCGCCCCAGCCGGCGCCGGGCTTCGCACCGCCCCCGGCCGCCCCGTCGCCCTCCGTGTACGCGGCCCCGACGGTCGCCGCGCCCCTGGCCACCCCGCCCGCCGGAACCACCCCGCCTCCTGCGGCACCCGCCCCCCAAGGCGCCCCCTTCACGCCGCCCGGAGCGACGCCGCCCCCGGGTGGCCCCTTCACGCCCCCCGGCTCCGTGCCTCCCCCTGGCTCCGTGCCTCCGCCCGGATCGGTACCGCCGCCGGGCTCCGTGCCGCCCCCCGGCGGCCAGTTCGCCCCGCCCGGCGCACCGGCCTTCCCCGGTCAGGGCCAGCCCTTCGGCGGCGGGACGGGCCTCGCACCCGTGCCCCCGGAGGCGGGCCTGCGCGTCGTCCTCACGAAGTACGCCGAGGCCCCCGTGGGCGACCGCTGGACCGAGCAGAACCCGCAGCTGGTGCGGGCCACCCTCACCAAGGGCGCCAACATCCTCGCCAAGCAGGGCAGCATGGTCGCCTACCAGGGCGACATCGACTTCGCCCACAAGGGCTCCGGGCTGCTCGGCAAGCTCACCGGCCAGCTCACCGGCCAGGGCATGTCCCTGATGCGCTGTTCGGGTGACGGCGAGGTCTTCCTCGCGGACGAGGGCAGCCGGCTGTTCGTCATCCGCCTCCAGGGGGACCAGCTCTACACCAGCGCGCGCGGGGTGCTCGCCTTCGACGAGGCCCTGGACACCGAGATCCGGCGCATCGAGGGCGCGGGCCTGCCCGGCGGCGGCCTGTTCAGCATGCTCTTCTCGGGCACCGGCGCGGTCGTCGTCAAGACGCGCGGCGTGCCCGTCGTGCTGCCCGTGGGACCGGCGACCTACGTGGACGGCAATGCCGTGATCGCCTGGTCGGCGGGCGCGCAGGCCGTCACCACGACCTCGCTGCGGCTGCGCCGCTCCGGATACGCCCGGCACAGCTCGGAGGCCGTCAACCTCCAGTTCCGCGGCGCGCCCGGCAACTTCGTCGTCGTCCAGCCCTTCGAGGTGTGAGGCAGCACATGGACCTCCAGACACTCCACGCGCAGCGCTCCGCGGCCACCGGCGTCCGGATGAGCGTGCACAGCTCCAAGACCCTCAAGGTCACCATGGTCAGCGGCCAGGACCTGTACGCCAAGGCCGGCTCGATGATCGCCTACGACGGGTACGTGCAGTTCGAGGCGCCGCCCGGCAGCCTGCGCCGCACGGCGGAGGAGATGGTCACCGGCGAGGGCGGCAAGCTGATGCTGTGCCGCGGCGACGGCGAGCTGTACCTCGCCGACTACGGCGGCGACATCCTCGTCGTCCACCTCGACAACGAGGCCATCTCCGTCAACGGGCCCACCCTGCTGGCCTGCGACGCCTCGCTCCAGCTGAGCATCGAACCCGTCAAGGGCCTGGCCAAGCTCTCCGGCTCCGGCCTGACCAACCTCGTCGTCCGCGGCACCGGCTGGGTCGCCCTGGTCTGCCGCGGCGTGCCGATCTCGCTGGACTGCGCCGAGCGGGAGACCTACGTCGACCCGGACGCGCTGATCGCCTGGACCGACGGACTCGACATGAAGGCCCGGCGGACCATCAAGGCGAGCGCCCTGATCGGGCGCGGCAGCGGCGAGGCCTTCCAGATCGGCTTCAAGGGACAGGGCTTCGTGGTCGTCCAGCCCAGCGAGGACACCGGCGACCGCTTCAAGATCCGTGGCTGACCGGGGCTGAGAGGACCAGCACACATGCACAGCACACTCTTCGCGCACATCCCGGTGGAGTCCACCGAGCGCTACACACTGCAGAACCCGCAGTTGCTCAAGACCGACGTGACCCGGGGCGGCAGCCCGGTCCTGGCCCGGCAGGGCGCGATGGTCGCCTTCGAGGGTCAGATCGAGTTCGACAGCCAGTACCGCAGCCGCAGCTGGCGCAACGTCGAACGGCTGACCGGTGAGCACTTGGAGCTGATGCGCTGCAAGGGCAACGGGATCGTGTACCTCGCCAACTTCGCGCAGTACCTGCACATCATGGACGTCGGCCGCGGCATCACCGTCGACTCCTCGGCGGTGCTGGCCTTCGACGGGTCGCTGGGCGTCGGCATCGTCGCCGTCGACAGCGCCGTCGAGGTGGCCTCGGCGGGGCAGTACAACCTGGAGCTGTCCGGGTCCGGGCAGGTCGTTCTGATGACCTCGGGCGAGCCGCTGGTCCTGGAGGTGACGCCGGAGAAGAACATCTGCTGCGACGCGGACGCGGTCATCGCCTGGTCGACGTCCCTGCGCACCCAGCTCCAGGCCCCCACGTCCACCTCTGCCGTGTGGCGGCGCCGGGGCTCCACCGGCGAGGGCTGGGAGATGCACTTCGGAGGCACCGGCCATGTCCTGGTGCAGCCGAGCGAGCTGCTTCCGCCGCAGCATCTGCGCACGTCGGGCGTGCTCGGGCAGTTCGGCATGGGCTCGGGCGGGCTGAGCGGCAACTCGCTGGGCGGCAGCCGCAGCTGACGTCGCGCGCGGGCAACGGGTAAGGGGCGGCCGACATGGCGACCGCCCCTTACTTCTTCCTGCATGCATCCGTCCTCGCCGGTCCTGGCGGAGCCGTCCGAGGGGGCGTCCGCCTCAGCAGCCGAGCCTCGCGCGGGCGGCCTCCAGCAGCCGTACGACCGAGTCGTCGGCGACATCGGCGACCTGCCCGTAGGCAAACCAGCGCAGGTCGAGGGACTCGTCGCTGATCGCCTCCACCGCGCCGACGGGGGCGAGCGCCGCGTACTGCACGTCCAGGTGCCAGGCGCAGGGCGTCAGGTGCCGGTCCAGCCGCACCGGGCCGCCGGGCAGCAGGGCGAGCCCCGGGATGCCGGACTCCTCTGTCCCCTCGCGCAGGGCCGCCGACGCGAGCGTCGCGTCCGCGGGCTCGCAGTGGCCGCCCATCTGCAGCCACATGCGGAGCTTGCGGTGCAGGGTGAGCAGCACGCGCTCCCGCTCGGGGTCGATCACCAGCGCGCTCGCCGTGATGTGCCCGTCCACGCAGGACTTCCACATGCCGTCCGGATGGGCCGCCAAATGGTCCAGATAGGTCTGGCGCAGCTCGGGCTGGTCCTCGTACTCCTTGAGCACGAGGACCGCGTCGTCGTGGAGGCTCACTCGGCGCCGTCGCCCTCCGCGTCGTCCTCCTGCTTCTTGGCCGGGTCCGGCTTGTCGGCCGGCTTTCCGCTCGCGCCGCCGGCCGCCTCGCCGAGCATCTTGTCCAGCTCGGAGAAGTCCAGCTGCTCGCGGTGGACGAAGCCGTCCGGATCGTCCAGGTCGTGCGCCGTCGGCAGCATGTCGGGGTGCGCCCACAGGGCGTCGCGGCCGTCGACGCCGCGCGCGTCCGTCAGGGACGCCCACAGGCGGGAGGCGTCCCGCAGCCGGCGCGGGCGCAACTCCAGGCCGATCAGCGTGGCGAACGTCTGCTCGGCCGGGCCGCCCGACGCGCGGCGGCGGCGCAGCGTCTCGCGCAGCGCGTCCGCCGACGACAGCCGGGGCTTCGCCGCCGCGTGCACGACCGCGTCCACCCAGCCCTCGACCAGCGCCAGGGCCGTCTCCAGGCGGGCGAGGGCCGCCTTCTGCTCGGGTGTGTCCTCCGGCTGGAACATGCCCTGCTGGAGGGCGTCCTGCAGCTGCTCGGGGTTCTGCGGGTCGAACTGGCCGACCACGTCCTCCAGCTTGGCCGTGTCCACCTTGATCCCGCGCGCGTAGCCGTCGACGGCGCCGAACAGGTGAGAGCGCAGCCACGGCACATGCGCGAACAGGCGCTGGTGGGCGGCCTCGCGCAGCGCGAGATACAGCCGCACCTCGTCCTTCGGCACGCCGAGGTCCTTGCCGAAGGCCTCGATGTTCACCGGCAGCAGCGCGGCCCGCCCGGCCGGTCCGAGCGGCAGACCGATGTCGGTCGAACCGACCACCTCGCCCGCGAGCACGCCCACGGCCTGCCCGATCTGCGTGCCGAACATGGCGCCGCCCATCGAGCGCATCATGCCGATCAGCGGGCCGGCCATGGCCTGCATCTCCTCCGGCAGGACGTCGCCCATGGCGGCGCCGACCCGCTCGGCGACCGGGTCGACGAGTTCCTGCCACGCGGGCAGGGTCGCCTCGACCCACTCCGCGCGGCTCCAGGCCACCGCGGAGCCGGCGCCGGACGGCAGCGACGTGGCGTCGTCGAGCCACAGGTCGGCCAGGCGGACGGCCTCCTGGACGGCGTTGCGCTCGGCGGGGCCGACGCTCGCGTCCTTGGTGCCGTCCTGGGTGCCCTGGGCGACCGTCTGGCGGGCGATCTGCTTGGCCATGTCCCAGTTCACCGGGCCGCCCTCGTAGGAGAGCATCTGGCCCAGCTGCTGGAAGGCGGCGCCCAGGTCGGTGGGGTTCAGCGAACCGAACATGGCAGCGAACGGATTGTCCGCACCGGGGCCACCCAGGCCTCCGGCGCCGGGCAGCGACCCGAAACCGAACGGGTTGGCCGGTCCCTGCCCACCACCGCTCTGCTGGTCCTTCTTCTTGCCCTCGTCGCCGTTCTCCGGCTCCTCCGGCGGAAGGCCGAATCCGAATGGGGTGTCACTCACGGGATTCCTCGGCTGGTAAGGCCACCGGTTCTTTCCGGCGGCACGACTGCCCGACAACACCACCCAGCGTAGACACCCGGGGCGGTTCGGGCCTCGGTGCTTCGCCGACACAGCGTCTGCGGCAGGATGGATGCCACCTGGTACGTACGCGTCACTCGCGCTCGTATGTGAAGACAACCGCTGGAGACGCCCGGTGAGTTCCCCAGATCCGCAGGTTCGCGCAGCGCGAAACCACTCAACCCCGCCGGTGCCGCGCGGGCCCGTCGTCGCGGTCACCGGCGCCGCGACCGGCGTCGGCGCGCTGCTCACCGCGCGGCTGGCCGCGTCGGAGGAGATCAGGCAGGTCATCGCCATCGACGAGCGGCGCGGCGAGTGCCAGGAGGCCCGCTGGCACATCCTCGACGTGCGCGACCCGGCCATCGCGGAGAAGCTCCGCGGCGCCGACGTGGTCGTGCACCTGGCGCTCGACCTCGACCTGGAGACCGACGCCGCCGCCCGGACGGCGTACAACGTCCGCGGCACCCAGACCGTGCTCACCGCGGCCGCCGCGGCAGGCGTCCACCGGGTGGTGCTGTGCACCTCGGCCATGGTCTACGGCGCGCTGCCCGACAACGAACTGCCGCTGTCGGAGGACGCCGAACTGCGGGCCACCGCGGAGGCCACCGGAGTCGGCGACCTCCTGGAGGTCGAGCGGCTCGGCCGGCGCGCCCCCCGCGCGCACCCCGGCCTCAACGTCACCGTGGTGCGTCCGGCCGTGCTGGTCGGCGGCACCGACACCGCGCTGACCAGGTACTTCGAGTCTCCCCGGCTGCTGGTGGTGGCGGGCTCGCGGCCGGCCTGGCAGTTCTGCCACGTCGAGGATCTGTGCAGCGCCCTGGAGTACGCCGTCCTGGAGAAGGTCGACGGCGAGCTGGTCGTGGGGTGCGACGGATGGCTGGAGCAGGAGGAGGTGGAGGAGCTGAGCGGGATCCGGCGCATGGAGCTGCCGTCGGCGGTCGCGCTCGGCGCCGCCGCCCGGCTGCACCGGATCGGGCTCACCCCGTCCCCGGCGGGCGACCTGGCCTACACGATGTACCCGTGGGTGGTCAGCGGCAGCCGGCTGCACGACGCCGGCTGGCGGCCCCGGTGGACGAACGAGGAGGTCCTCGCGGAACTGCTGGAGGAGGTCTCCGGGCGGCACACCGTGGCCGGCCGGCGGCTCGGCCGCAAGGACGCGACGGCCGCGGGCGCGGCGGGCGCGACGGTCGCCCTGCTGGGCGCCGCCGCGGTGGTACGGCGGGCGCGCAAGGCCCGGCGGCGCATCTGACCGGCGCGGTCCCGACCCGCGTACCGCTCGCGGACGACCGGCGCGTCCCCATGGGTGCCCCTGAAGGACCCCCGCCGCGCACGCGCGCGTGGCCGACGACGACGCCATTTCGCCTCCCCGCGCGCGTAGGGCACGATGGAGCCATGGCAGCCACCAACGATCATCCCGGTGAGCAGGGCGCGCAGGACCCCGTGAAGCTCATCGCCGTCCGGGACACCGCGCTCTCCCTGGACGAGGTCTTCCGGGCCGTCGGGGACGACGCGGCCGGCGGGACCGCGCTCTTCGTGGGCACCGTGCGCAACCACGACGGCGGCGCCGACGTCGACCGGCTGGGGTACTCCTGCCATCCGACCGCCGAGGCCGAGATGCGACGGGTCGCCGAGAAGGTCGTGGCCGACTTCCCGGTGCGCGCGCTGGCCGCCGTCCACCGTGTGGGCGACCTGAGCGTCGGGGACCTGGCCGTCATCGTCGCCGTCTCCTGCCCGCACCGCGGCGAGGCCTTCGAGGCGTGCCGGAAGCTGATCGACGACCTCAAGCACGAGGTGCCGATCTGGAAGCACCAGACCTTCTCGGACGGCACGGAGGAATGGGTCGGCGCGTAGCGCCGCCGTCGAGCGGTGGTGGGCGCCTGCCAACCGAGTGAGACGGCCTGCCGACCGGGCGGACCGGCGCGCGCCCGCCGTTCACCCGAGCCCCGCCCGGCCCTCCGGTTGCGTAACCGCACCCCTGACGTGAGCGTTGTCAGTGCGGATGGTTAATCTGCTGATCAGTCAGTTGCGGACGCTCAAGGGGTTGGGAGGTCGGCATGGCGGCACTCGCCTGGTTGCTGATTCCGCTTGTGGCTGCGATCGGCGCCGGACTGTGGGGCACGTGGGCCAACAGGACCCGCAGGATCCGGAGCGACGGACCCGAGCTCGACGGATACGCCCGCTTCCGCGCGGCCATGGAGAAGTCGCACACCGGCCGCTGACGGGTGCGTGCAGAGCGGCCCTGACAGTGCGCCGTCAGCGGCGTCCCGTAATGTCGAGTCATGCCACGCCGCACCGCGACGATGCTCGCCTCCACCCTGATGCTGATCGCGCTCCTGTGCGCGGGAGTGCTCATCCCCGTGCCGTACGCGGAGATGTCCCCGGGGCCGACGGTGAACACGCTGGGGGACCACGACGGCGACCCGGTGCTGCAGATCTCCGGACGCAGGACGTATCCGACGGACGGTCACCTCAACATGACGACCGTCCGCGTGACCAGCGCCGAGTACCGGATGAACCTCGTCGAGGCGGTCTACGGCTGGCTGGCGCACGACAACAAGGTCGTCCCGCACGACACCCTCTATCCGGACGGCAAGACGGAGGAGGAGTCGACCCAGGAGAACGCCGAGGAGTTCAGCCAGTCCCAGGAGAGCGCCAAGGTCGCCGCCCTGAAGGAGCTGGACATTCCGGTCGAGTCCTGGGTGATCGTCTCCACGGTGGTCAAGGACTCCCCGGCCGAGGGACGGCTGCACGCCGGTGACGTGATCAAGGCCGTCGACGGCACCGCCGTGCACGAGCCCACGGACGTCGCCGAACTGGTGACCAAGCACCAGCCCGGCGAGGACGTCGTCTTCACCATCGTGCCCGCCAAGGAGCAGGCCGCCGCCGAGAAGGAGAAGCGGGCCACGAACAGGACGGAGAAGGTGACCATCACGACCGTCGCCTCCGAGGACGGCGGCGAGAAGCGCGCCATCGTCGGCATCTCCGCCGGGACCGACCACACGTTCCCGTTCGACATCGACATCAAGCTCGCCGACGTCGGCGGCCCCAGCGCCGGACTGATGTTCGCCCTCGGCATCTACGACAAGCTCACCCCGGGCAGCCTCACCGGCGGCAGCTTCGTCGCCGGCACCGGCACCATCGACGACGACGGCACGGTCGGCCCCATCGGCGGCATCGAGATGAAGACCGTCGGCGCGCGAGACAAGGGCGCCGAGTACTTCCTCACGCCCTCCGACAACTGCGCCGCCGCAGCCAAGGACACCCCCGAGGGCCTGCGGCTCGTGAAGGTCGGCACCATCGACGACGCCCTCGCCGCCCTGAATGACATCCGCGCGGGCGACACCGACGACCTGCCCCGCTGCACCACCGACAGCTAGAAAGACCGCGCGGCCGAAACGACCTCGGGGGGGGGGGGGGGGGGGCCCCCCCCCCCCCCCCCCCCCCCCCCCCCCCCCATCCCCTAACACCACCCCCCGCGCCTCGGGCCGTCCCGGTACCCGGTGCGAAACCGGGGGGGCATTCGTC
>NZ_JBVJFP010000004.1:0-442686 GCF_055587785.1 Streptomyces sp. NPDC046379
GAGAAGTACCAGCTGCGCCCCCGCGACTGGGACGCCGCCGAACGCGAGGGCCGCACCATCGCCCCCCTGATCACCCGCCTCAACGAGATCCGCCGCCGCCACCCGGCGCTGCGCGGGCTGAGGAACCTGCGCTTCCACACGGCCGACGACGACGCGGTGATCGCGTACAGCAAACGCACCGGCGCCGACACCGTTCTGGTCGTCGCGAACCTCGACCCCCACCGCACCCGCGAGACCACCGTCTCGCTCGACATGGCGCACCTGGGACTCGACCCGCACGCCTCCGTGTCCGTCCACGACGAACTGTCGGGCGAGACGTATCAATGGGGCAGCCGGAACAACTACGTGCGTCTGCAGCCCGGCCGGGCCTGCGCCCATGTGTTCCACGTCCGGCGTTCGCCCGCCTCGCCGCAGATCGGAGGGTCCCCAGCGTCATGACCGTCAACGAGCCCGTACAGGACACGTTCGAGGACACCCCGGCCAAGGACCGCGACCCCGAGTGGTTCAAGCGCGCGGTCTTCTACGAGGTCCTCGTCCGCTCCTTCCAGGACAGCAACGGCGACGGCGTCGGCGACCTCAAAGGGCTGACCGCCAAGCTCGACTACCTCCAGTGGCTCGGCGTCGACTGCCTGTGGCTGCCGCCCTTCTTCAAGTCCCCCCTCAAGGACGGCGGCTACGACGTCTCCGACTACACCGCCGTCCTGCCCGAGTTCGGCGACCTCGCCGACTTCGTGGAGTTCGTGGACGCCGCCCACCAGCGCGGCATGCGCGTGATCATCGACTTCGTCATGAACCACACCAGCGACCAGCACCCGTGGTTCCAGGAGTCCCGCAACAACCCGGACGGCCCCTACGGCGACTACTACATGTGGGCCGACGACGACAAGCAGTACCAGGACGCCCGCATCATCTTCGTCGACACCGAGTCCTCGAACTGGACGTACGACCCGGTGCGGGGCCAGTACTTCTTCCACCGCTTCTTCTCCCACCAGCCGGACCTCAACTACGAGAACCCGGCCGTGCAGGAGGAGATCCTGGCCGCCCTGCGCTTCTGGCTGGATCTGGGCATCGACGGCTACCGCCTGGACGCCGTGCCCTACCTCTACGCGGAGGAGGGGACCAACTGCGAGAACCTCCCCGCCACCCATGAGTTCCTCAAGCGGGTCCGCCGCGAGATCGACGCGCTGTACCCGGACACGGTGCTCCTGGCCGAGGCCAACCAGTGGCCGGAGGACGTCGTCGACTACTTCGGCGACTACGCCGCGGGCGGCGACGAGTGCCACATGGCCTTCCACTTCCCGGTCATGCCCCGCATCTTCATGGCCGTGCGCCGCGAGTCGCGCTATCCCGTCTCCGAGATCCTGGCCAAGACGCCGGCGATCCCGTCGGGCTGCCAGTGGGGCATCTTCCTGCGCAACCACGACGAGCTGACCCTGGAGATGGTCACCGACGAAGAGCGCGACTACATGTGGGCCGAGTACGCCAAGGACCCCCGGATGCGCGCCAACATCGGCATCCGCCGAAGGCTCGCCCCGCTCCTCGACAACGACCGTCACACGATCGAGCTGTTCACCGCGCTGCTGCTGTCCCTGCCTGGCTCGCCGATCCTCTACTACGGCGACGAGATCGGCATGGGCGACAACATCTGGCTCGGCGACCGCGACGCCGTCCGCACGCCCATGCAGTGGACCCCGGACCGCAACGCGGGCTTCTCCACCTGCGACCCGGGCCGGCTCACACTGCCGACGATCATGGACCCGGTCTACGGCTACCAGGTCACCAACGTCGAGGCGTCCATGGCGTCGCCCTCCTCGCTGCTGCACTGGACCCGCCGGATGATCGAGATCCGCAAACAGAACCCCGCCTTCGGGCTGGGCTCGTACACCGAGCTGCAGTCCTCCAATCCCGCGGTGCTCGCCTTCCTGCGGGAGTACGAGGACGACCTCGTCCTGTGCGTCAGCAACTTCGCCCGCTTCGCCCAGCCGACCGAGCTCGACCTGCGCGAGTTCGCCGGGCGCCATCCCGTGGAGCTGTTCGGCGGGGTGCGCTTCCCGGCCATCGGCGAACTGCCCTATCTGCTGACCCTCGGGGGCCACGGCTTCTACTGGTTCCGGCTCGTCCGAGTCGCATCTCGCATCGGCCGACGATCGTGAGCGTGCGCCGACGAAAGGAGGCGTCACCATGACGAAGACCGCACCTCTCCGCCCGAGCGGTACGGGGCTCACCCATCCCATGGCCTCGCTGGACGGGCTGCTGCGCGAGTGGCTGCCCGGCCGGCGCTGGTTCGCCGGGAAGGACCGGCCCGTCACCGACCTGCGGCTGCTGTCGCTGACGGAGCTGTTCCCGGGCTGTCTGCACCTGCTGGTGCACGCCGGCCACATGGGCGTCCCGCACGCCGGGGTGCCCGCGCCGGGCGGCGCCACCCCGCCGGGCGACTGCTACCAGCTGCTGCTGGGCGTGCGGGAACACCCGTCACCCCGCCTGGGCCGGGCCCTGATCGGCCGCCCCCAGGAGGGGCCGCTGGCCGGCATGACGGTCTACGACGCGCTCCTGGACCCGCGCTCGGCGCATCTGCTCCTGGAGCGGCTGCGCCACCCGGGCACGGCCGGCCCTCTGCGCTTCGAGTGCGACCCGGCCGCGCCGGTGCCCGCCGGGCTCACGCCGCGGGTGCTCGACGCCGAGCAGTCGAACTCCTCACTGGTGTACGGCGACGAGTTCATCCTGAAGGTCTTCCGACGGGTGCAGCCCGGCGTCAACCCGGACCTGGAGGTGCCGGGCGCGCTGGCCGGGCAGGGCTGCGCCCGGGTGCCCGCGCCCGTGGCCTGGTTCCGCACCACCCGGCCGTACAAGGCCACTCTCGGTGTGCTCCAGCCGTTCCTGCGCGACGCCTCCGACGGCTGGACGCTGGCCCTGCGGGCGCTCGCCACCGGTGACGACTTCACCGCCGAGGCCCATGAGCTGGGCCGGGCCACGGCCGAGGTGCACCTGGCCCTGGCCGCCGCCTTCCCGGCCGGCGGGCGCTGCGAGAACGGCCGCACGGCCTCCGCGATGGCCGAGCGGCTGGACGCCGCCGCGCACAGCGTGCCCGGGCTGCGGCCGTTCGTGCCGGGGCTGCGGACCGCGTTCAGCGCACTGCTCACCTGCGACCCCGGCCCGCCCGCCCAGCGCATCCACGGCGACCTGCACCTGGGCCAGGTGCTGCGGGCGGGCCGCGAGTGGTTCGTCATCGACTTCGAGGGCGAGCCCTCCCGCCCGCTGAGCGAGCGGCGCACCGCGCAGTCCCCGGTCCGGGACATCGCGGGCATGCTGCGCTCCTTCGACTACGCGGCCCGGCAGCGCCGCCCGTGGCGGCCCCAGTGGGCACGCCGCTGCCGGGAGGCCTACTGCGCCGGCTACGCCGCGCGGGCCGGCTGGGATCCGCGAAAGAAGCACGGACTGCTGCGCGCCTACGAGACCGACCGGGCCGTCTACGAAGTGCTCTACGAGGCCAGGCACCGCCCGGACTGGCTCCCCGTACCGATGGCGGCGATCGAACGACTCGCCGTGAGAGGAGACTGACACCGTGGCCCTGCGCGACACCTCACTCCCCGAGGCCTCCGGCCCGCGCCCGCCCGCCCACCGGTCCGGCGGCTGCGCCCCTCCCCTGGACCCCGCCGACCGCGGCCGGCTGCTGTCCGGCTCCCACCACGACCCGCACGCCCTGCTGGGGGCGCACCCGGTGCCCGACGGCGTCGCCGTCCGGGCGCTGCGCCCCTTCGCCCGCGCGGTGACGGTGCTGGCCGGCGGCGAGCGCTTCGCCCTCGTCTCCGAGGGCGACGGCCTGTTCAGCGGGGTGCTGCCGACGGACGAGATCCCGGCGTACACGCTGCTCGTGGCGTACGAGGACGCCGAGCACGAGGTCCACGATCCCTACCGCTTCCTGCCCGCGCTCGGCGAGCTGGACCTGCATCTGATCCGGGAGGGCCGGCACGAGCAGCTGTGGCGGGCGCTCGGCGCGGAGCCGATGACCCACCAGGGCGTCGCCGGCACCCGGTTCACGGTGTGGGCGCCGAACGCCCGCGGGGTGCGGGTCGCCGGGGACTTCTGCTGCTGGGACGGCACCGCGTTCCCGATGCGGTCGCTGGGCGCGTCCGGGGTGTGGGAGCTGTTCCTGCCGGGGATCGGCGAGGGCGCCCGGTACAAGTTCGAGATCACCTCCCAGTACGGCCACCGGTTCCTGAAGGCCGACCCGATGGCCCGGGAGGCGGAGGCGCCGCCCGCGACCGCGTCGGTGGTGACGGCGTCGCACTACGAGTGGGGCGACCAGGAGTGGCTGGCCCACCGCGCCGACACCCCCGTGCACGAGGCGCCGTTCTCCGTGTACGAGGTCCACCTGCCCTCCTGGCGGCCGGGACTGACGTACCGTCAGCTCGCCGAGCAGCTCCCCGAGTACGTCAAGGACCTCGGCTTCACCCACGTCGAGCTGATGCCGGTCGCCGGGCACCCGTTCAGCGGGTCGTGGGGTTACCAGGTGACGTCGTACTACGCCCCGACCGCGCGGCTCGGCAGCCCGGACGACTTCCGGTACCTGGTCGACTCCCTGCACCGCGCGGGCATCGGCGTGATCATGGACTGGGTGCCGGCGCACTTCCCGAAGGACGACTGGGCGCTGGCCCGCTTCGACGGGGACCCGCTGTACGAACCCGGGAACGCGCAGCGGGCCGAGCATCCGGACTGGGGCACCTACGAGTTCGACTACGGGCGGACCGAGGTGCGCAACTTCCTCGTCGCCAACGCCGTCTACTGGTGCGAGGAGTTCCACATCGACGGGCTGCGCGTGGACGCCGTCGCCTCGATGCTGTACCTCGACTACTCGCGCGAGCCGGGCCAGTGGACGCCGAACCAGTACGGCGGCCGGGAGGACCTCGCGGCGATGGCGTTCCTCCAGGAGATGAACGCCACCGTCTACCGGCGGGTCCCCGGTGTGGTGACCATCGCCGAGGAGTCCACCGCCTGGGGCGGCGTGACCCGGCCGACCGACGCCGGCGGGCTGGGCTTCGGGCTGAAGTGGAACATGGGCTGGATGCACGACTCGCTCCAGTACATGAGCAAGGAGCCGGTGCACCGCAAGTACCACCACCACGACATGACGTTCGCGATGGTGTACGCGTACAGCGAGAACTACGTGCTGCCGATCTCGCACGACGAGGTGGTGCACGGCAAGCAGGCGCTGGTATCCAAGATGCCCGGCGACTGGTGGCAGCGGCGCGCGAACCACCGCGCCTACCTGGGCTTCATGTGGGCCCACCCGGGCAAGCAACTGCTGTTCATGGGGCAGGAGTTCGCACAGGGCGGCGAGTGGTCCGAGGAGCACGGGCCCGAGTGGTGGCTGCTCGACCCGGGTCACTGCGCCGCGGGCGATCACCGGGGCGTGCAGGACCTGGTGCGCGATCTCAACGGCCACTACGTGCGGACCCCGGCGCTGTGGCAGCGGGACACCGACCCGTCCGGCTTCCAGTGGGTGGCGTGCGACTCGGCCGACGACAACGTCTTCGCGTTCCTGCGGTTCGACGCCGGGGGCGACGTGCTGCTGGCGGTGAGCAACTTCTCGCCGGTCGTCCGGCACGACTACCGCGTCGGCGTGCCCGAGTCCGCGCCGGCCTGGCGGGAGGTCCTCAACACCGACGCCGCGCGCTACGGCGGCAGCGACGTCGTCCACCCGGAGCCGGTCAAGGCGGAGGCCGAGGGCGCGCACGGCCGCCCGGCCAGCGTCCGGCTGACCCTGCCGCCGCTGGCGACGGTCTGGCTGCGGCCCGCCTGACCTGGGCGGCCGCGCGAGGACGGCAGGTGTCCGAGCGGCTTTCGCGGGCAGTCGAGGACGTACGCCGGGACCCCCCGGCGTCGTGGACAGCTCGTGGAAAGGCCGCATGACGTGCGCACCGTCGGAGTGGAGGAGGAACTCCTGCTGGTCGACCCGGACACCGGCGAGCCGCGTGCGCGGTCCGCGGCGGTGCTCGCCCGGGTCGAGCAGGACGACGCCGACCAGGACGTGTTCGAGAAGGAACTCCACGAGCAGATGCTGGAGTTCGCCACCCATCCCCAGTCGGACATGGGCGCCCTCGGCGCGGAGATCGCCCGCTGCCGGCGGGAGGCGGCCCGGCACGCCGGGGACATCGGGTGCACGGTGGCCGCACTCGCCACCTCCCCGCTGCCGGTGAGCCCCGCCATCGGCACGACCGAGCGTTACCGGTGGATGGAGGAGCAGTACGGCATCGTCCCGCAGGAGCAGCTGGTCTGCGGCTGCCACGTCCACGTCTCCGTCGAGTCCGACGAGGAGGGCGTCGCGGTGGTGGACCGGATCCGGCCGTGGCTGCCGGTCCTGTCCGCGATCAGCGCGAACTCGCCGTTCTGGCAGGGCAAGGACACCAGCTACAGCAGCTACCGCAGCCGGGTGTGGCAGCGCTGGCCGTCGGCCGGGCCCACCGAGCTGTTCGGGTCCGCCGAGAACTACCACCGGCGGGTGGCCGGCATGGTGGCCACCGGGACTCTCCTGGACGAGGCGATGGTGTACTTCGACGCCCGCCTGTCCGAGCGCTACCCGACGGTGGAGGTCCGGGTCGCGGACGTCTGCCTGCACGCGGAGACGGCCGTGCTGATCGCGACCCTGTGCCGCGCCCTGGTGGAGACGGCGGCGAACGAGTGGCGGGCGGGGCGGGAACCGGCCGATCCCGGCGTCAGCCTGCTCAGGCTGGCCTCCTGGCGGGCCGCCCGCGCGGGGCTCACCGGGGACCTGGTGCACCCCGCGACGATGCGGCCGGAGCCGGCCGGGACGGTGGTGGAGGCGCTGCTGGAACATGTGGGCGACGCGCTCGCGGCCACCGGCGACCTGGACCGGGCGCGGTCGTCGTGCGAGCGGCTGCTGCGGGACGGCAACGGCGCCCGGATCCAGCGCGAGCTGCTGGAGCGGACGGACAGCCTGCGCGAGGTCGTCGTCGAGTGCGTGCGCCATACGCAGCAGTGACCGGCGCACGTGAGGGTCGCCGCCCCGCGGCCCGTGGTTCGCGGGGCGGCGACCGGGATCGGGTCAGAAGATCAGCGTCAGGGCGTAGATCAGGAAGAACGCCGCGACCAGCACCACCAGGAGCATGATCAGGGTCAACGGTCCCTTGGCCCAGCCCTTGGTCGGATTGTGCGTCTCCCGGGGTCCCGCCTCCGGCATGCTGCTCTCGGCGGGTGGCGTCTCCCCAGGGGGGACGCCGCCGCCGGGTTCCAGTCCGGTCGAGCGCTCGGGCTCCGGGTCGGGGTTGATGTACGTCATGGCCTCCGAGTCCCCCGATCCCACCGGGATCATCGGACCCGTCCCACTTCCGCGTTCCCGGCGCCAACCGCCGCGGTCTGGGCTACATTCGACCACCGTCGATAACCGTTCCCGTCGGCGCCGTCACAGCCCGTAGACCGCAGGAGCAGCAGCGCATGCCCGACTTCGCACTCGCTCCCCCGCCCGTCCCGGCCTCGGCCGGCGGGCTCGCCGACAGCATCTTCGACACCGCCGTCCGGGAACCGGACCGCCCCCTGGTCGCCCGCCGCCGCGACCCCCTCGCCGCCGAGTGGGAGGAGGTCACCGCGGCCGAGCTGCGCGACGAGGTGGTCGGGCTGGCCTCCGGGCTGGTGGCCTGCGGGATCGCCCCGGGCGCACGGGTCGCCATCATGGCGCGCACCCGCTACGAGTGGACGGTTTTCAGCCATGCGCTGTGGACGGTGGGGGCAGAGGTCGTGCCGATCCATCCGACGTCCTCGCGCGAGCAGGTCGAGTGGATCCTGCGGGACTCCGGCTGTGTGGCCGTGGTGGTGGAGGACGAGCAGGGCGTGATGACGGTCGGGTCGGTGTGCGCGGCCCTGCCCCGGCTGCGCCATGTCTGGCAGCTGGACACCGGTGCGGTGGCCGAGCTGCGGGCGCGCGGCGAGTTCATCCCGCCGGCCACCGTCGACTCGCTGCGTCGCATCGTGGCGCCGCACTCCACGGCGGTCGTCGCCTACACCTCCGGAACCTCCGGCCGCGCGACGGGCTGCGCGCTGAGCCACCATGGCCTGGCGAGCCCCTGCGACATCCTGCTCGCAGGCTGGGGCCACACGGCCGCCCGGCCCGGAGAGCAGGGCCGGGTCCTCGTCTTCCTGCCCTTCTCCCATGTGTACGGCCTGATGATCCAGGGTCTGTGCCTGCGCGGCGGACTGCTGATGGGGCATGTGCCCGATCCCACTCCGGAAGCACTGTCGTCGGCGCTGCGCTCGTTCCGGCCGACGTACTTCTACGGTGTGCCGTCCATGTTCGAGAAGATGTACAAGAATTTCCTGCGCACGGCCCAGGAGTCGGGACGCGGCGCACTGTTCGAGCGGGCCGCCGAGACCGCGCGGGCGTTCGCCGCGGCCACCGAACGGCAGCGGCTCGGCCGGGGACCGGGGCCGGGCCTGGACCTGCGGCTCCAGCACGCGCTGTACGAGCGCGCGGTCTACCGCCGGCTGCGCGGCGTGCTGGGCGGCCGGGTGTGCCGGGCCACCTCGGGCGGCTCGCCGCTGAGCCGGGAGCTGTCCCTCTTCTACGAGGGCATCGGCATCTACGTGCACGACGGTTACGGGCTGACCGAGACCAGCGGCGGCATCACCATGCAGCCGCTGGGCCGGGAGAAGTCGGGCACGGTCGGGCAGGCGCTGCCCGGCACGGAGATCCGGGTGGCCGCGGACGGGGAGATCCTGGTGCGCGGTCCTTCGGTGTTCCGCGGCTACGTCGGCGACGCGGCGCACCGGTCCACGCCGGGGCCGGACGGCTGGCTGGCCACCGGGGACCTCGGGCGGCTGGACCAGGAGGGGTATCTGACGATCACCGGCCGCAAGAAGGACGTGATCATCACCAGCGGCGGCAAGAGCGTGGCCCCGGCCGCGCTGGAGCAGCGGCTGCGGATGCATCCGCTGATCCACCAGGCGGTGGTGGTGGGCGACAACCGTCCCTGCGTGGGCGCGCTGATCACCCTGGATCCGGAGTTCGTGACGCACTGGCGGGCGGCGCTGGCCCTGGAGCGGGACGCGCCGTCCCGGGAGGCGCGGGAGGAGAACGCGCTGCGCGAGGAGGTGGCGCGGGCGGTCGCCGCCGCCAACAGCGCGGTGTCGCGGCAGGAGTCGATCCGGGTCTTCCGGGTGCTGCCGGAACCCTTCGACGTGGCGAACGGGCTGCTCACCCCGTCGATGAAGCTGCGCCGGGACGAGATCGTGCGGACCTACGCGGAGGAGATCGACGCCATGTACGAGGCCCGCTCGCACCGCGGCCGGTACGGACCGCGGGAGGAGGCCGCCGACTGGGACGACTCCGACAACGTGTTCCGGTGAGGGCGCGTTCCGGTGAGCTCCTGCAGGCGGGACGCGTAGGCCCGGTGACGACGGGAACCCGCAACAGTGGCCTCACGGCCGCACGGACAGGAGCACAGCCTTGCACGCGAGAGGCTGGAAAGGTGACATGGCAACCGAGCCCCGTTGGGACGACACACTGACCGGCCGACAAGCCCCGAGCCGCAGCGCCGGCTTCCCGGGCGAACCGCACGACGTGACCGGCGCGCGCCTGGCCGCGGAGGAGTTCCTTCGCGATCTGGCCCGCACCTCCCCGCCCGCGGCCCCGGAGTACTGGCACGACATCCTGCTGGTCGTCACGGAGCTGGCGGCCAACGCGGTGCAGTACGCGCCCGGCCCGTTCCGCCTGGACATGCGCCGCACGTTCGACGGGGTGCACATCACGGTGCACGACACCAGCAGCACGCCTCCGGCGCCCCGTCCCTTCCATCCGCGGCACGGCGGAGGAGGCATCGGATGGCACCTGATCCAGACCCTGTGCGACCAGGTCAGCGTGGTGCCCGACGGGCGCGGCAAGGACGTGCACGTCTTCCTGCCCTGGTGACCGGGCCGTGGCCGGCCCCGGGGGCGGGCCGGTCCGGCCCGCCCCCGGTCAGGCGCTGGTGGCCTGGCGGGGCGGCAGGCCACGGTAGTAGTCGCCGACCGCGGTCAGATACGGCGCCTGCCGGGTCTCGCTGTCGGTGCGGAACCGCGGCGCCTCCTTGACCTCGGCCTTGCTGCACGCGAGCGTCACCCGGCGGTTGCCGGTGTCTATGCCGGTGACGAGCCCCACCGGGACCAGGACGCTGCTGCCGAACACCCACACGCCGGTGTCGACGACGAGGTGACGCATGCCGTGCGGATCGGCCATGCGGTCGACGTGACCGATCGTGCCGTCCGTCCCCTCGACGGTGAACCCCGTCAGGTCCTGTCCCTCGGCGTGCTCGGCGCCCGGTGCGTACGACCAGATTCTGTCGATGGTCACGCTTCCTCGTCCTCCCTCGCGGATCTGCCGCGGAACCGGCGGTCCGGCCACCGGGTCCGTGTGCTCCTTCACGCCACCAACTACCCCTGTGTCACGGGGACATTCGGCGCGGCGGCGGCCGGTCCCCGGACGATCGGGCGGGGCGAGGGAAATGCAGTCGAGTACCCGCTTTCCGGCCGCCCAATCCCGGTGGGTCTCTGGTTCCGGCCGTCTCCGTGAGAGGCTTTGTTCCGACCCGTGAACCTGGGTTAGCCTTCGGCGTATTTCTCATCGCGCACATCCGTGAACAGCGGAAATGCGGACACGACGGTAGGGGTCGGCAACGGCCCGGCGGGGTTCCGAGTCCTTCGCACGGGGACTCCTGGGGAGCGGAACGAGGGTGCACATGACAGGCAACACCTCCGGAGTGGTCGACGCGGTACCCGGAGACGACAATCTCCGGTTGCTGCTGGCCGGCCTGACGGCGGTACGCGACGGCGACTTCGGCACCCGGCTGCCGGACGATGCCGAAGGGCTGATGGGCGACATCGCCACGGTCTTCAACGGCATGGTCGACCAGCTGTCCGTGTTCACCTCCGAGGTCACCCGGGTGGCCCGCGAGGTCGGCACCGAGGGCACGCTGGGCGGGCAGGCGGAGGTGCCCGGTGTCTCGGGCACCTGGGCCGACCTCACCGACTCCGTCAACGCCATGGCGGGCAATCTGACCACGCAGGTGCGCGACATCGCCCAGGTGGCGACGGCGGTGGCCAAGGGCGACCTGTCGCAGAAGATCGACGTACCCGCGCGCGGGGAGATCCTTCAGCTGAAGGAGACCGTCAACACGATGGTCGACCAGCTCTCCGCCTTCGCCGACGAGGTCACCCGCGTCGCCCGCGAGGTCGGCAGCGAGGGCCGCCTGGGGGGTCAGGCGCAGGTGCCCGGGGTCGCCGGGGTGTGGCGGGACCTGACCGACTCGGTGAACCTGATGGCGGGGAATCTGACCGCGCAGGTCCGCAACGTCGCCCAGGTCGCCACGGCCGTGGCCAAGGGCGACCTCTCCCAGAAGATCACCGTCGACGCCCGCGGCGAGATCCTCGAACTCAAGAACACCATCAACACGATGGTCGACCAGCTCTCCGCCTTCGCCGACGAGGTCACCCGCGTCGCCCGCGAGGTCGGCACGGCCGGCAACCTCGGCGGGCAGGCCACCGTGCGGGGCGTGTCGGGCACCTGGAAGGACCTCACCGACAACGTCAACGTCATGGCGTCCAACCTGACCAGCCAGGTGCGCTCCATCGCGCAGGTGGCGACCGCGGTGGCCCGCGGCGACCTGTCGCAGAAGATCACGGTCGAGGCCAAGGGCGAGGTCGCGGCGCTCGCGGACGTCATCAACACGATGGTCGACACGCTGTCCGCGTTCGCCGACGAGGTCACCCGCGTCGCCCGCGAGGTCGGCACCGAGGGCCGCCTCGGCGGCCAGGCGCACGTGCCGAACGTGGCGGGCACCTGGAAGGACCTCACCGACAACGTCAACTCCATGGCCAACAACCTCACCGGCCAGGTGCGGAACATCGCACTGGTGACGACGGCGGTGGCCAAGGGCGACCTGTCGAAGAAGATCGACGTGGACGCCCGCGGCGAGATCCTGGAGCTGAAGACGACCATCAACACGATGGTCGACCAGCTCTCCGCCTTCGCCGACGAGGTCACCCGCGTCGCCCGCGAGGTCGGCACCGAGGGCCGGCTCGGCGGCCAGGCCGAGGTGGAGGGCGTCTCCGGCACCTGGAAGCGGCTCACCGAGAACGTCAACGAGCTGGCGGGCAACCTGACCCGGCAGGTGCGCGCGATCGCCGAGGTCACCAGCGCCGTCGCCGAGGGCGACCTGACGCGTTCCATCAACGTGGAGGCGTCCGGCGAGGTCGCCGAGCTCAAGGACAACATCAACTCCATGGTGGAGTCGCTGCGCGAGACCACCCGCGCCAACCAGGAGCAGGACTGGCTCAAGACCAACCTGGCGCGCATCTCCGGGCTCATGCAGGGCCAGCGGGACCTGCCCGTCGTCGCCGAGCTGATCATGGACGAGCTGGTGCCGCTGGTGTCCGCGCAGTACGGCGCGTTCTACCTGGCCGACGAGGGCGAGGAGGGCCAGGAGCTGCGGCTGGTCGGTTCCTACGGCCGCCCGGACGACGACTCCCGGCCCACCCGGTTCCCGTTCGGCCGGTCGCTGGTCGGCCAGGCGGCCCGCAGCCGCCGCACCATCGCCGTGGACGAGCTGCCGCCCGGCTATGTGACGATCTCCTCGGGCCTCGGCCAGGTGGAGCCCACCGCGCTGCTTCTGCTGCCCATCGTGTCCGAGGGACAGGTGCTGGGCGTCATCGAGCTGGCGTCCGTCACCCCGTTCGCCCAGGTCCACCAGGACTTCCTGGAACTGCTGATGGAGACCATCGGCGTCAACGTCAACACGATCGTGGCCAACGCCCGCACCGACGAGCTGCTCGGCGAGTCGCAGCGGCTGACGGCCGAGCTGCAGGCCCGGTCGGCGGAGCTGCAGTCCCAGCAGGAGGAGCTGCGGCGCTCCAACGCGGAGCTGGAGGAGAAGGCGTCGCTGCTCGCCGACCGCAACCGCGACATCGAGGCGAAGAACCTCCAGATCGAGCAGGCCCGCCAGGAGCTGGAGGCCCGCGCCCAGCAGCTGTCGCTGGCGTCGAAGTACAAGTCGGAGTTCCTGGCGAACATGAGCCACGAGCTGCGCACCCCGCTCAACAGCCTGCTGATCCTGGCCCAGCTGCTGGCCCAGAACCCCTCCCGCAACCTCACCCCCAAGCAGGTCGAGTACGCGCAGATCATCCACTCGGCGGGCTCGGACCTGCTCCAGCTGATCAACGACATCCTCGACCTGTCCAAGGTCGAGGCCGGGAAGATGGACGTCTCGCCGGAGGTCGTGTCGCTGCGCCAGCTCATCGAGTACGTCGAGGCCACGTTCCGGCCGCTGACGACGCAGAAGAGCCTCGACTTCACGGTGACGACCGCGCCCGGCGCGCCGGCCGACCTGCTCACCGACGACTCCCGGCTGCGGCAGATCCTGCGCAACCTGCTGTCCAACGCGGTGAAGTTCACCGAGCAGGGCGGCGTGGAGCTGCACATCGCGCCCACCTCCGACGAGGAGGTCCCCGCGGGCGTCGCCCGGGGCGGCCCGGTCGTGGCGTTCCGGGTCAAGGACACCGGCATCGGCATCCCGGAGCAGCATCTGGACTCGATCTTCGGCGCCTTCCAGCAGGCGGACGGCACCACCAGCCGCAAGTACGGCGGCACCGGGCTCGGCCTGTCCATCACCCGGGAGATCGCCCAGCTGCTCGGCGGCGCGGTCACCGTCGACAGCGCGCCCGGCCAGGGCAGCACCTTCACGCTGTTCCTGCCGGTGAGCCGGCCCGACTTCGAGGTCCTGCCCGGCACCGGCCAGTGGTCCGACCCCGAGCCCGCCGAGCTGTCGGCCTCCGCCGTCGTGCCCGCCCTGAAGCGGGGCGGCGCGGACCCGTTCGACGGCCGCCCGCGCCGACTGCTGGTCGTGGAGGAGAGACCGCGCGGACTGCTGACGCTGGTCGCCGAGAGCGTGGTCGCGGACGTGCAGGACGGCGCCGCCCACCCGTCCGTCGAGGTGCTCACCGCCGTCGGCGCGCAGGAGGCCGCCGGGGCGCTGGCCTCCTCGCCGTGCCACTGCGTGGTACTGGAGCTGGGCATGCCCGGCGAGGAGGCGCACCGCTTCCTGGAGGCGCTCAGCGGCGACGCGGCGCTGGCGAGCCTGCCCGTGCTGGTGCACACCGGGCACCGCACCAACCCCGTCCAGGAGGAGGCGCTGCGGGCTCGCGCCGAGGGCCGGGCGCTGGAGTTCGTCTCCAGCCTGGACGAGCTGCGCGAGCGCATCGTGCTGCACCTGTCGGCCGAGGAGCCCGGTGACGTGCTGCCGCTGGTCCGCCCGGAGGAGACGCAGATTCCGGCGCAGCCCTCCGACGGCGCCGACCGGGGCCGCACCGTGCTCGTCGTGGACGACGACGCCCGCAACCTGTTCGCCCTCAGCGGCATCCTGGAGCTGCACGGCTTCCGGGTGCTGCACGCCGAGGACGGCCGCAAGGGCATCGAGACGCTGCGCGCCAACCCGAACGTGGCGCTGGTCCTGATGGACGTGATGATGCCGGAGATGGACGGCTACGCGGCCACGGCCGAGATCCGCCGCATGCCCGAGTACGCGGATCTGCCGATCATCGCGGTGACCGCCAAGGCGATGCCGGGCGACCGGGAGAAGTCCCTCGCGTCCGGCGCCAGTGATTACGTCACCAAGCCGGTGGACACCCAGGACCTGATCGCCTGCGTGCGACGGTGGCTGCCCGCATGACCGCCGGGCAGTCCGGACGTCCCCCGCACCCCTTCCGAGGGCTCTTGAGCCGAGGAGCATGCGCACCGTGACCTTCCCCGAAACGCCGAGCGAGCCGGAGGCGGCCGAGACGACCCCGGTGGGCCGGCTCGCCGCCACCGTCGCGCGACTGCGCCGCGAGGTGCACGCCGCCCACGCGGAGGCCGAGGGCCGGGCGCTGATCGAGCTCGCCAAGGGCATCCTGGTCGAGCGCCTGGGCTGCGGTCCCGCGCAGGCGGCCCGGCAGCTCGACGAGCTGGCCGAGCAGGCCGGGCAGACGCCGCTGGAGCTGGCGGTCGAGGTCATCGGCAAGGCCGCCCGCGACCGGGTCTCCGAGGTGACGGAGGTGTTCCTCGCCCACGCCGCCGGCGCCGAGGCCCGGCAGGCGCGGGAGGCGCGGGAGGCGCGGGACGAGACGACGGCCGTACGGCTGCGGCTGCGGACCGCGGAGAGCCGCGCGCTGGCCGCGGACGACACCCAGGCCGTCGCCGACTCGCTGCTCCAGCACGCGCTGCAGCCGCTCGGCGCGGTCGCCGTCGCCATCTGGGCGGCCGGTTCGGACGGCTCGCTCACCCTGGCGGGCAGCGCGGGCTTCTCCTCCGCCGAGGCGGCGCGCTGGCGGTATGTGCCGCCCGACGTGGCGACCGTGGCGCGCCGGGGCCTGATGGACCGGACGGGGCTGTGGATCGGGTCGCTGTCGGAGACCCCGCTGCCGACGCTGGGCCGCCGGCAGTATCCCGGCGGCGGCCGGGTCGCCCTGCCGGCCGGTGTCGCGGGAAGGGTGCACGGTGTCCTGGAGATCGCCTGGCCGGGCGTGCTGGAGCCGCAGCCGCCGCAGGTCGTGCGGCAGGTGGAGGCCCTGGCGGAGCTGTGCGCGCACACCCTGGAGACGTCCGGCGACCGCGAGGGCGCCGGAGCCGAGCCACGCCCCCTGCCGGACGCCCTGGAGCTGATGGACCTGGCGGACGGGCTGCACGACCCCGCCCTGGTGCTGGTGCCGCACCTGGACGAGGAGGGCCGGCTCGCCGACTTCCGCATCCAGCACGTCAACAGTCGCTTCCTGGACCCGGCGGGCCGTCCCCGCGCCGTGATCAGCGGCGCGCTGCTGCTGGAGACCTACCCGATGGCCGTCGGGGAGAGCGAGCTGTTCCAGCGCATCGAGCGGGTCTACGCCACGGGCGAGCCGTACCGGGCGCACCGGATGAACCTGACGGCGCTGGTCGACCAGGTGCGGCTGGCGGCGGTCGCCGACATCAGCATCAGCCGGCACGGCAGCAGCGTGCTGCTGATCTGGCGGATCGAGGACGAGACGGCGCGGCTGGCGGCGCTGCTCCAGCACGCCCAGCGGCTCGGCCGGATCGGCGGCTTCGAGGAGAACCTGCTCACCGGCGAGATCACCTGGAACGGCCAGCTGTTCGACCTGTACGGGCGCCCGCAGTCCAGCACGCCGGTGCCGCTGGAGGAACTGCCCGCGCACGCCCACCCGGACGACTCGACGGGCCTGCGCCGCTTCCTGCGCACGGTGCTCCACCACCGGCGTCCGGCGTCGGTGGCGTTCCGGCTGCAGCGGCCGGACGGGATCACCCGGCACATCAGGCTGGTCGCCGAACCGGTCCTGGACACCGACGGCCGGCTGTTCGTGGTGCGCGGCGCCTACCAGGACATCTCCGCCCAGCACTGGACGGAGGTCGCGCTCGCCGCCACCCGCGACCGGCTCGCGCACAGCGAGCAGGAGGCCAGCGAGCACAGCCGGCTGGCCCTGCAGCTCCAGCACGCGATCATGCCGCCCGCCCAGGGGCCGCTGCGCATCCCCGGCCTGGAGGTGGCGGTGCGCTACCGGCCGGCGGAGACGGAGAACCTGGTGGGCGGCGACTGGTACGACACGGTCGTGCTGCCGTCCGGGCTGATCCTGCTGTGCGTGGGCGACGTGGCGGGGCACGGCATAGAGGCGGCCACCAGCATGGTGGTGCTGCGCAACGCGCTGCGCGGCCTCGCCGTGACCGGGGCGGGTCCGGGGCAGCTGCTGTCCTGGCTGAACCTGGTGGCGCACCATCTGACCGGCGCGGTCACGGCCACGGCGGTGTGCGCGCTGTACGACCCCGAGCGGCGGACCCTGCGCTGGGCGCGGGCCGGTCATCTGCCGCCGGTGCTGGTGCGCGGCACGGAGGCCGCGCCGCTGCCGCTGGTGAAGGGCCTGCTGCTGGGCGCCGTGCCGGAGACCCCGTACGACGAGGAGGAGATCCAGCTCGCCGTCGACGACACCCTGCTGATGTACACGGACGGTCTGATCGAGCGCCGGGACCTGTCGGTGGAGGAGTCGCTGACCCAGCTGCTGACGACCGCCCGCACGGCGGCGCCGACGGCGCTGGACCAGCAGCTGGACCGGCTGCTCACGTACAGCAGGTCGGACACGGACGACGACACCTGCGTGGTCGGGCTCCGGGTCGCGTAGCTCCGTCACGTGTGTCTTTCTGGGGAGAGGGCACTTGGATCACGGCCGGATCCGGCCGACGTGACGAGGGCGATCCCTTTCCCCCAGGAGGTTGCACGATGACCGACGCCCGAGGGCAGCAGGACCCCACCCGGCAGCACGCGCGGCCGGAGTTCCCCTCGCAGGACCAGCCGCACCCCGGATGGACCGGGCCGATGGACCCGCCGCCGGACCACGGAGAGGAGTCCTACCGGGGCAGCGGGCTGCTCACCGACCGGCGAACGGTGATCACCGGCGGGGACTCGGGCATCGGCCGCGCGGTGGCGATCGCCTTCGCACGGGAGGGCGCGGATGTCGTGTTCACCCATCTGCCCGAGGAGGAGAAGGACGCCGCCGAGACCGTCCGGCTGGTGGAGGAGGCGGGCCGCAAGGCGGTGCCCGTCGTCTGCGACGTGCGGGAGGAGCGGCAGTGCCTCGATCTCGTCGACCGTGCCGTCGCTGAACTGGGCGGCATCGACGTCCTGGTGAACAACGCGGCCTACCAGATGTCCCAGCCGGACGGCATCGGGGCCATCTCGACCGAGCAGTTCGACCGGGTGGTGCGGACCAATCTGTACGGCATGTTCTGGCTGTGCAAGGCGGCGCTGCCGCACATGCCGGCCGGCGGCTCGATCATCAACAGCACCTCGGTGCAGGCGTACAAGCCGAGCCCTCATCTGCTCGACTACGCCATGACCAAGGGCGCCATCGTCACGTTCACGCAAGGACTGGCGCAGATGGTCGCCGAGGACGGCATCCGGGTCAACGCGGTCGCGCCGGGCCCGGTGTGGACGCCGCTGATCCCGGCGACGATGCCGGACACCCGCGACTTCGGCAAGCAGTCCCCGCTCGGCCGGCCCGCCCAGCCCGCCGAGATGGCCCCGGCGTACGTCTTCCTCGCCTCCCAGCGGGCGAGCTACATCACGGCGGAGATCCTCAACGCCACCGGCGGCACCCCGCTGCCGTGACCGGAGCGCACGCATCAAATCGGCCCGCCGGGGTATCCGGCGGGCCTGTCAGCACATCAGGAGGGGACACCGACATGCCCACTGCCCAGAACCCGCTGTCCGTGGACGTGACGCTGCCGCGCGAGGACGTCGTCCTGGTCGCTGTCGACGGCTATCTCGACCACGACACCGCGACCGAGTTCCGGCATCATCTGGCCAATCAGCTGCACCACGGACGCCATCACTTCGTGCTGGACCTCTCGGCGGTCCCGTTCATGGACTCGTCCGGCATGAACATCATCCTGCGGATCTACCAGGAGGCCCGCCGCACCGGCGGCACCGTCCAGGTCCTGACCCCCACCCCGGCCGTACGGCGGGTGCTGGACCTGACGGGCGTCAGCATCACGGTGCCGGTGTGCGGGAGCCTCGAGGAGGCGCTGGAGCTGATCGACCGGACGGCGGCGGAACCGCCCGCCACCCAGGAGGCCTGAGCTCCGGGCTCATACGGCGCGATTCCGGCCGAACCCGTGCATGCTGGTGCTGAGCGCTCGGCGGGCCGCCCGGAACCGCGGAAGGGATGGACATCGTGACACGACCCAGGATCCTGGTGGTGGGCGCGGGTTTCGCGGGAGTGGGGTGCGTACGGCGTCTGGAGCGCCGCCTCTCCGCCGGCGAGGCGGACCTCACCCTGGTGACGCCGTTCTCCTACCAGCTCTACCTGCCGCTGCTGCCCCAGGTGGCCTCCGGCGTGCTGACGCCGCAGTCGATCGCCCTGTCGCTGCGCCGCAGCAGCAGGTACCGCACGCGGATCATCCCCGGCGGGGCCATCGGCGTGGACTTGCGGGCGAAGGTCTGCGTCATCCGCACGATCACGGACGAGATCGTCAACGAGCCCTTCGACTACATCGTCCTGGCCCCCGGGAGCGTCACGCGCACGTTCGACATCCCGGGGCTCGTCGACCACGCCTTCGGCATGAAGACACTGGCCGAGGCCGCCTACATCCGCGACCACGTCATCTCGCAGCTGGACCTCGCCGACGCCAGCCAGGACCCCGCCGAGCGGGCGTCCCGGCTGCAGTTCGTGGTGGTCGGCGGCGGCTACGCCGGCACCGAGACGGCCGCCTGTCTGCAGCGTCTGACGCACAACGCCGTCAAGCGCTATCCGCGGCTGGACCCGCGGCTGATCAAGTGGCATCTGATCGACATCGCGCCGAAGCTGATGCCGGAGCTGGGCGACAAGCTCGGCCGCAGCGCGCAGGAGATCCTGCGCCGGCGGGGCGTCGAGATCTCGCTCGGCGTGTCCATCGCCAAGGCGGGCCCGGACGAGGTCACCTTCACCGACGGGCGGGTGGTGCCGACACGCACCCTGATCTGGACGGCCGGCGTCGTGGCCAGCCCGCTCATCGCCACGCTGGGCGCGGAGACGGTGCGCGGGCGGCTCGCGGTGAACGCGGAGATGAACCTGCCCGGCCACGACGGGGTGTTCGCGCTCGGCGACGCCGCCGCGGTGCCGGACCTCGCCAAGGAGCAGGACGGCGCGGTGTGCCCGCCCACCGCGCAGCACGCGATGCGCCAGGGCCGGCACGTCGCCGACAACGTCATCGCCACCCTGCGCGGCGGGCCGATGCGGCCGTACGTCCACAAGGACCTCGGTCTCGTCGTGGACCTCGGCGGCCGGGACGCGGTGTCCAAGCCGCTCGGCGTCGAGCTGCGCGGGCTGCCCGCGCAGGCCGTCGCCCGGGGTTATCACTGGTCGGCGCTGCGCACCAACGTCGCCAAGACCCGGGTCATGACGAACTGGCTGCTCAACGCCGTGGCCGGCGACGACTTCGTGCGCACCGGCTTCCAGGCGCGCCGGCCGGCCAAGCTCCGGGACTTCGAGTACACGGACGCCTATCTGACGCCGGAACAGGTGCGGGCGCGGGTCGAGGGGTCGGATCGCTGAGCGGCGCGTCGCTCCCGAGCGCATGAGAAGGCCGGGCCCGCATCCGCGGGCCCGGCCTTCTCATGCGTCGTGCGTCGCGCCCCTTGGCGTTACGTGCGGCGCGGGCGGCCCAGCGCCTCGTCCCGGACACGGGCGCAACTGCGGCTGATGAGACGGGAGACGTGCATCTGGGAGATGCCGAGCCGGTCCGCGATACGGCTTTGCGTCATGTCCTCGAAGAACCGCATGTAGAGGATGGCGCGTTCGCGTTCCGGCAGGTTGCGCAGGCTCTCCTTGGCGGACTCTCGGTCGACCACGGTGTCGTACGAGGAGTCCGGCGCGCCGAGCGTGTCCGCGAGGCTGTATCCGTCGTCGTCGGTGGACAGTTCGGCGTCCAGCGACAGGGTGCTGAAGCTCTCCAGCGCCTCCACGCCGGCCGCGACCTCCTCCTCGGTCAGCCCGGTGTGCGCGGCGATGTCGGCGTTGGTGGGCTCGGGAGAGCCCGGGCTCTGGACGAGTTCGCGGCGGGCGACGCGGACCTTGTTGCGCAGTTCCTGCACCCGGCGCGGCACCCGCAGGGCCCACATGCGGTCCCGGAAGTGCCGCTTGACCTCGCCGGTGATGGTGGGCACCGCGTAGCTCTCGAAGGCGCCGCGCGAGGGGTCGTAGCGGTCGACGGCCTTGACCAGGCCGAGGGCGGCCACCTGCCGCAGGTCCTCCAGGGACTCGCCGCGGTCGCGGAACCGGCCGGCGATCCGGTGGGCCATGGGCAGCCAGGCCGCCACGAGTTCGTCGCGGACGGCGTCCCGTTCGGGTCCGTCGTCGAGGGTTTCGAGACGCGCGAAGAGGTCGGCGGTGTCGGGAGCGTCGTCGTGGCGCCGTCGGGGGTGGGGGGCGGTGTGGGGCTGGTCGGTCGTGCCAGGACGGCTGGTCGACATCTCGATGAGCATGCGGAATCGCTCCTGAACGGTCTTTTTCAGTGACTTCAGGGATGAACCGCGGGAAGGGGGGTCGCCCGGATCGGCCGGAGGCCGCCGGAGCACACACCGCTCCCCGCTGGCGCGCCTCCGGTCCGAAGCACGAAACTGCGAATGCCCTGGGGCCGGAAGGACAAACTCCTCTACCGGCGGACGTTTTCCGCGAGCGGGACCTCGACGGTGATGCGCTTGCCGCCCGAGGGCAGCCCGGACACCCGGACCTCGCGCGCGAGCCGGCACACGATGGGCCAGCCGCGGCCACCGGGGGTGCGCCTGCCCTGTGCGTCGAGCGGCGCCCGCACCTGCGGCATCCGGTCGCTGCGGTCGCTGACGGAGAGCCGTACCTCCTGCCCGACGACGTCGACGTCGACCTCGGTGACGCCGCCGCCGTGCAGGATGGCGTTGGTGGTCAGCTCGGAGGCGACGAGCAGGGCGTCGGCGAGGGCGGCCTCGTCGCACGCCATGCCGGCGGCCCGGCAACGGTCCGCCACCGCGTGCCGCACCGCCCGGCGGACGTCGGCGGGCCGGCAGCCGTCCCGGGGTTCGGTCCAGTGCTGCGTACTCACCTGGTCAACTCCCCTGGCCTGTCGATGGTGCCCGGCCGCGCCACTGTCACTTTTCGGCTCACCCCCGACGGCCGGGGCAAACCCGCCAGGGGCCACTCATCGCCCGTATGACCGCATTCAGGGCAGATGTGAGGGGAATCGCGGACCCACACCCATCGAAGCGCGGGTCGGGGGTATGTGTAGCGCATGACGGATGTGGTGGATTCGGACGAACTGATGCGGCGCATCCAGCGCGGCAGGGCCTGCGCGGCGTCGCAGGAGCGCGCCTGGCGCACACGCGGCGAGACCCTGCGAGCGACCGATCCCGAAGCGGCGCGCGAGGCGGAAACCCGGCGGCTGGCCTACGAGGCGGTGCTCACGGTGCTGGACGAGATCCTGAACCCGGGGAAACACACCCATTGACCCGGGGAAACGTGAAACGGGTCACTTGACCGGCTTTCGGGTTCGAGGAACCGCCGAGAATGGTTTATCGTTCATACATACGTGGTGACGGAGTCGAGCATCGGATCCTCCCGCACCACGGGCGACTGCCCTGGCTGGTTTCCCCCGTCCAGCCAGGGCTCTTTTCTTCCCCCCTCCTCCCCGCCGAGGTGCCCCGGACGGCCGCAGCCGCTGAAATGGGGCATAGGAACAGCACCGGGACCCCGATCGCCGGCGAGGAGCCCAGCGCCATGACCAGAGCGACGAAACTGCTGACCGCCCTGCCCCCGCCCCAGCGCGCGCGGCTGATGGAGCTGGGCCGTGAGGTGTCCTTCCCGGAGGACACCCGGATCTTCGAACCGGGCGGCGCCGCCGACCGCTTCTGGGTCATCCGCTCCGGGGCGGTCTCGCTCTACCAGCAGGTGACGTCGCTGCACCGGGTGACGGTCGCCGGCCTGGGCGCGGGCGACCTGCTGGGCTGGTCCTGGCTCTTCCCGCCGCACCAGTGGGACTTCGGCGCGGAGGCCTTCAGCCCCGTGCGCGCCTACGAGTTCGAGGCGCGGCCCGTGCTGGCGGTCTGCGAGGAGGATCCGCGTCTCGGCCTGACCCTGGTGCGGCTCGTCGCCGAGATCCTCGCGCACCGGCTGGAGACGACCCGCGGCCAGTTGCTGGAGCAGTACGCCGCCGCGCACCGGCGCGGCGCCCGCTGACCGCCCGACCGGTCAGCTCCCCACGAGAAGGGTCACGCCCAGCGTGATCATGGTCGCGGCGACGAGAGCGTCCAGCACCCGCCAGGCGGCGGGACGGGTCAGCCAGCGGCCCAGCAGCCGGGCCCCGAAACCGAGCGCGGCGAACCAGCAGAGGCTGGCGACCGCCGCCCCGATGCCGAACGTCCAGCGCAGCGGCCCCTGGTCGGCGGCGAGGGAGCCCACCAGGAACACCGTGTCCAGGTAGACGTGCGGGTTGAGCCAGGTCATGGCGAGGCAGGTGAGCACCGCCCGCCGCCGTGACCCGGCCCCCTCGCCGTCCGTGCGCAGCGCGCCCTGCGGTTTGGCGACCCGGCGGGCGGCGAGCAGTCCGTAGCCGATCAGGAAGGCCCCGCCGATCCAGCCGACCGCCCTCAGCGCGCCCGGCCAGGCCACCACCACCGCGCCGACGCCGGCCACGCCGAGTGCGATCAGGACGGCGTCGGAGAGGGCGCAGATGGCGACGACGGGCAGAACCGCCTCGCGGCGGGCGCCCTGGCGCAGGACGAAGGCGTTCTGGGCGCCGATGGCGACGATGAGCGAGAGGCCGGTGCCGAAGCCGGCGGCCGCGGCGGTCAGTGCGGTGGACATGCCCTCGACGCTACGGAACCGATCACCGGACGTACAGCTAAGGATTCTTACCTATCATTAGCTGCTCTTCATCGGTTGCGAAGGATGTGTGATGACCGAGCTTCCCCTCGACCAGGTGCGGACCCTGCTCGCCGTCGTGGACGAAGGGACGTTCGAGGCGGCGGCGGTCGCCCTGCATCTGACGCCCTCGGCGGTGAGCCAGCGGGTGAAGGCGCTGGAGCGGCGGACCGGCCGAGTGCTGGTACGGCGGACGAAGCCCGTGCAGCCCACCGAGTCCGGCGAGGTCGTGGTGCGGCTCGCCCGGCAGCTGGCGCGGCTGGAGCGGGACGCGCGCGCCGAGCTGGGCATGAGCGCCGCCGGGGAGCCGACGCGGGTGTCGGTGGCGGTGAACGCCGACTCTCTGGCCACCTGGTTCCTGCCCGCGCTCACCCGGGTCCCGGCCGAGCTGCGGCTCTGTTTCGAACTGCGCCGGGAGGACGAGGCCCATACGGCGGCACTGCTGCGGGAGGGCCTCGTCATGGCGGCGGTGACCTCGTCGCCCGAGCCCGTGGCGGGCTGCTCGGTGCGGGCCCTGGGCAGGATGCGGTACCTCGCGGCGGCGGCGCCCGGTGTGGCCGAGCGGTGTCGGGACGGCCCGCTGCGGGAGACGCTCCCGGACGCGCCGGTGGTGGTCTTCGACCGGCGGGACGACCTCCAGGACGCGTTCGTGCGGGGCCTGCTGGGCGGCACGGGCGGCGCCGGCCCTTTCCGGCACCACATCCCGGGCTCCGAGAACTTCACGGAGGCCGTGGTGGCGGGCCTCGGGTGGGGCATGGTCCCCGAGCCCCAGGCCCGCCCGCTGCTGGAGTCGGGACGTCTGGTCGAACTGGCCCCCGATCGCCCGGTGGACGTCCCGCTGTACTGGCAGCAGTGGCGGCTCGACTCCCCCGCCCTGGCGGCACTGTCCCGAGCGGTGACGGAGACGGCGGCGGAGTCGCTGCGGGGGCGGTGAGGCAGGGCGGGCCCAGTGCCGCGCGGCGGGCGGCCGGGGCGGGGCGGCCGAACCACGCTGTCGCCCGGGACGGCGACACCCCGCGCGGCCGCCCGGAGGCCCGCCCCGCCCGTGTCCTGCCCGGCCCGCGGGCCCCGCGAGGCGGCGGGCGGTCGGGGCGAGCCGGGGCGGCAGCCTCCGGGCGCGCGGTGGGCGGGCGCGTCCTCCCGGCCGCCGCGGCGAACGGGTGATGCGCCACGCCGGTCCCCCGGACCTTCCGCACCCGCGCCGCGCGCCCGGAGCAGTCCGCCGACACCCGGTGGAAGCGAGCCCGGTCAGCGGCCGCCCCTGCGCAGGGGCCCCCACTCGTTCTCCTGGTTCTCCACCTCCGTGCGGGCCTCCTCGATCACGGAGGGGTCGATCCAGCGCAGCGGGCCGACGTCCGTCACCAGCGGCTCGTTGTCGGGGCCGCGGCCGTTCTCGCGGGCCTGGAGGACCCAGGGGCGGACGCCGGGGCCCTTCTCGTGCGGGAGGTGGGCGTAGTCGTAGAGGCGGCGGGCCACCCACAGTTTCACCGACCGGTCCTGCCACCACTCCTCGACGTCGAGCGGATTGGCCGAGAGACCGGTCATGGGCACGCCGGTCAGGTCGTCGATGCTGGAGACCGACCGCAGGTCGGTGGCCGGGCCGCGCGACCAGCGCACGTACAGGCCCCGCCGCTCCTCGACGAGGCCGGCGAGTTCCTCGAGTGTGCTCACGACCGGCAGGTCGTCCGATGCGCTCATGGGGTGACCTCCCTGTTCGCCGTCCGGCGACCGGAGTACCCGAACCTCGCGGTCGGAATCGGCGGTCCGCCCCTCACCGGGCCAGCGACCCGGCGTCGCCCATGGCCACGACCGGGCGCAGGTCGGGGTCCAGGGTCAGCAGCAGCTCCCGCATGTGCTCCTTGCGCAGGCCGACGCAGGCCTGGGTGGGGCCGCCGTGGTCGACGTGGAACCACACCCCGCCGCCGCGGTCCTCCCCCAGCGGGCGGGTGCGGTCCAGGGGCGAGGTGCCGGGCTCGCGGTTGTAGTCGATGGCGACCACGTAGTCGAAGGAGCCGGCCAGCGGCTCGCCCTCGAAGCCGGAGCCGGTCGCGGTGAACGCCGCCGAACGGTCGTAGGGCAGCTTCGTGCCCGGATCGGGCAGCAGTCCGCCGGCGTCCGTGAGGGTGAAGACCCCGACGGGCGAGCGCAGGTCGCCGAGGACGTGGTGGTCGGTCCAGCCCTTGAGCGCGTTGTGCGCGGGCCAGCTGCGGCCGGCCTTCCAGCCGGTGGCGGTGCGCCGGTGGACGACGACCTCGGACTTCGAGGAGTCCCGGCCCCGGCCCGTCACCACGACGACCTGCCGGGACCGGGGCGGGACCTCCGCGAGCGTCTTGGGGCCGAGGCCCGGAACCTGGCGGGGAAGGGTGGCCGGGCGGGGCGTCGGCGCGCCGGCCGTCACCGCCTCGGCGTGGGTGGAGCCGGGCCCGTGCGCCGGGGCCGCTGGGGTCCCGCCGGCGCCGCAGGCGGTGAGCAGGAGGACGGCGGCCGCCGACAGGAGGGTCCTGGGTGTGCGTGTGGTCATGGAATGACATTGACCGGCACGGGTGAGGAACGCGTCCGGTTCCGGGCCCGCTTCCACCCGCCCGGCGTACTCTGCCGGCACCGCGCCCCTCGAGAAAGGCCCGAGCGTGACCGTGCGAGTGCGCCGCGTACAGGAACCGCCCGAACCCGGGGACGGCGCCCGGGTCCTCGTCGACCGGCTCTGGCCGCGCGGCGTGTCCAAGGACGCGGCGAAGGTGGACGAGTGGCCCAAGGCACTCACCCCGTCGACGGAACTGCGCCGCTGGTACCACGCGGGCGAGGGCACGTTCGAGGAGTTCCGGGCGCGGTACGAGGCCGAGCTGGCCGCGCCCTGCGCGGCGGAGGCGCTGGAGCGGACGCGTGCCCTGGCCGGCCGGGGCACGGTGACGCTGCTGACCGCCGTCAGGGACCCCGGGCGCAGTCACGCCGCGGTGCTGGCCCGCCTCCTGGAGAGCTGACGCAGCCGGCGGGCCGGGCGCCGGGTCAGCCGGTCTGCCGGGCGGCGGCCCGTCCCGCCGCCCGGCCGGAGAAGAGGCAGCCGCCGAGGAAGGTGCCCTCCAGGGCGTTGTAGCCGTGCACGCCGCCTCCGCCGAAGCCGGCCACCTCGCCGGCCGCGTAGAGCCCGGCGAGCGGTTTGCCGTCGGCGCCGAGGGCCCGGGAGTCGAGGTCGGTCTGGATGCCGCCGAGGGTCTTGCGGGTGAGCACGTGCAGCTTGACGCCGACGAGCGGGCCGGCCGCCGGGTCGAGGATGCGGTGCGGGGTGGCGACGCGGCCGAGGCGGTCGCCGAGGTAGCGGCGGGCGTTGCGGATGCCCTGGACCTGGGCGTCCTTGCTGTAGGGGTTGGCGATCTGCAGGTCGCGGGCCTCGATCTGGCGGCGGAGCGCGGCGGCGTCGAGGAGCGGCTCGTCCGTCAGCTCGTTCATCCGGTCGACGAGTTGTTCGAGGTTGGGGGCGGTGACGAAGTCGGCGCCGTGGTTGAGGAAGTCGGCGACGGGGCGGGGGGCGCCCTTGCCGAGGAGCCGTTCACGCAGGAAGCCGGCCCGGTCCTTCGCCGTGATGTCGGGATTCTGCTCGGAGCCCGACAGCACGAACTCCTTCTCGATGATCCTTCTGGTGAGGACGAACCAGGAGTGGTCGTGGCCGGCCAGGCCCTCGGCGGTGCGCAGGTGTCGCAGCGTGCCCAGGGTGTCGTAGCCGGGCAGGCAGGGCTCGGGCAGCCGGCGGCCGAGGGCGTCGAACCACATCGAGGACGGGCCCGCGAGGACGCGGATGCCGTGGCCGGCCCAGATCGGGTCCCAGTTGCGCAGGCCCTCCGTGTAGTGCCACATGCGGTCGCGGTTGACCAGCCGGGCGCCCGCCCGCTCGCTGATGCCGAGCATCCGCCCGTCGACGTGGGCGGGGACGCCGGTGACCATCTCGGCGGGCGGGGTGCCCAGGCGGGCGGGCCAGTGACGGCGGACCAGGTCGCGGTCGGCGCCGATGCCGCCGCTGGTGACGATCACGGCCTCGGCGGTGAGTTCGAAGTCGCCGGCGCGGTCGCGGTTGGAGGCGACGCCGCGGGGCGAGTCGTCGGGGGCCAGCAGCGTGCCGCGCACCCCGCGGACGGCGCCGCCCTCGACGATCAGCTCGTCGACCCGGTGGCGGTGGTGGAACGCGAGCAACCCGTCGCGCGCGGCCTCGCGGGCGTACCGGACGAACGGCTCGACCACGCCGGTGCCGGTGCCCCAGGCGACGTGGAAGCGGGGCACGGAGTTGCCGTGGCCGTGCGCGCGCAGGTCGCCGCGCTCGGCCCAGCCGACGGTGGGCAGGAAGGAGATGCCGTGCCCGTCGAGCCAGGACCGCTTCTCCCCGGCGGCGAACTCGACGTAGGCGCGGGCCCAGCGCACCGCCCAGGAGTCCTCGTCGTCCAGGCGGTCGAAGCCGGCGCTGCCCTGCCAGTCGCTCCAGGCCAGTTCGAAGGAGTCCTTGATGCCGAGCCGCCGCTGTTCGGGCGAGCCGACCAGGAACAGCCCGCCGAAGGACCAGAAGGCCTGGCCGCCGAGGTTGGCGGCGTTCTCCTGGTCGAGGAGCGCGACCCGGCGGCCCCGGCTGGTGAGTTCGTGCGCGGCGACCAGGCCCGCGAGGCCCGCTCCGACGACGATGACGTCCGCGTCCATGGCGAGGGTTCCCTTTCTCATACGGCTTGTCCGGCGGCGCCGCCGGACGTCAGCAGCGCGGTGAGCAGCCGCCCCAGCCAGGCGCGGGCGTGCTCGACGTCCCTGTCCAGCAGCAGCTGGACGGTGACTCCGTCGTACGCGGCGACCACCGCGTGGGCGGCGGCCTCGGCGTCGCCCAGGGCGGCGGGCAGCCGGGTCCGGGCGCGGGCGAGCCGCCGCGTGATCGCGTCGCGCAGCCCGGCCCGGTGCTCCAGCAGGGTCCGTGCCACGTCCGGGTCGCGCGCGGCGTGCACCAGGAAGTCCGTCTTGACCAGCAGCCAGTCCAGGTCGAGCAGCAGCACCCCGGTGACCCGGTCGACGGCGGCGGGCACATCGAGGTCGGGGCCGTCGTCCAGTGCGAGCGCCTGCGAGACCTGCCCGGCGATGAGGTCGGCGCGCTGCCGGTACAGGGCGAAGAACAGCTCGTCCAGGCTGGCGAAGTTGGAGTAGAAGGCGCCGCGGCTGTACCCGGCGGCCTCGCAGACCTCCTCTATGGAGACCCGGCCGAACCCCTTGGCCGCGAACACGGTGAACGCGGCGTCGAGCAGCCGCGCCCGCGTGCGCTCCCGGCGCCGGGTGACCCGTGGCGCTGCCGTGTCCCGCGCTGTCATGGGCCGCCTCCGTTCGATACGCGAACGTATCCGATGCACCGGTGTATCGAAAAGGGCTCCGGCGTCGGCATTTCCCCTGCCGAGCCTGCCGGGAACCGGCCGGAGCGGGATGGGAGTCCGGTCCCCCGCCCGGCTAGAACGTACATTCGAACAAGGAGTACCGTGGAGGCATGAGCACGCACCTCCAGGGCTCCCTGTTCGACCAGGCCGACCGGCTGGCGCTCGGCCCCCTCGACGGCGTCCGCCGCACCGGCCTGGGCGCCGGCGCGTGGATCGACGTACTGCCCGGCTGGCTGAGCGGCTCCGACGAGCTGTTCGAACTGCTCGCGTCCGACGTCCCGTGGCGGGCCGAACGCCGGAAGATGTACGACCACGTGGTCGACGTCCCCCGGCTGCTGGCGTTCTACGGCGACGGGGAGCCGCTGCCCCACCCGGTCCTGGAAGAGGCGCGCCGGGCGCTGAGCGCGCACTACGCCGACGAGCTGGGCGAGCCGTTCACGACGGCTGGGCTGTGCCACTACCGCGACGGACGGGACAGCGTGGCCTGGCACGGGGACCGCATCGGGCGGGGGAACCGCGAGGACACCATGGTCGCCATCGTCTCCGTCGGCGCGCCCCGCGATCTGCTGCTGCGCCCGGTGGGCGGCGGCACGACGGTGCGCCGGCCCCTGGGCCACGGCGACCTGATCGTGATGGGCGGCTCCTGCCAGCGCACCTGGGAACACTGCGTGCCGAAGACGGCACGCGCCTCGGGACCGCGCATCAGCATCCAGTTCCGGCCGCACGGCGTGCGGTGACGCCCGGCGGATCGACGGTGGGCGACGCCCCGCAGGACCGCGGTGACTGCGACGGACCGCGGTGACGCCCGGCGGATCTGCTTTGCTGTGCGCATGGAACTGCGACAGGTCGCGGACGGCGTCCACCTGGTGCACGGCAGCGACACCAACTGGGTCCTGCTCACCGAGGGCGACGCCATCACCCTGGTCGACACCGGCTACCCCGGGGACCGGCAGCTGCTCCTGCGGTCCCTGGCGGCGGTGGGCGGGTCGCCGGAGGCGGTGACGGCGGTGCTGGTGACGCACGCGCACAACGACCATCTGGGCTCGGCCGAGTATCTGCGCGCCGCCCACGGCACGCCGGTGCACCTGCACGAGGCCGAAGTGCCGCACGCGCGCCGGGAGTTCCTGCACCAGGTGCCCGTCGGCCGGGTGCTGCGCAACAGCTGGCGCCCGGGTGTGCTGCCCTGGTCGCTGCGCGCGCTGCGCGCCGGCGGCACCGCGCACGTCCCGGTCGCCGACCCCCGGCCCTTCCCCACCGCCGGCCCGCTCGACCTGCCGGGCCGCCCGGTGCCCGTGCACACCCCGGGCCACACCCTCGGCCACAGCGCCTTCCACCTCCCCGCGGCCGGGGTCGTGATCTCCGGCGACGCCCTGGTCACCGGTCACCCCACGTCCCGCGTCGAGGGCCCGCAGCTGCTGCCCGACATGTTCCACCACCGGCGCGAGCGCGCCCTGGCCTCGCTGGAGGCCCTCGCTGCCCTGGACGCGGACGTCCTGCTGCCCGGCCACGGCCCCGTCCACCGGGGCCCCGTACGGGAGGCGGCGCACCGGGCGTTCGAACGAGCCGTTTAAGGTTCGGCCATGGCATTGCACATCAGCGCCACCAACCCGGAGCACCCGGCGCTCCTGCTCGCCCTCCCCTGGCACCTGCCGCTGGAGGAGTGGCCGGACGACGTCCTGGTCCCGCTGCCCCGCGGCATCTCCCGGCACGTCGTGCGCTACGCGCGCGCCGGGGACGAGGTGATCGCCGTCAAGGAACTGGCCGAGCGCCCCGCGCTGCGCGAGTACGAGCTGCTGCGCGACCTGGACCGGCTGGGCATCCCGGCGGTGGACCCGCTGGCGGTCGTCACCGGGCGTTCCGGCGAGGACGGCGGGCCGCTGGAGTCGGTGCTGGTCACCCGGCACCTGGGCGGCTCGATGCCCTACCGGTCGATGTTCGAGACGACCATGCGGCCGGCGACCATGCACCGGCTGATGGACGCCCTGGCGGTACTGCTGGTGCGGCTGCACCTGGCCGGGTTCGCCTGGGGCGACTGCTCGCTGTCCAACACCCTGTTCCGGCGCGACGCGGGCGCGTACGCCGCGTACCTGGTCGACGCGGAGACCGGCGAGCTGCACCCGAGGCTCAGCAACGGCCAGCGCGACTACGACCTGGATCTGGCGCGGGTGAACATCAGCGGGGAGCTGCTCGACCTGGAGGCGTCCGGGGCGCTGCACCCCTCGGTGGACCCGGTGGAGTTCGGCACCGAGATCTGCGCCCGCTACCAGGGCCTGTGGCGGGAGCTGACCCGCACCTCGGTCTATCCGGCGGGCAAGTACCACTACATCGAGCGCCGCATCCGCCGGCTGAACGACCTCGGCTTCGACGTCGCCGAGATGCAGATCGAGCAGATGTCGAACGGCGAGACGGTCACCTTCGTGCCCAAGGTCGTCGACGCGGGCCACCACCAGCGCCAGCTGCTGCGGCTGACCGGCCTGGACACCGAGGAGAACCAGGCGCGCCGGCTGCTGAACGACCTGGAGTCCTGGATGGCCACCCAGGACGACTACGCGCCGGGCGACCCGCTCGCCGCCCGCCCGGAGGTCCTCGCCCACCGCTGGGTGCGCGAGGTGTTCCGGCCGACGGTGCGCGCGGTCCCCGCCGAGCTGCGCGAGGGCATGGACGCGGCGGAGATCTACCACCAGCTGCTGGAGCACCGCTGGTACCTGTCGGAGCGGGCCCAGCACGACATAGGCCTCGACACGGCCGTGGAGGACTACGTCACGAACATCCTGCCCCGCGCACGGCAGACCATGGAGCCCGCGACGCCCGAGGACTAACCGGCGGGCGGCACCACCGCGACCGGGCACTCGGCGTGGTGCAGCACGCCGTGCGCGACGGAACCGATGCGCGCGCCGACGGCGGTGGCGCGGGCGCGGCGGCCGACGACCATCAGCTGCGCCCGCCCGGCGACGGACAGCAGCACCTGGCCGGCGCTGCCCATCTCGACGTGCTCGGCGACGGGCACGTCCGGGAACCGCTCCCGCCAGGGCGCGAGGGCGTCGGCGAGGGCCTTGTGCTCGTACGGCTCCGGGCCCCCGGCCTCGTCGAGCGGCTTGAGCGCGCCGGGGGTGTAGCCGAAGACCGGCGGCAGGGTCCACGCCCGTACCGCGCGTACGGCCGCTCCGCGCGCGGCGGCCGTCTCGAAGGCGAACCGCAGCACGGCGGCACTGTCCTCGGGGCCGCCCTCCTGACCCACGACGATCTCCCGTCCGTCCACCTCGGTCGCCGCCCGGTCCCCGGAGCGCACCAGCACCACCGGCCGCTCGGTCCCGGCGATCACCTGCCGGCCGACGGACCCGAGCAGGAACCCGACGACCCGGCCGTGCCCCCGCGAGCCCAGCACCAGCATCTCGGCCCCGGCCGCGGCGGCGACCAGCGTCTCGGGCGCGCCACCCTCGACGACGCCGACGGACACCTCAAGGCCGGAGTGCCGCCCGGCGACGCCCCGGACGCCCTCCTCGACGGCCTCGCGCACCCGGCACTCCTGCTCCCGCCGGTCCCGCGGCAGACCTTCGCGGGCCTCGAACCGCCAGGCGTGCACCGCCCGCAGCCCGGTCCCGCGGCGGACAGCCTCCCGCCCGGCCCAGCCCAGCGCCGCGAGGCTCTCCTCCGATCCGTCCACACCCACCGCGATCGGACGCGTCATACGGCGCGCCTCCCTCCGAGTCGATCATTCCGTCGCGCCCAGTCTTCCCCATGGGCGGGAGACGTGTGACACAGGCCGCCGGCACGGCAGCGCGGACCGTCCCGAGGTGCGAGCCGGGCGAGGAGCGGGTTCCGGGACTTCGCCACCGGCGGGCCGTCCGAGTCCGGGCCCGAGCCGGCGCCCCCGGCGGGCCGCCCCGCCGACCGGCCGACGCCGGGCCCGGCCGGAGCGGTTGCGGCGGACTGGGCGAAAACGCTGCGATCCTGAGCGACTGCGGACAGGATGCCCTCATGAAGGGTGATCTTTTCTCCAGTGCGCACATGGTGCAGCCGGCCCTCGCGCCGGGCATGACGGTCGAGAACGCCAAGTGCATCCGGTACACGGTCGACGGCGAGATGCTCGCCCGGCAGGGCGCGATGATCGCGTACCGCGGCGACCTCGCCTTCGAACGCAAGGGCCAGGGCGTCGGCGGGATGCTCAAGCGGGCGGTCACCGGTGAAGGGCTGCCGCTCATGGCGGTGCGCGGCCGGGGCGAGGCGTGGTTCGCGCACGAGGCGCAGAACTGCTTCGTCATCGAGATCGAGCCGGGTGACGAGTTCACCGTCAACGGCCGCAACGTCCTGTGCTTCGACGACTCGCTCACCTACCGCATCGCCACCGTCAAGGGCGCCGGCATCTCCGGCGGCGGCCTGTTCAACAGCGTGTTCACCGGCCACGGCAGGCTGGGGCTGGTGTGCGACGGCAACCCGCTGGTCCTGCCGGTCTCGCCGCAGCAGCCCGTGTACGTCGACACGGACGCCGTGGTCGGCTGGAGCGCCGGGCTCGAGACCTCGCTGCACCGTTCGCAGTCCATAGGGTCGATGCTGCGCGGCGGCAGCGGCGAGGCGGTCCAGCTGATGCTGCGGGGCCAGGGGCATGTGGTGGTCCGTCCGAGCGAGGTGACGCCGGCCAAGACGCAGTAACGGGGGCCGCGCCTCGGTCGCGCGGCCCTTCCGGGAAGCCGTTTGACCCCGGCCGCTTCGCGCGAAAGGCTGCGACGGGCGCGGCCTTCACCTCCCCCGGGCGCCGCGCCGGAAAGGTGAGTTCCTTGATCGGCATCCTGGACGTCGAAGCCGCCGCCGAGCGGATCTCCGGACATGTCCTGCGCACCCCCACCCTGCCCAGCCCCGGACTGTCCGAGCTGCTCGGCCTCCCGGTCACCGTGAAGCTGGAACTGCTGCAGCGCACCGGCTCCTTCAAGGCGCGCGGCGCCACGGCGAAGCTGCTGTCGCTGAGCGCGACCGAGCGGGCCGCCGGGGTCACGGCGGTCAGCGGCGGCAACCACGGCGTCGCCCTCGCGGTCATGGCCGCCGCCCTCGACATGAAGGCGACCGTCGTCATGCCGCGCACGGCTCCCGAGCGGTCGGTGGCGATCGTCCGGGACACCGGGGCGACCGTCCATCTGACCGACGACATGAGCGGCGCGTTCGCGCTGGCCGAGCGGCTGGGCGAGGAGGGGCTGACCGTGGTCCACCCCTTCGACGACCCGGTGGTGATCGCCGGACAGGGCACGGTCGGCCTGGAGCTGGCCGAGGACGCCGGGGAGCTGACCGACGTGATCGTCAGCGTCGGGGGCGGCGGACTGATCGCCGGCGTGGCGACGGCGCTGCGCGCGCTGCGCCCCGGCGTGCGGGTCTGGGGCGTGGAGACCGAGGGCGCCGAGTCGATGTCCCGGGCTCTCGCGGAGGGCGGCCCGGTGCCGGTCGCCGTCACGTCCATCTCCACCACGCTCGGCGCCCCGGCGGTGTCCCGGCTGACGTACGACCATGTGTCCGCGCTGGTCTCCGAAGTGCTCGTGGTGCCCGACCGGGAGGCGGTGCGGGGCTGTCTGGAGCTCGCCGAGCACGCCAAGGTGTGGACGGAACCGGCGGCCGGCTGTCTGCTGCCGGCCGCCCGGCTGGTGCGGGAGCGGGTCGGGGGCGACGCCCGGATCGGCCTGGTGGTGTGCGGGGGCAACGCGAGCACCGGGGACGTGTTCGGCTGGGCGGAGCGGTTCGGCCTGCGCTGACGGGGCGCCGGCTCCGGCCGGCGCGGTGCTCCCGCGGACGGCGACCCGCTCACCCTCGCGGTGACCCACAGCGAGCGCGTCGGCCCGACCCGGTCGCCGTCTGGCGGGACGACGTCGAACCGGACCTCGGCCGCAGTGCCGGCTGCACGCGGCTCGGCGTCCTCAGCGCCGTGCTCGGCGCCTCCCGGTCGGCGGCGGTCCCCCGGTCGCCGGCCGGGGTGGTCCAGCGCAGTGAGCAGCCGCGCCCGCCGCCGATGAGGAAGCCGCGGCCGAGGGTGCGCACCCGTTCGTCGCCCGGCGTGCTGTCGAGTACACCTTCCGCGTGCCCGAGGACTGATTCCGATGCCCCGTTTTCGTTTCCCCCGACACGGAAACCCGCCCTCTATGGTGCAAATCGGATACACGATGATGACCGAGCAGGCCGGCCCCAGGGACCTCGTCGACCATGTGGTGCGAGCCGAGGAGGCGGGCTTCGACTTCTCGGTGACCTCGGACCACTACTTCCCGTGGCTGCGCTCCCAGGGGCACTCCCCCTACGCCTGGGGCGTGCTGGGCGCGGCGGCGCAGGCCACGTCGCGCATCCCGCTGATGACGTACGTGACCTGCCCGACGTTCCGCTACCACCCGGCGGTGGTGGCGCAGAAGGCGGCGACGATGCAGTTGCTGTCCCAGGGCAGGTTCCGGCTCGGCCTCGGTTCGGGCGAGAACCTCAACGAGCACGTGGTGGGCGGCGGTTGGCCGTCGGTGGACGTCCGGCACGAGATGCTGGAGGAAGCGGTCGAGATCATCCGGGCGCTGTTCGAGGGCGGTCACGTCAACCACCGCGGCACGCACTTCGACGTGGAGTCGGCCAAGCTGTGGGACCTTCCCGACGAGCCGCCTCAGATCGGGATCGCCGTCTCCGGCGAGCGCTCCTGCGCGCTGGCGGGCCGGCTCGCCGACCTGGTCATCGCCACCGAGCCGAAGCGGGACCTGCTGGAGTCCTTCGACCGGCACGGCGGCACGGGCAAGCCGCGGGTCGGTCAACTCCCGGTCTGCTACGACCCGGACCGGGACGCGGCGGTGGCGCGCGCGCACGACCAGTTCCGCTGGTTCGGCAGCGGCTGGAAGGTGAACTCCGAGCTGCCGCACCCGGATGGGTTCGCGTCGGCGACCCAGTTCGTCACCCCCGACGACGTCGCCGGGTCCATCCCGTGCGGCGACGACCCGGAGGACTTCGTCAAGGCCGTACTCCCCTACGCCGAGGCCGGGTTCACGGAGATCGCGCTCGTGCAGATCGGCGGCGACTCGCAGCCTCGGTTCCTGGACTGGTCGGCGAAGACGCTGCTGCCGGCGCTGCGCGACGCGGTCGGCTGAACGGACCGGCGTCGCCCGGGCTCCACCGGATTCACCCACGGGACTGAGCATCACCCACGGGACGGGGGTACTAGGGGTTTCTACGACCGTTCACCCCGGAGGCCCTGTCGTGAACCCCTTCGTGCACAAGACCCTGGTCATGCAGCTTCAGGCGGGCACCACGGACCGCTTCCCCGTGCTCGCCCACCTCAGCTACGACGCCGACGACCCGTTCGCCGTCACCGCCGTCTTCAGCCATGACGGCCATGTGCTGGCCCGGTGGCAGCTGGACCGGGAGATGCTCGGCGAGGGGCTGCGCCGCCCGGTCGGCGTCGGCGACGTCCGGTTCCGGCCGGAGTCGACGGGGGTGTGGGAGGAACTGCGCATGGAGTTCCTCGGCGACCCGCGCGTGAACGGCGAGCGGCACCACGCGGTGGTGTTCGCCTGGGCCCCGGCCGTGGCGGCGTTCCTGCGCCAGACCCACGAGGTCGTTCCGCCCGGTGAGGAGCAGATCCGGGTGGACGACTTCCTGTCCGAGGTCATCCCCGAGCGGTGAGCCGGTGAGCCGGTCCGGGCCCCGGCGGGCACGAGGCGGCGGGCGCCGGATGCCGGCGCCCGCCGCCTCGTCGCCTTCGTGCCCTCGCTCCGGCCCCGGCGTACCGGTTGACGATGCGTCAGCGACTGGTGTACCGGTGGCGCGTCCACAACGGCAGCGCGTACCAGCACAGCAGGTACCACAGCAGCACGCCGGCGACCAGCCAGGGCACATAGCCGTCGTGCGTGGCCACCCGCAGGATCAGCAGCAGCGAGCAGGTCATGGTGGCCAGCAGCAGGACCAGCCCGACGAAGGTGAGCCGGGACGCCCAGGTCACCGCCTGCGGCTTGACCCGCCGGCCGGAGACCAGCCGGTGCAGCGACACGGGCCCTATGAGGGCGCCGGTCGCCGCGGCGCCGAGCACCACGGTCACGATGTAGATCGCCCGGTCGGTGTCGTCCAGCTCCCGGTAGACCGGAGTGAACACCACGGTGAGAAGGAAGCCGAAGAGGATCTGCACGCCCATCTGCGCGACGCGCACCTCCTGTATCAGCTCGACCCACATCCGGTCGGCTCTCTCCTCCTCCGTCTCGTTGCGCCCCCTGGGCCTGCTCGGGCTGTCGTTGCTGACCGACACGGTTTCCTCCCCGGTGGAACTGGAACAACCAGAAAATGTGTTCCCCTCCGGGTTCCCCGTGATCGGGGCGACTACCAGCGGTTCTCCACCTGGGCCTTGATGCGCCGGTCGTACAGGTCGCGGATCGCGGCGAGCGTCTCGTCGGACAGCGGCGGCAGCTTGGCGGCGGCGGCGTTGGCGCGGGCCTGCTCGGGCGAACGGGCGCCGGGGATCACGGTGGTGACGCCGGGCTGCTGGACGATCCAGCGCAGGGCCAGCTGGGCGGGGGTGTATCCCTCGGGGGCGAGGGCGGAGAACTCGGCGGCGGCCTCCACGCCGGTGGCGTAGTCGACGCCGGAGAAGGTCTCGCCCTGGTCGAAGGCCTCGCCGTGCCGGTTGTAGGTGCGGTGGTCGTTCTCCGGGAACACCGTGTCCTTGGTGTACTTGCCCGACAGCAGGCCCGAGGCCAGCGGCACCCGGGCGATGATGCCGACGCCGGCCTCCCGCGCGGCGGGCACCACCTCGAGCAGGGGCTTCATCCGGAAGGGGTTGAGGATGATCTGCACGCTGGCCACGTTCGGCCGGGCGATGGCGGTCAGCGCCTCGGCGCAGGTCTCCACGCTCACGCCGTAGGCGGCGACGCGCTCCTCCTCGAGCAGGGTGTCGAGGGCGTCGAAGACCTCGTCGGAGGAGTAGACGGGGGTGGGCGGGCAGTGCAGCTGGACCAGGTCGATGCGGTCGACGCCGAGGTTGCGCCGGGACCGGTCGTTCCAGGCGCGGAAGTTGTCCAGCACGTAGTTCTCGGGGATCTGGTCGACCCTGCGGCCCATCTTGGTGGCGACCAGCACGTGCAGGTCGGGCCTGCCGCTCAGGAACGCCGCGATGGTCCGCTCGCTGCGCCCGTCGCCGTAGACGTCCGCGGTGTCGAAGAAGGTCACTCCCGACTCCGCCGCCGCCTCCAGCACCGCGAGGGCTTCCTTGTCGTCGACGTCGCCCCAGTCGGCGCCGAGCTGCCAGGTGCCGAGGCCGATGACGGACGCGTGCTGGGACGACCTGCCGAATTCACGTTCTTCCATGGCGTCAGTCTGTCATCCGCGGCGGGCGTGCGCGGTACGGGAGTGGACGGTACGGGCGAGCCTCGGGCCGAGCCAGCGCTTGAACCGGCGCAGCGGCTCCAGCTGCCCGGCGGCCCGGTCGAGCCGGTAGTAGAGCTGGGGCGGCACGTACGGCAGCAGGGGCGAGTGGCGCTGGCCGAGCAGGGCGAACATGCGCTCGGGCGGCAGGTGGATGTAGCGGGTCAGGTTCTCGTACCACTGGGCGCTGTGGCGGGCGGCGCTCTGCGCGGACAGCAACGCCGTTGTGCGTTCGCGCTCGTAGCGGGTGAGGGCCTCGGGCAGGGCGGCGTGCTCGCTCAGGGCGCCGGCCAGGGCGATGGCGTCCTGAAGGGCGAGGGTGGTGCCGGCGCCGATGGAGTAGTGGGTGGTGTGGGCTGCGTCGCCGACCAGGACCAGGTTGCCGCGGTGCCAGGTGCGGTTGGTGAGGGTGCGGAAGGTGAGCCACTGGGCCGCCGGGGCGGTGGGCGAGGACCGGCCGATCAGGCGGTGGCCGTCGAGCACGCCGGCGAACAGGCGTTCCAGCAGGGCCAGTCCGTCCGCCTCGCAGGCCCGGTCCAGGCCGAGCCCGCGCCAGGTCTCGGGGGCGCATTCGACGACGAAGGTGGAGCGGTCGGGTCCGAACGGGTAGCCGTAGCACCAGATCCAGCCGTGGGCGCTCTCCACGAAGGCGAAGGTGAAGGCGTCGAACGCCTTGGTGGTGCCGAGCCAGATGTAGGGGTTGCGGCCCAGGACGGTCTCGGTGCCGAAGTGGCCGGCGTACCGGCCGCGCAGTGCGCTGCGGACGCCGTCGGCGGCGACCACCAGGTCGGCGTCGGGCAGCAGGTCGGGGGTGACCTCGTGTTCGTGGTCGACGCGCACGCCGAGGGAGCGGGCACGGTCGGCGAGGATCTCCAGCAGGCGGTGGCGGCCGATGCCGAAGCCCTGGTCGCCGCTGTGCCGGGCCGTCAGGTCGCGGACGTGGGCGACGCCTTCGCTCCAGCGCGCCGAGGCGGCGTCGAGGTCGCGGGCCGAGACGGGGTCGTGCTCGTGGAGCGTGTCGAGCAGTCCGCGCCAGTACGTCACCCCCCAGCCGTAGGTCGAGCCCTCCGGGTTGCGCTCGTGGACGGTGATGTCATGGGACGGGTCCCGCAGCTTGAGCAGGATCGACAGATACAGGCCGGCGGGCCCGCCGCCGACGCAGGCTACCTTCACGCACACCCCTAGTCACTCGGTGCATCCATACGGCAACGCACCGTAGCAGTCAGGGGTGGGCAGGAAGCTTCCCCGCGGATCGTGTCAGCTGGCGGTACGGCACTCCGGGTGGCCCCAGCCCTGGGCGTTCTTGGCGATCTGCTCGCCGGCGGCGTAGGAGCGGCCGCAGACGCAGCGGCCCGGGAACTTGGCCTTGAGGGTGCGGGAGGAGCCGGCGCCCGAGCCGGCGCGGGGCCGGGCGGCGGCCTTGGCCGCGGCGGACCGGCGGCGCGGGGCGGTCGGCGGGGTGTCCGGGGACGGCGGCGGCTCGGGCGAGCCGAGGTCGCTGCCGGCGGGCTGCTGGACGACCGCGGCCTGACTGGCGGCCCGGTCGGCGAAGTCGTTGAGCGGGTCGCCGTCGACCTGGTGGGCGGGCACGTAGCGGAACTCGACGGAGCGGCCGTCGAGCAGTTCGTCGATGCGCACCACCAGGTCCTGGTTGGCGACGGGCTTGCCGGCCGCGTTCTTCCAGCCGTTGCGCTTCCAGCCGGGCAGCCAGGTGGTGACGGCCTTCATGGCGTACTGGGAGTCCATCCGGATCTCCAGCGGCACGTCCGGGTCGGTCGAGGCGAGCAGCCGCTCCAGGGCGGTCAGCTCGGCGACGTTGTTCGTGGCCCTGCCCAGCGGTCCCGCCTCCCAGCGGGCGGGGCTCTCGCCCTCGTCGGCGACGACCCAGGCCCAGCCGGCCGGTCCCGGGTTTCCCTTCGACGCCCCGTCGCACGCGGCCACCACTCGTTCACGCATGTGTCCGATCATGCCACGCCGGGCGGACCGGCCGGCCCGCCCGGGGGGTCGGTCGCTCACACGTCCGTGAGCTGCGGCATCTCCCCGGAGGTGGTCGTCACGTCGATCACCGAGAAGAGGGCGCCCTGCGGGTCGCCGAGCGCCGCGAACCGGCCGAAAGGGCTGTCCATCGGGCCGAAGTGCAGGGTGCCGCCGTGTTCGGTGGCGCGGGCGACGGCGTCGTCGCAGTCGGGGACGGAGAAGTAGACGTTGATGTACGGGGGCGCCTCGGGCGGGAAGTCGTCGGACATCTCCATCCGGCCCAGCACGGGATCCCCGTCGACCCTGAACACCCGGAAGTCCATCGGCTCGTGTTCCATCTGCTGCGCGGTGTAGGGGAAGACTGCGGGGAAGAACGCGTCGGACGTGCCGGGTTCTCGGGTGAAGATCTCCGCCCAGCAGAACGCGCCCGGCCGGCCCATCTCCGTGTCGAAGCCCTCGTGGGTGCCGCCCTGCCAGACGCCGAAGACGACGCCGCCCGGGTCACGGGCCAGGCACATGCTGCCGAACGCGCCGACCTCCATCGGTTCCATCAGGATCTCGCCGCCGTTGTCGCGGATCTTCGCGGCGGTGGCGTGGACGTCCGGGGACGCCAGGTAGAGACACCACTGCGACCGGCCCTCCTGGCCGGGCATCGGCGGTACGACGGCCGCGGCGGCCTTGCCGTCCGCGTAGGCCTCGGTGTAGTTGCCGTGCTCCGACGACGCCTCGCTGAAGGTCCAGCCCAGAACCTCCCCGTAGAAGCTCTTGGCCGCTTCGACGTCGCCGAACATCGCGTCGGCCCAGCACGGGGTTCCCTCGGGTTTCACGGCCATGGCTGCGCGCCCCTCTTCCGGATGCGATGACTTGTCCGGTTCCTCACGCTAGCCAGGCCCGGCCCGGCCCGCGCGCGGGGCGACGCCGTCCGGGCCGCCGTGACGGGTCCGGCCGCCGCCGGGCGTCCGGACCCGTCACGCGGGGGTCAGCGCAGCGCGCGCGGATCGGCGTGCAGGCGGTCCGCGAGGCGGATGGTGATGAACTCGTTGTCGTCCGCCTCGCCCGGCGTGCGCCCGGACGAGAAGGGGAAGTTGTTGTCGTTCAGTACGGCCAGGGTGCGGTCGTCGAGCAGGACGACGTCCTCGATGGTGGTGAACGGGAAGCGGAAGGTCTCGCCGAAGCCGCCGATCCCCTTCGGGTTGGCGAGGTCCAGCAGGTCCGCCACCAGGGTCTTGTCCATCACGCCGTCGCCGTCGCGGTCGCGGCTGTCGGCGAGGTAGATCCGCTTGAAGCGGGCCGCGTCGCCCTGGCCGCCGTCGCGCTCGATCACCAGGAAGCGATGCCGGTCGACCGCGATGGCGTCGCCGATGGCGTGCGCGGGGGACTCCAGGCGGTAGACGAAGTGCTCGCCCGTGTAGGCCCGTCGGCGCAGGTCGAACTCGCTGAAGCGCAGATCGCCGGGCGTGTCGCCGGTGACAGTGCCTTCCAGGAGCGGGTAGAGGCGGCGGCCGTCGACGGATCGGGCCAGGCCCTCGAAGCCCTTGCTGCCGCCGATGGTCGGCTGGGCGCCGTCGAGGTGGGGGTTCTCCGGCGCCTGGACGCCGGGGAGCGCGATCGGCGCCTCCAGGAGGCGTCCGCGGGCGGAGAAGTGCAGCAGGAACGGACCGAACTCGTCGCCGATCCAGTACGTCCCGTCGGCGGCCCGCACGATCGACTCGACGTCGAAGTCCGCGCCGGTCAGCCTGCGGTCGGCACGGGTGAGGGCGAAGGGGACCCGGTGGTCGGGGTCGCTCAGCCCGAAGCCGCCGAGGACCTCCAGCTCGCCGCTCTTCGTGTCGGGCTTCACCCGGTGCACGCGCAGCAGGTAGTCGGCGCTGTTGGCCTTGTTGCCGTAGCCGTTGTCGGACAGCACGTCGAAGGTGCCGTCGTGCCGGTTCACGATGCCGCTGAAGCCCTGCACCGGCTGGCCGGCGAAGGGCGCGGCGATGCCGTTGAACGGGCCCGCGCCGATGAGGGCGCCGGAGGGCTCGCTGCCGGGGACGAAGGTCTCGGCCGGCAGGGAGGCGAAGCCGGTGAGCGCGGCCCGCCCGAAGTCGCCGTCCGGGTGACCCTTTCCGGCCGCCGCGGGAGAGGCCAGCGCCACCGTGAGCACTGCGGCGCCGAGCATGATCGAAGTTCTTCTCATGGGGCGCACGCTAGAGACGCCGTGTGACCGGCACGCCAACGCCGGGAGACGAATCCGGACACCTGTCCGGACCTCGTCTCCCGGGCGGCCCCGGCCTCACTCCCCCGCGGCCGCCTTCTCCAGCGCGGCGATGTCGAGCTTGCCCATCGACAGCATCGCCTTGATCGCGCGCCCGGCCCGCTCCTCGTCCGGGTCGTCGATCAGCTCCGGGAGCCGGGTCGGGACGACCTGCCAGGAGACGCCGTACCGGTCCTTGAGCCAGCCGCAGGGGCCGGGCTCGCCGCCGCCCTCGGTCAGCCGGGTCCAGTAGTGGTCGACCTCGTCCTGGTCGGCGCAGTCGATCTGGAAGGAGACGGCCTCGTTGAACTTGAACTCCGGTCCGCCGTTGAGGCCGACGAACCGCTGGCCGTTGAGGGTGAACTCGGCGGTCATCACGCTCCCGGCGGGGCCGGGACCGGCCTCGCGGTAGCGGCTGATCCGCCCGAGGGCGGCGTCCTTGAAGACGGACACGTAGTAGTGGGCCGCCTCCTCGGCCTTGCCGTCGAACCAGAGGCAGGTGGTGAATCCGTTGTTCGTCATGGGGACCTCCCGGGGCGCGAAACGCTGACACCTGTACGACCGGGGCGCGCCCCGGAACTCATCGGTCGCCGGCCGCTTCGCCCGTGGCGAATCTGCCGCGGGCAGACAGACATTCCACGGCCGGGGAGCGGGGCCGAAGGTGGAGGCACGGCGCGCCGGACCCGACGGGGCAGGCGCGCGACGGACACGTTCGACGACTCGACAAGGAGCGCCGATGTCACCATTCCTCGCCGGCACCCGCCCGGCCCCGCTGCCCCGGGCCGCGGAGGGCGACACCCCGCCCACCCGGTTCGACGACCAGCTCGCCGCCCAGCTGCTCGGCCAGCGCATCGTGCTGCTCGGCACCCAGGTGGACGAGGTCTCCGCCAACCGGGTCTGCGCCCAGCTGCTGATCCTGTCGGCGGAGGACGCGCACACCGACATCAGCCTGTTCGTGAACAGCCCGGGCGGGTCCGTGCACGCCGGGCTCGCGATCTACGACACGATGCGGCTGATCCCGAACGACGTGGCCACGCTCGCGATGGGGTTCGCGGCCAGCATGGGCCAGTTCCTGCTGAGCGTGGGCACGGCGGGCAAGCGGTACGCGCTGCCGAACGCGCGGATCATGATGCACCAGCCGTCGGCGGGCATCGGCGGCACGGCCGCGGACATCGAGATCCAGGCGGACAACCTGGAGTTCACCAAGCGGACCATCGAGCGGATCACCGCCGAGCACACCGGCCAGAGCCCGGAGACGATCTCCCGCGACGGCGACCGCGACCTCTGGTTCACGGCCGAGGAGGCCCGCGAGTACGGCTTGGTGGACCGGGTCGTGGACTCCTTCGCGGACGTCCTGCCGGCCGCTTCCCGGCGACGGATGGGGCTGTGACGATGGGGACGTACACGATTCCGAACGTCGTGGAGCGCACCCCGCGCGGCGAGCGGTCGTACGACGTGTTCAGCCGGCTGCTGTCGGAGCGGATCGTCTTCCTCGGCACCGAGATCGACGACGGCGTCGCGGGCGTCGTCATCGCACAGCTCCTCCATCTGGAGTCGGCGGCGCCGGACAGCGAGATCGCGATCTACATCAACTCGCCCGGCGGCTCGTACACCTCGCTGATGGCGATCTACGACACCATGACGTTCGTGCAGGCGCCGATCTCGACCTACTGCGTGGGCCAGGCGGCCTCCACGGCGGCGGTGCTGCTGGCGGGCGGGGACCCCGGGCGGCGGTTCGTGCTGGAGCACGCGCGGGTGCTGCTCGGCCAGCCGGCCAGCGGCGGCCGGCAGGGCACCGTCTCCGACCTCGCGCTCCAGGCCAGGGAGATGGTCCGCATCCGCGGCCAGGTGGAGGAGGTGCTGGCCCGGCACACCGGGCACGACGTGGCCACGCTGCGGTCCGACATGGACCGCGACAAGGTGTTCACCGCCCGGGAGGCGGTGGCGTACGGGCTGGCCGACGAGGTGCTGGGCCGGCGCCTGCCGCGGATGTGAGGCGCCGGCCCGGCGGGGGCGTCAGGCGGCCAGGCACAGCCCGTCGTACGACGACCCGCGCGTCGCGTGCCGCGCGCTCGCCGTCCGGGAGGTGAGCCGGATCAGCTCGCCCTGGGCGCGCGCCAGGAGGTCGCCCAGGCTCAGGCCGAGGGCGCGGGCGGCGGCCGCGAGGACCTCCGAGGAGGCCTCCTTGCGGCCACGCTCGACCTCCGACAGATAGGGCATGGAGATCCGGGCGGCGTCGGCGACGTCCTTGAGGGTGCGTTCCTGGGCGAGGCGCTCGGTGCGCAGGACGTCCCCGACCAGGTCGCGCCAGAGCGGCTCCCTGGCCGCGGGGCGCTCGGGCTGGGGGCGAAGGGGGATGACGGGGGCTCGGTTCGGCGCTCGGCCGCTTCGGCTGCTCACCCCTTCAGCCTAGGAATCCCGGCCGCCGGGGGAAGGGAGGGGCATTCCGCCCTGGGGGGAATCTGCGGGACGACCGCCGGTTTTCCGCCACTCGGGCACGGCGCGGGCACGCGTAGGGCATGTTCGGGCACACACTGGGTAGCCGCAGGTATACGCCGGCGAGTACGGGGTACTCGCGGGCCACACCGCGGCAGGGTCGCGGACACTGTACGAGTAGCCGCAAAGGCAGACGTCGAACCATGACTTTCGTGGGAGAGGCAATGGACACCGCCGTGATCCGGTCGGAGGCAACGGTCGTCGAGGTGGACCCCAGGGCCGTGGCCCCGCGGGACGCGCGCGAGCTGTCCCGCCAGTTCTTCCAGCGCCTCACGGAGCTGGAGGAGGGCACCCACGAGTACCAGTACGCGCGCAACACCCTGATCGAGATGAACATGTCGCTGGTCCGCTACGCGGCCGGCCGGTTCCGCAACCGCGGCGACGACATGGAGGACATCGTCCAGACCGGGATGATCGGCCTGATCAAGGCGATCGACCGGTTCGAGCTGTCGCGTGGGGTCGAGTTCACGTCGTTCGCCCTTCCCTACATCGTGGGCGAGATCAAGCGCTTCTTCCGCGACACCACCTGGGCGGTGCACGTGCCGCGCCGGTTGCAGGAGATGCGGGTCGAGCTGGCCCGGGCGCGCGAGGAGCTCGCCAGCCGCCTCGACCGCGAGCCGACGGTGGCCGAGCTGGCGACGCTGATGAACGCCTCCGAGGACGAGGTGATCGAGGCGCAGATCGCCGCGAACGGCTACAACTCCTCGTCGCTGGACGCGGCCCTGACCGGCGACGGACCGGAGAACGGCGAGGCCGTCCTCGCCGACTTCATCGGCGTCGAGGAGCACGGGCTGCGGCTGGTGGAGGACTTCCATTCGCTCGCGCCGCTGATGGCCGAGCTGGACGAGCGCGACCGGCAGATCCTGCACCTGCGGTTCGTCGAGGAGGCCACTCAGGCGGAGATCGGCGAGCGGCTCGGCTGCTCGCAGATGCATGTCTCGCGGCTGCTGAAGCGGATCATCGTGCGGCTGCGCCGGGGGATGCTGGGCGAGCTCGGCTGCGCCTGACCCGGCTCACTCGGGCTGCGCCCTGACCGGTTCACTCAGCGGTCAGCCGCACGACCGCGCCGACCCGCTTGCCCACCGGCACCCGCTCGACGGTCACCCGCGCGGCCAGCGCGTTGACGATCTCCAGTCCGTGCCGGCCGACGCGGGACGGGTCGCGCGGGAAGAGCCGGGGCAGGGCGGGGCTGCTGTCGCAGACGTGGACCGTCAGGGCGCCGCTGGTGCCCTCCAGCTCGAGGATGTACGGGCCGTTGCTGTGCCGGTCGGCGTTGGTGACGAGTTCGCTCACCACCAGGAGCACCTCGCCCTCGGTACGCGGGCCGATCTCGGCGCACCACTCGGTCCTGAGCTGCTCCAGGAAATGGGCGGCGAGTTCACGCGCCTCGGCGATGCTGCCGGTCGCGCCGGTGTAGTGCGCCGCCCGCCGCAGCGGTTCCACGGGCACGTCGAATCCCTCCGGTACGACGGCCCCGTCACGGTGCTCGATCATGCGTGTCTCTCTCCGAAGCCGGCCTGGCCGGACGCTGCTGCACCTGTCCTCGTACCCCGGGCCGGGCACGGCAGTCCAGAGTGCAGCAGACGTCACAGTGTTCGCAGGACGGTACCGGGCCGGCTCGGAAGTCCCGAAGCCGGCCGGTGGCCGGCGCGAGGTGACGGGGATGGCGCGCCTATGTCCCGGAGTCCGGCGGCGCGGAGTCCGCCGGAGCCTCCGGCGCCTCCGGTGCGGCCGGTGACTCGGGGGACCGCGGCGGGTCGGGGTCCTCGGGCGCCTCGGGCTCGGGGGCGGGGGGTTCGGACGGGGTGGGTGTCTCGGGCTCCGGTCGCAGGGCTGGTTCGGAGCCGTCCTCCGGGTGCGGGGAGCAGGCGACCGGGGGGCCGCCGGGTTCGGGGGAGCAGGAGGCGGAGGCGGCCGGTGTGGAGACCTCGGCCGAGGGGGTGCCGCGGTCCTTCGGCGGTTCGGTCTCCCTGTCCTTCTTCCCGGTGTCGCCCTTCGGCCGGGCGATCCACTCGCCGCGCTCGTCGTCGTAGAGCACGAACTCCTTCACGGGCTTCGGGGCCGGGTTGACGAAGACGACGTTCGAGGGGCGGTAGGAGGGCCAGGTGTCGCCGGTCCGCTCCGGTGTGCCGCGCAGGGCGACGGGCGGGGTGAGCGGGTTGCCGCAGGCGCAGCGCACGCGCGGGACGCCCCGGCCGTCGACGAGGACGGCCGTGCCGGCCTGGAGGACGGCCTGGTAGGGGGTGGCGACGCCGTCGCGGTAGCCGTGGTTGGTGACGCGGGTGTCCAGGCGCAGTTGCACGGGCGTCAGGGAGCGCAGATGGGCGGGGACCTCGGAGGGGCGCACGTCGGCGACCGCGGCGAAGGCGCGGTTCTTGGCCGGGTCCCTCTCGAGGAAGCGGATCTGCCGCTCGACGTCGCAGCTGGCGGAGTTACGGGTGCCGCCGTAGAGGCCCGGGTCCCCGCCGTCGACGCCGCGCACGGCGCCCGGGGGCGCGGACTCGGTCGCCGAGGGGGTGGCGGGAGGTGCGGAGCTGTCCTTGGCGGTGGACTCGGTGAAGGGGTCGGGGCCGCTCTTGCCGGCGGCCTGGAGGAACAGTTCGCCGCCGCCCCCGGCCACCGTATTGCTGCCGCCGTCGGGGCGCGTGAGGACGAACGCCACGGCCACGGCGGCGGCCGCCAGTACGGCGAGCACGGCGATGCGCGGGACGGACCGCCACCAGGGGCGGCGTGGCTGCGGGGCCTGGCTCGCACCGCCGCCGGGCGGTGGGGACGGCGGGCCGGACGGCGGCTGGGAGGGGCCCGACAGGGGGCCCGAGGGCGGGCCGGTGGGGCGGCCGGAGGACGGCGGTTCGACGCTCACGAGCTGTGCTCCCCTTTTCCCCCGCTCCCCCCTTTTCGGATTACCTCAATTGTGAGCGCCGCTCCCCGAGGGTCCGCAAGCGGACGCGGACGGCCCACTCGGCGGGCGGGCGCCGTCGGTGCTGCTTAGCGTGGCAGGCGTGAGCGTGCGAACCCCCTCCGACCGGGCCGTCGCCGCCCGTCATGGCTGGTCCCGGGCCCTCGCCGTCGTGCTGGCGGGACTGCTCGCCATGGGGGTCGTCGCCGTGCTGGGGCTGTGGGCGGCCGGGGCGGCGGACCTGCCCGACGGGGCGCTGTGGCGGGTGACCGCCGCGACGCTGGTGACCGCCGTCGGCGGCGCCGTGGAGATGACCGGCGACGCCGGAGGGCTGGCCGAGACGGAGGCGGAGCTGACGGCCGTCCCGCTGTCCGTGACGCTCGTCGGGGCGCTGGTGATCGCGGCGGGCTTTCTGCGTCCGCTGCGGCACCGGGCGGTGGCGGGCGGGCGCGAGCTGGCCGGCTGGGCGGGGCGGATCGCCGCGCTGTGGCTCCTGGCCGTGCTGGGCCTCGGTCTCGCCGCCCGGCAGACGTTCGAGGTGTCCCTCGGCGAGGGCACGATCGCCGACATCGGCGACCTGCTGGGGGTCGCCCCGCGGGTCGGCTTCGCCGCGGACGTGCCGCTGAGCCTGCTGTTCGGGCTGCTGTGGCTGGCGGGCGTGCTGCTGCTGGCGCTGATCGTGGCGCGCGGGGCGCCGCTGCCGGGGCGGCTGCTGCGGTTCCAGGAGTCGGTGCGCCCGGCCGCGTACGCCATGGTGGCGCTGCTGCTGGCGCAGGTGGTGCTGGGGCTGGTGGCCGGCCTGTTCGTGGCGGCGACGCGCGATCACCCGGCCGAGACGTTCGCGGTGATCCTGCTGGGGCTGCCCAACCTCGTCTGGCTGGCGCTGACGCTGGGCCTGGGCGCCACCTGGGACGGCCGGGTGGAGGGGCCGTTCGGGCTGCCGATGCCGCCGGTCCTGGACGAGGTGCTGCGCGGCCCCGAGGTCGCCGCGCTGAACGTGGGGACGCTCGCGGAGCACGACGGGCGGGTGTGGTGGCTGGTGGTGGCCGACGTGGTGCTGGTCGTGGGAGCCGCGTTCGTGATGGCGGCGCGGTCGCCGGCCCGGACGCGGGTGTGGCAGCACGCGGTGCGCCTGGCCGTCGCACTGGCGCTGACGGCCTTGATGATCTGCCTGATCGGCCGGGTCTCGGCGTCGTACGGCCTGTCCGTGCTGGGCATCGGCGATCTGGGCGGCGCTCTGGACGGGGAGCTGTTCCTGCGCCCGCGCCTGTGGTCGGCGCTGGGACTGGCGCTGTTGTGGGGTGGGGCGGCCGGTCTCGTCGGCGGGCTGCTCGCGGCGCGGATGCGGCGGCGGGGGCAGGCCCGCTAACCGGGCCGTCCGAAGACCGGCGCGGCCCAGGAGGGCGGCGGTTTCGGCTCCGGGCCGTGCGGGCGTACGGCGTCCCGGTCCACCTTCGTCGTCGGGTGGCCGGCGTCTTGGGCGCCGGCGAGGGCGGTGCGCAGGTCGGCGACGAAGGCGAGGCAGGAGTCGTGGCGGTCGTCGGGGGTCTTGGCGAGCGCCCGGGCGAAGACGGCGTCGACGGCGGCGGGCAGGTCGGGGCGGGCCCCGGTCGGGGGCGGCGGCTCGTCGTACTGGTGGGCCCAGAGCAGGGCCATGTCGTCGTCGCGGCGGAACGGCGGATGCCCGGTCAGGCACTCGTGGACGACGCAGGCGAGCCCGTAGACGTCGCAGCGGCTGTCGACGGGCCGCCCGGAGATCTGCTCGGGCGCGACGTAGTCGAGGGTGCCGACGAACTGGCCGACCTGGGTGAAGCCGGTCAGCGACAGGGACTTCTTGGTCAGCCCGAAGTCGGTGAGGTAGACGTGCTCGGGGTGGTCGCTGTCGGTGCCGCGGGCGACCAGGATGTTGCCGGGCTTGACGTCCCGGTGGACCAGGCCGTGCTCGTGGGCGGCGTCCAGCGCGGAGGCCACCTGTCCGGCGATGCGCACGGCGGTCGCGGCGGGCAGCGGGCCCCGCCGGTCGAGGAGGTGGCGCAGGTCGCTGCCGGCGACGTGGCGCATGGCGATGTAGAGGATGCCGTCGGTCTCGCCGGCCTCGAAGACCGGCACGATGTGCGGGTGGTCGATCTGGGCGGCCACCCGGGACTCGTGGGTGAAACGCCGCCGGAAGGTGTCGTTGCGGGCGAGTTCCGGGGCGAGCAGCTTGAGCGCGACCGTGCGGTCCAGGCGCAGGTCCCGCGCCCGGTACACGACGGCCATGCCGCCGCGGCCCAGCTCGCCCTCGATGCGGTACCCGGCCACCTGCCGGCCGATCGGCCCGGAGGCCCGGCCGGAGAACGGTCCCGCGTCGGCCGCCGTCACCGCTCGCCCTCGGGCGTCACGACCCGCGTCGGCGGATGGTCGGGCACGGTGGCGCCGGCCGGCGGCCGGTCGGCGCGCGGCGGCTCGTCCACGGCGAGGGCGGCCAGCCGTGCCCCGTCGCAGTGCGCCCACTGCCCGGTCTCGGCGTCGTACAGCCAGACGGATTCCCCGTCGACGACGACGCCGATCCGCTCGCCTTGGGTGCGGGCGCGGAAGGACTCGCCGTCGAGGCCGCCGCTCATGAGGTCCCGCACGGCGGCCCGGTAGCCGGCCAGGGCCTGCTCGGCGCGGGCCAGCAGGGGGCGCGGGTCCGCGGTCCCGGTGAGCCGGGCGCCCGTGGTGGGCGGGTCGTCGGGCACGGTGATCAGGCGGCGGGCGTCGACCCAGGCGGACCAGCCGTTGGCGCACAGGACGCGGCCCCAGTCGCCGAGCCGTTCGACGAGCCGGACGGGCAGCAGGGGGTCGAGCGGCACGGTGGGCCGGTCGGGGTCCGGGCTCTCCCAGGCGGGCACGCCGTCCCTGGGGACGACGTGCGTGGGCCGGAAGCCGGGGGTCGCCATGGCCTGCGCCTACTTCCGCATCACGACGGGCTCGCGTCGGCGCAGGAGCCGCGCCACCAGGAAGCCCAGCGCCAGGGAGAGGACGAGGAGCATGCCGACGTTCACCAGCCAGGTGCCGGACGCGTGGGCGAAGAGCGGGTCGCTGCTCAGCTCTCCGGGCGAGATGCGGGCCAGGTCGACGGTGCCGGCCATCGCGGCGAACGCCCACCGCGAGGGCACGAGCCAGGACAGCTGGGTCAGCCCGGGCACGCCGTCCAGGGAGAGCAGGGCGCCGCAGAAGACGACCTGGACGATGGCGAGCAGCACCAGCAGCGGCATCGTCACCTCTTCCTTGCGGACGAGGGCGGAGACGAACAGGCCGAGCATCATCGCCGTGAACGCGAGCAGGGCGACGGCGACGGTGATCTCGACAAGGGGCGGCATCAGCACCCCTCGGCCGCCGGGGACGCCCAGGTCGACGCCGAGCAGCGCGACGAGGGTCAGCACGACGGCCTGCACGACCGTGACCGTGCCGAGCACCACCACCTTGGACATCAGGTAGGCCGATCTGGACAGGCCCACCGCCCGTTCCCGCCGGTAGATCACCCGTTCCTTGACCAGTTCGCGCACAGCGTTGGCGGCGCCGGTGAGCACGCCGCCGACGCACAGGATGAGCAGGACGTTCATGGCCGACTTGCGGGTCAGCTCACCGCCCGCGAGGGCCCGGGCCATCGCGCCCATCACGAAGGGCAGGGCGATCATGACGGCGAGGAAGGTGCGGTCGGCGCTGAGCGCGGCGGCGTAGCGGCGCACCAGCGTGCCGAGTTGGGCGCCCCAGCCGCGCGGGCGGGGCGGCCGGTACAGGATCACGGGCCCCTCACGGGGCAGCCGGGGCTGCGCGGAGGCGTCCCGGACGTACTGCCGGTGGGCCGGTGAGGCGCGGTACTCCTTCGCCCAGTCGCGGTCCCGGTCGGCCTCGAACGCCTCGAAGGCCTCCGGCCAGTGGGCGAAGCCGAAGAACGCGAGCGCCTCGCCCGGGGGTCCGTAGTAGGCGACCTTGCCGCCCGGGGCGAGGACCAGCAGCCGGTCGCAGACGTCGAGGCTGAGGACGCTGTGGGTGACGACGATGACGGTGCGGCCGTCGTCGGCGAGGCCGCGCAGCATGTGCATCACGGAGCGGTCCATGCCGGGGTCGAGGCCGGAGGTGGGTTCGTCGAGGAAGAGCAGGGACGGCTTGGTGAGCAGTTCCAGGGCGACGCTGACCCGTTTGCGCTGGCCTCCGGAGAGGCTGTGCACGGGCTGGCCGGCGCGCTCCACCAGGCCGAGTTCGCGGATGACCTCGTCCACCCGGGCGCGCCGCTCGGCCTTGGCGGTGTCCTGGGGGAAGCGCAGTTCGGCGGCGTAGGTGAGGGCGCTGCGGACGGTGAGCTGGGCGTGCAGGATGTCGTCCTGGGGGACGAGTCCGATGCGCTGCCGCAGTTCCGCGTAGTCGTGGTAGAGGTCGCGGCCGTCGTAGAGGACGGTGCCGTGGTCGGCGGGGCGCTGCCCGGTCAGGGCGTTCAGCAGCGTCGACTTGCCGGCGCCGCTCGGGCCGACCACGGCGAGCAGGCACTTCTCCCCCACCGGGAAGGACACGTCGTCCAGCAGGGTCTTGCGGCCGCGGTCCACGGCGACGGTGAGGTCCTGGACGTCGAGGGAGATCTCGCCGGTGTCGACGTACTGCTGGAGCTGGTCGCCGACGAGGCAGAAGTCCGAGTGGCCGACGCCGACGATGTCGCCCTGGCGGACGGGGGCCGCCTCGTCGACCCGCAGGCCGTTGAGGTAGGTGCCGTTGTGGCTGCCGAGGTCGACGATCTCGTAGGCGCCGTCGGTGTGGGCGCGCAGCTCGGCGTGGTGGCGGGAGACGACGAGGTCGTCCACGACGAGGTCGTTGTCGGGGGCGCGGCCGATGCGGATGGTGCGGGTGGGCAGCGGGCGGACGCTGGTCGGCTGACGGAAGGTGTGGGTGAGCGCGGGGTGGGAGACGCCGGAGGGGCGCTCCGGGGGCGGGGCGGGCGGGCCTGCCAGGACGACGCGGGGGCCGTCGTTGGGGTTGCCGAAGCGGACGACGCTGCCGGGGAGGACCTCGCACTGCTCGACGCGGTGGCCGTCGGCGTAGGTGCCGTTCGTGCTGTGCTCGTCCAGGAGCGTCCAGCGGCCGCCCTGCGGGCGCAGCACGGCGTGGTGCCAGGAGACACGGCTGTCGTCGAGGACGATGTCGCACAGCGGGTCGCGGCCGACGTGGTAGTCCCGGTTCGGGACCATCACCGTGGAGCCCGTCTCGGTCTCCAGCACGAGTTCGGGCGCCATCGACGCGACAGGCCGCTCCGCCATGCCTGAATTCTACCGATTCACCCGGAAGTGTGCCGGGTGATCGCGGTCAGGCGACGGGGACGACGAGAGCAGGGGCGGCGCGCTGCATCCGCAGGGCGTCGACGGACTCCGCGAGCAGTTCGTATTCGGTGGTGTCGTCACTGGTGGCGATGCGCACTAGACGGCCCGCGGCCAGCTCGTCGGCGACCAGTTCCTGTCGGCCCACGTCGGCGCACCAGGCGCGCAGGACGGTCGGCACGTCGGTCACGCCGGCGCCGACCGGAACCAGTGCGCCCGGCGGGTACGCCGGGGATTCGGGCCGGGGATCGAGCCGTTCGGCGATCCAGGTCGCGCGGTCCCGCAACCACCACAGGGCGAGCGCCAGGGTGGGCGCCCGGTAGGTGCCGAGGGGCACCCCGATGCGTTGCCCGCCGCAGGTGCCGTACGCCGTGACGTGGCACAGGAATTCGTCGTGCACGCTCCGCCTCCCCCGCCGCGCCGATCGCCTGCCGGTGGCGCCTCATTCGGTGCGGCTCCTGTGCCGTGAAAAGCATCCCTGGCGTTTGAGTATCTTCACTCTTGAATCACTGTCACCACGCCTTTTTGGCCAGTCTCCTGGCATATTCACCACGCGTATTGGCCGGAATTCCACGGGTGATGATCGCTGGCCGGGCGGCCGGGATCACCGGCCGGGAAGGTGCGAGGAGACCGAACGGAAAGGCGCACGCGGAATTCATAACACCCTCCGCAAAGCCGTGGCCAAGGGATGTTGGACATATCCCGGCGGTTTGTCGACGCTCGCGGACGCAATGGCGGCACTTCCGCGCGGCGATCGTCATGAATGCCGCGGATCGCGTCCTGGGCGCCCGGCCCGAGAGGGCGAGGACTCGTCGCCCGGCCGACGCGGGCGACCGGGGCCGGTGACAGCACGCAGGGCCGACCCCGGCGGGATCGGCCCTGCGTCACCGGGAACGCGGCGCACCGCTGCCCCCGGACGGGGCGGTTTACGCCTTGACGACGGCGTCGATTCCGGACAGTTCCTCCGCGTCGAAATCCAGGTTGGCGGTCGCCGCCACGCTGTCCTCCAGCTGCCGGGCGCTGCTCGCGCCGACCAGGGCGGAGGTGACCCGGCCGCCGCGCAGGACCCAGGCCAGGGCCATCTGGGCCAGGGACTGGCCGCGGGCGGCGGCGATCTCGTTGAGGGCGCGCAGGCGGCCCACCAGTTCCTCGGTCACCGCGTCGGAGTTCAGGAACGGGCTGTCGCTCGCGGCGCGGGAGTCCTCGGGGATGCCGTCGAGGTAGCGGGCGGTGAGCAGGCCCTGCTCCAGCGGGGAGTAGGCGATGGACCCGACCTGGAGCTCGTCCAGCGCGTCGAGCAGGCCCTCCTCCTCCGGGCGCCGGTCGAGCATCGAGTAGCGGGGCTGGTGGATGAGGAGCGGGGTGCCGAGCCCGGCGAGGATGCGGGCCGCCTCCCGGGTCTGCTCCGGCGTGTAGTTCGAGACGCCCACGTACAGCGCCTTGCCCTGCTGCACCGCCGAGTGCAGGGCCCCCATCGTCTCCTCCAGCGGCGTCTCGGGGTCCGGCCGGTGGGAGTAGAAGATGTCGACGTACTCCAGACCCATCCGCCGCAGGCTCTGGTCGAGCGAGGACAGCAGGTACTTGCGCGAGCCCCACTCGCCGTACGGCCCGGGCCACATCAGGTAGCCGGCCTTGGTGGAGATCACCAGCTCGTCGCGGTACGGCGCGAAGTCGGACTTCAGCGCCTCGCCCAGCGCGGACTCGGCGGCGCCGGGCGGCGGGCCGTAGTTGTTGGCCAGGTCGAAGTGGGTGACCCCGAGGTCGAAGGCGCGGCGCAGGATGGCGCGCTGGGTCTCGACCGGCCGGTCGGGCCCGAAGTTGTGCCACAGACCGAGCGACAGCGCGGGCAGCTTCAGGCCGCTGCGTCCGGTGCGCCGGTAGGGCATGTCCGCGTAGCGGTCGGGGTGTGCGGTGTACAACGCGACTCCAGAGAGGTTGGCACGACAGACACACCACTGTGTCCCGACCGGCGGCAGCAGTCCAACAGAAGAATGCGATGGAATTCAGCGACTACGCTTCTCAGTCATGGAACTGCGCCATCTTCAGCACTTCGTCGCCGTGGCCGAGGACCAGCACTTCACCCGCGCGGCGGAACGGCTGCTGGTGTCCCAGTCCGGGCTCTCCGCCTCGATCCGCTCCCTGGAGCGGGAGCTCGGCACCGCCCTGTTCGTGCGCACGACCCGCAGGGTCACCCTCACCGAGGCGGGCCGCGCCCTGCTGGGCGAGGCCGAGCGCGTCCTGGCGCAGGTCCGCTCCGCCCACGAGGCGGTGGCCGCCGTGCAGGGCGTGCTGCGCGGCACCCTCGCGCTCGGCACCGAGCAGTGCATCGCCGGGGTGAACGTGGCCCGTCTGCTCGCCGCGTTCCGCCGCCGGCACCCGGACGTGGAGGTCCGGCTGCGCCAGGCGGGCTCCGGCGCGCTGGTCGAGGAGGTCGCCGCCGGACGCCTCGACCTCGCCTTCGCCGTGCGCATCGAGGAGGACACCGACCAGCTGCGCAGCGTGGCACTGGCCGGCGAGGCGATGACCGTGCTGTGCCATCCGGCGCACCCGCTCGCCGCCGAGGGCGCGCCCGTGACGCCGGAGGACCTGGGCGGCGAGGTCTTCGTCGACTTCCACCCCGACTGGGGCCCGCGCCGGATCACCGACGCCGCCTTCGCCGCCGCGGGCGTACGGCGGTCCGTGGCGCTGGAGGTGAACGACGTGCACGGGCTGCTCGACCTGCTGGACGAGAACCTCGGCATCGCCGTCGTCCCCCACCACTTCCGGCACAAGCGGGCCTCGCTCACCGCGCTCCCCCTCAAGGGCGCCGGCGACGCCGTCTACGAGACCGTCGCCCTGCTGCCGCCCCCGCAGGCGACGAGCCCGGCGGCGCGGGCCCTGATGAAGCTGCTGGAGACGGGGAGCGCGTGAGCCGCCCCTGGGCCATGGTGGACGTATGCACGCGAAGGACATCCTCATCGACGGCTACGGCCGCATCCGGGAAGAGGTCCACGCCGTCCTCGACGGCCTGACCGCCGACGAACTGGCCGCCCGCCCCGGCCCGGACGCCAACCCGATCGCCTGGCTGGTGTGGCACCTGACCCGCGTCCAGGACGACCATGTCGCCGACGCCTTCGCACTGGAGCAGGTGTGGCTGTCGCAGGGCTGGGAGAAGCGCTTCGGCCTCGGCCTGCCCCGCCACGACACCGGGTACGGGCACACCTCGGCGAAGGTCGCCAAGGTGCGCGTCGGCTCCCCCGACCTGCTGACCGGCTACTACGACGCCGTCCACGAGCAGACGCTCGGGGCCCTGCGCGGCCTCGCCGCCAAGGACCTCGAACGCGTCGTCGACGAGAACTGGGACCCGCCGGTCACCCTCGGCGTCCGCCTGGTGAGCGTCCTGTCCGACGACCTCCAGCACGTGGGACAGGCCGCCTACGTGCGCGGGCTGCTGCCGAACGCGTCCGCGTAGCCGGGCAGGACGACGTCCTCGATCAGCGTCCTGCGCTCGTCGAACGGGATGAACGCGCTCTTGACGGCGTTCACGGTGACCGTGCGCAGGTCTTCGAGCGTCCAGTGCGCCTGCTCGACCAGCAGGGACATCTCGCGGGTCATCGTCGTGCCGGAGACCAGCCGGTTGTCGGTGTTGAGGGTGACGCGGAAGCCGAGGTCCTTCAGGGCCGTGATCGGGTGCTCGGCGATCGAGGCGGCGGCGCCCGTCTGCAGGTTGGACGTGGGGCACATCTCCAGCGCGATCCGCCGGTCGCGCACCCAGCCGGCGAGCCGGCCGAGCTTGCCCGCCGTGAGGTCGGGGATGTCGTCGGTGATGCGCACGCCGTGCCCGAGGCGCTGGGCGCCGCACACCTGCACCGCCTGGTGGATGCTGGGCAGCCCGTGCGCCTCGCCGGCGTGGATGGTGAACGGCACGTTCTCGTGGCGCAGGTGCTCGAAGGCGGCGAGGTGGTCGGCGGGCGGGAAGCCGTCCTCGGCGCCGGCGATGTCGAAGCCGACGACGCCGGAGTCGCGGTGGGCGACGGCGAGACCGGCGATCTCCCGGGTGCGGTCGAACATGCGCATCCCGCACAGCAGGGTGCGGACCCGCACGGGCGTCCCCGCGGCGGCGGCCTTCGCCATGCCGGCCGCGAGGCCCTCCTGGACGGTCTCGACCACCTCGGGCAGGGTCAGTCCGCCGCTGACCATCAGCTCGGGGGCGTAGCGCACCTCGCCGTAGACGACGCCGTCGGCGGCGAGGTCGAGCACGTACTCCTCGGCGGCCCGCAGCAGGCCCTCGCGGGTCTGCAGCACGGCGAGGGTGTGCTCGAAGGTGGCGATGTAGCGGACCAGGTCGCCGGAGCCGGCGGCGTCGACGTACCAGGCCGCGAGGGCTTCGGGGTCGGTGGTCGGCAGGGCGTGGCCGATCTCGGCCGCCAGCTCGATCAGCGTCGCGGGGCGCAGGGCGCCGTCGAGGTGGTCGTGCAGGACGGCCTTGGGCAGGCGGCGGAGGACGTTGGATTCTATGCGCGTAGATTTCATGGTGCGGTGTTCCTCGGCGAAGACGGTTCGACAGGGGTGGGCGGGGAGCCCGTCACCCGGCGGGCTGGAGCAGGTCCCAGGTGTTCCCGTACAGATCACGGAAGACGGCGACCGTGCCGTACGGCTCGCGCCGCGGCTCCTCCAGGAAGGTCACGCCGGCGGCGAGCATCCGGGCGTGGTCACGGGCGAAGTCGTCGGTGTGCAGGAAGAAGCCGACCCGGCCGCCGGTCTGGTCGCCGACCCTGGCCCGCTGGGCCTCTCCCTTGGCCCGCGCGAGCAGCAGCCCCGTACCGCCGCCGCCCGGTGCGCCCGCCGCACCGCCCGGCTCCACGACGACCCAGCGGGAGCCGTCGGGACGGGGGGCGTCCTCGGCGAGACGGAATCCGAGGGCTCCGGTGTAGAAGCGGATCGCCTCGTCGTAGTCGTCCACGACCAGGTCACCAGGGCGACGCGGGACATCGGGGCCTTTCGGGGAGGGCTGATTGACGGGTGAGGTTATACGTAAAACGCGAGGCGCGCCAGTCCCCTCCCCAGGGACCGGCGCGCCCGTGCTCCCGCGGCCTCGGCAGTGGGGGCCGCCGCCCGGCCCCGCCTCAGCAGTACAGGTTGCCGCCCGGCTGGACTCCGAGGATCTGGGTGAACTGCTGGTACTTGGTCACCCGGCTCTGCACCTGGGCCGGGTTCCTGCCGTCGCACTCCATCGAGCCGTTGATGGAGCGGATGGTCTGGCCGAAGCCGGCGCCGTTCACCATGGCGTTGTGCGGGGTCATGGTGCCGGGGCCGCTCTGGGTGTTCCAGTACCACAGGGCCGTCTTCCAGGCGATGGCGGCGTCGTTCTGCACCAGCCAGGGGTTGCCCAGCAGGTCGATGCCGAGCGCGTCGCCCGCGGCCTTGTAGTTGAAGTTCCAGCTGAGCTGGATCGGCCCGCGCCCGTAGTAGGCGGCCTGCCCGGCCGGACAGCCGTACGGCCGGCCCCAGTCGCAGTAGTGCGGGTAGTTGGCGGTGTTCTGCTCGACGACGTGCACCAGTCCGCCGGTCTCGTGGCTGACGTTGGCGAGGAAGGCGGCGGCCTCCTGCTTCTTCGTCGTGTCGCTGCCAGTGGTGGCGAAGCCGGGGTAGGCGCTGAGCGCGGCGGTCAGGCCGCGGTAGGTGTAGAAGGCGTTCCGGTTCGGGAACATCTGGTTGAACTGGGCCTCGCTGACCACGAACGTGCCCACGGGCGTGCCGGAGCCGGTGTCGCAGGCGTACGGCTCCCAGTACCAGGTGCTGATGGTGGGGTCGTAGCCCGGGTTGTCGTGCTCGGCGATGTACGCCTTGCCGTCGGTGTAGCGGACGATGTCGCCGGTGCGGTAGGCCTTGCCGGCCACCCAGTTCGGGTAGCTGGAGCAGGCGGCGGCCGACGCCGTGCCGGCGGGGACGAGGACCGGGACGGCGGTGGAGAGGGCGATCGCGGCCACGACCGCGGAGATGCGGCGCCTCGACAAGGGGATCAACTCCTTCACGGGGGCACGGCCGCTCCTCGGACGAGGGCAGGGCGGAGCCGGCCTTCCGCGCGTGCCGGGCGAACCGGCCACGGCGTGAGGGGCGGCCGTGGTGGGGGGTGTGGAGGCACACTCAACCGCATTGGTATGTACCAGTCAAGGGTGTAGACCAGTCACCGACGACACGGCCGCCCCCGCCCCGCTCGGCTCAACTCGCCGCCGGCGGCGCGGGCTTCGTTCCGAGCGCGGCCGAGAACCGGTCCACGGCCCGTGCGAGCGCCTCGTCGGCGTGCGGCGCGAGAGTGAGGGCGCCGTCGTCGTGCACGGTGATCTCCCTGTGAGGGTGAACCGGCCCTGCACGACGTGCGCCGCGCCCATGGAGTTGAGGACGGCCCGCAGCGCGTAGTCGATGGCCAGGACGTGGGCGGTGGTGCCGCCGGTGGCGAGCGGCAGCACGGTCTTGCCGGCGAGGGCGTCCTGCGGGAGCAGGTCGAGCAGGGCCTCGAGGACTCCCGAGTACGACGCCTTGTGGACGGGCGTGCCGACGACGACGCCGTCGGCACGGGCGAAGAGTTCGGCGACCCGCACGATGTCCGGGCGCCGCACGTCCGCACCGAGCAGCGCCTCGGCGGGGACGGCGCGCACGCCGATCGGGGCGGCCCGGTGGCCCTGTGCGGTGAGGCGCCGGTCCAGGTGGGGCAGGAGAAGCCCGGTGCGGGAGGAGGCGGAAGGGCTGCCGGAGACGGACAGGACGGTGGCCATGGGTCCTCTTTCCGGCCGGCCGGCTCACGGGGCGCCGGCGGATCCGCTCCGGGTTTCCGTGGCGCGCCGCACCGCAACAGGCGTGAAGCCGCGCCGGGTTCGGGCGCGGCGATCAGGGGGAGGAGTGCGGCCGACCGGTGCCGGGCAGCGGCTGCGGCGCGCGAGGGAGAACGCGGATCGGATCAGGCCGCGGTGCTACGGCCGGCGCTGGAGACGCGCGCGAGGTCGACGTGGCGTCGCCTCGTGAGGTCCGGTCGCAGGGTCATGCCGTCGATCGTGGCAGCGGCGGGCGAGAACCGTCGAGGAACACCCGGCGGTTCTCGCATCGCGGGACGTCACCGACCGTCGTCGTCCGGCCGCACCACCACGAGGAAGGCGTCCGACTCCAGATCCATCACCACAGTCGCGGGCTCGCCCTCGGCCCGTCGCCGCGCCGCGTACTCCTCCGCCGGCCACGATCCGCGCGGGGCCCCCGCAGGAAAACGCTCCAGCACCTTGGCACCCATGACGGCAGACACCTCCACCTCTCGGACAATCGGCATCTTTCCTGTCATGCGCCTGCCCCGGATGTGCCCGAGCATGTTCACCTCCCGTCCGTCAATACGACAATTCAGAGATCCCTCGTCCGGGGGAAGGCCGCCCGGCCACGGGGGTGGCGGCCCCTAGGCTGTGCCGCGACCGTTCGAGCCACGGGGCCGTAGGCCCGAGGGAAGGCCGCACTCATGGTGAAGTACGCCGAACTGCCGTATCTCCGCCGCTGCGTGGAGCTCGCACGGCACGCGTTCGAGGCCGGGGACGAGCCGTTCGGGGCGCTGCTGGCCGACGCGGAGGGGCGGGTGCGCGCCGAGGACCACAACCGGGTCGTCGCGTTCGGCGACCGCACCCGGCACCCGGAGTTCGAGCTGGCCCGGTGGGCGGCCGAGCACATGTCGCCCGAGGAACGGGCGGGCGCGACCGTCTACACGTCCGGTGAGCACTGCCCGATGTGCGCGGCGGCGCACGGCTGGGTCGGGCTCGGCCGGATCGTGTTCGTGGCGTCCTGCGAACAGTACGCGTACTGGCTGGACGAGTTGGGGGTGCCCGCCCCTCCGGTGCGCTCGTACCCGGCCAACGAGATCTCGCCCAGGGTCGTAGTGGAGGGACCGGTGCCCGAACTCGTCGAGGAGGTGCGGGAGTTGCACCACCGGTTCTACGCCGGCCGCATCTGAGCCGGCCTGCGGGGCGCGCGCGCCCGGCGCCAGGCGGGCCTGACGAAGGCCCACCGGCTCGTGAGGTCTGCCGGTGGGCCTTCGCGTCCGGTGGGCCTCGGCGTCGCGGTGCCGGGCGGACGCATCCGGCCGACGTGCCGGGCGGGCGCGTCGGCGTGGGCCCGCATGGCGGGCGCAACACGCTCACGGCACCGGGCGGGCGCGTTCCGTCAGCGCGCCGCCCCGGGCCGGAAGCGGCGGAACAGCGCGGCGCCGCCGAGGACCGCGGCCGTCGCGCCGACGGCCGCGGGCAGCAGGGCGTCGGCGCCCGTCTCGGCGAGGGCGACCTCGGGCGCCGGGGCGTGCGGCTCCGGCGCCGCCGGGGCCGGGGGCGTCTTGGGCGGGGCGACCGGCTCGGGATCGGGTTCCGGCTCGGCGGGTCGCGCGGGACTGTCGGGGCCGTTCACGGATTCGTTGCCGACGGCCGGGTTGCCGATGCCGCCGACGTTCACCGAGTTCCCGGTGATGTTGACCGGGACGTCCACCGGGAGCTGTGCCGCGTTGCCCGAGAGCACGCCGGGCGAACCGGCCGCGAGGCCGTCCGCCGAGGCTCCGTCGGCGGGGGCGCCCGCACGGTCCCGTGCCGGGCCGTCCGCCGCGTGAGCGCCGGCGCCGCCCTCGCGCCCCGCGGCGTCCCCGCCGTCGTTGACGCAGCGGTTGCCCGCGGCGGGGTTGAGCAGGCCCACCACGCTCACGGTGTTGCCGCACACGTTCACCGGGACGTGGACCGGCACCTGGACGGTGTTGCCGGAGGCCGCACCGGGTGAACCGACGGCGGCGCCGTCCGCCGAGGCGCCGCCGTCCGCCGCCAGCGCGAGATGTGCGGGGAATGCCGCGGCCATCGCACCCGAGGCGACGGCGACGGCGAGCACACGGTTCCGGGTAGCCCGTTTCATGGGTCCCTGCCTTCCAGACGTCATCGCGGGCACTCGCCCGCATGGCGTAGAACGCGGATAGGGCCATCCGGGTTATGCCCGGCCGGTCTTTCACTCCTTCGAGTGGCCCGGCGTCGAACGGGCGTCGAGCCGGTCGAGCACGCGACCACACCGCGCCGCCGCACGTCACGCTCCGCAAGCGTCGCCCGCCGCCCGGAGGCGGGGCTTGCGGGGCCGACCTATCGTGATCGAGGGCGCCGGGCACCGGTCCGCAAACGGGGCGCCCCTGGAGGCATCGATGCTGGCCAAGCTGACGACGCGGCACGCGCTCCGGCGCTGCGCGGTCACCGGGGCCGCCGGTCTGGCCCTGCTGGGGGCCGGGCTGCCGGCGGCGGGCGACGGCCCGTCCGGCCCGTCGCCCGCCCTGGACCGTTTCTACCGCCAGAAGGTGGCCTGGGCGGCGTGCGACGGCATGGAGGCGCCCAGGGATCTGCAGTGCGGAAAGGTCGCCGTGCCCGTCGACTACGGCCGGCCGGGCGGCGCCACCCTCGAACTGGCCCTCGCCCGCTACCGGGCGACCGGCGACAAGCGGGGCTCGGTGGTGCTGAACTTCGGCGGCCCCGGCGGCCCGGGCGTTCCCGAACTCGCCTACGGCGGCGAGGACTTCATGGGCCTGACCGACAACTACGACGTGGTCGGCTTCGATCCGCGCGGCGTCGGCCGGTCCTCCCCGGTCAGCTGCGGCGACTCGTACGAGAGCCCTGACGTGCCCGACGACGCCGACGAGGCCCTGCGCGATCCGGGGGCGGTGTTGCGGCAGTTGGAGAAGGCGGCCGACCGGTGCGCCCGGCACTCGGGGCCCGTGCTGCCGCACATAGGCACGGTGAACGCGGCGCGTGACCTCGACGTCATACGCCAGGCGCTCGGCGACGACCGGCTCAACTACCTCGGCTTCTCCTACGGCACCCGGCTCGGCGCCGTGTACGCGGCGCAGTTCCCGGACAGGGTGGGCCGGCTGGTGCTCGACGGCGTGGACACGCTGACCGAGCCGCTGGCCGAGCAGGGCCGGGCGAGCGCCGCCGGACAGCAGACGGCTCTGGAGGACTTCATCGACTGGTGCGTGCGGGACATCGCCTGCCCGTTCGGCCAGGACGCGCGCCGGGCGCGGGAGGAGGTGCTGCGGCTGGTCCGCTCGCTGGACGAGGACCCGGTGCCGACGGCGTTCAGCGGCGCCTTCACCGGCCAGGACCTGGTGGGCGCCATCGGGCAGGCGCTCTACAGCAAGGATCTGTGGCCCTCGCTGGAGCGGGCGCTGGCCTCGCTCGTCGAGGACGGGGACACCCGGCACGTCGAGGCCTTCGCGACCGGCGGCTTCGCGCTCCCGCACAAGGGCCGGGCGGGCGACCGGAGCCGGGACCGGGCCGGGCAGCAAACGGAGAACCGGGCCGGGCACCGCACGGAGGGCCTCGCCGGGGACCGGACGGAGAGCCGGCCCGGGGACCGCCCGCCCGGCCGGGTCGGATACCGCCCGGCGGAGCGCGCCCGGGACCGTCCGAAGGACCGGCCCGGGCCCTCCCCCACGCCCGGTGACGGCGCCCTGGTGGATCCCGAGGAGGTTCCCCTGGACAACCTGCCCGCGGCGCTGATGGCGATCAACTGCGCCGACGACCCGGACCGCCCCACGGCCGCGCAGATCACCCGGAACCTCGGCCGGCTGCGAGCCGAGTACGAGCAGGCTTCCCCGGTCTTCGGCCGCTATCGGCTCACGCAGGTGCTGATGTGCTACGGCCGCCCCAGGGGCACCGACTACATCCGGACCGAGGTGAAGGACCTCGACACCCCGCGGATGCTCCTCGTCGGCACCCGCGGCGACCCGGCGACGCCGTACCGCTGGACCGTGCAGACCGCGAAGCGGCTCGGCCCGTCGGCCGTGGTGCTGGACAACAAGGGCGAGGGGCACACCGGATACGCGTCGTCGGAGTGCGTGCAGCGCAAGGTCGACGCCTTCCTGCTCTACGGCTCCCTGCCGGACCGCGGCGGCTCGTGCGGCGCGGAGGAGGACGAGTGAACGGCGGCGGGACCACCCGCACGGCCGTCGGCGCGCCGCGTTGCTGACACCGCCGCCACCTGCGCCTACGCTACGCCGGGACGGTCGGCGACGAGGGAGGGCGGGCGTGGGCGAACTGCTGGGCGTGGCGGTGCTGGGTGCCGGACACATGGGAGCCGACCACATACGCCGACTGGACCAAGTGGTGAGCGGTGCCAGGGTGGCCGCGGTGGCCGACCCGGACGTCGAGCGGGCGAAGGCGGCCGTGGCGGGGCTCGACGGGGTCACCGTGCACGGGGAGACGCAGGCCGCGCTGGACGCGCCGGGCGTGGGGGCGGTGCTGATCGCCTCGCCCGGTCCCGCGCACGAGGAGGCCCTGCTCGCGGCCTTCGCGCGGACTCTGCCGGTGCTGTGCGAGAAGCCCATGGCGCCGGAGCCGGCGGGCGCCCTGCGGGTGATGGAGGCGGAGGCGCGGCTGGGCCGGCGGCTGGCGCAGATCGGCTTCATGCGGCGTTACGACCGCGAGTACCGGCAGCTGAAGTCCCTGCTCGACGGCGGGCGGCTGGGGCGTGTGCTGATGCTGCACTGCGTCCACCGCAACGTCTCCTCGCCGCCCGGGTTCACCAGCGACATGCTGATCAGCAGTTCGGTGTCGCACGAGATCGACGCGGCCCGCTGGCTGCTCGGGCAGGAGCTGACGGCCGTGACGGTGCTGCGGCCCCGGGCCTGTGGGAGCGCACCCGAGGGGCTGCTGGACCCGCAGTTCGTGCTGTTCGAGACGGAGGGGGGCGCGTTGGTCGACGTGGAGGTCTTCGTCAACTGCGGCTTCGGCTACCAGGTCCGCTGCGAGGCCGTCTGCGAGGCGGGCAGCGTCCGGATCGGCGAGGACCGCGCCATGGTCGTCACGGCGGAGGGCGGCGCCCGGGAGGAGGTGGCGCAGGATTATCTCGTGCGGTTCGCGGACGCCTACGACCGCGAGGTGCAGGCCTGGGTCGACGCCGTGCGCCGGGGGCGGGTCACCGGGCCGAGCGCCTGGGACGGCTACGCGGCCGCCGCGGTCGCGGAGGCCGGGATACGGGCCCTGCACAGCGGTGCCCGCACGCCCGTGGAACTGGCCCCTCGCCCGGGGCTCTACGCGGGCTGACGCCCGGCTGTGCGCGAGCCGGCGCCGGGGACCCGCGTACGCGGGCGGCTCCGGCGCTCACACCGCGCCGAACAGGCTGATCAGCCCGCGGTCGACGGCTTCGCCGACGTCCTCCCGGCCGGGCTCCACCACCGCGTGGCTCGCCCGTACGAAGCCCCGCAGGGCGCCGGTGTCGAACTGGAGCAGGGCGAGCCCGTGTCCCGAGTGGAACTCGATGACCGTGCGGTCCGAGCCGCACGGCCAGACGTGGACGTCGCCGGCGCCGGCCGGGCCGCTCAGGCCGTCCTCCAGCAGGGAGCGGGCGAAGGTCCAGGTGACCCCGGCGCCGCCCAGGCACACCTCGGCGGGGAAGTCGATGTGCACGGCCAGCGGATCGGCGCAGGTGTAGCGGAGCGTCGCGGGGACGGGAAGCTCCTCGTCCAGCGCGGTGATGAGGCAGGCGAGTACGTACTGCTCGAGCGTCATGTTGTTAGGAGTCGGCAAGGGCCCTTCGCATACGCGCCACCGAGGGCAATATCTGTGAGCTGCGTCACATAAGACCAGGCCTTGCCCCAGGGCGAACACATGCCCGTCGAACAGGTGACGCAGGCCCCCGAAACATCGAACGGTCCGTCAAGTCACGTACAAGCAGCAGGACTTGACGTTTTCCGCACAGGCCGCCCCGGTACGATACGACTACTCCGTGAAGACTGTGGCATATGCCAGAAGCACGGCCGCGTCGCGTGTTGCCAAACCTCTTACAGAGCGTCGCGCACTGTGCCACAGTCGTAACGGTCCCTCCTCGCCTTGGCCGTACCGTCTCCTTCGGAGTGCGACATGCCGTCCCATCTGTCCGCGGACCACCCCGCCGCCCCGCCGCCGGGACGCGGCGCGGTCGAAGCGCTGATCTCGCAGACCAGGCGGCTCAAGGGCGAGGTCCACGCCGTGCGGCGGGACACGCGCGGCGACGGATCGGACCCCCGGGACCGCTGGCAGCGGGCGCTGTACGACCTCGCCCTGCACCAGCTTCAGGACCTGGACGAGCACTTGGCGCAGCTGCGCGACGGCCCGTCCGCCGTCCCCGCGCAGGGCACGCTGCTCAGCCGCGTCGGCAGCGCCGAGTGGAACCTGCTCACCGACGAGGCCGGCTGGTCGGACGAGCTGTACGAGATCCTCGGCCGCGACCGGTCCGCTCCCCCGCTCTCCCTGGACGAACTGCCGTCGCTGGTGCTGGAGGAGGACCGGCCCCTGCTGACCGCGATGGTCACGGGCTGCCTGGTCGACGCCCGGCGCATCGACGGCGAGTTCCGGATCGTACGGCCGGACGGCGCCGTACGGACCGTGCACATGATGGGCGAGCCCGTGCTCGGAGCCGACGGCGGCACCGCCTCGATGTGGGCCGTGCTGCGGGACGTCAGCAAGCTGCGCCGCAGCCGGGAGGCGGTGAGCGAGACCCGTGACTCGCTCACCGCCCCGCCGCGCGCGCGGACCGGGCACGGGTCGGCGGTCGAACCGCGGGAGACCGCGTCCTCGCCGTGGCACGACCTCCTGCGGCTCCCGCACCCGGGCCCGAAGGGCCTTGACCTCGCCGCCGGCAGGCTGCCCTCGGCGACGGACGCGCCGGACGGCGACTGGTACGACGCGCTCGAACTGCCCGGCGGCGACACCCTGCTCGCCGTCGGCGGCCTCACCGGGCACGGCGCCACGACGGACTCCGGCACCGCGATGCTGCTGGGCGCCCTGCGCGGCATGGCGATGGCGGGCGGCCGGCCGGGACAGCTGATGGCCCGGCTCGGCCGGCTCCTCGACACCGCGGGCCGCGCCGTCTGCTGCCGCTATCTGCCGCGCACCCGCACCCTGGTGTGGGCGCAGGCCGCGGGCCCCGCCCCGCTGCTGTTCCGTGACGGGACGGGGCGTCGGCTGGACGCGCCGGACGGCGTCCCGCTCGGCGCCGGCCCCGACGCCGCCTACGGCGAGGCCGAGGAAACCCTCCGAACAGGCGATGTGTTATTGCTGCACACCGACGCGCCGAGCGCCGGACCCCAACTGCTCGGCCTCGGCCCGCGCCTCGCCGAGGCGCACACCGCGCAGGACTGCCTGCGGACGGTCGTGCGGGAGTGGGGCGGACCGGAGCGCGCGGACGGCGCCCGTGTGCTCGTCGCCAGGGTGACCTCGTAAGGGAACGGCCTACACCCGGCCGCTGCCGCCCTCCTTGCCCTTCGCGTTGCCCTTCGTGCGGGGCAACGCCAGTCTGATCTCCTCGCGCAGCTCCTGGATCCTGGGGTAGCTCGCGTACTGGGCGGTGAGCCGGTACATCTCGCGCAGCCGGTCCCAGGTGCGGCGTGAGGAGTTCTGCCCCATCGACACCAGGGCCAGGCGCGCGAACCGGTCCGCCTGTTCGGGGTCGTCCGCGATGAAGCACGCGGAGGCCATGGACAGGAAGTCGAAGATCTTCGACCGCTGCTGCGCCTCCACCCGCAGCGCCAGCGCCTTGTCGGCGAAGTGCTGGGCCTGCGCCGCGGCGTCCGGCTCGAACTCCGCGAGCGTGCGGTAGGCCAGGGCCTGCATGCCGTACAGATCCGCCTCGTTGAACAGCTGCATCCAGTTCGGCGGCGGCACGTCCCCCCTGTCGGAGACGAAGAGGTCCTCCGCCCGGCCGAGGGTGCGGCGCATGGCCTGGCCCTTGCCCATGGACGCCTGCGCCCATGCCTCGATCGTGTGGAACATCGCCTGGGTGCGCGGCAGCAGCGCCGGGCCGGAGCCGGAGTGGGCGAGCTTCATCAGGTCGAGCGCCTCGTCCGGCCGGCCCAGGTGCACCATCTGGCGGGCCGCCCGGGAGAGCGCCTCGCCGGCCCGGGGCCGGTCGCCGCCCTCGCGCGCGGCGTGCGCGGCGATGACGAAGTACTTCTGCGCCGTGGGCTCCAGCCCGACGTCGTGCGACATCCAGCCCGCGAGGACGGCCAGGTTGGCCGCCACGCCCCACAGGCGCCGTTGGAGATGGGGAGGGTGACGGTAGGCGAGCATGCCGCCCACCTCGTTGAGCTGGCCCACGACCGCCTTGCGCTGGAGCCCCCCGCCGCGGGAGGCGTCCCAGGCCCGGAACACCTCGACCGAGGTCTCCAGTTCCTCGATCTCCTGCGATCCGATGGGGGCGGCCTCGTAGCGGTCGTACCCGGCGGGGTCGGCGTGCAGGGGGTCGTCGAGGAGGGGAGCGTCGGCAGCGAGGGCCGGATCGGTGTGCAGCCAGTCGTACATGGCAGTGCTGAGTGCTGATCCCGCGGCGAGCGCGGCACCCGCGCCCACCAAGCCGCGTCGGTTGAGCATGAGGTCCATTCCCGTGAATTCGGTGAGGACCGCGGCGGTCCGCTCGGGCGCCCACGGCACTCCGTCGGGATGCTCCGCACTCCCGCCGCCCTGCCGTTTCCCCGCACGCCCGGGCCGGACCAGACCGAGATCCTCGATGGTCACGACACGGCCGAGACGCTCGGTGAACAGAGCCGCCAGCACCCGTGGCACCGGATCGCGCGGGATCTCTCCCATGTCGATCCACCGCCGCACCCGCGAGGTGTCGGTCGCCAGCTGCGGATGGCCCATGGCCGCCGCCTGCCGGTTCACCAGTCTCGCGAGCTCCCCCTTGGACCAGCCGGCCAGGCCGAACAGGTCCGCGAGGCGGGTGTTGGGTTGTCCGCTCACGTAAGCCCCCAGGTTCTCGGCTGAGTTGACAGTAGCCCCGGGTGACTTGCCGGGCGACTATTCGCCAGGGTTCGCCAGGGTGCGCCAGATGGTGTGCCACCGGGCATCGGGTGTCGGGTAGGAACGCGCCACCCCGACCCGGTCGCCGAAGGACATTCCCCAGGGTGCTCCCGGGCGGCCGGGCCGGGGTCCGCACTGACGTCGCAGGCACACGAAGGGATCTGTATCGCCCATGTACGCAGCATCGTCCTCCGTGTCCGCACCGCCCCGCCCGCTGCGCCCGCGCCCCTCCCAGGCGCCCGTCTCGCCCCGGACCGGCGACTCCCCCCTGCAGGGCGCGGGCGGCCCCTATCTCTCCCCCGGGCGGCCGCAGGTCACCGCCCTCGTGGGCGGCGGGCCACGGCGGGTCGCGGGGACGGGCACCCCACCGCTCAGCGGGCGGCTCGACCTGTCCGGCGCGCAGGGGGCCCAGCTGCGTACGGCGCTCGCCTCGGTCCAGCGGATCTGCCCGGAGTTCGCCCCGGTGCAGGTGCTGCGGCGCAGCGGACGGGCCGTGCTGCTGGTCGGGACCACCGGGCGCAGCACGGCGGTGGCCAAGTGCCTGGTGGACCAGTCCCCCGCCTGGGCCGAGCGGATCCGGCACGAGATAGCGGCATACCGCTCGTTCGTCCGGCACCGCCCGCCCGTGCGGGCGCCCCGGCTGATCGCTGCGGATCCGGAGAACGGCACGCTCGTGATCGAGCGGATGCCGGGACGGGTGGCCGCCCTCCAGCGGCACCCCGTGGAAGCCCCGCCGCGCGCCGACATCCGGGCGGCGCTGGGAGCGGTCCGCCGACTGAACTCCTGGCGGCCCCCGGCGGGCACGTTCGACGCGCCGCTGGACTACGCGGCGCGCATCACCCGGTACCACGAGCTGGGGCTGCTCACCGACCGGGACCTGGGCGACCTCCAGAAGCTGCTGCACGGCATCGCGCACGCGGCGGGCCGGCAGGGCATGGGCCAGTTCTGCCACGGCGACGCGCTGCTGAACAACGTCCTGCTCTCCCCCGCCGGGCCGGTGCTGGTGGACTGGGAGCACGCCGGCTGGTACCTGCCGGGCTACGACCTGGCCACCCTGTGGTCGGTGCTCGGCGAGGCCCCGGCGGCGCGCCGGCACATCAGCCAGATCGCCCAGTCCGCGGGCCCGGCCTCGCGGGACGCGTTCCTGGTGAACCTGATGCTGGTGCTGACGCGGGAGATCCGTACGTACGAGACGGCCGTCCAGCGTTCGATGCGCGAGACGGCCCCGGCTCCGGCGGCCCACCCCGGCGCGGTGCCGACGGGCGAGGAACAGCGGCTGCTGCTGCGCCGGCTGCACGACGACTGCCAGCTGGCCCGGCGGGCGGTGCGCGCGGCGGTCGGGACCCGCTGACGGGACACGAGGGCCCGTGGCGCACCGCCCCGAAGGTGCGCCACGGGCCCTCGTCATGTCCCGTGCCCTGTGCGGCGGGCGTTCATTGGTGTACGCCACTGACGCCCCGCAGGCCGCGCCGACCCGGGAAAACGCCGGGTGGTCGCATGATTGACGGATCGTCGGAGAGCCGGTAGCACTGACACGCCCGGCCCCGCACGGCTCATCGCGCCCGACCGTCACAGGAGGCTGCATTGCGAGGAACCGCCCACGACCCCAGCCGAGCCGGCGGAGCCCTCCGCGGGCGGCGCACCGCCGGCGCCGTGGCCTCGGCGGCGCTGCTGCTGCCCCTGCTCGGTGCCGCCCCGGCCGGATCGGCGCCGCCCGCCGCACCGGCGGGCGGGCTCCAGGCGGCGTTCGCCGCCGCTGCCGCCGCCTACGACGTGCCGCAGAGCGTGCTGCTGGGCGTCTCCTATCTCCAGTCCCGCTGGGACACGCACGGCGGCGCTGCCAGCGTGACCGGCGGCTACGGTCCGATGCACCTGACCGACGCCCGTACCGCCCTCGCCACCGCGCCGCCGCACCACAGCGAGGGGGAGGAGGATCCGCGCGGCGACGACGCCCGCACGCCGCTGCGTCCGGAGGCGGAACTGCCGGACACCGGTGAGCTGCCCGCGCGGCTGCGGACCCTGCCGAAGGCGGCCGAGGTGTCCGGGCTGAGCCCCGAGGCGCTGCGCACCGATCCCGCGGCCAATGTGGCGGGCGGCGCCGCGCTGCTGGCCGCCGCGCAGCGGGAGCTGGGCGAGCCGGCGAGCGACGATCCGGCGGACTGGTACGGGGCGGTGGCGCGTTTCTCCGGCGCGGACGACACCGCGACGGCGGCGGCGTACGCGGACGACGTGTACGACGTGATCCGCTCCGGCGAGGAGCGGATCACGGACAGCGGCGACCGGGTCGCCCTGCCCGCCCGCCCCGGCCTCGCCCCGGACACCGCCCAGTTGCGGCGCACGGGCCTGCGCGCGGCGTCCGCGGCGGGCACCGAGTGCCCGCCGACGGTGTCGTGCGAGTGGATCCCGGCCCCCTACGAGCAGTTCGGTGACGGTGACTACGGCAACCACGACCTGGGCGACCGGCCCGTCTCGCAGGACATCGACTACATCGTCGTGCACGACACGGAGGGCCGCTGGGAGGGCGTGCTGAGGATGGTCCAGGACCCGACGTACGTGTCCTGGCAGTACTCCCTGCGCTCCACCGACGGCCACATCGCCCAGCACGTCAAGGCGAAGGACGTGGCCTGGCACGCGGGGAACTGGTACGTCAACGCGAAGTCGATCGGCCTGGAGCACGAGGGCTTCCTGGCCTCGCCGGACGCCTGGTACACGGAGGCGATGTACCACTCGTCGGCGCGGCTCGTGCGGTACCTGGCCCGGAAGTACGACATCCCGCTGGACCGGCAGCACATCCTCGGCCACGACACCGTGCCGGGGCCGACGACGGCGACGGTCCGCGGGATGCACACCGACCCGGGACCGTACTGGGACTGGCGGCACTACTTCGCCCTGCTGGGCCGGCCCCTGGTGCCCACGGCGGGCCCCGGCAGCGGTGTGGTGACGATCCGGCCGGACTACGCGTCGAACCGGCCGGAGTTCACCGGGTGCGCGACCGCCGGGCAGCCCTGCCCGGTGCACGGCTCCAGCGCGGTGCGGCTGTACTCGGGTCCCGGTGAGGGCTACCCGCTGATCAAGGACATCGGACTGCGACCGGGCGGCCAGGACTCGACGACCGGGGTCAACGACATCGGCTCGCGGGTCTCCACCGGGCAGCAGTACGCGGTGGCGGAGCGGTCCGGCGACTGGACGGCGATCTGGTACCTGGGCCAGAAGGCCTGGTTCGAGAACCCGGCCGCAAACCCGACCGCCGTCCCCGCCCGGGGCCGGGTGATCACGCCGAAGGAGGGGCTGGAGAGCGTCCCGGTGTACGGGCGCGCCTATCCGGAGGCGTCCGCCTATCCGGCGGGGGTGCCCGCGCAGTCGGTGTCGCCGCTGCCGTACAAACTGCTCGCCGGCCAGAAGTACGTCGCTGGGGAGAAGGTGCCGGGCGAGTACTACTACGCGGTCGCCTTCGACCCCGCCGGGCACCGGGTGGTGCGCGGCGACGACCTGTACTACCAGATCCAGTTCGGCCACCGGGTGGCGTTCGTCCGGGCCGCCGACGTCACGGTGACGACGGCCCGGTAGGCGCGGGCGGCGGGCCTCAGCCCTGCTGGAAAAGCTCCGCCGGGAGCGGCTTCAGCAGGGCGTACAGGTCGTCGGTGATGGGGCGGTCCCAGGCGGCGATGGTGACCAGGACGCTGTCGCTGCGGTCGAACTGCACGCAGGAGATCCGGCTCTCGGAGAGCTTCAGCCGGCGCACGATGAGCAGGTTGTCGCCCTGCATGACGGGCACGTCCTCGGTGCCGACGACGGTCACCTCCTCGTCGTTCTCCAGCGCCAGCAGCAGCTGGGCCACCTCGAAGGGGACCTGTCCGTCGGCGATCTCGCGGGCCGGGGAGCCCTCGGGCAGATTGCCGATGATCATGGCGGGACCGCGCCCGCCGAACAGGTCGTAGCGCAGGAAGACGCCCTGGCAGGTGCCGTCGGGGGCGGGCAGCAGACCCGCGCCCAGGTTGCCGGGCCAGTCGCCCGGGTCCATGGCCAGCACGTCGAAGTCGGGCCCGGCGGGAGTGGCGCTGCGGCGGCGGAGGAACGACATGCCGCCATGGTACGTGCCCACGGCCCGTCGGCGACGGCTGGGCAACCCCGCGGTCGGGGCGGGCACGGGTGCCGTGCGGCCGGTCAGCCCTCCGGCGGGGCCGGGGGCACGACGGCGACGGGGCTGGCCGCGTGCAGGAGGACGGCGTGGGTGACCGAGCCCATCATGCGGGCGGGCGCGAGCAGCCGTCTGCGGTGCCGGCCGACGACGACCAGGTCGGCGTCCTGGGAGGCGGCGACGAGATGGCCGGCGGCGTCGCCGGGAGCGAGGTACGGCTCGGCGCGGACGTCGGGGTGGCGTGCGCGGTGCGGGGCGAGGAAGCCCTCGGTGAGGGCCCGGGTCTCGTCCTCGACCGCGCCCTGGTCGATCCCGGTCGGCACCGGCTCGCCCATGGCCCCGGCCCACACCTGCACCGGCCACGGATAGGCGGCCACGACCTGGAGGCGGGCGCCGCGCAGGGCCGCCTCGGCGAAGGCGAAGGCGAGCGCGGCGTCGTCGGGGCCGTCCGCGTTGAGGCCCACGACGACGCGGGGGCCGGGGCCGGTCGGCGGGGCGCCGAGGGGCCGGTCGACCTCGCGGCCGGGCCGGGGCACCACGACGACGGGGCACGCTGCGTCCCGGGCCGCGGCCAGGCCGTTGGAGCCGAGCAGCAGCCGGGCGAAGCCGCCTCGTCCGCGGGAGCCGAGGACGAGCAGCTGTGCGTCGGCGCCCAGTTCGGGCAGCAGCGCCGCGGGCTGGCCCTCGGGGCCGAGGTACGCGACACCGCTCCCGCCGTCCGGCCGGTCCGCGCCGCGCCAAGTGCTCGCGGGCGCGGGCCAGGACCGGGTCGTCCGCCGGTTCGGGCAGCGGGGCGACACCGGTGCCGGCGGGGACCCGGACCGCGTACTGCCGCACGTGGACCACCCGCAGGGGGGCGCCGCGCCCGCGGGCGGCGTCGTACGCCCAGTCCAGCGCGCGCACGCTGTCGTCCGAACCGTCGAACGCCGCGATGACCGGCAGCGTGCTCATGGGTCCTCACCTCCGGAGGGCGGCCCGCCTGTTCCCGGGGTCAGCCTCGCTCAGACACCGCCCCGGGAGGCCGTACGACATCGCGTGTCCGGAAAATCGGGGGGAACACCCCCGGATCGGCTCGCGGGCCGCGCGCGGGGCCTACGTCAGGTCGAACTCTCCTTCGCGCGCGCCGGAGACGAACGCGCCCCACTCGGCGGGGGTGAAGATCAGGGAGGGGCTCTCCGGGCGGCGGCTGTTGCGCATGGCGATGAAACCCTCGACAAAGGCGATCTGTACGTCCCCCAGGCCGCGGCTGCTGGACTGCCACTCGGCCTTGCTGAGGTCGAGTTCCGGCTTGTCCCAGCCCATGAGCGGCTTCTGCTGGGTGGTGCTGTCGGCCACGTCCGTGCTCCTCCCGGTTCGTCGTCCGCGGTCAGCCTAGCGACCGGTTCCCCGGGCGGACAGGCCGTGTGAGCGGCTCCCTCCCGGGCGCTCGGTCCGGCGGGCCGGCCCCGCCGGGTGCGGGTGCGCCGCCGGTCAGCGGCGTGGGGTGCCGCGCAGGGAGGCGAGGACGAGGCGGCCGTAGCGGGTGGTCAGGGCGGCCGTCGTGGCGGCCAGGGCGGCGAGGAGGGCGAGGACGAGGTGGCGGGGGTTCTCGTCGCCGAGGACCTGGAGGACGGACAGGGCGGTGCCCAGCGGCAGGCCGAGGATGGTGAGCACGCCGAGCGCCCCGGCGATCTGCCCGCTCTCGCGGGTCTGCACGATGCGGCTGTAGTCGGCGGCCTCGGCGAGGATGTCCGCGAACAGCTCGGGCAGGCGGTGGCGGGCCTGGAAGGCGCGCAGCAGGCCGTCGGCGGGTCCGTGCACGGTCTGGTGGCGCCGCCAGTGGGTGCTGCGGAAGACGGCGATGTTGCGTTCCAGGGCGAAGACGCGGCGGGCGAGTCCGGGGGCGCTGCCGAAGACCTGGGACAGTTCGTCGGTGAGGGCGTCGAGGTGGTCGCGCTGGACCATGCCGAGCAGCAGCGCGTCGAGGTGGACGGTACGGGCCTGGGCCAGGGCGAACCCGTAGAAGTCGCCCTCCCCGCGGTCGGGGCGGTGGCCCAGGAAGGCGGCCCCGTGCCGGTCGACGAGGGCGCTCCAGTCCGCCGAGATGCGGATCGCCTCGGCGGCGACGCGTTCGAGCCGCTGGGGCGGGGAGGGGTTGTCGTCCTCCGTGGCGCGGGCGGCCAGGGAGCGCAGCCAGCTGTCGGCGGAGGGCGGCAGTTCGCGGTCGGCGTCGCGCAGGGCGGCGGTGTGGTGGGCGGCGGGGGTGAAGAAGGCGACGGTGTAGGGGCGGGCGAGGGCGAAGGGGGCGGCCGGCGGGCGGGTGTCGGCCGCGTCGGCGAAGAGCACGGCCGGGTCGAGCGGGCCGGTCAGCGGGTCGGGGCCGGCTCCGGGGCGGTGGCCGATCGCGCGCAGTGTTTCCAGCAGGCGGGGCCCGGTGACGGTGAAGTGCAGGACGCCGAGGCCGCGCCGGGGCGCGCCGGGTGTCGCCGCGCGCAGCAGCTCCAGCCCTTCGAGGCGCAGCGCGCCCTCGGTCACGGACACCGTCCGGTGGCGCCGGTCGTCGTAGAGGGCGCGGGCGGCGGCCGGTGCGAAGTACCGGGCCCGGCGCTCACGGTCCCAGGCGCCCTGCCCGGCGCGGAAGGGCAGCGGCCCCGGCGTCCACCCGGTCTCCCGCGGGCCGCCGTCGGGCAGCGAGACGGGCAGCACGACGGTGACCGTCTGCCGTATTCCGGTGGCGCTGCTCAGCTCGCCGCTCAACCGGCGTTCCCCGCGCCGTCCGCGAGCCGGTCCCGCAGCTCCCTCTTGAGGATCTTGCCGCTGGCGTTGCGCGGCAGCTCCGGCACGAACACCACGCGCTTGGGCGCCTTGAACGGGGCGAGCCGCGTGCGGGCGTGCGCGATCAGCTCGGCCTCCGTGACCTCGCCGCGCGGCACGACGACGGCGGTGACGGCCTCGATCCAGCGTGCGTCGGGCAGGCCGACGACGGCTGCCTCGGCGACCGCCTCGTGCGTGTAGAGCGCGTCCTCGACCTGGCGGGAGGCGACCAGCACGCCACCGGAGTTGATGACGTCCTTGACCCGGTCGACGATGGTGAAGTAGCCGTCCGGGTCGCGCACCGCGAGGTCGCCGGAGTGGAACCAGCCGCCGCGGAAGGCCTCGGCGGTCTCCTCCGGCTTGTCCCAGTAGCCCTCGCACAGCTGCGGGGAGCGGTAGACGATCTCGCCGGGGGTGCCGTCGGGGACGTCGTCGCCGTTGTCGTCCACGACGCGTGCTTCGACGAACAGGACGGGCCTGCCGCAGGAGTCCATGCGGCCCTCGTGCTCGTCGGGGCCGAGGACGGTGGCCAGGGGGCCGATCTCGCTCTGGCCGAAGCAGTTGTAGAACGCGAGGTCCGGCAGGCGGGCGCGCAGCCGCTCCAGGACGGGCACCGGCATGATCGACGCCCCGTAGTAGGCCTTGCGCAGGCCGCCGAGGTCCCGGGTGGTGAAGTCGGCGCGCCGGGACAGGGCGATCCACACGGTGGGCGGTGCGAAGAGGCTGTCGACGCGTCCGGCCTCGATCAGGTCGAACAGGCGGTCGCCGTCGGGGGCGTCGAGGACGATGTTGGTCGCCCCGACGGCGAGGTAGGGCAGCAGGAAGACGTGCATCTGCGCGGAGTGGTACAGCGGCAGGGCGTGTGCGGGCAGGTCTCCGGCGGACAGGTCGAGGGCGGTGATGGCGCTGAGGTACTCGTGCACCAGGGCGCGGTGCGTCATCATCGCGCCCTTGGGCAGGGCGGTGGTGCCGGAGGTGTACAGCAGCTGCGCGAGGTCCTCGGCGCCGGGTTCGGGACCGTCGTACGGGGTGGCGTCCGGCAGTGCGGCCAGGAGCGAGCCGGCCGTGTCGCGCAGCGGCAGCACGGGCGTCCCGTCGGGCAGCCGGCCGGCCAGGCCGGGGTCGGCGAGGACCAGCGAGCTGCCCGACTGCCCGACGAGGTGGGCGAGCTCGTCGCCGGTGAGGTTCTGGTTGACCGGTACGTGCACCAGGCCGGCGCGGGCGCAGGCGAGGAAGCCGATGAGGTAGGCGTCGGAGTTGTGGCCGTAGGCGGCGACCCGGTCGCCGGGGGCCAGTCCCCGGCCGCGCAGCAGGCCCGCGGCGCGCGAGACGGCGTCGTCGAGTTCCTGGTAGGTCCAGCGGCGGTCGCGGTACTCGACCGCGAGGCGGGCCGGGGTGCGGCGGGCGCTGCGTCGCAGCAGGCCGTCGACCGTGCTGCCGTGTCCGGGCGTCATGGGACCCGATCCTCGGCGCCGCGCGGGACCATGGTCAAGGACCGCGGCGCGGACCGCTCTTTGACGGGTCGTCAGTCGGTGCTCGCCTCCAGTACCGCCATCGCCGCGTTGTGCCCCGGCACCCCGCTCACCCCGCCGCCGCGCACCGCGCCCGCCCCGCACAGCCAGACGTTGGCGTGTTCGGTCTCCACGCCCCAGCGGCCGGCGCCCTCCTGGGCGTAGGGCCAGGAAAGGTCGCGGTGGAAGATGTTGCCGCCCGGGAGCCACAGGTCGCGCTCCAGGTCCAGCGGTGTCTTCGCCTCGATGCAGGGGCGGCCGTCGGCGTCGGTGGCCAGGCAGTCGGCGAGCGGTTCGGCCAGATGGGCGTCGAGCTGCGCGAGGGTGGACGCCAGGAGTTCCTCGCGCACGGCGTCGTTGTTCTCCCGGAAGAGGCGGGCGGGGGTGTGCAGGCCGAAGAGGGTGAGCGTCTGGTAGCCGCGGGCGGCGAGTCCGGGGCCGAGGACGGTCGGGTCGGTGAGCGAGTGGCAGTAGATCTCCGAGGGCGGCGTGCCGGGCAGTTCGCCGGCGGCGGCCTGGCGGTGGGCGGTGGCGAGCTGGCCGTAGCCCTCGGCGATGTGGAAGGTGCCGGCGAACGCCTCGCGCGGGTCGACGGAGGTGTCGCGCAGCCCGGGCAGCCGGCGCAGCAGCATGTTGACCTTCAGCTGGGCGCCCTCGGCCGGTTCGGGCGGCGCCGCGCCGGTGAGCGCGGCGAGCTGCTGCGGGGAGGCGCCCACCAGGACGTGCCGGGCGGCGACGGCGCCCTGTCCCTCGGGCGTGCGGTAGAGGACCTCGGCGTGCCGTCCGTCGGTGTCGACGCTCAGGGCCTCGTGCCCGGTGGCGATGACGGCGCCGGCGTCGCGGGCGGCGGCGGCCAGCGCGTCGGTGAGGGCGCCCATGCCGCCGACGGGGACGTCCCAGGCGCCGGTGCCGCCGCCGATGACGTGGTAGAGGAAGCAGCGGTTCTGCTTGAGGGAGGGGTCGTGGGCGTCGGCGAAGGTGCCGATGAGCGCGTCGGTGAGGACGACGCCGCGGACCAGGTCGTCGGTGAAGTGCTCCTCGACGGCGACGCCGATCGGTTCCTCGAACAGCGCGCGCCAGACCTGTTCGTCGTCGATGCGGCGGCGCAGTTCCTCGCGGGTGGGCAGCGGCTCGGTGAGCGTGGGGAAGACCCGTTCGGCGACGCGGGCGGTGGCGCCGTAGAAGCGCCGCCAGGCCGTGTACTCCCGCTCGCCGCCGGTCAGCCGCGCGAACGCCTCCCGGGTGCGGGCCTCGCCGCCGCCGACGAGCAGTCCGGTGGGCCGGCCGTCGCGTTCGGCGGGGGTGTACGAGGAGACGGTGCGGGTGCGGACCCGGAAGTCCAGGCCGAGGTCGGTGACGATCTTGCGAGGCAGCAGGCTGACCAGGTACGAGTAGCGCGACAGCCGGGCGTCGACGCCGGGGAAGGGCCGCGTGGAGACGGCCGCCCCGCCGGTGTGGTCGAGCCGTTCCAGCACCAGCACCGACCGTCCGGCGCGGGCCAGGTAGGCGGCGGCGACCAGGCCGTTGTGTCCGCCGCCGACGATGACGGCGTCGTAGCGCCGGTGGTCCTCGTGTACGGGCATGTCCCTTGGTAACACGCGGTGATCGCGGTCGGCCAGGGGAGCGGCGCGGCGCGCGGGTCAGACGCCGCCCGCGGCCCGGGGCCGGCGCAGGGCCGCGGCCTCCCGGCCCCGGCCGAGCTGCTGCAGGCAGTGGGCCTCGTCGTTGCGGGCGGCGAGGGTGTCGGGGTGGGTGGGGCCGAGGGCGCGGGCGCGGGCGTCGGCGACCGCCCGGTACTCGGCCAGGGCCTCCGCCCAGCGGCCGAGCCAGCCGAGGCCGACGGCGACCTCGCGCCTGCTGATCAGGGTGTCGGGGTGGTCGGGGCCGAGGACGCGGGCGCGGGCCGCGGCCACCTCGTGCGACTCGGCGACGGCTTCCGCCCAGCGGCCGAGGCGGCCGAGGTTGACGCCGAGGCCGTGCCGGGCGCGCAGGGTCTCCGGGTGGGCGGGGCCGTGGACGCGGGTGCGGGCGGCGATCAGCTCGCGGTAGACCCCGAGGGCCTGGTCGCTGCGGCCGAGGCGGCCCAGGCTGATGCCGGTCTCGTAGCGGGCGGCGAGGGTGTCGGGATGGTCGGGGCCGAGGACGCGGGCGCGGGCCTCGGCGACCTGGCCGTAGGTCACGAGGGCCTCCTCCCAGCGGCCCAGCCGGCCGAGCGCGTAGGCGACCTCGTACCGCGTGACGAGGGTGTCGGGGTGCTCCGGGCCGAGGATCCGGGCGCGGGCGTCGGCCACTTCGCGGGCGATGCGGTGGGCGTCCTCGACCCGGCCGAGACGGGCGAGGTTGAGGGCGAAGTTGTGGCGGCAGCGCAGGGTGTCGGGATGGTCGGGGCCCATGCTCCGCTCCCGGGCGGCCAGCACCCTGACGTACACCTCGTGGGCGTCGAGGGGACGGCCGAGCTGGCCGAGCACGTACGCGGTCTCCTGACGGGCGGCGAGGGTGTCGGGGTGGTCCGGGCCGAGCAGCCGTTCCCGTGCGCGGGCGACGTGGTCGTATTCGTGCAGGGCCTCGGCGGCGCGGCCGGTGCGGCTGAGCAGGAAGGCGATCTCGTAGCGGCTGGCGAGGGTGTCGGGGTGGTCGGGTCCGAGCAGCCGCTCGCGTTCGGCGGCGACCGCGCGGTGCACCTCGCCGGCCTCGTCCCAGCGGCCGAGGCGGGCCAGGCTGAGGCCGGCGTTGTGGCGTCCGGCGAGGGTGGTGAGGGCGTCGGCGGACGGGGCGGACGGGACGGGAGTGGGAGGCGCCAAGGGGGGCACGGTGGTGCGGCCGGCGCCGGGGCCGGTGGTCCATGCGCCGGTGAGGGCGGTGGCCGGGTCCGGCGTGAGGGGGCCGGGCGCTGCGCCCTCGGCCCTTCGTCCGGCGGTCATGCCGCGGGTCCAGGCCGGCAGCCGCGGATCGCGCGGGGTCCGCCCGGGCCGGCCGCCGCCCTGCGCCGTCGCGTCCACCGGGACGGTACGGCTCCCGGCTATGCGGCGCGCCAGCTCGGTCGCGTCGGACGGGCGCCCGTCGGGCCGCTTGGCGAGCAGGTCGAGGACGATCCGCTCCAATTGCTCGGGCAGCTCGGGCCGGTGGTCGCGGGGCGGCGCGGGGGGCGTGTCGCGGTGGGCGACCAGGATGGACCAGGCGTCCGGGAGGTCGAACGGCGGCTGACCGGTGGCGAGTTCGTACAGGACGCAGCCGAGCGAGTAGAGGTCGCTGCGCTGGTCGACCTCGCCGCCGGCGATCTGTTCCGGGGACATGTAGTGCGGGGTGCCCATGGTCACGCCGGTGCTGGTGAGCCGGGAGCCGGCGCCGATGTCGTCGCCGAGGCGGGCGATGCCGAAGTCGCAGATCTTCACCGTGCCGTCGGTGAGGCGGACGATGTTGGCGGGCTTCAGGTCGCGGTGGACGATGCCCTGGGCGTGGGTGTGGGCGAGGGCGACGGCGACCTGCTCGGCGATGTCGAGGATGTCCGGGACGGACAGCGGGCGGCGCTCGGCGTCGTCCAGGACCTGGCCGAGGTTGCGGCCGTCGAGCAGTTCCATGACCAGGAAGAGCACGCCGTCGGACTCGCCGAAGTCGTGCACGACGGTCACGCCGCGGTGCTGGAGCGCGGCGGCCACCCGGGCCTCGCGGCGGAACCGCTCCCGGAGCATGGCGGTGAACGACTCGTCGTGCTGCGGGCCGAACGGCTTGAGGCACTTGACGGCGACGTGCCGGCCGAGCGACTCGTCGCGCGCCCGCCAGACCTCGCCCATGCCGCCGCGCCCGATCGGATCCAGCAGCCGGTACCGGCCCTGGATCAGTCTGTTCTCCCCCATCGTGTGCCGTCGCCCCCGTCGTTCCTCGCCGCGCCCGCCCCTGGCGCCTCCAGTATGGCGACCCGTCGCCGCGCTGGGTACGCCGCGGGTGGGGCACCGCGCCGGGTGACCCGGCCGACTCGCGCCGGGGCGTCCGCGCGCACGCCGCCGAAAGCCGTCCCGCGCCGGCCGGGGGCCGCGTCAGTCCAGGCCGGCGAGGAAGTCCGTGCACGCGCGGGCGCAGGCCCGGCACGCCTCGGCGGCGGCCTCGGCCCCCTCCTGGCGGTCGAAGACCTGCGCGGTCTCCAGGCAGACGGTACGGCACCACTCCAGCTGCACCCGCATGCCGGCCTCGTCGGTCGTGTTCTGCTCGGACAGCATGCGGCAGGTGGCGTCGCACACCTCCGCGCACATGATCCCCTTGCGTCGGACGAGTTCCTGCTCCTCGGTTCCGTTCGGTTCCACGAGACTCGCGCGCAGCGCAGCCGCACGTGCACACTCCGTGCAGCTCTGCGCACAGGCGAAGCGGTCCTCCAGGAACCGGAACAGCTCCTGCTGCGATGTCGTAGTCACCAGGTGCGAGTAGCCGGGCCGTCACCCGCCAAACCCGGCGGGACGGGGGGCCGTTTCCCCGTTCCCCCGCGCGGGCACCCGTGCCTCCCGAGCACCACCCGACGCACCGAGGGAGGTGGATCACGTGCCCGGACGCGAGGAACTGCCCTCGACCCTGGAGCGGTCCTCCCGGGAGGCCCGGCGCACCTGGATCAAGGCGCACGACTCGGCGGTCGAGACCTACGGCGAGGGCGAGCGCGCCCACCGCGTGGCCTACGGAGCGCTCAAGCACACCCACGAGAAGGTCGGCGACCACTGGGAGCGCAAGGAGGGCGGCCGCAGGGGCCCCTCCGACCCGCAGTCGGCGCGGCCCCGCGGACAGGGCGGGCGCAGCGGCGAGGGCGTCGACGAGAGCGCCTCGAAGGAGCACTTGTACGACGTCGCCAAGCGGCTCGGCGTCGACGGCCGGTCGCGCATGTCCAAGGCGGAACTGCTGGACGCGATCCGCAAGGCCAACCGGTCCCGGACCCGCGCCGCCCGCGAGGGGTGACCCGGTTCGCCACCCCATTAGGGGGTATTCGTCCGATATGACTATCGCATCGACGCAGCTGGCCGAGCCGAGCGGCCTGATGAGCCTCGGGATGTTCGCCGTCCCCGTCGCGCTGCTGATCCTGCTGGCCGGCAGCTTCTGGCTGGGCTCCCGGCTCAAGCTGCGCGAGCCGCCGCGCCCGCGCCCCGAGGAGCAGCCGAAACTGCCGCCGGAGGGCCCGGTGCACGAGATCCGGGAGAGCCGGGAGCCCGACGAGGTGCCCCGGTCCCCCAAGGGCGGTCGCGCGCTCACGCCGTACGAGCTGACCAACATGCAGACCCGGCCGGGCGCGGCGAAGCCCCGGCCCCGCTGGAGCCGGGGCAGCAGCGGCTCGTTCGGCGGCGGCGGCCTCGGCGCGCACTGAGCCCGCGCACCCGGCCGGCCCGTGGGGACCGCAGATCAGCCGGAATCCCGCAGTCAGACGTCAAAGGGAGTGAAGTCCCATGGCCGACCCCGGCCGCAGCACACTGCCGCTGCCCGACTACGACCATCTGCCGATCGGCGGCCTGGAGTCCCGGGTGCGGTCGCTGACCGCCGAGGAGGTGGAGGAGCTGCTCGCCTACGAGCGCACGCACGCCGACCGCCTCCCGGTGACCGAGGTGCTCACCGCCCGCCTGGAGCAGCTGAAGTCGGGAGCCGAGCCGACGTCCGGCGACCCGGGGGCCCTGCGTCCGGAGCAGGCCCGGGGCCGCACCGGCTCGCACGTGTCGCCCGCGACGTCCCCCGAGCCGTTCGGCGCCCCGCCGCACGGCACCCCGGACCAGCGCGGCAAGTCCAAGGGCGATCGCTGACGACGCGGGGCCGCCCCGCGCCGCCTACGCCGGCTACGCCGACCTGGCGGAATCCATGCGCCGGATCCGGGCGACGTTCCACCGGTCGTCCGGGTCCGCACTGGGCCGCCCCGCGAACCACGCGTCGAGGATCTCCCTCAGCAGCGGCTCCGAGGTGAGCCGGAGGCTGAGGGCGAGCACGTTCGCGTCGTTCCAGCGGCGCGCGCCGTCCGCCGAGTAGGCGTCCGTGCACAGCGCCGCCCGCACCCCGGGCACCTTGTTGGCGGCGATCGAGGCGCCGGTGCCGGTCCAGCAGCACACGACCGCCTGGTCGGCCCTGCCCTCGGCGACGTCCCGGGCGGCGGCCGACGAGCAGGCCGCCCACTGGGGGTCGTCGCCCTCGCGCAGCGCACCGTGGGCGCGCACGTCGTGGCCCCGCTCGCGCAACTCGGCGACGAGCAGGCGGGCCACGGGTTCGTCCATGTCCGAGGAGACGGAGATCCGCATGGCCGCGAGCCTACGCCGCCCGCGGGCTCACGTGGCAGCCTGGTAGCTGTCCCGCGGCACGCCCCGGTTCCGGGCGCGGACGGCGTGGCCGGCCTTCACCAGGGTGCGCGTCATGGCGGCGCGCCCATGATGCCGGTGCCGAGGACGCCCACGGTGCGCAGGTCGGTCATGCGCCCCGCTCTCTCGTCTCACGCCCGCTCGCGCAGCGGGGCCGGGCGGTCCGGCAGGGCCAGCCGGATCGTCTCCCCCGGCTGGAGCCGGACGGCGCGGTCGGGGAGGCGCACGGCGATGGGGAACGCGTCCGACGACGGCATGGTGATCTCCATCTGGCCGTGCCGCAGCCGCAGCCGGATGCCCCAGTTGCCCTGGTAGCGCAGGGAGACGCCGTAGGTGGAGAGCTCGGGCAGCGGCACGGGGTCCAGCCACAGGGCGCCGTCGCGGGTCTCCAGACCCGTCAGCCCGCGCTGCACGAGGTCGAGGGTGCCGGCCATCGCGCCGAGGTGGATGCCCTCGCCGGTGGTGCCGCCCTGCACGTCGGCGATGTCGCCGCGCAGGGCCTCCTGGACGAACTGCCAGGCCTCGCTGCGGCGGGCGCGGGCCAGGATCCAGCCGTGCACGAGTCCGCTCAGGGTGGAGCCGTGGCTGGTGCGGTGCAGGTAGTGGTCGACGGTGCGCCGCCAGGTCTCCTCGTCCAGCCGCAGCCCGAGCCGCCGGAAGAGCGCTTCCAGTTCGGCCGGGGAGAAGAGGTAGCCCAGCATCAGGACGTCGGCCTGTTTGGAGGCCCGGTAGCGGTTGACGGTGTCGCCCTCCGCCTCCAGGATCCGGTCCAGCCGGCGGATGTCGCCGTACTGCCGCCGGTAGCCGTGCCAGTCGAGTTCGGCGAGGTCGCCGTAGCCCTCGAACTGGCTGATGACGCCCTCGTGGAAGGGGACGTGGAGGGTGCGGGACACCTCCTCCCAGCGGTGGAGTTCGCCGTCGTCCAGGCCGGTGCGCTCGGCCAGCTCGCGGCGGCGCGGCTCGGGCAGGCCGTGCAGCAGTTCCAGGGTGCGGGTGAGCACCCAGGAGGCGGTGACGTTGGTGTACGCGTTGTCGTCGAGGCCGGGCTGTACGGCGTCGGGGTAGGCGTCGTGGTATTCGTCGGGGCCGACGACGCCCTTGATGCGGTGGCGGCCGAGGGACTCGTCGTAGGTGGCGGCGTCGGCCCAGAAGCGGGCGATCTGGAGCAGCATCTCGGCGCCCTTGGTGTGCCGGAACTCGGTGTCGCCGCTGGTCTCGCAGTACTGCCACACGTTGTAGGCGATCGCCGAGCCGACGTGGTGCTGGAGGTGGGAGTGGTCGGGCAGCCAGCGGCCGGAGCGCGGGTTGAGGTGCAGCTGCTGGGTCTCCTCACGTCCGTCGCTGCCGCTCTGCCACGGGTACATCGCCCCCTTGCGCCCGGCGTTCACGGCGGCGGTGCAGGCCTGTTCGAGGCGGCGGTGGCGGTAGTGCAGCAGGGCGCGGGAGATCTCGGGGAAGTGCAGGTTGAGGAAGGGCAGCACGAACAGCTCGTCCCAGAAGACGTGGCCGCGGTAGGCCTCGCCGTGCAGTCCGCGGGCGGGCACCCCGACGTCGAGGTCGGCGGTGTGCGGGGAGAGCGTCTGCAGGACGTGGAAGAGGTGCAGCCGCAGGATGCGGCCCGCCTCGCCGGGCACGTCGACGTCGGTGCGCCGCCACAGCTGGGCCCAGGCCGTGCGGTGCGAGCGCAGCAGCGCGTCGAAGCCGGGAGCGCGCTCGACCCGGGCGACGGCGGCGTACAGCGGGTCGCTGATGGCGGGGTCGCGGGAGGTGTGCAGGGCGACCGTCTTGTCGACGGTGAGGGCATGGCCGGGGGTCAGTTTGAGCCGGGTGCGCTGGGTGGTGCGGGGCAGGGCGTGGCGGATGGCGACGGGGCCGTCGGCGGTGATGCGGGAGGCCATGCCGACGCGGATGTCGGAGGTGCGGGTGCGGCAGCGCAGCCACACCACGTCCCGTTCGGCGCCGGAGTGGGCGTGGGTGAGGTGGCGGCCGTCCAGGTCGCGGTAGCGGGGCACGCCGGCGTTGGTGACGCCGGCGTCGACGGCCGCTTCGACGTGCAGTTCGCCGGTGAAGCCGTCGGCGGTGAACTCGGTGCGCAGGGCGGCCAGATGGGGGTCGCCCATGTGCACCAGGCGCTGCTGGCGCACGGTCAGCGCGCGCCCGCCGCCGAGGTCGAACCGGGTCAGCCGTTCCAGGACGCCGGAGGACAGGTGGAGCACGGCGCGGTGTTCGAGGACGGGGGTGGTGTCGGGAGTGATCCACGGACGGCCGTGCAGCCGGAAGCGCAGCGGCAGCCAGTTGGGCAGGTTGACCATGTCCTCGTTCTCGACCTCGCGGCCGGACACGGTGGAGACCAGCCGGTTGTAGCAGCCGGCCACATAGGTCCCCGGGTAGTGGACGTCGTCCGCGACGCACTCCGGCAGGGCTCCCCGTGTGGCGAAATAGCCGTTGCCGAGGGTGCACAGCGACTCCCGCAGCCGTTCGTCCGCGGCCTCGTAGCCCTCGTACTCCCAGGTCCAGCCCGTCACCTCGGCGCTCCTCCCGCATGCGGCCGGCCGGGTCCGCCCAGGCGGTCCCGGCTCCGTGCCCCAGCAGTGTCCCTCCGTGGGCGGGCACGGCGGCGCGCCCACGCCGGACGGGGGCGGGATCGGTGGAGGGTCCGGTCAGATGCGGGGAGGGGCCAGGCCGGCCGGGTCGCGGCGCAGGACCGTGACGCGGTGGAAGTTGCAGGCGTCGAGGGCCGGGGGCACGCTCGGCGGCTTGGCCTGGTGGACCTGGAGGGCCATGCTCACCAGGCTCAGCAGCAGGTCGACGTCCGTGTCGCAGTCCAGGTGGACGGTGACCCACCGGGAGCCGGGCAGCAGCCGGACGGCGGTGGTGTCCCGCAGGTCGTGGGCGAACCGCCGGATGGCCCGGTCGGTCAGGTGGAGGTCCACGTCGTGGTCGGTGTGGAAGTGGGCTATCTCGCTGTACGGGGAGCGAACTGCCCGCCCTGTGCCGCAACTGGCCTGGCCCGCCGTGAGGTCGGGCCAGGCTTCCAGTCGCTCCAGGGCGCGCTGGGCCAGAGTCATGCGCCCATCGTCACCCGATCACCGCGCAGATACCAGAGGTTGAGCGATTCGTAACCCAGGCGAGAGGATCCTCACCCGGCGGAGGGGGCCGCTCCGGTGCTGCGGCGGACGACCAGGCGGACCGGAACGACGGATTCCGTGCGGGGGCCGCGGCCCGTGCCGCCGTCGGCGCGGTCGAGGAGGTCCAGCAGCAGGCGCAGCGCGCGCCGGCCGATCTCGCCGAAGTCGGTGCGCACGGTGGTCAGCGGCGGCAGCAGATGGGCGGCCTCGGGGATGTCGTCGTAGCCGACCACGGAGACGTCCTCGGGGACGCGGCGGCCGGCCTCGTGCAGGGCGCGCAGCAGGCCGAGGGCCATCTGGTCGTTGGAGGCGAACACCGCGGTGACGCCCGGGTCGCGGGCCAGCCGGCGGCCGAGCGCGTAGCCGGAGTCGGCGCTCCAGTCGCCGGCGAGGGGTTCGGGGACGGTGGCGCCGGCCGCGGCGAGGGTGGCGCGCCAGCCGGCGGCGCGGACGTCGGCGGCGGTCCAGCCCGCGGGGCCGGCGATGTGGTGGACGGTGGCGTGACCGAGGCCGAGCAGGTGCTCGGTGGCGGCGCGGGCGCCGTCGCGGGAGTCGGCGGTGACCATGGGGATGCCGCCGCCGAGGTCGTTGTCCAGCATCACCATGGGGGTCTCCAGGCGGGCCTCGGCCAGGGCGGCGGCGACGTGGCGCTGCGGGGCGATCGCGATGACGCCGTCCGCGCCCTCGGCCGACAGCCGGTCCACCGCGCGGGCCACGGTGTCCCGGTCTGCGGTGGCCAGGGCGATGGAGCTGACCAGGTAACCGGCGTCCTGCGCCGCGGTGTTGATGGCGGTGAGGACCGAGGCGGGTCCGTAGCGGGCGGCGTCGAAGGAGATCACGCCGAGCAGCCGGGTGCGCCCGCTGGCCAGGGAGCGGGCGCTGCGGCTGGGCCGGTAGCCGAGGGCGCGCATCGTGTCGAGGACGGCCTGCCGGGTCTCGGGGCGCACGGACGGGTGGTCGTTGAGGACACGGGAGACGGTCTGCTTGGAGACCCCGGCCCGGCGGGCCACGTCGGCCATGACCGGCCGTGCGCCCGCGAAACTGCGGCGGCTGCGCCCTTTGGGGGCCGTGCCGTCGTCGGTGCTCGGTGTCATGCGGGCGGCGCTTCCTCGTGTCCTCGTGCCGGCGGCCCTGCCCCGTCCGGCGGATCCACAGGATAGGCCGGGCGGGGCGGACCGGGCCGGGTCAGGGCTTGACCCACCCGAGGTCGGGGGCGTCGGTGAGGTGCGCGTGGCGGCCGGTTGCGCCGTGCAGTTCAAGCAGGACGAGGTCGTTGGCGCCTGGGCGCAGCACGGGGCCGGGGACGTAGAGGGTGCGCTGGGGGCCTCGGTTCCAGTAGCGGCCGAGGTGGAAGCCGTTGATCCAGGCCTGCCCCTTGGTCCAGCCCGGCAGGGCGAGGAAGGCGTCGGCCGGTTCGGCGACCTCGAAGACGCCGCGGTGGAAGGCGGGACCGGCGGCCTCGACGACGTCGCGGGCCTCGAGGGGCGGCGCCGGGTCGTCCAGGGCGACGGGGTGGCAGTCCCAGCCGCGCAGGGCGGCGCCCTGGAAGGCGACCCGGCCGAGGAGCCCCTTGGGCGAGCCGATGCGGGGGCCGTAGTTCACGCCGCCCATGTGCTCGACGAGGACGTCCAGGATCGCGCCGGGGCGGGGCGAGCGGACGTGCAGGGCCTCCTCGTGTCGTTCGTGTTCGAGGACGCCGGCCGGGGCGCCGTCCACGAAGACCTGTGCGCGGTCGCCGACGCCGCCCTCGAAGTGCAGCAGACCGTCGCCGGAGGCGGGCAGGGTGGTGCGGTAGAGCACGTATCCCGAGCGCTGTCCGAGGTCGTCGAAGGTGAGCGGGTGCTCGCTGCGCACGGCGCCGGGGAGCCCGGCCGCGTACGGCAGGAAGGGGGCGCGGCGGTCGAGTTCGACGGTGGTGGGCGGGAGTTTGGGCGCGGGGGCGGGGACGGGTTCGTCGGGGACGGGCGCGTGGCGGGCGATGACCTCGCGGAAGGCGTGGTACTTGGGGCCGGGGTCGCCGCTCTCGGCGAGCGGGGCGTCGTAGTCGTAGGAGGTGACGACGGGGGCGTAGGCGTGGTCGTGGTTGGCGCCGTTGGTGAAGCCGAAGTTGGTGCCGCCGTGGAACATGTAGATGTTGACGGAGGCGCCGGCCGTGAGCAGCCGGTCGAGGTCGGCGGCGGCGTCGGCCGCGTCCCGCACGTGGTGCGGCTCGCCCCAGTGGTCGAACCAGCCGATCCAGAACTCCGTGCACATCAGAGGGCCTTCGGGCAGGTGGGCGCGCAGGGTGGCGAGGCTCGACTCGATGCGGCTGCCGAAGGTCCCGGTGACGAGGGTGTCGGGGAGGCTGCCCGCGGTCAGGTGGGCCGGGTCGACCTGGTCGCAGGTGAACAGCAGTTCCTCGACGCCGCGGGAACGCAGGCCCGTGCGCAGGTGTTCGAGGTAGGCGGCGTCCTTGCCGTAGGCGCCGTACTCGTTCTCCACCTGGACGGCGATCACCGGGCCGCCGACCGCCGCCATGTGGGGCAGGAGCGGCGGGATCAGCGCGTCGAGGTAGCGGTCGATCGCGTCGGTGAAGCGGGGGTCGCTGCTGCGCAGCCGGATGTCCGGGTCCGAGGTGAGCCAGGAGGGCAGGCCGCCGCCGTCCCACTCGGCGCAGATGAAGGGGCCGGGGCGCAGCAGGACGTGCAGGCCCTCCGCCTTGGCCAGGGACAGGTAGCGCGGCAGGTCGAGGATGCCGTCGAGGACGAGAGGGCCGTCGGGGTCGGGCTGGTGGGCGTTCCAGGGGACGTAGGTCTCCACGGTGTTGAGCCCCATCAGCCGGGCCTTGCGGAGGCGGTCGGCCCACTGGTCCGGGTGGACGCGGAAGTAGTGCATCGCGCCGGAGATGATCCGCAGCGGCTCGCCGTGCAGCAGGAAGCCGTCGGAGGTGGTGGTCAGGGCGGGCATGGAGGTCCCTTCGGGCGGTGGGCCGGGCCATCGCGAGTGTTACCGGTAACATCACTCGCGTCAAGATCCCCCGCACTGTGGTGTGCGGGAGTTGCCGGTGTCAGGCCGGCGGGCGTGCGCGCCCAGCGGGGGAAGGCGGAGTGCGAGGGGCTGCGGGTGCGTCAGGCCGGCGGGGCGAGCGGATCCCCCACGCGGTGGCGTGCGAGGGCTCCCGGTGTCACGCCGGTGGGGCCAGCGCGTCCAGCCGGGCGCGGTGGGCGTCCGTCAGCCGCAGCTCGGCGGCGGCGACGTTCTCCTCCAGGTGTCCGATGCTCGCGGTGCCGGGGATGGGCAGGACCACCGGCGAGCGGGCCAGCAGCCAGGCGAGGGCGACCTGCGTCGGCGTGGCCTCCAGCTCCCGGGCGACGGCGGCGACCTCCTCGCGCGCGCCGGCGCCACCGTGCGCGACGGGACGCCAGGGCAGGAACGCGATCCCGGCCGCCGTACAGGCCTGCAGGACGGGCTCGTGGGCGCGGTCGAGCAGGTTGTAGGCGTTCTGCACGCTGACCACGTCGATCGTCTCCCGAGCCTGTTCCAGATCGGCGACCGTCACCTCCGACAGCCCGATCCGGCCGATCTTGCCCGCTTCCTGCAGCTCGCGGAGGGTGCCGAGCTGTTCCGCCATCGGGGTCTCGGGGTCGATGCGGTGCAGCTGGAGCAGTTCGAGGCGTTCGACGCGCAGCCGCCGCAGGGCGTCGTCCACCTGCTGCCGGAGGATCTCCGGCCGGCCGTCGAGCCGCCACTCCCCGCCGGGACCGGTGCGGGCCACGCCGACCTTCGTGGTGATCAGCAGGTCGTCCGGGTAGGGGTGCAGGGCCTCGGCGAGGAGTTCCTCGTTCGCGCCGGCGCCGTAGAGGTGGGCGGTGTCGATCAGGGTGACCCCCAGCTCGACCGCCCGCCGCGCCACGGCCATGGAGGCCGCCCGGTCGGGGCCCGGCTCGGTCGGCAGGCGCATCGCACCGAAGCCGATGCGCCCTACGGGCAGGTCTCCCCCGATGCGGAATGTGCGCGCTGTCATGCGTTGCTCTCTCCCTCGTCCAACAGCGCACGCTACCAAGCCGGTTGGGCGATCACCGGTGGCCTGGGCGGCCGGTCGTCGTGGCCGGCCGGTCACGGGTGGCGGGCGCGGCTGTCGTGGGCGTCGCGGCGGGTGACCGCCGGTGGCCATGGCGCGATCCGTGGGGTGCGTGTCGTTGACGCCAACGGCGCGCGGAGCCGACGGTGGAGAGGTGACCCAGCGACGCATCGTCTTCGTGATCTTCGACGGTTTCCAGCAGCTCGACCTGGCCGGACCGCACGAGGTGTTCCACCACGCCGCACATCACACGGGCGCGTACACGTGCGAGGTCGTGGCCGCCCGCTCCGGTCCGGTCGCCACCAGCAGCGGGCTGTCCGTGCACGCAGGACACGGCGTGGACGGGGCCGATCCGCACGGGATCGACACCCTGGTGGTGGCCGGCGGACAGGGCGTCGACGAGGCCCGGCACGACGAGGAGCTGGTGCGCTGGATCGCGGCGGCGGGCGGCGATGCCCGGCGGGTCGCCTCGGTGTGCAGCGGAGTGTTCCTGCTGGCCGCGGCGGGGCTCGTCGACGGTCACCGGGTCACCACGCACTGGGGCCGGGAGGAACAGCTCACCCGTGAGCACCCGGGCCTGCGCGTCGACTGCGACCCGGTGTTCATCCGGGACGGCCGGGTGTGGACGTCGGCCGGGGTGACCGCCGGCATGGACCTGGCCCTCGCCCTGGTCGAGGACGACCTCGGCCGCGAGGCCGCGCACGCGGCGGCGCGCGAGCTGGTGCTGTTCCTGCGCAGGCCGGGCGGCCAGTCGCAGTTCAGCGTGGCGCTGTGGTCGCGGCAGCCGGCGACGGATCCGGTGCGCGCGGCCGTGACGGCGATCCACTCCTCGCCGGGCGCCCGGCACGGCATCGCGGACCTCGCCGCGCACGCCGGGCTCAGCCCGCGTCACCTCCAGCGCCGCTTCACCGCGGAACTGGGCGTCCCTCCGGCGGCGTACGTCGAACAGGTGCGCGTGGAGGCGGCCCGGCGGGCGCTGGTGGAGGGCGACGAGCCGGTCGAGTCCATCGCCCGGCGTCATGGCTTCGGCACGGCGGAGACCCTGCGCCGCACCTTCCAGCGCAGGCTCGGCGTCGCGCCCTCCGACTACCGGGCGCGTTTCCGCTCCGCCGGCGGACCGGCCGTCCGGGACCTCGCCCGGCCTCTCGGCGACCGACCCGCCCGCCCCATCGGCACGTAACCCGGTCGACTCCATCGGCACATGACGCTCCGTCGGCATGAACCCCATCAGCACATGCCCGCCCATCGGCACATGAGCCCCATGACCACGCGAACCCATCGGCACTTGAGTGAGGAATGCGCATGACGACCTATGGCCTGCTCGTCTTCGACGCGGTCGAGGAACTGGACTTCGCCGGCCCCTGGGAGGTCTTCACGGCCTCCGCCCTGCTGCGCGGCGGCGCGGACAGGGCGGTCCTCGTCGCGGAGCGGCCCGGCCCGGTCCGCTGCGCGAAGGGGCTGCGCGTGCTGCCCGACCACACGCTGGACGACCATCCCGCGCTGGACGTGCTGACGGTGCCCGGCGGCCGGGGCGCCCGGTTGGTCGAGCCGCGCAATCCCGTGGTCACCGGGTGGATCGCCGAGACCGCCGGGCAGGCCGCGTGGGTGCACGGCGTGTGCACCGGCGCGTTCCTGCTGCACGCCGCCGGTCCGGCCCGGGGCCGGCGGGTGGCCACGCACCGGGACCACGAGGACGAACTGGCGGCGAAGGGCGACGTCACCGTCGTCCGGGACGCCCGCTACGTGACCGACGGGAACCTGCTCACCAGCCAGGGGGTGTCCGCGGGGATCGACAGCGCGCTGTGGCTGGTCGGCCGGCTGCACGGCCGCGATCACGCGCGGGCCGTACGGCGTGAGATCCAGTACGACCCGGCCCCGCCGTATCTCGCGGACGAGCCGGTCTGACACCGGCGGCGGGTGCGCTGCCCCGAACGGAGGAGGGGGCGGGTGCGCTGCCCCGAACGGAGGAGGGGGCGGGGGCGCGGCCCCGGCAAGGGGTACGGATGGCGCACGCCCCTCGATGACGAGGGGGTGAGCAGGGCGCGCACCCCCTGGAGGGCGACAGGGTGAGCAGGGCGCGCACACCCGTCACCAGGAGGCCGATCGTGCAGTCCCCGAACCAGTCCTCCGACCGCCGGAATGGGTCCCCCGGGACCGGGAGCGCGCCGGACTCCCCCGGTCGGCGCCTGGACGCGGCCCGGCTGTGGGCCGGCGGGGTGATGACCGCCGGCCTGGTGGGGCTGACCGCCATGGCCGCCGTGCTGCTGGTGCGCGGCGTGATGGGGATCGCCGTGTTCTCCGCGCCGTCGGGCGGCGGCTCCACCGGCTGGCTCGCCGGGGGCGCGGCCGTCGTCGCGCTGACCGCCACGGGGCTGCTGCATGTGCTGCTGCGCAGCGCCTCACGGCCCGGACGGCTGTTCTCCCGGATCGTCGCCCTCAGTACGGCGGCGCTGGTGGTGTGGCCGTTCACCACCTCGGCGAGCACGGAGACCAAGGTCGGCACCTGCGTGGTGTTCCTCGCGATCGGCGCCGCCCTCGGCTCCCTGCTGTCGGCGGTCGGGCGGGGTGCGTCGGCGCGGCGCGGGGGCGGCTGAGGACGCGCCTCGCGCTCGCACGTTCGCCTGTCCTGCCCCCTGCGCCCCGCCCTGCGCGCGGACCCCGCCGCGCCGCGCGCCCCGTCAGGTACCCGCGGGCCGGGCCCGTACGACCAGCAGGTCCCCGTGCAGTTCCTCCGCCGGCACCTCCAGCCCGGCCCATGCGGCCGCGGCGGCGAGCAGGTTGAACGGTCGGTGCGGCGCGCAGCTCACGTCGGTCCTGAGGTCCGGCAGCGCGGGCAGGCGCTCGGCCAGGGCCCGGGCGGCGGCCTCCGCGTCGGCGGCGTGGGGTCCGGCGGCCGTCGGGACGGGTTTGCCCGCACCGGAGACCAGCGCCTCGGCGAGCAGCAGCCGCGGGCCGTGCGCGGCCGACCAGCGGTGCGGGACGGTGGTCGCCGCGGTGCCGGGCGCGATCGCGGCCAGCCTCGCGAGCAGCCACGCGGCCTGGGCGACGCCGGTGGCCAGGACTCCGGCGCCGGCGCCCGCCGACCAGGGCCGGTTGCCCTCCCCCGCCCTCGCCCGGCCCAGGTCGCGCCAACCGTCCGCCCGGTCGGCGGCCGGCACCGGCACGCACCCGGGGGCCTCCAGCACCAGCGCCGCCCGGCCCCCACGGGCCAGCGCGCCGGCGAGCGCCTCCGCGGCCGTCCCGGGGTCGGACCCCTGGGCGACCAGCGACAGTCGCGGCGCGTCGACCGCGGCCCAGGCGAAGCGTCCCAGCGCCACCGATCCCACGTCGACCCCGACCACCCGCACGTCCATCGGCCAAGTCCACCACACCGTACGGCCCGATCGGCTCAGACCGCAAAGAACCGTGTGCGGTGCGGGGAGACCCGCAACCGCCGGATCGGGTCGGCGAGGTTCTCGGCCGTCGCCGGGATCGTGCCGCGCAGCCGGTGCGGGAACACCCCGGCGACCGCGGAGGCGGCGAAGCCGGCTCCGCAAACCCGTCGGTTCGCATGCGCGACGGCCGCACTCGCTCAGGTCCCGGTGGAGCACCTCACCCAGCGGCCCGCTGCCGGGAAACAGCAGGAAGTGGCGGAGCGGCGCGTTGCGCGCGGCACCGGCGAGGAAGGGGGCGAGGGCCGGCGGCGGGGCGTCGAGGGCGCTCCGTGCCGCGCGGGCAGGGCCCACCGTCCCGTACGACGTCGGCGCGGCGTCGGCAGCCGGCGCCCGGAGGTGGCAGTGGTGCGGGCAGAGCGTGGCCGGCCGGCGCCGACGCGGCGGATGAGCGGGGCGACGCCCACCGCGCTCCGCCGAGGGGACGCGTCGAGCACTCCGTCGAGGCCCCCGCCCCCGCCGGACCGCGCTCACAGGAACCGGCGGATCGGCACGACGGCCGCCTCCCGCGCCCGGTGCAGTGCGGAGCGGCGCTTCCAGCGCGCCTCCCGGATCACCTCGGCGTCCCGCAGGTCGTCGTCGTAGTGACCGTCGAGCGTGGCCGTGAACTCCCTGTCCAGCACGGCGAGCATGATCTCCTCGTCGTGGTCGAGGGAGCGGCGGTTGAAGTTGGTCGAGCCCACCAGCGCGGCGATGCCGTCGACGGTGACGATCTTGGCGTGCATCATCGTCGGCCGGTACTCGTATATCTTCACGCCGCAGGCGATCAGGGCGCCGTAGTGGTGCCGGCCCGCCAGCCGGCAGACCCGCTTGTCGGTGTGCCGGCCGGGCAGCAGGATCTCCACCTCCACGCCCCGCCGGGCGGTGGCGCACAGCAGCTCCACGAAATAGGCGTCCGGCGCGAAGTAGGCGGTGGCCAGCCGGAAGCGGTCCTCGGCCGACTCCAGCATCACCCGCATCAGCGTCTGGAGATCCTGCCAGCCGAAGCTGGCCGATCCGCGCACCACCTGCACCACCGCGTCGCCCTGCGGCCGGTGCGGCACGAACCGGTCGTGGTCGTCGAAGAGTTCGTCGTGGCACTCTGCCCAGTTCTGCGCGAAGGCGGCGGCGACGCCGTCCACGGCGGGCCCGCGGACCTCCACGTGGGTGTCGCGCCACTCGCGCTCGTCGCGGGCGTCGCCGCACCACTCCTCCGCGATGCCCACGCCGCCGGTGAAGGCCGTCTGCTCGTCCACGACGAGGACCTTGCGGTGGCAGCGGTGGTTCTGCTTGAGCGGGGAGATGACCAGCGGCCGGCGGAACCAGGCCACCTGCACGCCGGACCGCTCCATCTCCGCCAGCAGGTGCTTCTCGATCAGCCGGCTGCCGAAGCCGTCCAGCAGCAGCCGCACCCGCACGCCCGCCCGGGCCCGGTCGGCCAGCGCCTCGGCGAACTCGCGGGCGATGTCGCCCTTCCAGTACACGAACGTCATCATGTCCACGGTGTGCCGGGCGGACCGGATGGCCGCCAGCATCGCCGGGAAGATCTCGTCCCCGTTGCGCAGCGGGGTCAGCGCGTTGCCCTCGGTCGCCGCGATGCCGATGAGCCGCTCCAGCCGGCGGCGTATGCGAGCGGTGCGCTGCCGGACGTCCACCGGCGCGGGCCGGTCCTGCGTGCTGGTCATGAGGTCACTCGCCGGAGCCCACAGGGGACAGGAAGCCGCGCTGCCCGGTCCGGCGCGGGACGCGGCCAGCAGACTGTACTCCCCGGCGCCGAACTCCCCGTGCCGCCCGTCCGGCGGTACGGCGTCGGCGGCGCGACCGGAAATGGGACGGTCTGCGAGAATATGCCTCATGACCGTGCTGAGCAGGAATCACGTGACCGTTTCCGGTCGGCCCCAGGGGCCGGTGGTGATGCTGGCGCACGGCTTCGGCTGCGACCAGAACATGTGGCGGCTGGTCGTGCCGTACCTGGAGCGCGACTTCACCGTGGTGCTGTTCGACCACGTGGGGGCGGGACGCTCCGATCTGTCGGCGTGGAGCCCGGAGCGCCACTCCACCCTCGACGGGTACACCGAGGACGTGCTGGAGATCTGCCGTGAGCTGGCGCTCGGCCCGGTGACGTTCGTGGGGCACTCGGTGAGCGCGACGATGGGCGTGCTGGCGGCGGCGCGGGAGCCGGAGGCGTTCTCCGGCCTGGTGCTGCTGGCCCCGTCGCCGTGCTTCATCGACGATCCGGCGGCCGGGTACCGGGGCGGCTTCAGCGCCGAGGACATCGACGAACTCCTGGAGTCGCTGGAGGCGAACTACCTGGGCTGGGCGGGCGCCATGGCGCCGGTGATCATGGGCAATCCCGAGCGGCCGGAGCTGGGCGAGGAGCTGACCAACAGCTTCTGCCGCACCGATCCGGAGATCGCCCGCGTCTTCGCCCGGGTGACATTCCTCTCGGACAACCGCGACGACCTGGCCCGGGTCGCCGTGCCGACCCTGGTCGCCCAGTGTTCGCGGGACGCGATAGCGCCCCCGGAGGTCGGGGCCTTCGTGCAGTCCCGGATTCCCGGAAGCCGGCTGGTCACCCTGGACGCGACCGGGCACTGCCCCCAGCTGGCCGCCCCACAGGAGACGGCCGCCGCGATCACCGGCTTCGTCACCGCCCTGCCCTGATGCGCGGCAGCGACGACGACGCGAGCGGCGGGCCCGCCCGGGACCCGGGCGATGACCGTACGGCGTTCTCCGCACTGCTGGAGGACAGCGCCGAGGATCTGTACGAGAACGCGCCGTGCGGCTATCTGTCCACGCTGATGGACGGCACGATCGTGAAGGTCAACAGGACGCTGCTGGACTGGCTCGGCCGCGCACGCGGGGAGCTGGTGGGGCGACGGACCTTCTCGGATCTGCTGACCGTGGGCGGCCGGCTCTACCACGAGACCCACTTCGGCCCGCTGCTGCGCATGCAGGGCGAGGTCAGCGGCATCGCCCTGGAACTCAGGACGGCCGACGGGACCCGCCTGCCGGTGCTGGTCACCTCCACGGTCAAGACCGGCCCCGACGGCGAGCCGCTGCTGGTCCGCACCACCGTCTTCGACGCCCGGGACCGCCGCGCCTACGAGACCGAACTGCTGCGGGCGCGCCGGCGGGCGGAACGCGAACGCGAGGAGCTCCGGCGGCTCAACGCCACCCTGCAGCGGACCCTGCTGCCCCCGGCGCTGGACAGCGTCCCCGGCCTGGACGTGGCCGCGTACTACCACACGGCCTCCACCGACAAGGTCGGCGGCGACTTCTACGACCTGTTCCCGCTCGCCGCCGGGAAGTGGGGGCTGTTCCTCGGCGACGTGTGCGGCAAGGGCGCCGCCGCCGCGGCCATCACCTCCCTGGCCCGCTACACCCTGCGCGCCGCCGCCGTGTACGACCCCGACCCGGCCGCGGTGCTGAGCAATCTCAACACCGTCCTGAACCACGAGTACAACGGGGACGACCCGCGGTTCTGCACCGTCGTCTTCGGACTGCTCACCCCCGACGCGGAGGGGGAAGGCTTCCGGATCACCCTGGCCGGCGGCGGACACCCCCCGGCCCTGCTCCTGGGCGAGGACGGCAGCGCCGGCTTCCTCCACACCCCCGGCGGACAGCTCATCGGCGTCCTGCCCGACGCCCAGATCGCCACCACCACCGTCCGCCTCGGGGCCGGCGACACGCTGCTGCTCTACACCGACGGCCTCACCGAGGCCCGTACGGCCTCCGGCGGCGACGACGGCCGCTACGGGGACGACGCACTCCTCGACTTCGCCCGCGCCCTCGCGCCCGGCACCGCGTCCGGCGCCGTGGCCGCGGTCCGGGCCCTGCTCGACTCCTTCGGCACCGGGCTCGACGACGACGCGGCGGTCCTCGCCGTGGGAGTGCCGGGGACCGGCGGCGCCGGACCCCGGTGAGCCAGTATTCGCTGTCGCGAACGTTTTGCCGTCAGGACGACTCCCGCACGACCAGCTCCGTGGGCAGCGTCAGCTGCCGCTGTGCGGCGTCGCCCTCGGTGATCTCGGTGATCTCGGTGATCTCGGTGAGGAGGATGCGGGCCATGGTGCGCCCGAGTTCCTCGACCGGCTGGCGGACGGTGGTCAGCGGCGGGTCGGTGTGGCGGGCCAGGACGGAGTCCTCGAAGCCGACGACGGCGACGTCGTCCGGCACCCGGCGTCCCTGGCGGCGCAGTTCGGCCAGGGCGGCGACGGCCATCAGGTCGGAGGCGGCGAAGACGGCGTCCAGGTCCGGCACGCGTTCAAGAAGCGAACGCATTGCCCGCCGGCCCCCCTCCTCGGTGAAGTCCGCGACCTCGACGAGCCGTTCGTCGGCCGTGCGGCCCGCCTCCTCGTGCGCGGCGCGCCAGCCGGCGAGCCGGGCGCGGCCGACGTCCATGTCGAGCGCACCGGTGATGGTGGCGACCCGGCTCCTGCCCCGCTCCAGCAGATGGCGCACGGCGGCCGCGGCGCCACCGGCGTTGTCGGAGCCGACGTAGCTCAGCCGTTCCCCCTCGTCACGGCGGCCGGCCAGGACGACGGGCAGGCCCATCTCGTCCAGCAGCCCCGGCAGCCGGTCGTGCTCGTGCACCGACACCAGCAGCACCCCGTCGACCCTGCGGGTGGCGACCGACGCCGTGAGCTGGTCGCGCTCGGACTGGTCGCGCACCAGCATCAGCTGGAGCTGGGTCCGCGTCTCGGCGAGCACCCCGCTGACGCCGCGGATCAGCGCGGCGAAGAACGGCTCCGCGCCGAGCCGGCTCTCCGACTCGGGGATCACCAGCGCGACCGCGTTGGTGCGGTTGGTCACCAGGCCGCGGGCCACCGAGTTGGGGACGTAGTTCAGCTCCTTGATCGCCGCGAGGACCCGGGCCCGCGCGTCCGCGCTGACGAGGTCGGAGCCGTTGATCACGCGGGAGACCGTCGTCCGCCCCACTCCGGCACGGGCGGCGACCGTCTTGATCGTGGGACGGCGGTCCCCTGTCATGTGCTCCTCCCGGCGGCAACCACGACGGTGCCCGTCGCGGACTTGACCAGCGGCAATTGTGGCAGACGCCGGTGCGGCGGACAGCACCGCACCGGGGCCGGGCCGGGGCCCCGAGGCAAACGGCGTCACTCCTTCCGGAAACAAGTCGCTTTCAAGTTATTGACATGACGGCTTGCTTGGCACGAGTCTTCCAACCGCCGGTGGGCACGTTCCCACTCCCTGGTGGGCACGTTCCCACCGCAACATATCGCCCCCCGTGCCATCGCGGAATCAGATCACTCCGGTGCGTCAGCGCCGTCGCTAGGAGGAACACACATGGGCACTGTCCCCAGGTCATTGCGTACGAGAGCGGTCGCGCTCCTGGCGGCAGCCAGTGCACTGTCGCTCGTCGCCGGCTGCGGCGGCGACGACGAGTCGGCCACGGGCGGCGGCAAGAAGGACGGCAAGGTCGTCATCACCATGGGCATGTTCGGGGTGATGGGCTTCGAGGAGACCGGCCTGCTGGAGCAGTACGAGAAGGAGAACCCGAACGTCGACATCCGGGCCGAGATAGCCGGCGACGAGCAGACGTACTACACGGCGCTGCAGACCCGCCTCGCCGCGGGCAAGGGCCTCAAGGACATCCAGGGCATCGAGATCGGCCGCGCCAAGGAGATCGTCGACACCCAGGCCGCCAAGTTCGTGGACTTCTCCGACGTGGCGGGCACGGACCACTTCCTGCCGTGGAAGCAGTCCCAGATCACCACCGAGGACGGCAAGGTGCTGGGCCTGGGCACGGACATCGGCCCGATGGCCGTCTGTTACCGCAGGGACTACTTCGAGAAGGCCGGACTGCCCACCGACCGCGAAGAGGTCGCCAAGCTGTGGGAGGGCAGCTGGGACAAGTACGTCGAGGTCGGCCGCACCTTCAAGGAGAACTTCAAGGGCGGCGAGGTCGCGTACATGGACGCGGCCAGCGGTCTGTTCAACGCGATGGTCTACGGCTACCCCGAGCAGTACTACAACGCCAAGGGCGACCTGATCTACGACAAGAACCCCGCCGTCGAGGAGGCCTGGAACCTCGCCGCCGACGCGGCCGAGGACGGTCTGTCCGCCAAGCTGCGCCAGTTCCAGCCGGGCTGGGACCCGGGTCTGGCCAACAGCACGTTCGCCACGGCCGTCTGCCCGGCCTGGATGCTCGGTCACATCGGTGAGAAGGCCGGCGAGGCCAACAAGGGCAAGTGGGACGTCGCCAAGGCCCCCAAGGGCGCCAACTGGGGCGGTTCCTTCCTCGGGGTGGTCGAGCAGAGCCCGGTGAAGGAGGAGGCCAAGAAGCTGGTCGCGTGGCTGACCGCGCCGGAGCAGCAGGCCCACATCTTCAAGAAGCAGGGCAGCGTGCCGTCCTCGCAGGAGGCGCTGGAGAGCGCCGAGGTCAAGGACGTCACCCATGAGTACTTCAACAACGCCCCGATCGGCCAGATCTTCGGCGCGGCCGCCCAGGAGATCCCGGACAAGCAGGTCCTCGGCCGCAAGGACGGCGCCATCAAGGACCTCTTCTCCCAGGGTCTGACGCTGATCGAGCAGCAGGGCGCCTCGCGCGACGAGGCGTGGGAGACCACGGCGGAGCGCATCGAGAAGGCGGTCGGCTGACCTCTCGCACCACCGGGGCCCGTCGTCCGACCGACGGGCCCCAAGCCCTCCGGCCCCGCCGCGCTCCGGCGGCGGGCCGGGGCCGGCTCACGCATCCGCATCTCAGGAAGGAAATCCGGTGGCCACCTCCACCACCAAGGCCCCGGCCGGCGAAGGGCGGCACGGACGCCCGTCCCGCAAGCCGGGCGCCGCCGCACTGCTGCACCGGCTGGACGTCAAGGGCGCGCCGTACGCGTTCGTCGCCCCGTTCTTCGTCGTCTTCGCCGCGTTCAGCTTCTACCCCCTCGTCTACACCTCCTGGATCTCCCTGCACCGGGTCGAACTCGCCACCCTGGACGTCATGGAGTGGGTCGGGTTCGACAACTACGTCGAGCTGTGGAACGACTCCCGGTTCTGGAACGCGGTGGGGAACACCATCACCATCGGCGTCATCTCCACGGTTCCCCAGCTGCTGATGGCGCTGGGCCTGGCGCATCTGCTCAACTACCGGATGCGCGGCTCCCTCTTCTTCCGCGTCGCCTCGCTGGTGCCCTACGCCACCTCGGTGGGCGCCGCGGCGCTGGTGTTCACCATGCTCTTCGAGCGCGACTTCGGCATGATCAACTGGGCGCTCGGCACGGTCGGCATGGACCCGGTGAACTGGGAGGCCGACAAGTGGCCCGCCCAGATCGCGATCTCCAGCATCGTCATCTGGCGCTGGACCGGCTACAACGCGCTGCTGTACCTGGCCGCCATGCAGGCCATCCCGGCCGACCGGTACGAGGCCGCCGCCATCGACGGGGCCTCCCGGTGGAAGCAGTTCACCCATGTCACCGTGCCGGGCATTCGCTCGACCATCGTCTTCACCATCGTGCTCTCCACCATCGGCGCGACCCAGCTGTTCGGCGAACCGCTGATCTTCGGCCAGGGCCCCAACGGGATCACCGGCGGCGCGGACAACCAGTACCAGACGCTGGGTCTGCTGCTGTACGAGGAGGGCTGGAAGAACTACCAGATGGGCCGCTCGGCGACGGTCGCCTGGGCCATGTTCCTGCTGCTCGTCCTCGCCTTCGTGGCCCAGCGCCTGATCAAGCGCCTGCGCTCCCGTACGTCCTGACCAGGAGACCCCCAGTGACTTCCGAAAGCCTCCCGGTCCGGACGGACGTCCCGGTCCGGACCCCCGCCCAGCACGCCGCCGCGCACGGCCGGCGCCGCCGGATCCTGCGCCAGGGCGCCGGGCGGCAGCACCACGCGGGCCCGCTCGCCTACATCCTGCTCGGCATCACGGCGCTCCTGTCGATCTTCCCGCTGTACTGGACGATGGTGGCGGCCTCGACCGACAACACCCGCGTCAGCCAGACGCCGCCACCGTTCCTGCCGGGCCCGAACCTGTTCAGCAACCTCGCCCGTGCCTGGGACGAGGCCGCGATGGGCAAGGCCATGGTCAACAGCCTGATCGTGGCCGGCTTCATCGCCCTGTCCACGGTGCTGTTCGCCACGCTCGCCGGGTTCGCCTTCGCCAAGCTGCGGTTCAAGGGCCGCAACGTCCTGCTGATGCTGGTGATCGGCACCATGATGGTGCCGCCGCAGCTCGGCGTCGTACCGCTGTTCATGATGATGTCCGAGCTGGGCTGGTCGCAGGAGCTTCCCGCCGTCATCTTCCCCACGCTGGTGAGCGCGGTCGGCGTGTTCTTCATGCGGCAGTACCTGTCGGAGGCGCTGCCCGACGAACTGGTCGAGGCGGCCCGCGTGGACGGGGCGCACTCGCTGCGGATCTTCTGGAGCATCGTGCTGCCCGTGGCGCGGCCCGCGATGGCCGTGCTGTTCATGATCACGTTCGTGCACGCGTGGAACGACTTCTTCTGGCCGTTCGTGGTGCTCGACATGACCAACCCGACCGTTCCCGTGGCCCTGACGCAGCTGAGCGCCGGCTACATCCGCGACCAGTCCCTGATCATGGCGGGCGCGCTCCTCGGCACGCTGCCGCTGCTGGCGATGTTCATCGTCTTCGGCCGCCAGATCGTCGGCGGCATCATGCAGGGCGCCGTGAAGGGCTGACCGGCCCGCCCCGCTCCTCCCCCACCAGCCTCCCGCCTCTTGTCGAAAGGACATACGTGGTCACCGCAGCACAGCAGCAGACCGCGTCCGCCCCGGACGCCTCCCGCACCTTCCCGAAGGGCTTCCTCTGGGGCACCGCCACCGCCTCCTACCAGATCGAGGGGGCCGCAGCCGAGGACGGCCGCACGCCGTCCATCTGGGACACCTACGCCCGCACCCCGGGCCGGGTCCGCAACGGCGACACCGGCGACATCGCCACCGACCACTACCACCGCTGGCGCGAGGACGTCGCCCTGATGGCCGAACTCGGCGTGGGCGCCTACCGATTCTCCCTCGCCTGGCCGCGGATCCAGCCCACCGGCCGCGGGCCCGCCGTGCAGCGGGGGCTCGACTTCTACCGGCGGCTGGCCGACGAACTGCTGGAGAAGGGCATCCAGCCCGTCGCCACCCTCTACCACTGGGACCTGCCGCAGGAGCTGGAGGACGCCGGGGGCTGGCCGGAGCGCGCGACCGCCGAGCGGTTCGCGGAGTACGCGGCCATCGCCGCCGACGCCCTCGGCGACCGGGTGCGGACCTGGACCACCCTCAACGAGCCCTGGTGCAGCGCCTTCCTGGGCTACGGCTCCGGTGTGCACGCCCCCGGCCGCACCGACCCGGTCGCCGCGCTGCGCGCCGCCCACCACCTCAACCTGGGTCACGGGCTCGCCGTCCAGGCGCTGCGGGACCGGCTCCCCGCCGACGGCCGGTGCTCGGTCACCCTCAACATCCACCACGTCCGGCCGCTCGCCGAGACCGAGGACGACATCGACGCCGTACGGCGGATCGACGCGCTGGCCAACCGGGTCTTCACCGGCCCGATGCTGCGCGGCGCCTACCCGGAGGACCTGTTCAAGGACACCGCGGGGCTGACCGACTGGTCCTTCGTCCGCGACGGCGACCTGACCGAGATCCGGCAGCCGCTGGACTTCCTCGGCGTCAACTACTACTCCCCCACGCTGGTCTCCAAGGCCGACGGCAGCGGCACGCACACCTCCGACGGGCACGGCCGCAGCGCCCACAGCCCGTGGCCGGGCGCCGACGAGGTCGCCTTCCACCAGCCGCCCGGCGAGACCACCGCCATGGGCTGGGCCATCGACCCGAGCGGCATGCACGAGCTGCTGCGCCGGCTGTCGGCGGACTTCCCCCGGCTGCCGCTGGTCATCACCGAGAACGGCGCCGCGTTCCACGACTACGCCGACCCGGAGGGCAACGTCAACGACCCGGAGCGGATCGCCTATCTGCGCGGCCACATCGCGGCCGTGCACCGGGCCATCGAGGACGGCGTCGACGTGCGCGGCTACTTCCTGTGGTCGCTGCTCGACAACTTCGAGTGGGCGCACGGCTACAGCAAGCGGTTCGGCGCGGTCTACGTGGACTACCCGACCGGCACCCGCATCCCCAAGGCCAGCGCCCACTGGTACTCCCGCGTGGCCCGCACGGGAGTGCTGCCCGCGGCCGAGTGAACCGGACCCGGTGCGGCGCTGCTCCTCCCCGCTCGGCGCCGCACCACGAGCCCGCCCCCGGAGCCCACCGCAATGGGCCCGGGGGCGGGCTCGTTCACGGGCTCCGCCTCCGGCGCGCGGGGCGCGCACCGGGGCACGTACGGGTGTCCCGGCCCGGCGCGCGCGGTCACTCCCCCGGGTAGCGCACCCCGATCCGCTCCCGCACCGCGTCCAGGGTGTCCATCACCGCGAGGGTGCGCGCGTGGGGCCACAGCGGTGATTCCGTCAGCCCTTCGCGCAGGCAGCGCATCACCTCACGTGCCTGGTGCTCGTAGCCGTTGCCTTCCTGCGGTGCGGCGGCGACGGTCTGCGGGTCGTGGCCGTCGCGGTGCAGTACGAAGGAGCGAGGGTTGAAGAACTCGGCCGGGATCTCGATGCGGCCCTCGGTGCCGTAGACGGCCGCCCGGCGCTCGTCGTGGGCGACCATGGAGCAGGACAGCACGGCCATCGCCCCGTCGGCGTAGCCGAGCAGGACGCCGGTCTGCGCGTCGACGCCCTGCGGGGACAGGCTCGCGTGGGCGGTGACGGAGTCGGGCGCGCCGAGGAGCAGATGGGCGAGGGAGACCGGGTAGGTGCCGAGGTCCAGCAGTGCCCCGCCGCCGGCCGCGGGGTCCCACAGCCGGTGCTCCGCGGGCGCGTTCATCCGTCCTCCGAAGGAGGCGTACACGGACCGCACCTCGCCGATCGCGCCGTCCGCGACCAGTTCCGCGATGCGCAGGATGAGGGGGTTGAGGCAGGTCCACATGGCCTCCATCACGAACAGGCCCTGTTCGGCGGCCAGTTCGGTGAGGATGCGGGCCTGGCGGCCGCTGAGCGCGAACGGCTTCTCGCACAGCACCGGCTTGCCCGCCTCCAGGCAGGCACTCGCCGCGGCGACGTGGTGGGCGTGCGGGGTGGCGACGTAGACGACGTCGACCTCGGGGTCGGCGGCCAGCTCGCGCCAGCTGCCGTGGGCCCGGGGGATGCCGAACCGCTCGGCGAAGGGGCGGGCGGTGGCGAGTGACCGGGATCCGACGGCGGTGACCCGCGCGTCCGGCAGCCGCAGCAGGTCGTCGGTGAAGGCGGCGGCCATCCCGCCGGTCGCCAGGATCCCCCAGCGGATGGGCTGCTCACTCACGTACGTCTCCTCCTCGGCACGGTCACGGACTGCCTGCGCAGCCTAGTGGGCACGTTCCCACCTGCGTCGAGACGTCCATCATCCGGTCGCCGCGCCCGGCGCTCGACCAGAACTGTGCCGAGATTTGAGGGAATCTCGAATTCCCTTCCCCAGGAATTTCTATTGAATCGCGTCAGCGCCCATCGAACCACGAGTGTGTCCCAAGGTGAACAAATTCCGTCACCCCATCACAACTGCCGAGTAATAAGGAGATTGGGGGTACGCTGCCAGCAGAGTTTCAGCCAATGCCTTCTACCCGCATAGACGCCATTGCGCCTGCTGAATACAGTGGTACGGTGCCACGCTCGCCACCAGGAGGTACCCCGTGAGCAAGAGCAACTTGCGGCGCAATACCTGGGATGCGCGCACCACCTGTACCTGACCCCTGCCGCGTAGCGCTCTCTTCGCCACCCCCCGCTCTCACCCGCACGCCGTTCCGTGAGAGGGCATTTCCCGTAACACACCGTCATAGCTGAGTGATTCTCCACATCCACGTCACGGGGGATTTGGTGTCGGAATTTGATTCGTCCCGCGCACTCGAATTGCTGAAGAGAATCCTGGTCGAGAGTTCCGAGGGCGCCTGCGGCCGGCTGGCCGTGGTGCAGGGCGGACTGACCTGCGGAAAGACCACACTGCTGCACGAGTTCGCGCAGTGCGCGACGGACACGGGCGCGCTGCTGCTGGGCGCCACCGGATCACGGACGGAACGCGGGCTGCAGGCCGGCCTGATCGACCAGCTGTTCCAGAGCCAGGGGCTGCCCGCCGGGAGCATCGACCGCGTACGGGCCATGATCACCTCGGCCATGCTCGTCGAGCAGGACGACGGCGAGCCGCCCCTCCACACGGTCCTGCGGCCCAGCGCCCTGCTGGTCCACGAGGCCTGCCGGGCGATGCTGGAGCTGTCCCGGACCCGTCCGCTGGTCGTCGTGGTCGACGACGTCCAGTTCGCGGACGACGTCTCCCTTCAGCTGCTGCTCTATCTGCTGCGCAGGATGCGCTCCGCGCGGATCGTGATGGTGCTGTCCGAGTGGGACTGGCCGCAGCCGGCACTGTCGCCGCTGCGCGCGGAGCTGACCGGACGCCCGCACCATCTGATCCGGCTGGGGCCGCTGTCCGGTGAGGCGACCTCCCGGATGGTCCGGCAGGCGCTGGACAGGCGGGTCGGCAGCGGGCTCGCCACCGCCTTCCACGACCTGACCGGCGGCAACCCGCTGCTGCTCACCGCCCTGCTGGAGGACCACCGCAACGCCGAGGACGAAGAGCGCGACGGCCGGGACGGGACGGGCGACGAGGAGTCGCCGGCGGTCGGCTTCGCGTTCGCCCGTGCGGTGGCGGCCTGTCTGCACCGCTGGGAGCCGATGGTGCTGGAGGTCGCGCAGGCGATCGCCGTGCTCGGCGACCGGGCCGATCCGGAGCTGATCGGCCGGCTGATGGAGCTGCGCGGCGAGGACGCCGAGCGCGTGATGCACACCCTGGGCCGGGCCGGACTGCTGCTCGGCGGGCGCTTCCGGCATCCCATGGCGCAGACCGCGGTGCTGGGCACGCTGTCCCCGGGCGGACGCTCCGAGGCGCACAGCCGCGCCGCCGAGCTGCTCCACCAGCGCGGCGCGACGGCGCTGGAGGTGGCGCGCCAGGTGATCGCCGCCGGCCGGGCCGCCGAGGAGTGGACGCTGCCGGTGCTGCGCACCGCCGCCGAACAGGCCCTGGTGGAGGACGACGTCACGCTCGCCGTGCAGTGCCTGGAGACGGCGCTGCGCGCGTCCGGCGACGGGGCGGCGACCCTGGCCGTCACGGCGGCGCTGGCGAGGACGGCCTGGCGGATCAACCCGTCCGTGGCGGCGGCGCACCTGCCTCCGTTGCAGGCGGCGCTCCAGTCCGGCTCGCTGGAGGGGCGTGACGCCGTCACGCTGGTGCGGGGCGCGCTGTGGAGCGGCGACACCGAGGGCGTGACCGCGGCCCTGCGGGCGCTGTCGGACTCCGCGGCCCTGGACGACGCCCAGCTCTACGCCGAGATACGGCTGGCCCACCAGTGGCACTACGGCTCCGACCGGGGCCGCTTCCGGGCGGTGAAGTCGGCGTCGGCGGCGGGCAGCGAGCCGTGGAGCTACGCGGCGAACCAGCTGGCCGCGGCCTGGAACCACAAGGAGAGCCGTACGGCCACCGACTGCGCCGAGCAGATCCTGCAGAGCTGCCGGCTGGAGGACTCGACCCTGGAGGTCGTCGCGTCCGCGGTGCTGGCCCTGCTGTCGGGCAACAAGCTCCAGGAGGCCGCAGCCTGGTGCGACCAGCTGATGGAGGAGGCACAGCTGCGCGGGGCGGTCACCTGGCAGATGCTGCTGGGCGGTCTGCGCGCCCGGGTCACGCTGCGCCGGGGCAAGGCGATGGTCGCCTCCGCTCAGGCCGAGGAGGCGCTGGCGCTGCTGTCCGGGCAGAGCTGGGGCGTTCTGATCGGCTGCCCGCTGGCCACGCTGATCTCGGCGCGGACCGCACTGGGGCAGTACGACGCGGCGGCGGAGGCGGTGCAGCAGCGGGTGCCCGAGGAGATGTACGACACCGTGCACGGGCTGCGCTATCTGCACGCCCGCGGCCACTACTACCTGGCGACCGACCGGCCGCTGGCGGCGATCAGCGACTTCCAGCGCTGCGGGCGGTCGATGCAGGGCTGGGGCCTGGACGTGGCGTCGCTGATCCCGTGGCGCAGCAGCCTGGCGGAGGCGAACCTGCGTCTGGGCCGCACCCGGGTGGCCCGGGACCTGGTCAACCGGCAGCTGGAACAGGCCCGGACGATGGACGACCGGGCCCGGGGCATCTCGCTGCGGGTGCTCGCCGCGAGCAGCGAACTCGGGCAGCGGCCGGCCCTGCTGCGGCAGGCCGTGGAGTGCCTGGAGGGCGCCGGTGACCGGCTCGAACTCTCCGTGACGCTGGAGGAGTTGAGCCAGGTGTACCAGCAGCTGGACGAGTTCGACCGGGCGCGGCTGCTGTCCCGCCGGGCGGCGCAGGAGAGCAAGGCGTGCGCCGCGGGTCCGGCGCCCTCCCGGCCGCGGGCCGCGGGGCGCACGGCGGACCCCGCGCCGCCCGCCGCGGGGCCGGTGCGTCCCCACGCCGAGCCGTCGCGGCTGCCCATGCTCAGCGACGCCCAGCGCCGGGTCGCCGAACTGGCCGCGCTCGGCCACACCAACCAGGAGATAAGCCGGCGGCTCTACATCACCGTCAGCACGGTGGAGCAGCACCTCACCCGGGTGTTCCGCAAGCTCGGCGTCAACAGCCGCAACGACCTGCCGCTGACCCTCAGCGATCTGGCCTGAGCCGGACCCGTTCCCGTCACCCCCGCACAGAGCGAGGAGTCGTACCCATGGATACCCGACCCCGGCCCGGCGCCGCCATCGTCTTCCCCGGCATGGGGCCGTCCTCCTTCGCGGACGTGGCCCGGTTCATGCTGGTCAACCCCCACGCCCGCAAGCTGGTGGCCGAGGCCGACGAGGTGCTCGGCCACTCGCTGGCCGACCGTTACGAGCAGGCCGAGGGCGACTACTCGCCGTACGCGCAGATCGCCTTCGTGGTGAACTGCCTGGCCCTGGCCCGGTGGGCCGGGGAACGGCACGGGATCGAGCCGCAGTACGTGGTCGGGCCGAGCTTCGGCGGCCGGGCGGCGGCCGTCCACGCGGGCGTGCTGAGCTTCCCGGACGCGGTGCGGACGACGGCCCGTCTGGCGGACTGCATGGACGAGTACTTCGCGCGGGAGCATCCGGACCTGGTCACGCACTCGTTCGTGCGCGTGCCGCGGGAGCGGCTGGACGAGATGCTGGCCGAGCTCACGGACCGCGGCGAATGGCACGACGTGTCCTGCCACGTGGACGACGACTTCTTCATGGTGACGCTGTCGGAGAAGTCGCTGGAGCCGTTCCAGCAGCGGGTGCGCTCGGTGGGCGGCCTGTCCCTGTACACGATGAAGCCGCCGATGCACTCGCACGTCTTCGGCGGGCTCCGTGACCGGGTGGAGCGGGAGATCTTCGCCGGGCTGTCGTTCGCCGATCCGGTGCTGCCGGTCGTCGCCGACCAGGACGGCACGGTGCTGACCACCGGCGCCGGGGTGCGGACGATGCTGCTCGACGGCTTCGTCCGGCCGGTGCGCTGGCCCGACGTGGTCGCCTCGCTGCGGGATGCGGGCGTGGGCCGGCTGTACGTGGCCGGGCAGGACGCCATGTTCACGCGCGTGGGCTGCACCACGCGCGCCTTCGAGGTGGTGCCGTTCACCCCGAGGGCGGCCCTGCAGCCGGCCCGCAGGAGCATGCCGGCGGCCCGCTGACCGCGCCGGGACGGCGCGAAAGGGGCCGGCGTCGGGTGACGCCGGCCCCGCGCATGGTGCGGTGCGCCTACTCGCCGTTCACGGAGAAGGCGTAGAACGTTCCGGTCGTGGTGGAGCCGGTGGTGCCGGCGTAGGCGAACTTCACGTAGCCATTGCCCCAGTAGACGGTGCCGTCGACCACCGCCGGGCCGGCGATGGAGGAGTACGGGCCGAGGAAGTCGAACAGGATGCGGCCGGTCGCGGCGTCGATGCCGTACATCCGGCCGCTGGTGGAGGCGGCGTAGAGCACGCCGCCCGCGACGGTGACCGGGGCCCAGGCGTAGCCGGGTGACGGGTCGGCGATCTGCCAGGCGATCCTTCCGGTGCGGGCGTCGAGCGCGGCGAAGGAACTGCCGGTGGTGGTGGTCCCGTCGGGCAGCCGGTAGGGCTCGCGGCCGAAGTTGCCCTGGGCGAGGTAGACGCGCTTGCCGTCGGTGGCGGTGCCCCAGAGGATGCCGCCGACCTTGCCGCCCGGGCCGGTCGCCGCGCTCCACACGACCTCGCCGGTGAGGGCGTCGAGCAGCCAGTACTCGCCGCTCTTCTGGCCGGCTCCGACGACCGGGCGGCTCGAACCGTCGGCGTTCTTGACGGTGAACAGGTGTGCGCCGTCGCCGAAGTCGTAGTCGGGTCCGACGTGGGCCGGGCAGTTGTTGGGCGGGAAGCCGGGCAGGCAGCCGACGTTCCAGGCGTCGAACCGTGCCCGTCCGCTGGCCCACTTGACGCTGCCGGTGCCCATGTCGAGGGCGAGCACCGAGTCGACGTGGTTGTCGGGGTCCATGCACTCGGCCGGGCTGCCGCCGGCGTTCTGGCAGTCGCCGACGCTCTGCGGGACCTGGTAGTTGTTGCCGGTGGTGAAGTAGACGGTGCGCCGTGCGGCGTCGATCGCCGGGGTGCCCCAGACGGCCGCGCCGCTGTAGCCGCCCGCCCGGCCGCCGTTGTCCGGCACGGTGTGGCGGGTCCACAGCACGCGCCCGGTCCTCGCGTCGACGGCGTTGGCGCTGCCGCGGAAGGTGCAGCAGGGGTAGGCGGGGTCGGCCGCGGCGAGTTCGGACTCCCGCGAGGAGACGCCCTGGTAGATCACGCCGTTGTGGACGATCGGCGACTGGGTGAGCACGGCGAAGGGGTGGCTGTCCAGGCGGGTCTTCCAGCGCAGGTTGCCGGTGGTGGCGCTGACGGCCATCAGGACGGCCTGGGAGTAGTCGCCGATGTAGACGGTGTCGCCGACGACGGCCGGGCTGGAGCGGGAGACCGAGCCGGCGTCGCCGGTGTAGTCGGACACCGGACGGGACCAGATTCTCCTGCCGGTGCGCGCGTCGACCTTGTGCAGGTGACCGCCCCAGTCGGGGAAGTAGGCGGCGCCGCCCACGACGGCGGCGGTGGCGGACACGTCCCCGTGCGTGGTGTAGGTCCACTTGACCGCGAGCTTGCTCGCGTTGGTCGTGTTGACCTTGTACTCCAGTGGATTGGAGCGGGTGTTGGCCACGTCGTGTCCGGCCATCGGCCAGCTCGGCGCGGTGCCGGTGGCGCCGGCCGGCTGCACGCCGGGCAGGACGGCGGCGGTCAGCACCAGCAGGGACGACAGCACCAGCCGGCGGACGCGGCGGGTGTGTCTGCGGAGAAGGTGATGCACTGCATCGATCCCTTCGGTCGGTGGTTGTTCGACTGCCGTCGCCCGGTGCGGCGCGGGCGAGGCCCCTCGGTCGGCGCCGGCAGGGCGACACGATCGGCGAAGATCGTCCTGGCCGGAAAGTAGCGGCGCCGGTGGCCCGGGACAGCCCCTACGGCCCCCTACCGGGGCTGCTGCCGTCGTGGCGCGCCCGCCGAGGGGCCGTGCCGTCCGAGCAGTTCGGCGGCCAGTGCGGTGAGCCGCAGCCGGTCGGTCTTCTTGTTGGTGTTCAGCGGCCACTCCTCGAGGCGGTGGTAGTGCCTCGGGATCATCTGCTGCGGCAGCGTCCGGGCGAGTCCGCCGGCCAGTTCCCGGGGGGAGGTGTGCTGTCCCAGGTAGAACACGAAGAGTTCGGTGCTGTGGTCCACCGGCACCCCGACGACGACCGCGTCCTGCACGGTGGGGCAGCCGCGCAGGGCGTGTTCGACCTCGGCGAGTTCCACCCGGTGGCCCTGCACCTGCACCTGGGCGTCGACCCGGCCGAGGTAGACCAGTTCGCCGCCCCCGGTGCGGCGCACCCGGTCTCCGGTGCGGTACCAGAGCCGGGAGTCCCGGCGCAGGTACCTGCCCTCGCCGTCGGCGGGGTCGAGATAGCCCGCGCACACCTGCGGTCCGGACAGCCACAGCTCGCCCTCGGTCCCGGCGGGCTCGCCGTCCTCGTCCAGGAGCAGTTCCTCGTGGCCGTCGTGGAGGCGGCCGAGGGGCACCACTCCGTTCACGCCGAGCGCGGGCGACGACTCGGGCGACCAGCGGTGCCGGTGGGTGGTGATGGTCGTCTCGGTCGGCCCGTAGACGTTGATGACGGCGGAGCCGGGGGCGGCGCGCTGCCAGTCGTCCGCGTCGCGGCACTGCAGGGCCTCCCCGCCGAAGAAGGTCCACCGCAGCGACGGCATTGCGGCGGGGGCCAGTCCACCGGTGCGGCGGGCGAGCGCGATGACGCTCGGCGCGGAGAACCAGACGGTGATCCCGTGCCGCGCGACGAAGGCGGGCAGGTCGCGGTAGGCGTGCGGCGGGACCGACACCAGCGGCGCCCCGACGGCCCAGGCGCACCACAGGTCGGAGACGGCCGAGTCCCAGTTGAGGTTGGCGGCCTGGGAGAAGACGTCCGCGGCGGTGAAGTCGTACCAGGCGTCCATGAGGCCGAAGTAGTGGGCGAGGTTGCCGTGGGTGAGCCGCACGCCCTTGGGGCGGCCGGTGGATCCCGAGGTGAACAGCACATAGGCGACCCGGTCGGCCGGCACGGGCCGCGGCCCGGCCAGGGCCTCGTGCGGCTTCGGCTCCAGCCGGTGGAAGCCGGCCGGCAGGCCGGTCACCGGTTCCGCGGCGGGCACGGCCGTCCGTGATTCGCGCATCGCGCCGAGTACGGCCGTCCCGGCCGGCGGTTCCGGGGCGAGTACGGCCAGGTCCCGCTTCCCGACGGGCAGTTGGGCCAGGCCGGGCAGGAGCGCGGCGCCTTCCTCGTCCACGATCAGCGCGGACACGTCGGCGGCCTCCAGCATCCGCCCGGTCCGCTCGGCCGGGAAGTCGGTCAGCAGCGGCGCCACCGGCACGCCGGCGTAGACGCACGCCAGGATGCCGACGTACGCCCGCACCCCGCGCCCGGCGAGCACACCCACCGCGGCGGGGGGTCCGCCGGGCGCGGCGAGCAGCGCGCCCGCCCACGACAGCGCCGTCGTGTGCGCCTGTTCGTAGGTCACCGTCTCCTCACCCACGCGGACCGCCACGCCGTGGGGCGAGGCGGCCAGTCCGCGCAGAAAGCGAGCGTGCAGCGCGACGTCCGCCGGCCCGTCCATCCCGTTTCCCTTCCGTTCGTTCGGCCGGAAATACCCGCCGTTGACAATGTCCGGACACCGGCTTCATCATTTCCGCATGTCTGAAGAAATCATCACCGAAAACATCGGCGGCACTTCCGGCCGGAACGAGATGTTCGAGGCTCTCCTGCGCCGTTTCCTGCCTTTTCTGCCCGCCGACGAACCCCTTGCCGAGGACGCCCCCCTGCGCGACCTCGGCCTGGACTCCATGGGTGTCGTGGAGCTGCTCGCCGCCCTGGAGAGCACCTTTGACGTGCGATTCAGGGACGACGCGCTGAGCCTGGAGAACTTCGCGAGCCCGGGGAGGCTGCGCCACACCCTGGACCGGATGAGGGAGCTGCCCACCTGAAAGGAATTCGGGCGAAGGGCCCGGAGAAGCGAATGAGCGGCGAATCGGCGCCACCGCTCTCCGGGCATTCCGAACGCCCTCTCCACGACTGGCCCCGCCACGCCCCGCGGAAATCCGTGATACCTGATCGATGCAATGGCCGGACGGTTTACGAACACAATGCGGTGAAACTCTTCTCGAGCCGCTGGAGCACGCTCCGGACGTGGGGCAGCCGCACCGGGTCGGCCGAGTCCAGGGCCTGCTGCTGCTCCTCCTGCGTGTCGCCGTAGAGCATGCTCGTGGCGGCCTTGAAGCGCAGGGCCTGCGGGGAGTCGCCCAGGTGGTGCCCGGCCAGGACGGCGATGCCGTAGGTGTCGAACAGGTACTGGAACAGCGACGCCGAGTCGCACACGCCGTGCTCGGCGAGCACGGGCCGCACGGGTTCAAAGTCCGGGTAGACGTAGAACCCGCCCGTCGGCGGGCGGCACCTGGCCCCGGCCGAGAGCATGATGCCGTGCACCGCGCGGGCCACCGCCCCGTGCAGCCGGGCGCTCGCGGCGAGCCGCTCGCGCACCTCGGGCGGCTCGGCGAACGCGTACTCCGCGACGGCCTGCATGGGTCCCGCCAGGGTGGACCAGACCTCGCTGGCCACCGAGACCACGCCCTCCCGCAGCCGGGTCCCCCAGGGGCCCTCGGGGAAGCGGGCCGCGCCGATGCGCCAGCCGCCCAGCGCGAGGCTCTTGCTCAGCCCCGTCGTCACCACCGTCCGCCGGGGCGCCACCTCGGCCGGGCTGAGCACGGGCAGCGCGGGGTCGTGGACGATGTCGCGGTAGATCTCGTCGGAGACGACGAGCAGGTCCTCCTCCTCCGCGACCGCGCACACCGCGCGCACCAGGTCGGGCGGGGCGAGGGTCCCGGTGGGGTTGTCGGGCAGGGTGAGCACCACGATGCGCGGGTCGTGCCCGAGGGTGCGGGCGGCGGCGACGGTCTCGCGCAGCGCACCGGGCTCGGGCACTCCGCCGCATTCGTCGGGGATCGGCACGCCGAAGGCCCGCTTGCCCGCCAGCCGCGCCTGCGGGGCGTACGTGTTCCAGGCCGGCCGGGGCAGCAGCAGGTCGCCGGGAGCGGTGAGCTGCAGGGCCATCAGCAGCGGCTTGCTGCCCGGCGCGACCACCACCTGGTCGGGGTCGGTCGGCAGGCCGCGGCGGCCGAAGTAGCTTGCGACGGCCGCGCGCACGGGGAGCCCGCCGGCGACGGGGCCGTAGGCGTTGCGCCCCGCACCCTGGGCGAGCCGCTCGGTCAGCGGCCGGAAGGGGGGCAGCCGGGCCTCGCCGAAGCCGAGGTGCACGATGGACTCGCCCTCCGCCCTGCGCTGGTCCACGATGTGGTTGAGCGCCAGATTGGGGGAGACCTTGGCGTCGGCCATGGCCGGCTCCTCTCAGCGTGATCGACGGCCGGATCGGAGCCGGCCTCGGGGGGTGCTCGGTCAGACCAGTCCGGTGTGGGCCGCGGTGAGGTCGTCCGGGGCGTTCTCGTCGAACTTCAGCTCGTCGAGCCAGGCCGCGCTGTCGCTGTAGTGCGCCCGGAAGGGGCGGCCGACCAGCTCCGGGTCGCGGGCCTGGAGCATCCGCAGCTGGAAGTAGCGTCCGTGCGGGGTCTCCTCGACGCCGTCGACGACGACCTTGCCCGGGGTGGCCGACATGACCGGTCCGCGCACGGTGCGGGCGAGGCCGGGCAGGGTGCGGTAGGCGTCCTGGAAGATCCGGGCGGCCCGGGCGAGGGGAACCTTGAAGTAGTCGTAGGGGCCGGTGTCCCGCTCGACGAACATGTAGTACGGGACCACTCCGGCGGCGAGTTCGGCCCGCCACATCTCGCTCCACGTCTCGGCGTCGTCGTTGATCCTGGCGATCAGCGGCGCCTGGCCGTAGACGAGGGCGCCGGTGGCGCGGATCCGGGCCAGGGCCCGGCGGACGACGTCCGTGCCGAGTTCCCGCGGGTGACTGAAGTGCGCCATCACGGCGAGGTTGCGGCCGGACGCGACCACCTGCTCGAACAGCCGCAGCACGTCGTCGGCGTCCTGGTCGGTGACGAACCGCTGGGGCCAGTAGGCCAGCGACTTGGTGCCGATCCGGATCGTCCGCACGGTGTCCACGGCGAGCAGCGGTTCCAGGTGCCCGCGCAGCCGCTCGGTCGACATCACCATCGGGTCGCCGCCGGTGACCAGGACGTCGGTGACCTCGGGCCGTTCGCCGAGGTACTCGACGAGCAGCCGCGGGTCGGGCGCGGCGAAGCGCAGTTCGGCGTCGCCGACGAACTGCGCCCAGCGGAAGCAGTAGGTGCAGTAGGCGTGGCAGGTCTGGCCCTGGCCGGGGAAGTAGAGCACGGTCTCGCGGTACTTGTGCTGCATCCCGGGCAGTTGGGCGCCGTCCCGGGTGGGGACGTTCAGTTCCTTCTGCCCGGAGGGGTGCGGATTGAGGCGGGCCCTGATCCGCTGGACCAGCGCGGCGAGTTCGGCCTTGGTGTCCGGGGTCGCGGACAGTTCGGCGAGGTGGCGCTCGTCCTCGGCGGGGAGCATGCCCGTCTGCGGGAAGACGAGCCGGAACATCGGGTCGTCGGGGACGCGGTCCCAGTCGACGAGGTGCTGCAGGACGTAGTCGTTGACGCGGAAGGGCAGGACCTTCGACACCAGCCGCACGGCTTCCCGGACCTCGGCCGGCAGACCGTAGCGGTCCGCGATCTCGTCGCACTGGCGTGGCCCGTGGGCACGGAATCGCGGAGTCTCGAGGAGATTGGCTGCCAGCAGGGACATGCGGACATTCCTCTCGGTGGAGTGCGTCGAGGACTCCGTCTGCTGTCGACCGGAGCATGCTGATTGCGAGACCGACGGTAGTGACGGCGCCGTACCCGGTACCCCCCAGGCAACCCCAGCCGGACCCTTACGCGGGGTCCGGAGCGGGGGTGCGGGGGGAGCTTGGGGCGCGCCCGGCGGTCGGCGTGGGCCGGGGATCGGCGGCCGACGGCCGCCCGGGGTCGGCGGTCGCCGTCTGTCGCCGGTCGCTGGTCGTCTGTCACCGGTCGCCGGTCGTCCAGTCGTTCGGCGTTCGCCGTTCGCCGTTCGCCGGTGACCGTGGTCCTACGGGGTTCGGGCCCTCGCCCACTCCGTCAGTGCCCGGCGGTCGGTCTTGCCGTTGGCGGTGACCGGGAGGGCGCCGATCGACTCCACTTGCCGGGGGACCATGTACGCGGGCAGCGTCTGCTTGCAGAACGCGCCGAGCGCCTTGCCGTCGAGGGCGTCCGCGCCGGGTTCCGGCACGACGAAGGCGCCCAGTTCGGGGCTGTCCCCCTCCTTCGGCAGCGCCACTGCGGCCGCGGCGGCGACGCCGGGGTACTCCAGCAGGCGGCGTTCGATCTCGCCGAGTTCGACCCGGTTCCCGCGGATCTTGACCTGGAGGTCGGCCCGGCCGACGAAGTACAGCTCGCCGTTCTCGCCGTACTGGGCGAGGTCCCGCGAGCGGTACACCACCTGCCCGGAGCGCGGGTCGAGCGGGTCGGGCACCAGGGCCCGCCGGGTCGCCTCCGGGTCGTCCCAGTAGCCGGTGAACAGCGACGGCCCGCGCAGATGGATCTCCCCCGTCACGCCGGCCGCGTCGACCGGACTGCCGTCCTCGTCGATCAGCAGCATCTCGGCGCCGGGGTAGGCGTATCCGATGGAGAGCCGGTCCTGGTCGGGCGGGAGCGGGTTCGGCACGTCGGTCAGGGAGAACGCCATGGTCTCGGTCGGCCCGAAGCAGTTGACGACGCGTGCCCGGGGCAGCAGCGACTGCAGCCGGCGCAGCTCCGGAAGAGGGAACGCCTCGCCGGAGAACAGCACCCCGCGCACCTGGTCGGCGAGCGCGCCGATCCCCTCGCTCTCGTGCCGCAGCGCCGAACGCCAGATGGACGGCACCCCGTTGACCTGGGTGGCGCCGGTTTCCCGGAGGAACCGCAGCAGTCGGCGCGGCCAGTTGAGCAGTTCGCGCGGCACGGGGAGCAGGGTGGCGCCGCTGCCGAGGGCGAGGCCGATGTCCAGCAGCGAGAAGTCGAACTGCAGCGGCGAGGTCGTGGCCACCCGGTCCTCGGGGCCGACGATGCCGTGCTGGAGCATGCCCCGGTAGAAGGAGAGGACGCCGCGGTGACTCATCACCACGCCCTTGGGACGGCCCGTGGTGCCGGAGGTGAAGATGATGTACGCCGCGTCGGTGCCGACCGCCTCGCGCCGGCGCCGGGTGCGGGGCAGCGGCGGGCGCTCCACGATCACCCCGTCCGGGCCGAACCGTGCGGTGCCCACCTGCTCCGGGATGCCGTCGCGGCGTCCTTCGCGGGTCTGGAGGTGCAGTGCGGGCTCCGCGGCCTCGATGATCGACGCCAGGCGCGGCGCCGGCACCTCGGGGCCGACCGGGATGAAGGTCAGCCCCAGTGAGGAGCAGGCCAGCAGCATGGCCACGGCCGACGCCGAGTTGTCCGTCTCCAGGACGACCCGGTCGCCAATGTCGAGGCCGAGCTTGTCCAGGGCGAGGGCGTAGTCCTGCGTCCGCTGTTCGAGTCGGCGGTAGGTCAGCAGGACCGGGGCGCCGTCCGTGGCGTCGTCGAGGATCGCCGGCCGGTCGGGGGCGAACCGGGCCTCGGCCAGCATGAATTCATGGATCCGCTGGGCCGCGCCGCGCTCGGCGTCGGCGGCCGCTCTGTTCGGGGTCACCGGAATCCCTCCCTCTCTCTTGCTCGGTGGCTGTGTCCGCCTCATGCGTCCCGCCGCCCGGTCGCGGCCCGCGACAGTCGCGCCAGCCACTCGTCGATGGCCTGCGCGGTGGTCGGGGCGTCCTGTTCGGCGATGGTGAAGTGGGTGCCGGGCACCGTGCGCACGGCGTCGGCGGCGTCCCAGGTCGCCTGCCAGTCCGTCGCCCGGGGCGCGGGCGGTGCCGTGGACTTCGCGTCCGCGGCGGATTCTCGGTCCGACAAGGGTTCCCGGGTCGTGGCGGGTTCCGGGGTCGTGGCGGGTTCCGGTCCCGTCGTGGGTTCCCTTCCCGACGTGGTTTCCGCGTCCGTCGCGAAGGGGTCGCCCGCCTGGACGAACAGCAGCGGGGTGTCGATGCTCTCCTGCCGGAACTGCGGCAGGAGTTCGGCGTAGCGGCCCATGGCGGTGAGTTCCGCACTGCTGAACTCACCGAGGACGGCCGCTCGTTCCTCGACCGCGTACGCCATCCGGTCGAAGATCGCCTCGTTGATGCCGTGGCCCACCCGATAGGTGTCGGCCATGATGAGCGCCACCGGCCGAACGTCGTGCTCCCGTTCGAGGCGGGCGACGGTCGCGTGGGCGAGCAGGCCTCCGGATGAGAAGCCGTACAGGACGAACGGCTGTCCGCCGGCCGCCGCCAGCACGCTGTCGGTCAGTACGCGCACGGCCGCGTCCCAGGTGGCGGGCAGGCTCTCGTCCCGGCCGAAGCCCGGGGTGGGCAGCGCGACGACGGGCAGGGAGAGGCGGGCCGCGAGGCGGGCGTGCTGGTGCACTCCGCCGGCCACGGTCGGCGTGCTCAGGCAGATCAGCCGGGGCCGCTCGGGCCCGTCCGCGGGCTGCGGGCGGGCCGGGAAGGCCACCGGAGCCGGCAGGGCGGGCAGATCGGCGGTGCTCCCGAAGGTGGGCCGCAGGGCGGCGACGGCCTGGAGCATCGCCATGCCCTGCCGTGCGTTGCCTCTCAGGATCGCGCCGAGGAACAGGTCGTACAGGGTCTCCTCGCGCCGTCCGGCGACCGGTGAGGCGCCGGGTCGGCCGGGAGTCCGTCCCACGGGATCCGCGGTGCCCGCCGGGGCGGTGAGACGGGCGTGCAGGCGCTGGGCGAGTTCGGCCGGGTTCTTGCTGTCGAGGACCGCCATGGCCGAGAGGTTCAGCCCGGTCGCGGTGTTGAGCAGGTTGCGCAGCTCCACCGCGGTCAGCGAGTCGAAGCCGGCTTCCAGGAAGCCGCTCTCGGGGTCGACGGCGGACGCGTCGGCGTGCCCGAGCACCTGGGCGGCGCAGCCGAGCACGGTGTCCAGGACCAGCCGGGCGGCCTCGTCGTCGCCGAGCCCGGTGAGCCGGTCGCGCAGTGCGCCGCCGTCCGGCACGGGCCCGGCCGCCGCGGCCCGTCGGCGGGCCGTGGGAGCCAGTCCGCGCAGCAGGGCCGGGACCTCGTCGGTCCTGGTGCGCAGGGCGGCCGTGTCCACCCGCAGGGGCGCCAGTGCGGCCCGCCCCGTTGCCGGGGCCGCGTCGAAGAGCCACAGCGCCTCCGCCAGGGGCATCGCCGGTGTGCCCGAGCGGCGCATGCGCTGCCGGTCGGCCTCGGTCAGCCACTGGCTGAGGCCCGTGTCCACGTCCCACAGCCCGTACGCCAGCGCGGTCGCCGGGAGCCCTTCGGCCCGGCGGCGCTGGGCCAGCCCGTCGAGGAACACGTTGGCCGCCGCGTAACTGCCCTGTCCGGCGGCCATGACCAGACCGCCGGCGGAGGACAGCAGCACGAACGCCGACAGGTCCAGGTCCCGGGTCAGCTCGTGCAGATGCCAGGCCGCGTCCGCCTTCGGCGCCAGCACCCCGTCGAAGCGTTCGAGGGTGAGCGCGCCGACCAGCCCGTTGTCGGCCACGCCGGCCGCGTGCACCACCGCGCGCAGCGGATGCTCCGCGGGGATGTCCGCCAGCAGCCGTGCCAGGGCGTCCCGGTCCGCCACGTCGCAGGCGGCCACGACCGCCCGGGCGCCGAGCCGCGCCAGCTCGGCCGTCAGCTCGGCGGCGCCGGGCGCCTGCGGGCCACGACGGCTGGTGAGCAGCAGTTGCCGGACCCCGTGCTCGGCCACCAGATGCCGGGCCAGCAGCGCGCCGAGCCCTCCGGTGCCGCCGGTGATCAGCACTGTGCCGTCGGGGTCCCACACGGGGGCCCGGTCGTCCGCGACCGGCACCCGCGCCAGCCGGGGCACGAGCACTCGCCCGTCCCGGACGGCCGCCTCGGGCTCACCGGACGCGAGTGCCGCCGCGAGGCCGGACCAGGGGCCCGGCCGGGCGCCGGCCGCGCGCTCCTCCCGGCCTCGCGGGTCCTCCGGGCCCTCCGAGCCCTCCGAGCCCTCCAGGCCTTCCGGGCCCTCCAGGTCCACGAGCGCGAACCGGCCCGGGTTCTCCGCCCGAGCCGCGCGCACCAGTCCCCACACCGGGGCCTGCCGCACGTCGACCGGGTCGCCGTCGGCCGTGGCCACCGCGCCCCGCGTCGCCACGACCAGCCGCGACGCGGCGAACCGCTCGTCGGCCGCCCACGCCCGCACCGGCTCGAGTACGGACCGGACCGCCGCGCGGACCCCGTCGGGAACGTGCTCCCCGTCGGCGGCGGGCACCAGGAGGACCACCGCCTCGGGCACGGTCCCACCGGACTCGGCCAGGGCGTCCAGATCGGTGAACCGCGTGATGCCCGGGGGGAGTTGTGCCGCGTCGCCGATCACTGCCCAGCTCGGCGCCACCGTCGCGGTCCGCCCGGTTTCCGCTGCCGGGCGCCATTCGACGCCCAGCAGGGAGTCGCCGTAGCCGCTTGCCGCTCCCCCGAGTTGTTCCGTGGTCACCGGGCGCAGCACCAGCGCGGCCACCGAGGCGACCGGGGCGCCGCCGGAGTCGGCGAGGTCCAGGCGTACGGCGTCCTTCCGTCCCTCGGCGGGAGAGAGCCGTACGCGCAGCGAGGTCGCGCCGGCCGCGTGCAGGGTGACGCCGTTCCAGGAGAACGGCACGAGGGTTTGCGCCGCCTCGTTGGCGTCCGTGACGGGGCCGCCGAGCCCCAGGGCGTGCAGGGCGGCGTCGAGGAGAGCGGGGTGGATCCCGTACCGTGCCGCGTCGGTGTGCGCCCGCTCGGGCAGGGTCACCTCGGCGAACAGCTCCTCGCCGCGTCGCCAGGCCGACGTGAGCCCCTGGAAGACCGGCCCGTAGCCGAAGCCGTGCTCGCGCATCACGTCGTAGACGCCGCCCGTGTCGAGTTCGGCGGCGTCCGCCGGGGGCCAGTGCGCGAGGCCGTCCGCGGGTGCCGGGGCGCCCGTGGACAGCGTTCCGTCCGCGTGGCAGGTCCACGGGGCGCCGGGCTCGCCCTCGGCGCGGGAGTGGACGCGCACGCGTCGTCGGCCGTGGTCGTCCGGTGCCCCGAGGACGGTCTGCAGGCAGACGCCGCCGTCCTCGGTGAGCGTCAGCGGCGCCTGGAGCGTGAGCTCGTCCAGCGTGTCGCAGCCGACGTGGTCGCCGGCGCGGACCGCCAGTTCCACGAAGCCCGTGCCCGGCAGCAGGACGCTGCCCAGCACCTGGTGGTCGGCGATCCAGGTCTGCCCGGACAGCGACAGCCGGGCGGTGAAGGTGACGGCGCCCGAGTCGGGCTCGGGGACCGCCGCCGCGAGCAGGGGGTGGTCCAGCGCGAGCTGGCCGACGGAGGAGGCGTCGGACGCCGTCCGCTCCGACTCGACCCAGTACCGATCCCGCTGGAAGGCGTACGTCGGCAGGTCCGTGCGGCGGGCGCCCGAGCCGGCGAAGAACGCCCGCCAGTCCACCGCCGCGCCGGACGTGTGCAGCCGGGCCAGGGCGGCGACCAGCGTCGCGGGCTCGGGGTGGCCACGGCGGGCCGCCGCGACCAGCACCGCCCGCTCGTCGGCGACCGACTGGCCGGCGAGCGCCACGGCCGCCCGGTCGGGCCCCAACTCCAGGAATCGGACGGCTCCTTGCTCCTCCAGGCACCGCACCGCGTCGGCGAACCGCACCGGCTCGCGCACCTGCCGCACCCAGTACTCGGGGTCGGTCAGCTCCTCGGCGATCCCGCCGGTCACCGTGGACACGACGGGTGTGCGCGGTCGCTCGTACGACAGCCTGGCCGCCGTCTCCCGGAAGCCGGCCAGCATCGGTTCCATGAGCGGTGAGTGGAAGGCGTGCGACACCCGCAGCCAGGACGTCAGGCGCCCCTCGGCCTCGAAGCGCGCCGCCAGTTCGACGACGTCGTCCTCCGGCCCGGAGATCACCACCGCCCGCGGCCCGTTGACCGCGGCGATGCCGACCCGGTCGGTGAGCCAAGGCCGTATCTCGTCCTCGGTCGCCTGCACCGCCACCATGGCGCCGCCGGCGGGCAGCGCCTGCATCGACCGGGCGCGGGCCGCGACGAGTTCGGCGGCGTCGGGCAGGGACAGCACGCCGGCGACGTGGGCGGCGGCGAGCTCGCCGACCGAATGACCGGCCAGGAGGTCAGGCCGCACCCCCCACGACTCCACCAGCCGGAACAACGCCACTCCGTGGGCGAACAGCGCGGGCTGCGCGAACCCCGTCCGGTTCAGCGCCTCCTGGTCCTCTCCCCACATCACGTCCCGCAGCGGCTGCCCCAGATGGGCGTCCAGCTCCCCGACCACGGCGTCGAAGGCCTCCGCGAACACCGGGAACGCCTCGTACAACTCCCGTCCCATGCCGACCCGTTGCGCCCCCTGTCCCGGGAAGAGGAAGGCGGTGCGGCCGGCGCGGCGGGCCGCACCGAGGATGACGCCCGGGTCGGACGCGCCCTCGGCGAGGGCGGTCAGTCCGCGGCGCAGGTCTTCCGGTCCGGTGCCGGTGATCGCGGCCCGGTGCGGGAGGGCGACACGCGAAGTGGCCAGCGAGTAGGCCAGGTTCAGGGGGGTGGGCGGCGCGCTGTGGTCGGCGCGGCTGCCGGGTCCGGTGGGCTCGGCCTCCTCGGCGTCTTCGGTGTGCTGGGTGTGATCGGTGGTGAACCGGAGGAGTTTGCGGGCCTGGGCGGCGAGCGCGGCGGGGGTGCGGGCGGACAGTATCCAAGGGAGCACCGGCAGGGGCGCCGTCTGCTGCGGCGCTTCACCGGCCGGTTCGACAGCCGGGGCGTCGGCCGCCGGGGCGGCCTCGATGATGACGTGGGCGTTGGTGCCGCTCAGCCCGAAGGAGGAGACCGCGGCGCGTCGGGGGCCGGTCCCGGCCGGCCACGGGCGCGCCTCGGTGAGCAGGGCGATGTTGCCCTCGGTCCAGTCGACGTGCGGGCTCGGCTCGTCGATGTGCAGGGTCGGCGGCAGCGTGCCGTGCCGCATGGCCATCACCATTTTGATGATGCCCGCCGCACCGGCGGCCGCCTGCGTGTGCCCGATGTTGGACTTGATCGAGCCGAGCCACAGCGGCCGGTCCTCCGGCCTCTCCCGGCCGTACGTCGCGAGCAGTGCCTGTGCCTCGATCGGGTCGCCGAGCCGCGTGCCCGTACCGTGCGCCTCCACGGCGTCCACCTCGGCGGCGGACAGGCCCGCGTTGGCGAGGGCCTGCCGGATCACGCGCTGCTGGGCCGGCCCGTTGGGGGCGGTGAACCCGTTGGACGCGCCGTCGGAGTTGACCGCCGAGCCGCGGATCACCGCGAGGACGGGGTGACCGTGGCGCCGGGCGTCGGAGAGGCGCTCCAGCAGCAGCACGCCCGCGCCTTCCGCCCATCCGGTGCCGTCCGCGGCCCCGGCGAAGGACTTGCAGCGCCCGTCGGGGGCGAGGCCCCGCTGTTCGCTGAAGTAGATCAGCGTCTGCGGGGTGGCCATGACGGTCACACCGCCGGCGAGCGCCAGGGAGCACTCGCCCGAGCGCAGTGCCTGCGCCGCGAGGTGCAGGGACACCAGGGAGGAGGAGCAGGCCGTGTCCACGGTCATCGCCGGACCCTGAAGGCCCAGGGTGTAGGCGACGCGGCCGGAGACGACGCTGCCCGCGTTGTCGCCACCGTAGTCGTGGTACATCACGCCGGCGTACACGCCGGTCGAACTGCCCTTCAGCGTCGCCGGGTCGATCCCGGCCCGCTCCAGGGCCTCCCAGGAGGTCTCCAGCAGGAGCCGCTGCTGCGGGTCCATGCCGAGCGCCTCACGCGGCGAGATGCCGAAGAAGCCGGCGTCGAACTCGGCGGCGTCGTGCAGGAAACCGCCGGACCGGGTGTACGTCCTGCCGGGCTTGCCGACCTCCGGGTCGTAGACGTTCTCGTCCCAGCCGCGGTCGAGGGGGAAACCGGAGACGGCGTCGGCCTGCTCCGCCACCAGCCGCCACAGGTCCTCCGGTGTGGCCACCCCGCCCGGGTAACGGCAGGCCATGGCGACGATCGCGATCGGATCGTCCCGATCCGCCGGATCGGCGGCGCCGGTCCGCGCCGCGCCGGGCTGTCGCCGCTCGTCACGTTCCGAGAGCTCGTCGAGCAGATGCCGCGCCAGCACGGCAGGGGTCGGGTGGTCGAAGACCAGGGTGGCGGGCAGCCGGACGCCGGCGGCCCGGCCGAGGGCGTTGCGGAACTCCACCGCGGTGAGCGAGTCGAAGCCCAACTCGCTGAAGGCCCGGTCCGGTTCGATGGTGTCGCCCGAGGCGTGGCCCAGCACGCCGGCGGCGTACCCGCGGACCAGGTCCAGCAGCAGGGCCTCGCGCTCCTCGACGGCGAGACCCGTCAGCCGGCTTTCCAGTGCCTGCCTTTCGGCTCCGAGTCCGGCTCCGATTGCGGTTCCGGTCCCGGCTCCGCTCACGGCTCCGTTATCGGCGTGTCCCGCCGGACGGGCTGGGGCGGTGGCTGTCCGACGTGTGAGCGGGCGTACGAGTGCCCGGAAGACGTGCGGCAGTGCCTCGCCCGCCTCGGCCAGGACCTTCGAATCGAGCACCATCGGCACCAGCAGGGCCGCGTCCGTCGCCGTGGCGGCGTCGAACAGGGCCAGGCCACGGTCGGCGTCGAGCGCGCCGACGCCGTTACGGCTCATGCGCCGGAGGTCGGCGTCGCCGAGCCCGTCGGCCATACCCGCCGTCCACAGTCCCCAGGCCAGCGACTGTCCCGGCAGGCCCTTCGCCCGCCGGTGGGCGGCGAGGGCGTCGAGGAAGGCGTTGGCCGCGGCGTAGTTGGCCTGGCCCGCGCCGCCGACGACGCCCGTGCCGGAGGAGAACAGCACGAAGGCGGCGAGGTCGAGGTCCGCGGTCAACTCGTGCAGGTTCAGCGCGGCGTCCACCTTGGGGCGCAGGACGCCGGACATCCGCTCCGGGGTGAGGGTGCCGAGGAGGCCGTCGTCCAGGACGCCGGCCAGGTGGATCACCGCGGTCAGCGGGCGGTCGGCGGGAATGCCGGCCAGCAGCCCGGCGAGTGCGTCGCGGTCGGACGCGTCGCAGGCCGCGAGGGTGACGCCGGCGCCGAGGGCGGTGAGTTCGTCGGACAGCTGCGCCGCGGCGGGGGCGGCGGGGCCTCGCCGGCCGGCCAGGAGCAGGTGGCGTGCGCCGTGCTCGGTGATCAGATGCCGGGCGAGGAGACGGCCGAGGGCGCCGGTGGCGCCGGTCAGCAGGATGGTGCCGGTGGAGAAGGGGGTGGTGGCGGGGGCGGTGGGAGTGGAGGTGGTGGGAGTGGCTGGAGTGGTGTTCGTGGTGGGGGCGGCGGTGGCGCCGGGGCTGGTGCGGGTGGGAGTCAGGGGGGTGCGGGTCAGACGGGGGGTGTGGGGTGTGTCGTCCCGGAGGGCCGCCTGGGGCTCGCCGGTGCCGAGTACCGTCGCGAGGCGGGCCTCGGTGACGGGTCCGTCCAGGTCTGCCATGACGAACCGGCCGGGGTGCTCCATCTGGGCCGCCCGCACCAGCCCCCAAACGGCGGCGCCGGCCAGGTCCGTCACGTCCTCGCCGGGCAGCACGGCCACCGCGCCGTGCGTGACGATCAACAGGGTCGAATCGCTGAAGCGCTCCTCGGTGAGCCAGGTCTGGAGAACGCCGAGCACGCTGTTGACCCGAGTGTGCACCGCTTCGGCCGTCGTGCCCGGTTCGGTCGTGAGGACGACGACGTCCGGGACCGGAGCCCGGGGGTCCAACGTGTCCCAGTCGGTCGCGGTGCGGGTGCGGGGTGCGGCCGGGGCCGCCGGGCTCGGTGCGGGCAGCCACTCGAAGGTGAAGAGATTCTCGTGGAAGTCGGCCCGTGCGAGGGCGAGTTGCTGCTCCGACGCCGGGCGGCTGACCACCGAGCCCACCGAGACGACCGGTCGGCCCATGGCGTCCGTGGCCTCCAGGCTGAGGCTCTCGGGGGTGGGCCGGGTGAGCCGGACGCGGACCGTCGTCGCTCCGGTGGCGTAGAGGCGGACCTGGTTCCAGACGAAGGGCAGGGCTGTCCGGTCGCCGCCGTCGAGGAGGGCGGGGTGGAGGGCGGCGTCGAGGAGGGCGGGGTGGAGGGTGAAGCGGGTGGCGTCGGGGTGGGTGTGGTCGGGGAGGGTGATGTTGGCGTAGAGGTCGTGGCCGTGTTGCCAGGCGGAGGTGAGGCCTTGGAAGGCGGGGCCGTAGTGGTAGCCGAGGCCGGCGAGGCGGTCGTAGGCGTGGGTGAGGTCGAGGGGGGTGGCGCCGGTGGGGGGCCAGGGGTCGGGGGCGGGGGCGGGGGTGGTGTGGGGGGTGGGTGGGGTGAGGGTGCCTTGTGCGTGGAGGGTCCAGGCGTCCTGCTCGTGGGTTTCGGGGCGGGAGTGGATGGTGACGCCGCGCCGTCCGGAGGTGTCGGGGGCGCCGACCAGGACCTGTACCTGGATGCCGCCGGTGGCGGGGAGGGTGAGGGGGGTTTGGAGGGCGAGTTCTTCCAGGGCGGGGCAGCCGAGGTGGCTGCCTGCGGTGACGGCGAGTTCGACGAAGGCGGTGCCGGGGAGCAGGACGGTGCCCAGGACGTCGTGGTCGGTGATCCAGGGGTGGGTGGTGGCGGACAGGCGGGCGGTGAAGGTGACGGTCTGTCCGTCCGGGGCGGGGACCGCGGCGGCCAGGACCGGGTGGTCCAGAGCCGTCTGGCCGGCGGCGGTGGCGTCGGTGTGGGGTGTCACGGGCGGAACCCAGTAGCGGCGGCGCTGGAAGGCGTAGGTCGGCAGGTCGATCCGCCGCGCACCGGTCCCGGTGAAGAACGCTTCCCAGTCGACTGCGGCGCCTGCGGTGTGCAGGTGGGCCAGGGCCGTCACGAGGGTTTCTGGTTCCGGACGGTTGCGGCGTGAGGCCGCCACGACAACCGCGTCTTCGGACTCGACGCTCTGCCGGGCCATCCCGCTAAGCACACCGTCGGGGCCGAGTTCGAGGAACTGCGTGACGCCTTCGGCCTCCAGGACGCGGACGGTGTCGGCGAAACGGACCGGTTCCCGGACCTGGCGCACCCAGTAACCGGGATCGGTCAGATCCTCGCCGAGAGCACCGCTCACCGTCGAGAGCACCGCTATCCCCGGCCGCCCGAAGGCAAGCCCGTCGGCCACCTCACGGAACTCGGCCAGCATCGGCTCCATCAACACCGAGTGGAACGCATGCGAGACAGCAAGCCGGGTCGTCCTGCGGCCCCGGGCCTCCAGTTCGGCGGTGACCAAGGTGACCGCGTCCTCAGACCCCGAAACCACCACCGCCTGCGGGCCGTTGACCGCTGCAATGCCGACACAGCCGGTGAGCAGCGGCCGTACCTCGTCCTCGGACGCCTGCACCGCCACCATCGCCCCACCCGCCGGCAACGCCTCCATCAACCGGCCCCGAGCAGCCACCAACCGCACCGCATCCGCCAGCGACAACACACCCGCCACATGCGCCGCAGCCACCTCACCGACCGAATGCCCCGCAACGAAGTCCGGCCGCACCCCCCACGACTCCACCAACCGGAACAACGCCACCTCAAACGCAAACAGAGCAGGCTGAGCGAAGCCGGTCCGCTCCAACAGCCCTCCGTCCTCGCCCCACACCACATCCCGCAACGGCCGGTCGAGAAGCACATCCAACTCGCCCGCCACCGCATCGAACGCCGCCGCGAACACCGGATAAGCCGCATACAACTCCCGGCCCATACCGAGCCGCTGCGCCCCCTGCCCCGTGAACAAGAACGCCGTAGAACCGGCCCGCCGGGTGTACCCCGTCATCACCGCCGGGGCGTTGCGGCCTTCCGCGACCGCCGTCAGGCCGCGCAGGAGAGCATCGCTGTCCGTGCCCACGAGGGCCGCCCGGTACTCGAACGCCGTCCGGGTCGTGGCCAGCGAGTACGCGAGGTCCAGGGCATCGTGTTCGGTCGCCGACGGGAGCAGTCGCTGTGCCTGCTCGGCCAGCGCGGCCCGGCTGCGGGCCGAGAGCACCCAGGGCAGAGCGGGTACGGGCCGTCGTCGGTCGGAGGCGGGCTCGTCCTGGTGCGGTGGTGCCTCCTCCACGATGACGTGCGCGTTCGTGCCACTGATGCCGAAGGCCGAGACCGCGGCGCGGCGGGGGTGGCCGTTCGGCGCCCACTCGCGGGCCTCGGTGAGCAGCCGGGCATTGCCCTCCGACCAGTCGACGTGCGGGGAGGGCGCGTCGACGTGGAGCGTCCTCGGCATGGTCCGGTTCCGGAACGCCTGGACGATCTTGATGACGCCGGCGACACCGGCGGCGGCCTGGGCGTGGCCGATGTTCGACTTGATGGAGCCCAGCCACACCGGGTCGTCCTGCGGGCGGTCCTGGCCGTACGTCGCCAGCAGGGCCTGCGCCTCGATCGGGTCGCCCAGCCGCGTGCCCGTACCGTGCGCCTCCACGAGGTCGACGTCGGCGGCGGCGAGGCGGGCGTTGGCCAGCGCCTGGCGGATCACCCGCTGCTGCGAGGGGCCGTTGGGCGCTGTCATCCCGTTGGAGGCGCCGTCCTGGTTGACGGCGGAGCCGCGGATGACCGCGAGCACGGGGTGGCCGTTGCGGCGGGCGTCGGACAGGCGCTCCAGCAGCAGTACGCCCGCACCCTCGGACCATGCGACGCCGTCGGCCGACGCGGCGAACGACTTCGACCGCCCGTCGGGCGCCAGGCCGAGCTGCCTGCTGAACTCCACGAACATGCCCGGCGTGCCCATCACCGCGACGCCGCCGGCCAGCGCCAGCGAGCACTCGCCCGACCGCAGGGCCTGCGCCGCCAGATGCAGCGACACCAACGACGACGAACACGCCGTGTCCACCGTCACCGAAGGGCCTTCGAGGCCGAGCACGTACGACGTGCGTCCCGACACGAGGCTGCCACCGGCACTGGCCGCCGCCTCGCCCAGCCCGTAGTCGTGGTACATCAACCCGGCGAACACGCCGGTGGAGCTGCCCTTCAGCGAGGCGGGAGTGATCCCGGCCCGCTCGATGGCCTCCCACGCCGTCTCCAGCAGGAGCCGCTGCTGAGGGTCCATCATCAGCGCGTCGTTGGGGCTGATGCCGAAGAAGTCGCTGTCGAAGTCCGCGGCGTCGTCGAGGAACCCGCCCCGGCGCGCGTACGTCTTGCCGGGCGTGCCCGGCTGCGGGTCGTAGACGTCGTCGTCCCAGCCGCGGTCGCCCGGGAACTCGGAGATCGCGTCGACGCCCTCGGCGACCAGCCGCCACAGTTCCTCCGGCGACGACACGCCCCCGGGGTAGCGGCAGGCCATGCCGATGACCGCCACCGGATCGTCGTCGCGGCCGGCCGCCTCGACCGTCCGGACTATGGCCGAGCCGGCGACGGCGGCCGCCGCGCCGGTCAGCGAGGCGCCGAGGTGGTCGGCCACGGCGCGGGCCGTCGGGTAGTCGAAGACCAGGGTGGCGGGAAGTCGTTGTCCGGTCGCCGCGCCCAGCTTGTTGCGCAGTTCCACCGCGGCCAGCGAGTCGAAGCCCAACTCCTGGAATGCACGGTCGGGTTCGACGGCGTCGGCCGAGGCATGCCCGAGCACCGCGGCCACCTGGCCGCGCACGAGGTCGAGCAGGACCCGGTCCCGTTCGGCCGCGTCCAGCCCGGCCAGCCGCTGTTGCAGTCCGTCGGCCGCCCCGCCGGCCGTGGCGCGTGCGCGCCGGCTGCCCGGCAGTCGTACGAGTCCACGCAGCAGGGCCGGGATCTCCTCGCCGCGTCCGCGCAGCACGGCCGGTTCGACGCGCAGCGGCACCAGGGCGGGGCGGCCCGAGCGCAGCGCGGCGTCGAAGAGTGCGAGTCCCTGTTCGGGCGGCAGCGCCGGCAGGCCCTGAGCCTCCATGCGCTCCGCGGCCAGGTCCGGTTCCCGGGTCATGCCGGTGTGCACGCCCCAGAGGCCGTACGCCATGGCCGTCGCCGGAAGCCCTTCGGCTCGGCGGTGCTGGGCGAGCGCGTCCAGGAAGACGTTGGCCGCCGCGTAGTTGGCCTGGCCGGCGGCGAGCACCAGGCCGCCGGCCGAGGAGAACATCACGAAGGCGGTCAGGTCGAGGTCCCGCGTCAGGTCGTGGAGATGCCACGCCGCGTCGGCCTTCGGCGCGAGGACGGCGTCCAGTCGCTCGGGGGTCAGAGTGCCGACCAGGCCGTTGTCGATGAGCCCCGCGATGTGCACGACACCGCGCAGAGGGTGGGGTGCGGGGATGCCGGCCAGCAGCTCGGCCAGGGCTTCCCCGTCGGTCACGTCGCAGGCGGCGACGGCGACCTGCGCGCCCAGACCGGTCAGCTCCGCGCTCAACTCGGCGGCCCCGGGGGCGTCCGGTCCGCGGCGGCTGGTCAACAGCAGGCGTCGTACGCCGTGGTCGGCGACCAGGTGGCGGGCCACAAGGGCGCCGAGACCGCCGGTTCCGCCGGTGATCAGGACGGTGCCCTCGGGGTCCCACGACTCGGGCGCCCGGGCGGCGGACGCGTCGACGCGCGCGAGCCTCGGCACGAACACCCGACCCTCACGCACCGCCGACTCGGGCTCGCCAAGGGCCAGTGCCGCGAGAGGGCCGTTCGGCTCGTCGGTGTCGACGAGCAGGAAACGGCCGGGGTTCTCGGCCTGTGCGGCGCGCACGAGGCCCCACACGGGGGCCTGCGTGATGTCCACCGGCGCGCCGTCCTCGGTGGCCACGGCCCCGTGCGTGACGACGGCGAGCGTCGCCTCCGCGAACCGCTCCCCGGCCAGCCATTCCTGTACGACGTCCAGCACACGGTGCGTGTGCGCCCGCACCACCGCCGGGACGTCACCCTCCATGGCGGCGCAGGTCAGGACCACGGTTCCGGTGACGGGTTCGCCGTCCGCGGGCAGGTCCTCCCAGGCCGTCCACTCCGGCTCGGCCCGGGCGTCGAGGGGCGACGGGGTCCAAGCGATGCGGAACAGGGAGTCCTTGCCCGGAGCGCTCAACTGCTGCGCGGACACCGGGCGTCCGACGACCGACCCGACCGACATCACCGGCCGGCCGGAAGCATCGGCCACCTCAAGTGTGAGGCTCTCCGACGTCGGCCTCGTCACCCGCACCCGCACCGCCGACGCACCCACCGCGTGCAACCGCACGTCGTTCCACACGAACGGCAGCACCGGCTCACCACCCTCGGTACCACCGACCAGAGCCACATGCATCGCCGCATCCAGCAACGCCGGATGAATCCCGAACCCCTCGACGGCGGACGCGTCCGGAAGCGCCACCTCGGCGAACAGTTCGTCACCACGCCGCCAAGCGGACTTCAGCCCCTGGAACGTCGGCCCGTACTCATACCCGACACCGGCAAGCCCCCCATACGCCCCCGCCAGATCAATCGCAGACGCATCCGCCGGCGGCCACGCGGACAACTCGAACTCCGGCTCCGAACCAGCCGGGGCCAGCACACCCTCCGCATGCAGCGTCCACACCCCGTCCGCCTGCTCCTCCGCACGCGCATGCACCGAGACCGTACGACGGCCCGAACCGTCCCCCGCACCCACCACGACCTGGACCCGCACACCCCCCGACCCGGACAGCACCAGCGGCGCCTGCAGCGCAAGCTCCTCCACAACCCCGCAACCGACCTGGTCCCCCACCCACGTCGCCAGCTCCACGAAACCCGCACCCGGCAACAACACACGGCCCAGCACCGCATGATCCGCAATCCACCCGTGCGAACCCAGCGACAACCGACCCGTGAACGTCACCCCGTCCGAATCCGGCGACGGCACCACCGCACCCAGCAACGGATGCCCAGCAGACACCAGACCCGCCGACGGGACACCGCCCACTTCGCCGCCCAGCCAGGAGTTCGCCAGGTACTGCTGGGTGTCGACCCAGTAGCGCTCGCGCTGGAAGGCGTAGGTGGGCAGCTCGACCCGACGGGCACCGGACCCGGTGAAGAACGCTTCCCAGTCGACTGCGACGCCTGCGGTGTGCAGGTGGGCCAGGGCCGTCACGAGGGTTTCTGGTTCCGGACGGTTGCGGCGCGAGGCCGCCACGACAACCGCGTCTTCGGACTCGACGCTCTGCCGGGCCATCCCGGCCAGGACACCGTCGGGGCCGAGTTCGAGAAACTGCGTCACGCCTTCGGCCTCCAGGACGCGGATGGTGTCGGCGAAACGGACCGGTTCCCGGACCTGGCGCACCCAGTAGCCGGGATCGGTCAGATCCTCGCCGAGAGCACCGCTCACCGTCGAGAGCACCGCTATCCGCGGCTGCGCATACGTCAGCCGACTCGCGACCTCACGGAACTCCGCGAGCATCGGCTCCATCAGCGACGAGTGGAACGCGTGGGACACCGCCAGGCGGGTCGTCTTCCGCCCCTCGGCCTCAAAACGAGCCGCGACCTCCGACACCGCGCTCTCCGCACCCGAGACCACCACCGCCTGCGGGCCGTTGACCGCTGCAATGCCGGCATCGCCGGTGAGCAGCGGCCGTACCTCGTCCTCGGACGCCTGCACCGCCACCATCGCCCCACCCGCCGGCAACGCCTCCATCAACCGGCCCCGAGCAGCCACCAACCGCACCGCATCCGCCAGCGACAACACACCCGCCACATGCGCCGCAGCCACCTCACCGACCGAATGCCCCGCAACGAAGTCCGGCCGCACCCCCCACGACTCCACCAACCGGAACAACGCCACCTCAAACGCAAACAACGCAGGCTGAGCGAAGCCGGTCCGCTCCAACAGCCCTCCGTCCTCGCCCCACACCACCTCGCGAAGAGGCCGGTCGAGAAGCGCATCCAACTCACCGACAACCGCGTCGAACGCCGCCGCGAACACCGGATAAGCCGCATACAGTTCCCGGCCCATACCGAGCCGCTGCGCCCCCTGCCCCGTGAACAGGAACGCCGTCCGCCCACCCCGACGCACCACCCCCGACACCACACCCGGCCCCGGCACACCAGCCGCCACACCACTCAGACCGTCCCGCAGAGCCTCAACACCCTCACCCACCACCACCGCACGATGCTCGAACCCAGCCCGGGACGTGGCCAGCGAATACGCCACATCCAGCACATCGCACCCACCAGCCACCGGCAGCAGCTTCTCCGCCTGCCCCGCCAACGCAGCCGCCGTCCGCCCCGACATCACCCACGGCACCACCGGCAACCCCACTCCAGCCACCGGCCTCTCCACCTCGCCGGACTCCGGAGCCTGCTCCACGATCACATGCGCATTCGTCCCGCTCAGCCCGAACGACGACACCCCCGCACGACGCGGCCGCCCCCGATCCGGCCACACCACCGCCTCTCGTAGCAGCTCGACGCGGCCCTCGGACCAGTCCACCCGCAAACTGGGCTCGCCCGCATGAAGCGACTGCGGCAATACCCCGTGCCGCATCGCCATCACCATCTTGATGACCCCCGCGACACCCGCAGCAGCCTGCGTGTGCCCCAGATTCGACTTCACCGACCCCAGCCACAACGGCTCGTCATGCGACCGGTCCTGGCCGTAGGTGGCGAGCAGGGCCTGTGCCTCGATCGGGTCTCCCAACCGGGTGCCGGTACCGTGCGCTTCCACCACATCGACATCCGCCGCCGACACGCCCGCATTCACCAACGCCTGCCGGATCACCCGGCGCTGCGCCGGACCGTTCGGCGCCGTCAGACCATTCGACGCACCATCCTGATTCACCGCCGACCCACGCACCACCGCCAGCACCGGATGCCCGTTCCGCCGCGCATCCGACAACCGCTCCAACAACAAGACCCCAGCACCCTCACCCCACCCCGTACCCCCAGCACCCGCAGCAAAGGAACGACACCGACCGTCCGCGGCAAGGCCCCGCTGGCGGCTGAACTCGACGAAGACTTCGGGCGTCGCCATGACCGCGACGCCGCCGGCCAGGGCCAGGGAGCACTCCCCCGACCGCAGCGCCTGCGCCGCCAGATGCAACGACACCAACGACGACGAACACGCGGTATCCACCGTCACCGACGGGCCTTCGAGACCGAAGACATAGGAGACGCGGCCGGAGGCGATGGCCCCGGTGCTGCTGTTGTTGGCGTAGTCGTGGTACATCACGCCGGCGAACACGCCGGTGGGGCTGCCCTTGAGCGTGGCCGGGTCGATGCCCGCGCGCTCGATGGCCTCCCAGGCGGTCTCCAGCAGCAGGTGCTGCTGGGGGTCCATGATGGCGGCCTCGTTGGGGCTGATGCCGAAGAACGCGGGGTCGAAGTCGCCGGCCTCGTGCAGGAAGCCGCCCTGCCGCGTGTAGGTGGTGTACGGGCGCTCGCCGGACGGGTCGTACAGGCGGTCGGTGTCCCAGCCGCGGTTCACCGGGAACTCGGAGATCGCGTCGACACCGTCGGCGACCAGGCGCCACAGGTCGTCCGGTGAGGACACGCCGCCGGGGTAGCGGCAGGCCATGCCGACGATCGCGATCGGATCGTCGGTGTTGACCCTGCTCACAGCGACCGGCGCGGTTGACTCGGGGGTTTGCGGCGCGTCGGTGCCGAAGAGTTCATCCAGCAGGTGCCGCGCCAGCACGGCCGGTGTGGGGTGGTCGAAGACGAGGGTGGCGGGCAGCCGTACGTCGGCGGCCTCGTTCAGCGCGTTGCGGAACTCGACCGCGCTCAGCGAGTCGAAGCCCAGTTCGCTGAAGGCGCGTTGCTCGTCCACCGCCTCGGGGCCGCCGTAGCCGAGCGTCAGTGCCACGTGGGCACGGACCAGTTCGAGGACCGCGGCGGCGCGTTCGTCCGTGGGCAGTGCGGAGAGCCTGCGTCGCAGGGCCGTCGCCGCGCCGGCCGGGGCGGCGGTGGCGGTGCGTCGTGTGCGTGCGCGGACCAGGCCCCGGAAGACCGGAGGCAGTTGGTCACCCGCCTCGCTCAGGGTCTTGAGGTCGAGCGCGATCGGCAGCACGGTGGCCGCGTCGACGGTCGTCGCGCTGTTCAGCAGCGCGAGGCCCTGCTCGTCGGTGAGGGCTCCGACTCCGCTGCGGTTCATGCGCTGCCGGTCGGCCTCGGTGAGGGTGTCGGCCATGCCTGCCGCCCACAGGCCCCATGCCAGGGACTGCGCGGGCAGCCCCGCGGAGCGGCGGTGTACGGCGAGGGCGTCGAGGAACGCGTTGGCTGCGCCGTAGTTGCCCTGGCCGGGTGCGCCGAGCACGCCGGTCGCGGAGGAGAACAGCACGAACGCGGCCAGGTCCCTGTCCGCGGTCAGCTCGTGCAGGTGCAGGGCGGCGTCCGCCTTGGGCCGCAGTACGGAACTGAGCCGCTCGGGCGTCAGGTCCGGGGTCATGGCGTCGTCCAGGACGCCGGCCAAGTGGACGACGCCGGTCAGCGGGACCCCGTCGAGCAGGGCGGCGAGGGCGTCCCGGTCGGTGACGTCACAGGCGGCGAGCGTGACCTGGGCGCCGAGCGCGGTCAGTTCGGCCACCAGATCGTCGGCACCGGGAGCCTCCGCGCCCCGTCTGCCGGCGAGCAGCAGGCTCCGTACGCCCTGGGCACTGACGAGGTGCCGGGAGACGAGCCGGCCCAGGGCACCGGTCGCCCCGGTGACCAGGACGGTGCCGTCGCCGAACCGGCCCCCGTCGCCCTGCCCGGCGTCCTCGGTGCGCGGGACACGCGCAAGGCGGGCCCCGTGCACGACTCCCCCGCGCACCACGGTCTGCGGCTCGCCGGACCCGACGACGGCCGTGACACCCGCCGGGTCCGCCGGCACCGCCAAGTCGCCTGCGGCATCCCAGGGTTCCAGGTCCGTGAGCACGAACCTGCCCGGGTTCTCGAGCTGGGCCGCGCGCACCAGACCCCAGACGGCGGCTCCCGCGAGGTCCGTGACCGCCTCGCCGGGGAGGCCCACGGCCCCTCTGGTCGCGACGACGAGCGTGGAGGTGGCGTACCGGTCGTCGGCGAGCCAGTTCTGCACCACGGCCAGCGCGCGGTGAACGGCCGCGTGCACCGCCGCGGCGTCGGCGCCCGGCGCGCAGGGCAGGACGACGACGTCCGGGACCGCAGCGTCGGCCTCGGGCAGCGTGGCCCATTCCGCGACGGTCAGTGCGCCGCCCTCGGCCGGGGCGGGCACGGGCGTCCACTTCAGGGAGTACAACGAGTCGTGGAACCCTGCGTGCGCTGCGCCGAGTTGCTGCTGGGCCGCGGGACGCAGAACGAGGGAGTCCACCGACAGCACCGGCTGTCCGGCCCCGTCGGCGACGGTCAGGGCGATGCCGTTCCGACCGGTGGGCGCCAGGCGCACGCGCACGCTGCTCGCGCCGGCCGCGTGCAGCCGCACACCCGACCAGGCGAACGGCAGCACCGCACCGCCCGCGTCGTCGAACATGCCGGTGAACAGGGCCCCGTGGAGAGCCGCGTCGAGCAGCCCGGGGTGGATGCCGTAGCGGTCGGCGTTCCTCGCCTCCGACGGGGGCAGGGCGACCTCGGCGAACACCTCGTCGCCGGACCTCCATGCCGCCGTCAGGCTGCGGAAGACGGGCCCGTAGTGCAGCCCGGAGGCCGCGAAGTCGTCGTACAGGCGGTCGGTGTCGACGGGAACGGCGTCCGTCGGCGGCCAGGGGGCGAGGCCGGCGGGGAGGGCCGTGGGACTGGGGCTCAGTACGCCTTCGGCGTGCCGGGTCCATGGGATGTCCGGCTGGTCCTCGGCACGGGAGTGGACGGTGACGCCACGCCGCCCCGAGGCGTCGGGAGCGCCGACCACGACCTGGATCTGCACTCCGCCTCGCCGGGGGAGCGTCAGCGGGGCCCGGAGGGTCAGTTCGTCGAGGGTGCCGCAGCCGACCTGGTCGCCCGCGCGGATCGCCAGTTCGACGAAGGCCGTGCCGGGGAACAGGACCGAATCGCCGACCACGTGGTCCGCCAGCCACGGCTGGACGGCCGAGGAGAGCCGGCCGGTGAGCACCGCGCCGTCGGAGTCCGCGAGCATCACGGCGGCGCCGAGCAGGGGATGCCCGGCCTCGGCGAGCCCTGCGGCGGTCACGTCGCCGAGGCCGCCGCCGAGCAGGTTCTGCGGGGCGTCGACCCAGTAACGCTCCCGCTGGAAGGCGTACGTCGGCAGGTCCACGCGCCGTGCGCCGGTGCCGGCGAAGTACGCCTCCCAGTCGACCTTGACGCCGGTCACGTGCAGCTGGGCCAGTGCGGTGACGAGCGTCTCCGGTTCCGGCCGGTTACGGCGCGAGGCCGCCGTCAGGACCGTGCGGTCGTCGGTGACCGACTGCCGGGCCATGCCGGTCAGCACGCCGTCGGGGCCCACTTCCAGGAAACGGGTGACTCCTTCGGCCTCCAGGACGCGGACGGTGTCGGCGAAGCGGACCGGTTCCCGGACCTGGCGCACCCAGTAGCCGGGATCGGTCAGGTCCTCGCCGAGAGCACCGCTCACCGTCGAGAGCACCGCTATCCCCGGCTGCCCGAAGGCAAGCCCGTCGGCCACCTCGCGGAACTCGGCCAGCATCGGCTCCATCAACACCGAGTGGAACGCATGCGAGACAGCAAGCCGGGTCGTCCTGCGGCCCCGGGCCTCCAGTTCGGCGGTGACCAAGGTGACCGCATCCTCAGACCCCGAAACCACCACCGCCTGCGGGCCGTTGACCGCTGCAATGCTGGCATCGCCGGTGAGCAGCGGCCGTACCTCGTCCTCGGACGCCTGCACCGCCACCATCGCCCCACCCGCCGGCAACGCCTCCATCAACCGGCCCCGAGCAGCCACCAACCGCACCGCATCCGCCAGCGACAACACACCCGCCACATGCGCCGCAGCGATTTCGCCAACGGAATGCCCCGCAACGAAGTCCGGCCGCACCCCCCACGACTCCACCAACCGGAACAACGCCACCTCAAACGCAAACAGAGCAGGCTGAGCACACCCCGTCCCGTTCAGCAGCCCCTCGTCCTCGCCCCACACCACATCCCGCAACGGCCGGTCGAGAAGCACATCCAGCTCACCCGCCACCGCATCGAACGCCGCCGCGAACACCGGATAAGCCGCATACAACTCCCGCCCCATACCGAGCCGCTGCGCCCCCTGCCCCGTGAACAGGAAGGCGGTCGAGCCGGTGTTGGTCACGCCCCGGACGACGCCGGGGCGGGCTTCGTCGGCGGCGAGGGCGCTGAGGGCTGCGAGGCCAGTGTCGCGGGTGTCGGTGAGCACGACCGCCCGGTGTTCGAGCGCCGCGCGGGAGGTGGCGAGGGAGTGGGCGATGTCCAGGGGGGTGGCGGCGTCGGTCGTGAGGTGGTCGTGAAGGCGTGCCGCCTGGGCGCGCAGGGCCTGCGCGCCGCGTCCCGAGACGAGCCAGGGCAGCGGCGCTCGGGTGGCCTGCGCAACGGGGGCCGGTCGGCCGGCGACGGGTTCCGAGGCTTCCGTGGCGTCGGCCGGCGCCTGTTCCACGATGACGTGGACGTTGGTTCCGCTCAGGCCGAACGAAGAGACGCCGGCGCGGCGCGGGTGGTCGGTCTCGGGCCAGGGTGTGGCCTCGGTGAGGAGGCGCACGTGGCCGGCCGTCCAGTCGACATGGGTGGACGGCTCGTCGACGTGGAGGGTGCGCGGCAGCAGTCCGTGCCGCATCGCCATCACCATCTTGATGACACCGCCCACGCCGGCGGCGGCCTGGGCATGGCCGATGTTCGACTTGATCGAGCCGAGCCACAGGGGCCGGTCCTGGGGGCGGTCCTGTCCGTAGGCGGCCAGGACGGCCTGGGCCTCGATCGGGTCGCCGAGGGTGGTTCCGGTGCCGTGGCCCTCGACGGCGTCGATCTGGGCGGCGGGCACCCGGGCGTTGGCCAGGGCCTGGCGGATGACGCGTTGCTGGGCGCGGCCGTTGGGGGCGGTGAGGCCGTTGGAGGCGCCGTCCTGGTTGAACGCGCTGCCACGGACGAGGGCGAGCACGGGGTGCTGGTTGCGCTTGGCGTCGGAGAGCCGTTCGAGCAGCAGGACGCCGACGCCCTCCGACCAACCGGTGCCGTCGGCGGCTTCGGCGAAGGACTTGCAGCGGCCGTCGGGGGCGAGGCCCCGCTGCTTGCTGAAGGCGATGAAGGGGGAAGGGGTGGACATCACCATGACGCCGCCGGCGAGTGCCAGGGTGCACTCCTTCTGCCGCAGGGCCTGTACGGCGAGATGGAGGGCGACCAGCGACGAGGAGCAGGCGGTGTCGACGGTGACCGCGGGGCCTTCCAGACCGAGGGTGTAGGAGATGCGGCCGGAGATGACCGCTGCCGCGTTGCCGGTGGTCATGTACGTTTCGGCGATCTCGGGGACGGAGCCGAGGAGGTGCTCGTAGTCCTGGATGCCGGATCCGGCGAAGACGCCGACGGGGCCGCCGCGCAGGGACTCGGGGTCGATGCCCGCGCGTTCGAAGGCCTCCCAGGACGCCTCCAGCATCAGCCGCTGCTGCGGGTCGGTGACGAGTGCCTCGTTGGGGCTGATGCCGAAGAAGCCGGCGTCGAAGTCCCCGGCGTCGTGAACGAAGCCGCCTTCGTGGACGTAGCTCGTGCCGAGGTGCTCGCCGTCGGTCCCGCCGCCGAGCCGGTCGAGGTCCCAGCCGCGGTCGGCGGGGAACTCGGTGATGGCGTCGCGCCCTTCGGCCACCAACTCCCACAAGTCCTCGGGGGACGCGATCCCGCCGGGGTAGCGGCAGCTCATGGCCACAATGGCGATGGGCTCCTGCTCCTGGCCCTCGACCTCCTGGAGCCGGCGCCGGGTCTGGTGCAGGTCGGCGGTGACACGCTTGAGGTAGTCGAGGAGCTTGTCGTCGTTCGCCATCGTGAGGTCCACCGAGTCCTTTGGTTCGTCGGAGCCGTTCGCGCACTCGATCAGGCGAGGCCGAGTTCCTTGTCGATGAAGTCGAAGAGCTCGTCGGCGGAGGCCGTTTCGAGCTGGTCGCCGACGTCTTCGCCGCTGCCGGACGCGGCGAGGGTGTCGGTGAGGCGCGTCACCAGGCTCTGCAGGCGCGCCATGATCCGGTTGCCCTCGATCTCCTCGGCCGTCAGCGCCGAGACGGCCTCCTCGAAGCGGTCGAGGTCGGCGAGGACGCCGAGGGCTCCCGTGCCGCCGCCGGAGAGGAGTTCGGTGCGCAGGTGTTCGGCGAGCGCTGCCGGGGTCGAGTGGTCGAAGATCACGCCGGTGGGGAGTTTGCGGCCGGTGGCGGTGCTGAGCCGGGTGCGCAGGTTGACGGCGGCGACCGAGTCGAAGCCGAGGTCGTCGAAGGCACGGGCGGGTGCGACGTCGGCGGGGTCTTCGTACTCGAGGAGCGCGGCGACGTGCGAGCGCACCAACTCCAGCAGGGTCCGGCGCTGTTCGGCCTCGGGCAGGACGGCGAGCCGTGCCACGAGCGCCGCGCCTTCCGAGGTGTCGCCGGTGTCGTCGCCTTCGAGGGCGGCGCGGACCTCGGGGAGGGCGTCGAGCAGGGGGCGGGGGCGGGCGAGGGTGTAGGTCGGGGCGAAGCGGGGCCAGTCGAACGCGGCGATCACGGGGCGTGCTGCGCGCAGGGCGAGGACGCGGCGCAGCGCGGCGACCGCGAGGGCGGGGTCCATGGCGGGGGCGCCGATGCGGCGCATCATGGCGGCGAGTTCGGCGTCGACCATGCCGCCCTGCCAGGAACCCCAGGCGATCGAGGTGGCGGTGAGTCCGCGGGCGCGGCGGCGGTCGGCGAGTCCGTCGAGGAACGCGTTGGCGGCGGCGTAGGCGGACTGGCCGGCGCTGCCCCACAGGGCGGCGCCGGAGGAGAAGAGCACGAAGGCGTCGAGTGGGGTGTCGCCGAGCTGTTCGTCGAGGTGTCGTGCGCCGAGGGCCTTGGCCGTGGCGATGTCGGCGATCTCGGCGAGGGTCAGTTCGCCGAGGAGCGCCATGCGCTGGGCGACGCCGGCGGCGTGGAAGACGGCGGTGAGGGGCCGGTCGGGGTCGGCGCGCAGGGCGGTCAGGAGGGTGTGCACGGAGGCGCCGTCGGCCATGTCGCAGGCCTCGACGGTGACCTCGGCGCCCGATCGGCGCAGCTCGGCCGCGAGTTCGGCGGAGCCCGGAGCCTGCGGTCCGCGGCGGCCGGCGAGGACGAGGTGCGGTGCTCCGTGCCGGGCGAGCATGCGGGCGACGTGGGCGCCGAGGCCGCCGGTGCCGCCGGTGATCAGGATCGTGCCGCGCGGGCGCCATGCGGGCTCGGGGGCCGCGTGGCCGGCGGCGTGGACCATGCGGCGGGCGAGGACGCCGTGCGGGCGGACGGCCAGTTGGTCCTCGCCGGTGGCGCCGGACAGGGCGTCGCACAGGCGGCGCAGGGTGGTGTCGCTGGCGTCGCCGGCGGGGATGTCGACGAGGCCGCCCCAGGTCTGCGGGCTCTCCAGGGAGAGTCCGGCGCCGAGGCCCCATACGGCGGTTTGCGCGGGGTGGGCCGGCTCGTCGGCATCGGGTCCCGTGCCGGCGCCGGGTCCCGTCCCGACGGAGACGGAGACGGCGCCGGTGGTGACGCACCACAACCGCCCGTTCCAGCCGATGTCGCCGAGCGCCTGGGCGAGGGCGACGGTGTCGGCGAACCCGCGCGAGAGAGCGGGGTGTTCGGGGTGGGGGCGGTCGTCGAGGGCGAGGAGGGAGACGACACCGGCAGGGGTGTCCTCGGCGCCGGCGGGCGTGTGTGCGCGCAGCAGGTCGGCGAGGGTGGCGCGGTCGGCGCCGGCCGCGTCGACGTGGACGGTGCGGGCGCCGCGCGCGGCGAGGGCGGCGGTGAGCGCCTCGGCCGGGGCGCCGGGCGCTGCCGCGACGAGCCAGGTACCGGTGAGCGGGACTGGGGGCCGGTCGGTGACCGGCGTCCAGGTCACCTCGTAGCGGACCGCGTCGGCCTCGGACTCCTCGCGCCGACGGTGCCGCCAGGCGGACATCGCGGGCAGCACGGGGGCGAGGGCAGTCGGGTCGAGGCCGAGCCGTTCGGCGAGAGCGGTGGCGTCCTCGCGTTCGACGGCGTCCCAGAAGAGGGCGTCCTCGGGCGTGCCGGACGGGTGCGGGGCGGGGGCGCCGTCCGGACCGGCGCCGCCGTCGTCGGGGCTGCTGCCGTCGGTCCAGTAGCGGCGGTGCTGGAAGGCGTACGTCGGCAGGTCCACCCGGCGGGCCTCGCGCCCGGCGAAGAAGGCGGGCCAGTCGACCGTGGCGCCGCGGGCGTGGGCGAGGGCGAGGGCGCCGACGGCCGCCCGGTCCTCGCCCCGGTCGCGGCGCAGCACCGGCGCGAAGGCCGCGCGGTCCGGGGCGTCCTCGTCGGCGGTCAGGCAGTCGGCGCCCATGGGGGTGAGCGCGGCGTCGGGGCCGAGTTCGAGGAAGGTGGTGACGCCCTTGGCCTCCAGGGCGCGCACGGCGTCCTGGAAGCGGACGGTCTCCCGGGCGTGGCGCACCCAGTAGTCGGCCGAGCGCAGGTCGTCACCGGTGGCGGGTTCGCCGGTGAGGGCGGAGACGACCGGGATGCGGGGTTCGCCGTAGGTGATCCGCTCGGCGACCCGGCGGAAGTCGGCGAGCATCGGGTCCATCAGGGGCGAGTGGAAGGCGTGGGAGACGGCGAGCCGCCTGGTGCGGCGTCCCTGCGCCTCGAAGACCGCGGCGATCCGGGAGACCGCGTCCTCGGCGCCCGAGATCACGACCGCTGCGGGGCCGTTGACGGCCGCGATGCCCACCTCGCCCGCGAGCAGGGGCAGTACCTCGTCCTCACTCGCCTGCACGGCCGTCATGGCGCCGCCGGCGGGCAGCGCCTGCATCAACCGGCCGCGGACGGCGACGAGTTCGGCGGCGTCGGGCAGGGACAGCACGCCGGCGACGTGGGCGGCGGTCAGTTCGCCGACGGAGTGCCCGGCCAGGAAGTCGGGCCGCAGGCCCCAGGACTCCAGGAGCCGGAACAGGGCCGCCTCGACGGCGAACAGGGCGGGCTGGGCGTAGGCGGTGCGCTCCAGCGCCCGGGGATCCTCGCCCCACAGCACGTCCGTGAGGGGAAGCTCCAGGTGCCGGTCCAGAGCGGCGGCCGTCTCGTCGAAGGCGGCGGCGAACACCGGGTGGGCGGCGTGGAGTTCGCGGCCCGCTCCGAGGCGTTGCGCGCCCTGTCCGGTGAAGAGGAAGGCGGTCGGCGCGTCGGGGCGGGCGCTCGCGAGGGCGGTGCTCGCGGTGGGCCTGCCGTCGGCCAGGGCCCGTAGCTCCCGGGCGAATGCGTCCCGGTCGCCGGCCACGATCACGGCGCGGTGTTCCATCGCGGCCCGGGTGGTCGCCAACGAGAGGCCGAGGTCGGTCAGGCCCTGTCCGGGGTGGGTGTCGAGGTGCGCGACGAGGCGGGCGGCCTGCGCGGCAAGGGCGTCCCCCGTCCGGGCGCTGATCACGAGGGGTACGGCGCCGGCCGTGGGCGTCGCGGGCTGCTCGGTACGGGCGTCGGGCTCCTCCGGCGCCTGTTCGACGATGACGTGGGCGTTGGTGCCGCTCATGCCGAAGGAGGAGACTCCGGCGCGGCGCGGGGCTGCGCCCTCCGGCCAGGCGATCTGCTCGGTGAGGAGCCGGACGCCGCCGGACGACCAGTCGACCTTCGGCGTCGGCTCGTCCACGTGGAGGGTGCGCGGGAGTACGCCGTGCCGCATGGCCTGCACCATCTTGATGACGCCGCCCACGCCGGCCGCGGCCTGCGCGTGGCCGATGTTCGACTTGAACGAGCCGAGCCACAGCGGTCGGTCCGCGGGCCGGTCCCTGCCGTAGGTGGCGAGGAGGGCCTGCGCCTCGATCGGGTCGCCGAGGACGGTGCCGGTGCCGTGCGCCTCGACCGCGTCGACGTCGGCGGCGGACAGCTGGGCCTCGGCCAGCGCCTGCCGGATCACCCGCTGCTGGGAGGGCCCGTTGGGCGCGGTGAGGCCGTTGGACGCACCGTCGGAGTTGACCGCGGAGCCGCGGATCACGGCGAGGACCGGGTGCCCGTTGCGGCGGGCGTCGGAGAGCCGTTCGACCAGCAGCATGCCGACGCCCTCGGACCAGGTGGTGCCGTCGGCCGCGGCGGCGAAGGACTTGCAGCGCCCGTCGGGGGCGAGGCCGCGTTCCTGGCTGAAGCCGACGAACGACGACGGGTGCGCCATGACGGTGGCCCCGCCGGCCAGCGCCATCGAGCACTCGCCCGCGCGCAGCGACCGCACGGCCCAGTGCAGGGCGACCAGGGACGACGAGCAGGCGGTGTCCACGGTGATGGCGGGCCCCTCCAGGCCCAGCACGTAGGCGACCCGGCCGGAGGCGACGCTGGCCATGCCGCCGGTTCCGCCGCCCACCGCGTAGTCGTGGTAGACGACGCCGGTGAAGACGCCGGTACGGCTGCCCTTGAGCGAGGTCGGGTCGATCCCCGCACGCTCCAGCGCCTCCCAGGAGGTCTCCAGCAGCAGCCGTTGCTGCGGGTCGGTCGCGCGGGCCTCCCGCGGGCTGACCCGGAAGAAGCCGGCGTCGAAGTCGCCCGCGTCGTGCAGGAACCCGCCTTCCCGGCAGTACGTCTTTCCGGTGACCGCCGGCTCGGGGTCGTACAGGGCGTCGACGTCCCAGCCGCGGTCGGCCGGGAAGCAGGAGATGGCGTCCCGGCCCGCCGCGACCAGGTCCCACAGTTCCTCCGGCGAGCCGATGCCGCCGGGGTAGCGGCAGCTCATCGCGACGATCGCGACCGGCTCGTGCTGCCGGTCCTCCAGTTCGCGCAGCCGCCGCTTGGTCTGCTGAAGGTCGGCGGCGGCGCGTTTGAGATAGTCCCGGAGCTTGTCGTCGTTGCTCATCACACTCAGCCAATCTCGAACTGTTCGCGGGGAGGGAGCCGGCGGGGAACGGGCGTCAGGGAGTGCCGAGTTCGCTGTCGAGCAGGTCGAACAGCTCGTCGTCGCCGGCCGCCGACAGATCGCGGTCGCCGGCGCCGCCGGTCGGGGAACTGCCGTGCGCGTCGCGCCACTTGCGCAGCAGGGCCTCCAGGCGGGCGGTGATCGCGGCGTGCCCGTCGTCGGTGGGACCGAGCGCCGGGAGTGCCGTGAGGGCCGCGTCCAGCCGGTCGACGTCGGCGAGGACGGGCCGTACCGGGTCGCCGCCCGCGGGGTCGAGCGCGCCGTGGAGGTGCTCGGCGACGCCGCGGGCCGTCGGATGGTCGTAGACGAGCGTGGCGGGCAGGTTCAGCCCGGTCGCCGCGCTGAGCCGCTTGCGCAGCTCGACGGCGGCCAGCGAGTCGAAGCCCAGTTCCCCGAACGCCCGGTCGGGTTCGACGGCGTCCGGGGAGGAGTGGCCGAGGACGGTGGCGACGTGTGCCCGTACCGCGTCCAGCAGGGTCCGGGCGCGTTCGGCCGCGTCGAGTCCCGTAAGACGTCGCCGCAGGTCCGCGCCGCGGCGCACGGCCGGGCGGGGCGGCGCAGTCGCCGAGGGGGACGGCGGCGGGCCGTCGGGACGGTGCGCGGCGAGGTCGTCGGCGGAGACGGTCCGCCAGCCGACCGTGTCGGCGGAGAACACCGGGACGCCGTCCTCGTCGGCCAGCGTCACCGTCACCCCGCCGTCCTCCGCCGACGCGATCCGCACCCGCCCTGCCGAGACGCCGGAGGCATGGGCGCGCACGCCCGTCCAGGAGGCCGGGAGCAGGGGCAGCGGCGGCTCGTCGTCGGGCCGGTAGACCAGGGCGAGGTGCAGGGCGGCGTCGAGGAGGGCCGGGTGCAGGACGAACGGATCCCCGGCGTCGGTCCCCTCCGTCTCCTCCAGCGCGTCGGCGTGGAACGCGTCGGCCGGGCGGGCGACCTCGGCGAAGAGCTCACCGCCGCGCCGCCAGGCCGCCGTGACGCCCTGGAAGGCGGGGCCGTAGACGTGCCCCCGGGCGAGCAGGCGGTCGTAGACGGCGTCGACGTCGAGGGGCTCCGCGCCGGGGGGTGGCCAGGCGTTCAGGGATACGGATGCGGAGGTGGGCGTGGGTGCGGGGTTGTGTGCGGGTGCGGGCGCGGGCGCGGGTGCGGGCCGTTCGGCGGGGGCGGTCGGGGCGGCAGAGGTGGTGGAGGCCGTGGAGGCCGTGGAGGCCGTGGAGGCCGTGGAGGCCGTGGAGGCCGTGGCGGCGGCCGACGTGGTGGGCGCGGCCGACGCGGCGGCGAGCATGCCGGTCGCGTTGCGGGTCCACGGCTGGCCGGGGTCGTCGGGGCGCGAGTGGACGGTCAGCTTCCGCCGCCCGCCGTCGTCCGGAGCGCCCACACGCACCCGCAGGACGAGCCCGCCCCGGCCGGGGAGGACGAGTGGCGCCCCGGCCGACAGTTCGAGCAGCATCGGACAGCCGGCCCGGTCACCGGCCGCGAGCGCCAGCTCCACCAGACCCGCCCCCGGGAACACCGTGCTGCCGAGCAGTTCGTGATCCCCGAGCCAGGACAGCCGCTCGGCGGACAGTCGTCCCGTGAGCAGCAGCTCGGCGCCCTCGGGCTGCGACACGCGAGCACGCAGGACCGGGTGGACGACGGTGTCCAGGCCCGCGTCCACGACGCCCTGGTCTGCGGCGGGCGGGGCCAGCCAGTACCGCCGGCGCTGGAAGGCGTACGTGGGCAGGTCGACCCGGCGGGCCCCGGCGCCGGCGTGGAACGCCTCCCAGTCCACGGCCGCCCCGCTGGTGTGCAGCCGGGCGACGGCGGCGACCAGCGTGTCCGGCTCGGCCCGGTCGCGGCGTCCGGCGGCGGCGAACACGGCGTGCTCGGACTCGGCGGTGTGCCGTGCCATCGCGGTCAGCACGGCGTCCGGGCCCAGTTCCAGGTAACGGGTGACGCCCTGTGCGTCGAGGTGGCCGACGGCGTCCGCGAACCGGACGGCCTCGCGGACCTGCCGCACCCAGTATTCCGGGTCCGTCAGCTCCTCGGCGCGGACGCCGGTCACCGTGGACACGACCGGGACGCGCGGTTTGTCGTACGACAGCCGCCGCGCGACCTCGCGGAAGGCGGCGAGCATCGGGTCCATCAGGGCCGAGTGGAAGGCGTGGGAGACGGCCAGGCGGCTCGTCCTGCGTCCCTCGGCCCCGAAGCGGGCCGCGATCGCCGCTACCGCGTCCTCGTCGCCCGAAACGACGACCGCCCGCGGGGCGTTGACGGCCGCGATGCTCACCCGGTCGTCGAGGAGCGGACGCACCTCGTCCTCGGCGGCCTCCACGGCCGCCATCGCGCCGCCCGCGGGCAGGGCCTGCATCAACCTGCCGCGCGCCACGACGAGTTCGGCGGCGTCGGACAGGGACAGCACGCCGGCGACATGGGCGGCGGCGATCTCGCCGACGGAGTGACCGGCCAGATGATCGGGGCGGACGCCCCAGGACTCCACCAGCCGGTACAACGCCACCTCGTAGGCGAAGAGCGCGGGCTGCGTGTACGCGGTCCGGTGGAGCAGCCCCTCGTCCTCGCCCCACATCACCTCGCGCAGGGGGCGGTCGAGCCGGGCGTCCAGCTCGGCGGTCACGGCGTCGAACGCGGCCGCGAACACCGGATAGCCGGCGTGGAGTTCCCGTCCCATGCCCAGCCGCTGCGCTCCCTGCCCGGTGAACAAGAACGCCGTCCGTCCCGTGGAACGTGCCGTGCCCTGCACGACGGCCGGGTGCGGCTCGCCGGCCGCCAGCGCCGCGAGTCCGCGGGTGAGTTCCTCCCGGTCCCGGCCGACGACGGCCGCCCGGTGCTCGAACCGGGCTCGTGAGGTCGCCAGGGAGTAGGCGATGTCCAGCGCGGAGGCCGGATCCGTGGAGGTGTGGGTGGGGGCGGCGGCGGTGGGGTGGGCGGAGGTGCGGTCGGTGGAGGCGGGGTTCGCGGACGCCGGGTTCGCAGGCGCCGCGTTGACGGACACGGGGTCACGGGGGTCCGGTCCGGTGGCGGCCAGCAGCTTGCGCGCCTGTCCGGCCGGCGCGTCCGGCGTCCGTCCCGACAGCACCCAGGCGAGGACGGGCAGCCGTACGCCCGTCCTCGTGCCGGCCTTGTCGCACTCGTGCTCGTACTCGTTGAGTTCCTTTGGCTCGGCGGGCTCCAGGGATGCCTCGGGCCGCGGGACCTGCTCGATGATGACGTGGGCGTTCGTGCCGCTCATGCCGAACGAGGAGACACCGGCCCGGCGCGGACGTCCCCGGTCCGGCCAGTCGACCTCCTCGGTGAGCAGCCGGACGTTGCCCTGAGACCACTCCACATGCGGGGAAGGCCGGTCGAGGTGCAGGGACTTCGGCAGCCGGCCGTGCCGCATGGCCTCGACCATCTTGATGATGCCCGCCGTGCCCGCCGCCGCCTGCGTGTGCCCGATGTTGGACTTCACCGAGCCGAGCCACAACGGCTCGTCCTCCGGCCGGTCCTGACCGTACGTGGCGAGCAGCGCCTGTGCCTCGATGGGGTCGCCGAGCCGCGTGCCGGTGCCGTGTCCGTCGACGGCGTCCACGTCGGCCGCGGACAGGCCCGCGTTCGCCAGCGCCTGCCGGATGACCCGCTGCTGTGAGGGGCCGTTGGGGGCGGTGAGGCCGTGGGAGGCGCCGTCCTGGTTGACGGCGGAGCCGCGGATCACCGCGAGGACCGGGTGCCCGTTGCGACGGGCGTCGGACAGCCTCTCCAGCAGCAGCACACCCGCACCCTCGGAGCAGGCGACCCCGTCGGCGGACGCGGAGAACGACTTCGACCGGCCGTCCGAGGCGAGGCCCCGCTGCTCGCTGAAGTAGACGAACATGTCGGGCGTGGACATCACCGTCACGCCGCCCGCCAGGGCGAGGTCGCAGTCCCGGCGGCGCAGCGCCTGTCCGGCCCAGTGCAGTGCCACCAGCGACGACGAGCATGCCGTGTCCACGGTGACGGCCGGCCCCTCGAACCCCAGGCTGTACGCGACCCGGCCGGAGACGAGACTGCCGCCGCTGGAACTCGCGGCGGACCGCCCCAGGGCGTAGTCGTGATACATCACCCCGGCGAAGACACCCGTCGAACTGCCCCTCAGCGACACCGGGTCGATCCCGGCCCGCTCGAACACCTCCCAGGACACCTCCAGCAGCAGCCTCTGCTGGGGGTCCATCCCGAGCGATTCACGCGGGCTGATGCCGAAGAAGTCGCTGTCGAAGTCGCCGGCGTCGTACAGGAAACCGCCCTCACGCGCGTACGTCCTCCCGGGCCGGCCCGGCTCCGGGTCGTACACGTCCTCGGCCCAGCCTCGGTCGGACGGGAAGGCCGAGATCGCGTCCACGCCGTCCGTCACGAGGTCCCACAGGCCCTCCGGCGAATCGACGCCGCCCGGGTAACGGCAGGCCATGGCGACGACGGCGATCGGCTCATTCGCCTGCCGCTCGTTCTCGGCGAGCCGCTTCCGCGCGTCGCGCAAATCGGCGGTGGCGCGTTTGAGGTATTCGAGAAGCCTCTGCTCATTGCTCACCGAGGTCCACTCCTCACGGTTCACGGATCTCCGAGGCCCTGGGACGGGACTTCTCGGCGACGGTCTTCTCGATGCCGGTTTTCTCGGTGCCGGTTTTCTCGGTGTTCGGATTTCTCGGTCTTCCCCGGTCTGGGTTTCCCCCGGTCTCGGTTTCCCCGATCGGTTTCCCGGTCTGGGTTTCCCCGATCGGTTTCCCCCGGTCGATTGCCCCGGGCTCGGTTTCCGTCGTCGGCGGGCCCTTCGTCAAGGACTTCCGCGCCGGCTCGAGGCTACGGACCACCTTTGTGGGGGCCAACCTGGGCCGACCCTTAACCGCACCCCAGTCACCCCTAGACCGGCTGCTGGGGTGCGGGGACGCCCAGGTCAGGCGTCCCCCTCACCGCGTCCGGGTCACTGGGCAGGGGTCTCCAGCTCGCCGTCGAGGATGTCGAACAGCTCGTCCGCCGTGACGTCGCTCAAATCCGTTCCGTCGTCGTCCGCTCCGGTCCTGTCCGTGGAGGCGGATACGGAGGCGGAGGCGGAGGCCGTGACGGGGCCGGATGCGATGGCGGAGGCGGAGTCCGACGCCGGGTGGCCGTCGGCCCATTTGGAGGCGATCGCCCGCAATCGGGCCGCTATCCGGTCGCGTTCCTTTTCACCGGTTTCATCGTGTTCCACTTGCGCGAACAGCGTCTCCAGTCGGGTGAGTTCGGCGTCGACGGCGGACAGGGCGTTCGCGTATGCGTTCCGCGAGCCGGAACGCGTCCCGTCGAGGACCGGCCGCAGGAGTTCGTGGATGTGGTCGGCGACGGCTGCGGCGGACGGGTAGTCGAACACCAGGGTCGCGGGCAGCCGAAGACCGGTGGCCCGATTGAGCCCGTTGCGCAGTTCGACGGCCGAGAGCGAGTCGAAGCCCAGTTCCCCGAAGGGGCGGTGGGGTTCGACGTCCTCACCGGACGCGTGGCCCAGGACGCCGGCGACATGCCCGCGGACCGCGTCCAGCACGGCGCGGGCACGCTGGTCGTCGTCCAGGACGGCGAGCCGCTGCCGCAGTGCGTCGCCCGCGTCGGAGGTGGGTCCTGCCGTACCGGGCGCCGCCTTTCGGTGACGGCTCTCGGGCACCAGCCCTCGCAGGAGGGCGGGGACTTCGTCCGGGCGGTTGCGCAGGGCGGCTCGGTCGATGCGCAGGGGGACGGGGGCGGCTGGGGGTGCGGGCGTGGGAGTGGTTTCGGTTGTAGGAGTGGTTCGGGTTGTGTGAGTGGTTGGGGTGGTGGGAGTGGTGGTTGGGGTCGTCGGGGTGGTCGGCGTGCTTGCTGTGAGGGACGCGTCGAACAGGCGCAGGCCCTCTTCGGCCGAGAGCGGCGGGGTGCCGGAACGCCGCATCCGTTCCAGGTCGGCCTCGCCCAGTTCGGCGGCGAGCCCGCTGCTCACGCCCCACAGTCCGTAGGCCAGGGCCGTCGCGGGGAGCCCTGCGGCGCGGCGGTGATGGGCGAGCGCGTCCAGAAAGACGTTCGCCGCCGCGTAGTTGCCCTGCCCGGCCGCCATCACCAGTCCACCGGCCGACGACAGCATCACGAACGCGGTCAGGTCCAGGTCCGCGGTCAGCTCGTGCAGGTGCCAGGCCGCGTCCGCCTTCGGCGCGAGGACGGCGTCCAGTCGCTCGGGGGTGAGCGCGCCGATCAGGCCGTTGTCGGCCACGCCGGCCGCGTGCACGACGGCGCGCAACGGACGGTCGTCCGGAATGCCGGCCAGCAGGGCGGCGAGCGCCTCCCGGTCGGCGGCATCGCAGGCTGCGACGGTGACGTCGGCACCGGCCCCGGTCAGTTCGGAGCGCAGGGCGGCGGCGCCCGGGGCCTCGGGACCGCGGCGGCTGGTGAGGAGGAGGTGGCGGACGCCGTGCTCGGTGACGAGGTGGCGAGCGAGGAGGGCGCCGAGGCCTCCGGTGCCGCCGGTGATCAGGACGGTGCCGTCGGAGGGCCAAGGCGTGCAGGGGGGGTGGGGGGCGGCGGAGGCGGGACCGGCGGTGTCGGCAGGGGGTTCCGTCTTCGGTGGGGCGTCGAGGGGCGTGAGCCTGGGGATGAATGCTCGGCCGCCTCGTACGGCCATCTCCGGCTCGCCGAGTGCCAGGGCGGTGGGAGGTACGGTCGCCTCGTCGGTGTCGACGAGGCGGAAGCGGCCCGGGTTCTCGGCCTGCGCGGCCCGGACCAGGCCCCACAACGGCGCCTGGGTGACGTCCACGGAGGCTCCCTCGGTGGTGGCGACCGCGTGGTGGGTGACGACCGCGAGGGTGGCGTCCGCGAAGCGTTCGTCGGCCAGCCAGGTCTGGAGGGCGGTGAGGACGTGTTCTGTGGTTCTGCGGACGGTGGTGGGGATGTCGGCGTGGTGACGGAGGCCGGCAGTCTCGTCGATTCCGGTCCTCTCGGCGGGCTCGGCGGGCTCGGCGGGCTGAGTGGGGTGGAGCACGACCACGCCCGTTACCGGTCCTTCGGCCGGCAGTTGCTCCCAGGCCGTCAGCTCCGGGGGCGTGGGCGTTGTCTCGCCGCTGGGCCGCAGGGCACTCCATTCGATGACGAACAGTGAGTCGCCGGTGCCGTGGCCCAGTTGTTCCGCCGTCACCGGGCGTGACACCAAAGTTTTCACGGACAGCACCGGCAAGCCGTTCCGGTCGGTGATGCGCAGGGCGATGCCGTCGCCGTGCGGCGCGCGGGTGATGTGCACTCGCACCTCGGAGACGCCGGGGGTGTGGAGTTCGACGCCTTCCCAAGCGAACGGGAGCATGGGCCGGCCGGTGCCGTCTTCATCCGAGATGCCGAGGAGGGCGGGGTGGAGGGCGGCGTCGAGGAGGGCGGGGTGGAGGGTGAAGCGGGTGGCGTCGGGGTGGGTGTGGTCGGGGAGGGTGATGTTGGCGTAGAGGTCGTGGCCGTGTTGCCAGGCGGAGGTTAGGCCTTGGAAGGCGGGGCCGTAGTGGTAGCCGAGGCCGGCGAGGCGGTCGTAGGCGTGGGTGAGGTCGAGGGGGGTGGCGCCGGTGGGGGGCCAGGGGGCGGGGTCGGGGGTGGTTTGGGGGGTGGTGTGGGGGGTGGGTGGGGTGAGGGTGCCTTGTGCGTGGAGGGTCCAGGCGTCCTGCTCGTGGGTTTCGGGGCGGGAGTGGATGGTGACGCCGCGCCGTCCGGAGGTGTCGGGGGCGCCGACCAGGACGTGTACCTGGATGCCGCCGGTGGCGGGGAGGGTGAGGGGGGTTTGGAGAGCGAGTTCTTCCAGGGCGGGGCAGCCAAGGTGGCTGCCTGCGGTGACGGCGAGTTCGACGAAGGCGGTGCCGGGGAGCAGGACGGTGCCCAGGACGTCGTGGTCGGTGATCCAGGGGTGGGTGGTGGCGGACAGGCGGGCGGTGAAGGTGACGGTCTGTCCGTCCGGGGCGGGGACCGCGGCGGCCAGGACCGGGTGGTCCAGAGCCGTCTGGCCGGCGGCGGTGGCGTCGGTGTGGGGTGTCACGGGCGGAACCCAGTAGCGGCGGCGCTGGAACGCGTAGGTCGGCAGGTCCACCCGCCGCGCACCGGTCCCGGTGAAGAACGCCTCCCAGTCCAGGTCCACGCCGTGGACGTGGAGCTGGGCGAGTGCGGTGACAAGGGTTTCGGGTTCCGGGCGGTTACGACGGGAGGCTGCCGCCAGCAGGGCGTGCTCCTCCGTGATCGACTGCTGAGCCATCCCGGTAAGCACACCGTCGGGGCCGAGTTCGAGGAACTGCGTGACTCCTTCGGCCTCCAGGACGCGGACGGTGTCGGCGAAACGGACCGGTTCCCGGACCTGGCGCACCCAGTAGCCGGGATCGGTCAGGTCCTCGCCGAGAACACCGCTCACCGTCGAGAGCACCGCTATCCGCGGCTGCGCATACGTCAGCCGACTCGCGACCTCACGGAACTCCGCGAGCATCGGCTCCATCAACACCGAGTGGAACGCGTGGGACACCGCCAACCGCGTGGTCCTACGGTCCTGGGCCTCCAGCACATCCACGACGGCCATGACGGCCTCTTCCGTCCCGGAAACCACCACAGCCTGCGGGCCATTGACCGCGGCTATGCCGACATCGCCGGTGAGCAGCGGCCGTACCTCGTCCTCGGACGCCTGCACCGCCACCATCGCCCCACCCGCCGGCAACGCCTCCATCAACCGGCCCCGAGCAGCCACCAACCGCGCCGCATCCGCCAGCGACAACACACCCGCCACATGCGCCGCAGCCACCTCACCGACCGAATGCCCCGCAACGAAGTCCGGCCGCACCCCCCACGACTCCACCAACCGGAACAACGCCACCTCAAACGCAAACAACGCAGGCTGAGCGAAGCCGGTCCGCTCCAACAGCCCCTCGTCCTCGCCCCACACCACCTCGCGAAGAGGCCGGTCGAGAAGCGCATCCAACTCACCGACAACCGCATCGAACACCGCCGCGAACACCGGATAAGCCGCATACAACTCCCGCCCCATACCGAGCCGCTGCGCCCCCTGCCCCGTGAACAGGAACGCCGTCCGCCCACCCCGACGCACCTCCCCCGACACCACACCCGGCCCCGGCACACCAGCCGCCACCGCAGCCAGCCCACCACACAGAACCCCGACATCGGAGCCGTCCCCCACCACCACCGCACGATGCTCGAACCCAGCCCGGGACGTGGCCAGCGAATACGCCACATCCACCGCCGAACACCCAGCACCCACCGACAGCAGCAGTCTCTGCGCCTGCCCCGCCAACGCAGCCGCCGACTTACCCGACACCACCCACGGCACCACCGGCAACCCCACCCCAGCCGACGCCCGGGACTCCGCCCCCTCAACCTCCGGAGCCTGCTCCACGATCACATGCGCATTCGTCCCGCTCAGCCCGAACGACGACACCCCCGCACGACGCGGCCGCCCCCGATCCGGCCACACCACCGCCTCCCCCAGCAACACCACATCGCCCTCGGACCAGTCCACCCGCGAACTGGGCTCATCCACATGCAGCGACCGCGGCAACACCCCATGCCGCATCGCCATCACCATCTTGATGACCCCCGCAACACCCGCAGCAGCCTGCGTATGACCCAGATTCGACTTCACCGACCCCAGCCACAACGGCTCACCCACCGGCCGGTCCTGCCCATACGTCGCCAGCAACGCCTGCGCCTCGATCGGATCACCCAACACCGTGCCCGTACCGTGCGCCTCCACCACATCCACATCCGCACCACGCAACCCGGCATTCACCAACGCCTGCCGGATCACCCGCCGCTGCGCCGGACCATTCGGCGCCGTCAGACCATTCGACGCACCATCCTGATTCACCGCCGACCCACACACCACCGCCAGCACCGGATGCCCGTTCCGCCGCGCATCCGACAACCGCTCCAACAACAAAACCCCAGCACCCTCACCCCACCCCGTACCCCCAGCACCCGCAGCAAAGGAACGACACCGACCGTCGGGGGCGAGTCCGCGCTGTTCGCTGAAGTACACCAGCGTCTCCGGCGTCCCCATCACCGTCACGCCGCCGGCGAGCGCCAGGGAGCACTCCCCCGACCGCAGCGCCTGCGCCGCCAAATGCAACGACACCAACGACGACGAACACGCCGTGTCCACCGTCAACGCGGGCCCTTCCAGCCCGAGCGTGTAAGCGACCCTGCCGGACACGAAGCTGCCGGCGCTGCCCCCGCCTCCGTAGTCGTGATACATCACGCCGGCGAAGACACCGGTCGAACTGCCCTTCAGCGTCGCCGGGTCGATCCCGGCCCTTTCGAACGCCTCCCAGGACGTCTCCAGCAGCAGCCTCTGCTGTGGATCCATCACCAACGCCTCACGCGGCGAAATGCCGAAGAAGTCCGCGTCGAACTCGGCGGCATCGTGCAGGAATCCGCCGGCTCGGGTGTAGGTCTTGCCGGGTTTGCCGATCTCCGGGTCGTAGACGTTCTCGTCCCACCCACGGTCGGCCGGAAGGTCCGAGATCGCGTCGACACCGTCGGCCACGAGTCGCCACAGATCCTCGGGGGTGGTGACCCCACCGGGATAGCGGCAGGCCATGCCGACGATGACCACGGGGTCGCCGTCATTGCCAGCTCGCCGGACGGGAGCCACCGCAGCGGCGTCGGCTTCGGCCCTGCCGTCCAGGAGCGCCAGAAGGTGATCGGCCACCGCCTCAGCCGTCGGCTGATCGAACACCAACGTCGCCGGCAACCGAAGCCCGGCCGCCGCGTTCAACGCGTTCCGCAACTCCACCGCGGTCAGCGAATCGAAACCCAACTCCTCGAACGCCCGGTCCGGCGCCACCGCATCCACCGACGCATGCCCGAGAACACCCGCCACATGCCCCCGCACCAACTCCACAACCACCCGCCGACGATCCACACCCGCCAGACCCGCCAGCCGGCCCCGCAACGCCGAGCCGTCCACACCCCCCGCCACCCGCGCCACCCGCCGACCCGGCACCCGCACCAGCCCACGCAATGACGCAGGAACCGCCTCGGCCTCCCGCAGCACTGCCACGTCCAGCCGCACCGCCACCACGGCAGCCTCGCCCGACGCCACGCCCGCGTCGAACAGCGCCAGCCCCTCCTCCACGGACAACGCGGGCATCCCCGCCCGTCGCATCCGCTCCGCGCCGGCGGCGGTCATGCCTCCGCCCAAGCCGACGTCCCATAACCCGAACGCGAGGGACACCGCAGGGAGGCCGTCCGCCCTTCGGCGCCGGGCGAGCGTGTCGAGAAACGCGTTGGCCGCCGAGTAGTTGGCCTGCCCCGCCGAACCGAGGGTCCCGGCCAGAGACGAGAACAGCACGAACGCCGTGAGGTCGAGGCCCCGCGTCAACTCGTGCAGATACCAGGCCGCGTCCGCCTTCGCCGCGAGCACGGCGTCCACGCGCTCCCGCGTCAACGACCCCACCAACCCGTCATCGAGCACACCGGCCGCATGCACGACACCCCGCAGCGGACGCTCGTCCGAAACGGCGCCCAACAGCCTCGCGAGCGACTCCCGGTCGGCGACGTCACAGGCGGCGATCACGACTTCGGCGCCCAACTCCTCCAACTCTGCTTGCAAATCGACAGCTTGAGGAGCCTCCAGGCCACGGCGGCTGGTCAGCACCAGGTGCCGTACACCGTGCTCCACCACCAAGTGCCGCGCCACCAGCGCACCCAGACCACCGGTACCACCCGTGACCAGCACCGTGCCCGCGGCATCCCACACCACCCGGTCCCCCCGAACCGGCACCTTCAGCCGCACGAGCCGCGGCACGAACACCCGGCCCTCCCGCACCGCCACTTCCGGCTCGCCCGCCGCGAGAGCAGCGCCCACCCCGCCGGACGATTCATCGGTGTCCACCAGAACGAAGCGCCCCGGGTTCTCGGCCTGTGCCGCGCGCACGAGGCCCCACACCGGAGCCTGCGTCACATCCACCGGCGCACCGGCCTCGGTGGCCACGGCCCCGTGCGTGACGACGGCGAGCGTCGCCTCCGCGAACCGCTCCCCGGCCAGCCAATCCTGTACGACGTCCAGCACACGGTGCGTGTGCGCCCGCACCGCCGCCGGAACACCGTCATCGATCGTGGCGCAGTCGAAGACCACCACACCCGACACCGACCCGTCCGTTTCCAGGTCCTCCCAGGCCGTCCACTGCCCGTCGGTCACAGCTGTGGCAGCCACAGGGCTCCACTCGACATGGAACAGCGACTCATCACGCGGGGTGCCCAGTTGCTCCGCCGACACCGGGCGTCCGACGACCGACCCGACCGACATCACCGGCCGGCCGGAAGCATCGGCCACCTCAAGTGTGAGGCTCTCCGACGTCGGCCTCGTCACCCGCACCCGCACCGCCGACGCACCCACCGCGTGCAACCGCACGTCGTTCCACACGAACGGCAGCACCGGCTCACCACCCTCGGTACCACCGATCAGAGCCACATGCATCGCCGCATCCAGCAACGCCGGATGAATGCCGAACCCCGCCGGCTCACCCGGCAGCTCCACCTCGGCGAACAGTTCCCGACCACGCCGCCAAGCGGACTTCAGCCCCTGAAACGTCGGCCCGTACTCATACCCGACACCGGCAAGCCCTCCATACGCCCCCGCCAGATCAATCGCAGACGCATCCGCCGGCGGCCACGCGGACAACTCGAACTCCGGCTCCGGACCAGCCGGGGCCAGCACACCCTCCGCATGCAGCGTCCACGCCCCGTCCGCCTGCTCCTCCGCACGCGCATGCACCGAGACCGTACGACGGCCCGAACCGTCCCCCGCACCCACCACGACCTGGACCCGCACACCACCCGACCCGGACAGCACCAGCGGCGCCTGCAGCGCCAGCTCCTCCACAACCCCGCAACCGACCTGGTCCCCCACCCACGTCGCCAGCTCCACGAAACCCGCACCCGGCAACAACACACGGCCCAGCACCGCATGATCCGCAATCCACCCGTGCGAACCCAGCGACAACCGACCCGTGAACGTCACCCCGTCCGAATCCGGCGACGGCACCACCGCACCCAGCAACGGATGCCCAGCAGACGTCAAACCGACCTCGACGGCTTCGCTGCCCGTAGTGGGCGCGTTCATCCAGTATCGGCGGCGCTGGAAGGCGTAGGTCGGCAGGTCGATCCGCCGCGCACCGGAGCCGGTGAAGAATGCCTCCCAGTCCAGGTCCACGCCGTGGACGTGGAGCTGGGCGAGTGCGGTGACAAGGGTTTCGGGTTCCGGGCGGTTACGACGGGAGGCTGCCGCCAGCAGGGCGTGCTCCTCCGTGATCAACTGCTGAGCCATTCCGGTAAGCACACCGTCGGGGCCGAGTTCGAGGAACTGCGTGACTCCTTCGGCCTCCAGGACGCGGACGGTGTCGGCGAAACGGACCGGTTCCCGGACCTGGCGCACCCAGTAACCGGGATCGGTCAGATCCTCGCCGAGAGCACCGCTCACCGTCGAGAGCACCGCTATCCCCGGCCGCCCGAAGGCAAGCCCGTCGGCCACCTCACGGAACTCGGCCAGCATCGGCTCCATCAACACCGAGTGGAACGCATGCGAGACAGCAAGCCGGGTCGTCCTGCGGCCCCGGGCCTCCAGTTCGGCGGTGACCAAGGTGACCGCGTCCTCAGACCCCGAAACCACCACCGCCTGCGGGCCGTTGACCGCGGCAATGCCGGCATCGCCGGTGAGCAGCGGCCGTACCTCGTCCTCGGACGCCTGCACCGCCACCATCGCCCCACCCGCCGGCAACGCCTCCATCAACCGGCCCCGAGCAGCCACCAACCGCACCGCATCCGCCAGCGACAACACACCCGCCACATGCGCCGCAGCCACCTCACCGACCGAATGCCCCGCAACGAAGTCCGGCCGCACCCCCCACGACTCCACCAACCGGAACAACGCCACCTCGAACGCAAACAGAGCAGGCTGAGCGAAGCCGGTTCGCTCCAACAGCCCTCCGTCCTCGCCCCACACCACATCCCGCAACGGCCGATCGAGAAGCACATCCAGCTCACCCGCCACCGCATCGAACGCCGCCGCGAACACCGGATAAGCCGCATACAACTCCCGGCCCATACCGAGCCGCTGCGCCCCCTGCCCCGTGAACAAGAACGCCGTCCGCCCACCCCGACGCACCACCCCCGACACCACACCCGGCCCCGGCACACCAGCCGCCACACCACTCAGACCGTCCCGCAGAGCCTCAACACCCTCACCCACCACCACCGCACGATGCTCGAACCCAGCCCGGGACGTGGCCAGCGAATACGCCACATCCAGCACATCGCACCCACCAGCCACCGGCAGCAGCTTCTCCGCCTGCCCCGCCAACGCAGCCGCCGTCCGCCCCGACACCACCCACGGCACCACCGGCAACCCCACCCCAGCCACCGGCCTCTCCACCTCGTCCACCGACGACGGGACCTGCTCCACGATCACATGCGCATTCGTCCCGCTCAGCCCGAACGACGACACCCCCGCACGACGCGGCCGCCCCCGATCCGGCCACACCACCGCCTCTCGTAGCAGCTCGACGCGGCCCTCGGACCAGTCCACCTGCCCACTGGGCTCGCCCGCATGAAGCGACTGCGGCAATACCCCGTGCCGCATCGCCATCACCATCTTGATGACCCCCGCGACACCCGCAGCAGCCTGCGTGTGCCCCAGATTCGACTTCACCGACCCCAGCCACAACGGCTCGTCATGCGACCGGTCCTGGCCGTAGGTGGCGAGCAGGGCCTGTGCCTCGATCGGGTCTCCCAACCGGGTGCCGGTACCGTGCGCTTCCACCACATCGACATCCGCCGCCGACACGCCCGCATTCACCAACGCCTGCCGGATCACCCGGCGCTGCGCCGGACCGTTCGGCGCCGTCAGACCATTCGACGCACCATCCTGATTCACCGCCGACCCACACACCACGGCCAGCACCGGATGCCCATTCCGCCGCGCATCCGACAACCGCTCCAACAGCAAGACCCCGGCGCCCTCACCCCACGCGACTCCGTCTGCCGCATCGGAGAAGGACTTGCAGCGCCCGTCGGGGGCGAGTCCGCGCTGTTCGCTGAAGTACACCAGCGTCTCCGGCGTCCCCATCACCGTCACGCCGCCGGCGAGCGCCAGGGAGCACTCCCCCGACCGCAGCGCCTGCGCCGCCAAATGCAACGACACCAACGACGACGAACACGCCGTGTCCACCGTCAACGCGGGCCCTTCCAGCCCGAGCGTGTAAGCGACCCTGCCAGAGACGAAGCTGCCGGCGCTGCCCCCGCCGTAGTCGTGGTACATCACGCCCGCATAGACACCGGTGGAGCTGCCCTTGAGTGTCGCCGGGTCGATCCCGGCCCTTTCGAACGCCTCCCAGGACGTCTCCAGCAGCAGCCTCTGCTGTGGATCCATCACCAACGCCTCACGCGGGGAGATACCGAAGAAGTCCGCGTCGAACTCGGCGGCTTCGTGCAGGAATCCGCCCGAACGGGCGTAGGTCTTGCCCGGAGCGCCCGGTTCCGGGTCGTAGATGCCCGGGTCCCAACCGCGGTCCCCGGGAAGGTCGGTGACGGCGTCCACGCCATCGGCGACCAGCCGCCATAGCTCCTCCGGGGTCGACACTCCCCCCGGGAACCGGCAGGCCATGCCGACGATGACCACGGGGTCGTCGTCATTGCCAACTCGCCGGACGGGAGCCACCGCAGCGGCGTCGGCTTCGGCCCTGCCGTCCAGGAGCGCCAGAAGGTGATCGGCCACCGCCTCAGCCGTCGGCTGATCGAACACCAACGTCGCCGGCAACCGAAGCCCGACCGCCGCGTTCAACGCGTTCCGCAACTCCACCGCGGTCAGCGAATCGAAACCCAACTCCTCGAACGCCCGGTCCGGCGCCACCGCATCCACCGACGCATGCCCGAGAACACCCGCCACATGCCCCCGCACCAACTCCACAACCACCCGCCGACGATCCACACCCGCCAGACCCGCCAGCCGGCCCCGCAACGCCGAGCCGTCCACACCCCCCGCCACTCGCGCCACCCGCCGACCCGGCACCCGCACCAGCCCGCGCAGCAGCGGCGGCACGGCATCCGACCCGCCCAGCACCCCCAGGTCCCACCGCACCGCCACCACGGCAGCCTCGCCCGACGCCACACTCGCGTCGAACAGCGCCAGCCCCTCCTCCACGGACAACGCGGGCATCCCCGCCCGTCGCATCCGCTCCACATCGACAGCCGCCAGCTCGCCACCCAGGCCGACGTCCCACAACCCGAACGCCATCGATGCCGCGGGCAGCGGCCCTTCCGCCCGGCGCTGCAGGGCGAGCGCGTCCAGGAAGGCGTTGGCGGCCGCGTAGTTGGCCTGTCCGGTCGAACCGAGCGTCCCCGCGACCGACGAGAACAGCACGAACGCCGTGAGGTCGAGGTCCCGCGTCAACTCGTGCAGATACCAGGCCGCGTCCGCCTTCGCCGCGAGCACGGCGTCCACGCGCTCCGGCGTCAACGACCCCACCAACCCGTCATCGAGCACACCGGCCGCATGCACGACACCCCGCAGCGGACGCTCGTCGGGTATCCAGGCCAGAACGTCCTCGAGCGCCGCACGGTCCGCCACATCGCACGCGATGACCGCGACCTCGGCGCCCAGCCGACCCAGCTCCGCCCGCAACTCCTGAGCCCCGGGAGCCTCCAGGCCACGGCGGCTGGTCAGCACCAGGTGCCGTACACCGTGCTCCACCACCAAGTGCCGCGCCACCAGAGCACCCAGACCACCGGTACCACCCGTGACCAGCACCGTGCCCGCGGCATCCCACACCACCCGGTCCCCCCGAACCGGCACCTCCAGCCGCACGAGCCGCGGCACGAACACCCGGCCCTCCCGCACCGCCACTTCCGGCTCACCCGCCGCGAGAGCAGCGCCCACCCCGCCGGACGATTCATCGGTGTCCACCAGAACGAAGCGCCCCGGGTTCTCGGCCTGTGCCGCGCGCACGAGCCCCCACACCGGAGCCTGCGTCACATCCACCGGCGCACCGGCCTCGGTGGCCACGGCCCGATGCGTCACGACCGCCAGCGTCGCCCCGGCGAACCGCTCGTCGGCCTGCCACTTCCGTACGACGTCCAGGACCCGATACGTCCCCGCCCGCACCGCCGCCGGCACGTCACCCTCGACCGCGGCGCACATGAGCACCACGGTCCCCGTGACAGGACCCTCTGCGGGCAGCTCTTCCCAGGTCGTCCACTCCGTCCCGGCAATCGCAGCACCCGACAGCGGACTCCACCGCACACGGAACAGCGACTCGTCATGCGCGGTGCCAAGCTGCTCGGCCGACACCGCACGCCCGACAACGGATCCGACCGACACCACCGGTCGCCCGGAAGCGTCAGCCACCTGCACCGACAGGCTCTCCGACGTCGGCCGCGTCACCCGCACCCGCACCACGGACGCACCCACCGCATGCAACCGCACGTCGTTCCACACGAACGGCAGCACCGGCTCACCACCCTCGGTACCACCGACCAGAGCCACATGCATCGCCGCATCCAGCAACGCCGGATGAATGCCGAACCCCTCGACGGCGGACGCGTCCGGAAGCGCCACCTCGGCGAACAACTCGTCGCCGCGCCGCCAGGCCGCCCCCAGCCCTCGGAACATCGGGCCGTACTCATATCCGAGCCGGGCCAATTCCTCGTAAGCACCCGCCAGATCGATCGCGACCGCATCCAACGGGGGCCACGCGGACAACTCGAACTCCGGCTCCGGACCAGCCGGGGCCAGCACACCCTCCGCATGCAGCGTCCACGCCCCGTCCGCCCGGTCCTCGGCACGCGAATGCACCGAGAGCGTGCGACGTCCGGAACCGTCCGCCGCACCCACCGCGGCCTGCACCTGCACGCCGCCGGACTCGGGCAGCACCAGCGGAGCGTGGAGCGCCAGCTCTTCCAGCGCGTCGCATCCCACGTGGTCGCCCGCCCGCATGGCCAGCTCCACGAAGCCGCTGCCGGGAAACAGCAGCGCATCGCCCACCCGGTGATCGGCCAGCCAGGACTGGACCTGTGTCGAAAGGCGTCCGGTGAGCACGATGCCGTCCGAGTCGGCCAGCGTGACCGTGGCGGCGAGCAGCGGATGCCCCGTCGGCACCAGCCCTGCCGACGCAACGTCTCCGGAGTTACGCGGTACGTCGAGCCAGTAGCGCTCCCGCTGGAAGGCGTACGTCGGCAGATCGACCCGCCGCGCGCCGGTCCCGGCGAAGAACGCGTCCCAATCCACCGCCGCACCGGAGACATGCAGCCGGGCCAGCGCAGTGACCAGCGTCTCGGGCTCGGGACGATTCCGACGCGACGACGCCACCACGACCGCGTCCTCGGAGTCCACGCTCTGGCGAGCCATCCCTGCCAGCACACCGTCCGGGCCCAGCTCCAGGAAACGGGTGACGCCTTCGGCCTCCAGCACGCGGACGGTGTCGGCGAAGCGGACCGCCTCCCGGACCTGCCGCACCCAGTACCCGGGAGTCGCCATCTCCTCCGCGAGAGCACCGCTCACCGTCGAGAGCACCGCTATCCCCGGCTGCCCATACGTCAGCCGACTCGCCACCTCACGGAACTCCGCGAGCATCGGCTCCATCAGCGACGAGTGGAACGCGTGGGACACCGCCAGGCGGGTCGTCTTCCGCCCCTCGGCCTCAAAACGAGCCGCGACCTCCGACACCGCGCTCTCCGCACCCGAGACCACCACCGCCTGCGGGCCATTGACCGCGGCAATGCCGACATCGCCGGTGAGCAGCAGCCGTACCTCGTCCTCGGACGCCTGCACCGCCACCATCGCCCCACCCGCCGGCAACGCCTCCATCAACCGGCCCCGAGCAGCCACCAACCGCACCGCATCCGCCAGCGACAACACACCCGCCACATGCGCCGCAGCGATTTCGCCAACGGAATGCCCCGCAACGAAGTCCGGCCGCACCCCCCACGACTCCAACAACCGGAACAACGCCACCTCAAACGCAAACAACGCAGGCTGAGCGAAGCCGGTCCGCTCCAACAGCCCCTCGTCCTCGCCCCACACCACCTCGCGAAGAGGCCGGTCGAGAAGCACATCCAGCTCACCCGCCACCGCATCGAACGCCGCCGCGAACACCGGATAAGCCGCATACAACTCCCGCCCCATACCGAGCCGCTGCGCCCCCTGCCCCGTGAACAAGAACGCCGTCCGCCCACCCCGACGCACCACCCCCGACACCACACCCGGCCCCGGCACACCAGCCGCCACCGCAGCCAGCCCACCACACAGAACCCCGACATCGGAGCCGTCCCCCACCACCACCGCACGATGCTCGAACCCAGCCCGGGACGTGGCCAGCGAATACGCCACATCCACCGCCGAACACCCAGCACCCACCGACAGCAGCAGTCTCTGCGCCTGCCCCGCCAACGCAGCCGCCGACTTACCCGACACCACCCACGGCACCACCGGCAACCCCACCCCAGCCACCGGCCTCTCCACCTCGTCCACCGACGACGGGACCTGCTCCACGATCACGTGGGCGTTGGTGCCGCTCAGCCCGAACGAGGACACGGCGGCCCGCCGGGGGGCTCCCGCGGAGGGGCGTTCCCAGGTGCGGTTCTCGGTGAGGAGGCGGACGTTGCCGGTCGTCCAGTCGACGCGCGGGGAGGGTTGGTCGACGTGCAGGGTGCGCGGCAGCAGTCCGTGCCGCATGGCCAGCACCATCTTGATGACGCCGGCGACTCCCGCGGCGGCCTGGGCGTGGCCCATGTTGGACTTGACGGAGCCGAGCCACAGGGGCCGGTCCGCCGGGCGGCCCTTGCCGTAGGTGGCGAGGAGGGCCTGGGCCTCGATCGGGTCGCCGAGGACCGTGCCGGTGCCGTGGGCCTCGACCACGTCGACGTCGGCGGCGGTCAGGCCCGCCGCGGAGAGCGCCTGCTGGATGACCCGTTGCTGGGCCGGTCCGTTGGGGGCGGTCATGCCGCTGGAGGCGCCGTCCTGGTTGACGGCGGAGCCGCGGATCACGGCGAGGACGGGGTGGCCGTTGCGACGGGCGTCGGACAGGCGTTCCAGCAGCAGGATGCCGGCGCCCTCGGCCCAGCCGGTGCCGTCCGCGGCGCCGGCGAAGGACTTGCAGCGGCCGTCGGGGGCGAGGCCCCGCTGTTCGCTGAAGTACAGGAGCATCTCGGGGGTCGCCATCACGGTGACCCCGCCGGCCAGGGCGAGGGAGCACTCGCCGGATCGCAGGGCCTGCGCGGCGAGGTGCAGGGACACCAGGGAGGACGAGCAGGCGGTGTCGACGCTGACTGCGGGGCCCTCCAGGCCCAGGGTGTAGGCGACGCGGCCGGAGACGAAGCTTCCCGCGCTGCCGCCGTCGTAGTCGTGGTACATCACGCCCGCATAGACGCCGGTGCGGCTGCCGCGCAGGGTGGTGGGGTCGATCCCCGCGCGTTCCAGGGTCTCCCAGCAGACTTCGAGGAGCAGGCGCTGCTGGGGGTCCATGACCAGGGCGTCGCGTGGGGAGATGCCGAAGAACGCGGCGTCGAAGTCGGCGGCGTCGTGCAGGAAGCCGCCTTCGCGGGCGTAGCTCTTGCCGGGTTTGCCGGGTTCCGGGTCGTAGACGCCGGGGTCCCAGCCGCGGTCGTCGGGGAAGGGGGTCACCAGGTCGGCGCCGTCGGTGACGAGCCGCCACAGGTCCTCGGGCGTGGCTGCGCCGCCGGGGAACCGGCAGCCCATGGCGACGATGGCGATGGGTTCGTTGGCGGCGGCGGTGAGGCTGCCGTTCTCCTTGCGCAGCCGTTCGTTCTCCAGCAGGGACTTGCGCAGTGCTTCGACGACCTGCTCCACCGATGTGCTCACGTCGCCCTCCCGTCAGTCGGAGTCGCCGGCCGCCATGGCCGCGCGTACCAGGTCGTCGATGTCCATGTTCTTGATGGCTTCGCTGCGGTCCTCGGAGCTGTCGCCGGCGCCGTCGCCGGCGGTGCTCCCCGCGTCGGTGTCCGCGCTGCTCCCGGCGGCGGTCGCGGGCGCGCCGCCCGGATCGCCGTTCGCCTGCTGGGCGGTGGCGAGGCCGAGGAGGGTGTCGAGCAGTCCGGCCTCGCGGAGCCGGGCGATGGGGATGGATGCCAGCGTGCGGCGGATCGATCCCTCGTCCCGCCCCGCGGCCTTTCCCCCGCCCTCCGTTCGGACCGCATCCGCGTCCGCGTCCCCGTCCGCGTCCCCGTCCTGTGCCGGCAGGAGTTCCGTGCGCAGGTGCCGGGCCAGCGCCTCGGAGTTGGGGTGGTCGAACATCAGCGTCGCCGGGAGCCGCAGGCCGGTCGCGGACTGGAGCCGGTTGCGCAGCTCGATCGCGCCCAGCGAGTCGAGGCCCAGTTCGGTGAAGCCCCGCGTCGGGGGGATCGCTGCGGGGTCGCCGTGGCCGAGGACGGCGGCGGCGTGGCCCTGGACGAACTGGAGGAGGTAGCGGTCGCGGTCGCTCTCGCCGAGGTCGGCGAGGGTGCGTTCCAGGGTGGGCGTACCGGCTTGCCCGTCGCCTGCGCGCGCACCCTCCCGTGCCGATCCCGCTGCGGCTACCGTGCGCGCCAATCCCCGTAGCAGAAAGGGGAGTTCGTCGGCGCGGCGGGCGAGGGCTGCGCGGTCCAGGCGGATCGGGGCCAGGACGGGGTGGTGCGTGCGCAGGGCGTCGTCGAGCAGGGCGACGCCCTCTGCCGCGGACAGTTCGGCGACGCCGGAGCGGTTGACGCGTTCGAGGTCGGTCGTGCCGAGTTCCTCGCCCGCGTCGACGGTGCCTTCCCACAGGCCCCAGGCCAAGGAGTGGGCCGGGAGGCCCTGGGCGGCCCGGTGTTCGGCCAGGGCGTCGAGGAAGACGTTGGCGGCGGCGTAGTTGGCCTGCCCCGCGGCGAGGATCATCCCGCCGGCCGACGAGTACAGGACGAACGCGCTCAGGTCGAGGTCTTTGGTCAACTCGTGCAGATGCCAGGCGGCGTCCGCCTTCGGCCGCAGGACGCGGGCCACTTGCTCGGGGGTCAGCGAGCCGACGAGGCCGTTGTCCATCACCCCGGCGGCGTGCACGACGCCGGTGAGCGGGTGGGCGGCGGGGACCGACGCCAGCAGGCCGGCCAGCGCCTCGCGGTCGGCGGCGTCGACCGCCGCGAGACGAACCCGTGCTCCCAACTCGGTCAGTTCGGCGGCCAGTTCCTTCGCTCCGGGGGCGTCCGCGCCCCGACGGCCGGCGAGCACCAGGTGCCGTACTCCGTGGTCGGTGACCAGGTGCCGGGCGGTGAGCGCGCCGAGCAGCCCGGTTCCTCCCGTGATCAGCACCGTGCCGTCACCGAACCGGGCGTCGGTCCCGGCGGCGGGCTGCGGCCCGGCCGCCGACTGTGTCCCGGCCACAGACCGTGCGCCGGCCGCGGAGCCCGCCCCGACCGCCGGCCGCGCCCCGGCCTCTGCCTGTGCGCCCGTGCCGGGCACCGGCCGCAGCCGTGGCACCCGTACGACTCCACGCCGGACGGCGAGTTCGGGTTCCGACGAGGCAAGCGCGCCCCGCAGTGCCCGGGCCGACGCGGGGGCGGCGTCGAGGTCGATCACCGCGAACCGCCCCGGATGCTCCGCCTGCGCGGCCCGCACCACCCCCCACAAGGGCGCCTGCGCGAGGTCGACGGAGTCGCCCGGGCGCTCCACGACCACCGCGTTCCGGGTGAGGACCACCAGCCGGACCGCCGTGAGGCGTGCGTCGGCCAGCCAGTCGCCGAGCACGGCGAGCAGTTCCTGCGTCGCCGCACGCACCCGGTCCGGTACGGAGGCGCCGCCTTCCGCACCCAGGGCGTCCTCGACGCCGTTGAACAGCACGATGTGCGGCAGCGACGCGCCCGCGTCCAGGGCCGTTCGCAGGGCGGCGAGCGAGGCGTACGACGGGCAGGAACCGCTCTCGGCCAGGCCGGCCGGCACCGGACCGACGACGGCGAGGCCCTCCCGCGGCGGTGTCGGCTCCGAGGTCGCGCCCCCCTCGGCCCGCTCGCCCCCCTCGGCCCGCTCCTCCCAGTGGACGCGGAACAGCGCCTCGTGCGACGGCGCACCGGCCGCCGCCAGCTGGTCGGCCGTGACCTCCCGCACGACCAGCGCGTCGACCGTGGCGACGGGGGCGCCGGTCGGGTCGGTGATGCGCAGCGCCACCGCGTCCGGGCCCGGCTTGGTGAGCCGTACGCGCAGGGTCGCCGCGCCGGTGGTGTGCAGGCGCACTCCGGTCCAGGCGAACGGCAGTGCGGTGCGGTCGGCCTCGGCCCGGCCCTCGTCGAGGACGCGCTCCACGTGCAGGGCCGCGTCCAGGAGGGCGGGGTGGAGGCCGAAGGAGGCTGCCTCGGCGTGGTTGCTCTCGGGCAGGGCGATCTCGGCGAACAGTTCGCCGTCGCGCCGCCAGGCGGCCCTGAGTCCCTGGAAGACGGGGCCGTAGCCGTAACCCAGGCGGGCGAGGTCGGCGTACAGGTCGGCGACGTCCACGGGGCGGGCGTTGGCCGGGGGCCATGCCGAGGCGTCCGCGTCGCCGCCCGGGGCGGCGGGGGCGAGGACGCCGCGGACGTGGCGGGTCCACGGCCGGTCGCCGGGCGCGTGGTCGGGGCGGGAGTAGACGGCGACGCCGCGCCTGCCGGGCGTGCGCGCGCCGTCGCCGCCGCCGTCCGGGATTCCGCCCTCGGGGCCGACGACGACCTGTACGGCGACTCCGCCGCGGTCGGGCAGCACCAGCGGGGCTTCCTGGGTCAGCTCCTCGAGCAGCGTGCAGCCCGTCTCGCGGCCGGCGCGCAGCGCCATCTCGACGAAGGCCGTGCCGGGCAGCAGGGTGGCGCCGAGGACTGCGTGGTCGGCCAGCCAGGGGTGGGTGTCCAGGGCGAGACGGCCGGTCAGGACGGGCGCGCCGGTCTCGGGCGACTCCACCACCGCGCTCAGCAGCGGGTGCCCGGCGGCGACCTGGCCGAGGCCGGCGGCGTCGCGGGCGGCGGCGGGCGCGTCGAGCCAGTACCTGCGGCGCTGGAAGGCGTACGTGGGGAGGGGGACGCGGCGTGCGCCGTGCGGGGCGAAGTACGCGTCCCAGTCCGGGCGCGCGCCCGACAGGTGCAGCCGGGCCAGCGCGGTCGCGAGCGTCTCGGTCTCGTCCCGGTCCCGGCGCTGGACGGCGACCACGACAGGGCCGTCCCCGCCCCCGTCCCCCGCGTTGTGACGACCGCCGTCCGCGCCGCCGTACGCGTCCAGGGTCGCCTCGGTCAGCGCGGCGAGGACGCTGTCGGGGCCGACCTCCACGAACCGCGTGACGCCCTCGTCGCGCAGCCGGCGCACGCCGTCGGCGAAGCGCACCGCCTCGCGGACGTGGCGGACCCAGTGGTCCGGGGACGTCAGTTGGCCCGGGGCGGCGACCGTGCCGGTGAGGTTGGTGACCACCGTGAGCCGCGGTTCGACGTAGGCGAGGCTCTCGGCGACCTTGCGGAAGTCGGCGAGCATCGGCTCCATCAGGGGAGAGTGGAAGGCGTGCGACACGCGCAGTTCGCTGGTCCTGCGGCCCCGGTCGCGCAGGGTGCCGGCGATGTCCCGCACCTCCTCGGCAGGACCGGAGACGACGACCGCGCGCGGTCCGTTGACGGCGGCGATGCCCGTCCGCGCGGTGAGCAGCGGCTGCACCTCGTCCTCGGTGGCCTCGACGGCGGTCATGGCGCCGCCGGCGGGAAGGGCCTGCATCAACCGGCCGCGTACGGCGACGAGTTCGGCGGCGTCGGGCAGGGACAGGACGCCGGCGACGTGAGCGGCGGCCAGTTCGCCGACGGAGTGGCCCATGACGGCGTCCGGTCGCGCGCCGAAGGACTCGAGGAGCCGGAACAGGGCCACTTCGAAGGCGAACAGGGCGCTTTGGGTGTACTGCGTCTCGTTCAGCAGGGCTGCCTCTGGCGAGTCCGGCCGGGCGGACATCAGCTCGCGCAGCGGGCGGTCCAGCCTGGGGTCGAGGTGGGCGCAGACCTCGTCGAGGGCGTCGGCGAACACGGGGTACGTCTCGTGGAGCCGGCGGGCCATGCCGGGTCGCTGGGCGCCCTGGCCGGAGAAGAGGTACGCGGTCCGTCCGCCCGGGTGGAGGGCGCCGCGCAGGACGGCCGGGTGCGGTGCGCCGGCGGCCAGCGCGGTGAGGGCGTGCAGGGCGGTGTCGCGGTCGGCGGCGAGGACGGCGGCCCGGTGGTCCAGTGCCGTGCGAGTGGTCGCCAGGGAGCGGGCGACGTCGGGCAGGTCCAGGTCGGGGCGGTCGGCGAGGTGGGCGCGCAGGCGCTCCGCCTGGGCGGGCAGGGCGGCCTCGGCCGCGGCGGACAGCAGCAGGGGTACGGCACGCGGCGGCGTCGTCCGTACGGACACGGACGGTGCGGGGCCGGCGGCCGGCGTTCCCCTCACGACGGTCGCGAGGGGCGTGTCGGGCGCGACGGGCGCGACGGGCGTGTCGGGCGTGTCGGGCGCGACAGGTGCGACAGGTGCGACGGCTCCGTCAGCTCCGTCAGGTGTGTTGGGTGCGTCACGCGTGTTGGGTGCGTCAGGCGTTTCGGGGGCCTGTTCCACGATGACGTGGGCGTTGGTGCCGCTGAGGCCGAAGGAGGAGACGGCGGCGCGGCGGGGGCGGGTGCGGGCGGGCCAGGGGCGGGCCTCGGTGAGCAGTCGTACGTCGCCGGCCGTCCAGTCGACCTCGGGCGAGGGGGCGTCGACGTGCAGGGTGCGCGGCATGATCCCGTTGCGGATGGCCATGACCGTCTTGATGACGCCGCTGACGCCGGCGGCGGCCTGGGCGTGGCCGATGTTCGACTTGATGGAGCCCAGCCACACCGGGTCGTCCTGCGGGCGGTCCTGGCCGTAGGTGGCGAGCAGGGCCTGTGCCTCGATGGGGTCGCCGAGCCGGGTGCCGGTGCCGTGGCCCTCGATCAGGTCGACGTCGGCGGCGGCGAGCCCGGCGGCGGCGAGGGCGCGTTGGATGACCCGCTGCTGCGAGGGGCCGTTGGGCGCGGTGAGCCCGTTGCTGGCGCCGTCCTGGTTGACGGCGGAGCCGCGGACGACGGCGAGCACCTCGTGCCCGTTGCGCCGGGCGTCGGACAGCCGTTCGAGGAGGAGGACGCCGAGGCCCTCGGACCATCCGGTGCCGTCGGCCGCGGCGGAGAAGGCCTTGCAGCGGCCGTCGGCGGACAGGCCGCGCTGCTGGCTGAACTCGATGAAGATCTCCGGAGTGGACATCACGGTCACGCCGCCGGCCAGGGCCATGCCGACCTCGCCGCGCCGGATGGCCTGGCAGGCCATGTGGAGGGCGACCAGGGAGGAGGAGCAGGCGGTGTCGACGCTCACGGCGGGGCCTTCGAGGCCGAGGGTGTAGGCGACGCGGCCGGTGAGGACGCTGGCCGCGGTGCCGTTGCCGAGGTAGCCGGCGACGTCGTCGGGGATCTCCTGCAGACGGGTGCCGTAGTCGTGGTACATGACGCCGGCGTAGACGCCGGTCTGGGTGCCGCGCATGCTCGCCGGGTCGATGCCGGCGCGTTCGAAGGCCTCCCAGGACGCCTCCAGCAGCAGGCGCTGCTGCGGGTCCATGGCCACCGCCTCGCGCGGTGAGATGCCGAAGAAGTCGGGGTCGAAGTCGGCGGCGTCGTAGAGGAATCCGCCCGCGCGGGTGTAGGTGCGGCCGGGCAGTCCGGGCTCGGGGTCGTAGACGCCCTCGGTGTCCCAGCCGCGGTCGGCGGGGAAGCCGGCCACGGCGTCGCGGCCGTCGGCGACGAGGTCCCACAGGTCCTCGGGGCCGCGGACGCCGCCGGGGAAGCGGCAGGCGATGCCGATGATCGCCACGGGTTCGTCGTCCGGGACGGCGACGGCGGCCGGTTCCGGCCCCGGCGCGGCTTCCGGTTCCGGGTCCGTGCGGAGCCGGTCGGCGAGGAGGGCGGCGACGGAGCGGGTGGTGGGGTGGTCGAAGACCAGGGTCGCCGGGAGTCGCAGGCCGGTGGCGGTGGTGAGGGCGTTGCGCAGTTCGACGGCGGCGAGGGAGTCGAAGCCGAGTTCCTTGAAGGCGCGGTCGGGGCCGACGGCCGCGGCGCCGGTGTGGCCGAGGACGGTGGCGACGTGGGTCGCGACCAGGTCGAGGAGGGCGCGTTCCCGCGCGGCCGGGGTCAGTGCGGCGAGGCCGCGGGCGAGGTCGCCGGTCGCGGGGGCGGCAGTGGTACGCGCGGTGCGGCGGGCGGTGGTGCGGGCGGCGAGGGCCCGCAGCAGGGGCGGGGTGTCGTCGCCGCGTGCGCGGAGGGCGGCGGGGTCGGTCTTGAGCGGGGCGAGCTGGGCGTGGGGGGTGCGCAGGGCGGCGTCGAGGAGGGCGAGGCCCTCGGTGGCGGGCAGGGCGGGCAGGCCGAGGCGGGCGGTGCGGTCGAGGTCGGCGTCGGTGAGGTCGCCGCCGAGGCCGGTGGCGACGGCCCACAGGCCGAAGGCGAGGGCGGTGGCGGGCAGTCCGGCGGCCCTGCGATGGTGGGCGAGGGCGTCGAGGAAGACGTTGGCGGCGGCGTAGTTGGCCTGTCCGGCCGGCATGACGAGGCCGCCGGCGGAGGAGAACAGGACGAACGCGGTGAGGCTCTGTTCCTTCGTCAGCTCGTGCAGGTGCCAGGCGGCATCGAGTTTGGGGCGCAGGACGGTGTCCAGCCGCTCGGGCGTCAGGTCGCCGATCAGGCCGGGGTCCACGACGCCGGCGGCGTGCACGACACCGGTCAGCGGCCGGTCGGCGGGGACGGCGCCCAGGGCGGCGGCCAGTGCGTCGCGGTCGGCGGCGTCGCAGGCGGCCACCGTGACGTGGGCGCCGAGGTCGCGCAGTTCGGCGGTCAGCTCCCGGGCGGCGGGGGCGTCCATGCCGCGTCTGCTGGTCAGCAGCAGGCTGCGCACGCCGTGCTCGGTGACGAGGTGGCGGGCGGTGAGCGCGCCGAGACCGCTGGTGCCGCCGGTGATCAGGACGGTGCCGTCGGCGTCCCAGGGGGCGCCGGCGTCGGGTACGGCGGTCCGGGCGAGCCCGGGGACCAGGAACCGGCCCGCACGGACGGCGAGTTCGGGTTCGCCGAGCAGTGCGGCGGCGGGCAGCCGGCGCCGGGACTCCTCCGTGCCGTCGGTGTCGATCAGGAGGAGCCGACCGGGGTTCTCGGCCTGGGCAGCGCGGACCAGTCCCCATACGGGCGCCTGGGCGAGGTCGGTGAGGTCGGCGTCGCCGACGGCCGCGACCGCGCCCTGGGTGACGACGGCCAGCACGGTGGTGGCGAGCCGCTCGTCCGCGAGCCACGCCTGCACGAGCGCCAGGACGTGGGCGGTCGTCTGCCGCACCGCGCCGGGAGTGTCGGGCGCGGCGGGCCGGGGGCACAGTGCGAGGACGACATCGGGCAGCGGGTCCGTGCCGTCGGCGAGCGCCGCGAGGGCGTCCGCCGGGGCCGCCGTACCGGCGTGGTCGGCGTCCAGGAAGGCGTGGCGTCCGCGTGCGGCGGGTGCGGGGGCGAGCGGGGTCCACTCGACGTGGAGCAGCGCGTCGGCGACCGTGCCGCGGGCCGCGTCGAGCCGGCGTGCGGAGACCGGTCGGGAGATCAGCGACTCCACGGTCATGACCGGCTGTCCGGTCTCGTCGGCGACGATCATCGCCGACTCCTCGGCGCCCCGGATCCTGCGCACCCACACCCGCAGGGCGGCGGCGCCGGTGGAGTGCAGTGTGACGCCGCTCCAGGCGAACGGCAGCAGCGCCCCCGAGCCGCCCTCGTCCCGGTCGACCAGGACGTCGGCGTGCATGGCGGTGTCGAGCAGCGCCGGGTGCAGGCCGTAGCGGGCGGCCTCGCCGCGTACGGCGCCGGCCGCCGGGTCGTCGGGGAGGGCGACCTCGGCGAAGAGTTCGTCGCCGCGTCGCCAGGCGGCCCGCATGCCCCGGAAGGCGGGACCGTAGTGGTAGCCGCGTTCGCGCAGCCGGTCGTAGGCGTCGGTCAGGTCGACGGGGGTTGCCCCGGCGGGGGGCCACCGGGTGAGGTCCGCGGTCGGGGCGGGGGTTTCGGGTGCGGCGGCGGTTCGGGGGGTGAGGAAACCGGCTGCGTGGCGGGTCCAGGCGTCGGCCGGGGCGCCGTCGCGGCGGGAGTGGATGTGCAGAGTGCGGCGGCCGGTCCCGTCCGGGGGGCCGGCCACGACGCGCAGCGCGACGCCGCCCCGTTCGGGCAGGACCAGCGGCGCTTCCAGGGTGAGTTCCTCGAGCCGGTCGCAGCCGGTCTCGTCGCCGGCGCGCACGGCCAGCTCGACGAAGGCGGTGCCGGGCAGCAGGACGGAGCCGAGGACGGCGTGGTCGGCGGTCCAGGGCTGGCCGGTCGGGGAGAGGCGGCCGGTCAGCACGACGCTGCCGTTCTCCGGGGAAAGGGCGGCGGCGCCGAGGATCGGGTGGTCGACGGGGTCCAGTCCCGCGGAGCCGACGTCGCCCGCTCCGGCCGCCGCGCGCAGCCAGTAGCGCTGCCGCTGGAAGGCGTACGTCGGCAGGTCGACGTGGCCGTGCCCGCGGTCGCCGAGGACCGCGTCCCAGGCCACGGACGCGCCTTTGGCCCACAGGGCGCCGGCGCCGGCGAGGACCTCGCGCTCCTCGTCGCGGTCGCGGCGCAGCAGCGGCACGCACACGCCGGCCCGGCCGGTGTCGAGGCACTCCCGGGCGAGCGCGGTGAGCACGGCGTCGGGGCCGATCTCGGCGAAGGCGACGGCCCCGGCGCGCTCGGCGGCCCGCAGCGCGTCGGCGAAGCGGACCGTCGCGCGGACATGCCGCACCCAGTACTCCGGGGTGACGAGGTCGCCGTCCTCGGCCGGGGCGCCGGTCACCGTGGAGACGATCGGCAGGCGCGGGGGTGCGTAGGTCAGTTGCTCGGCGACGGCGCGGAACGCGGCGAGCATCGGTTCCATCAGCGGGGAGTGGAAGGCGTGCGAGACGGTGAGCCGGGTGGTCGTGCGTCCCCGCGCCGCCAGCCGGTCCGCCGCCTCGGCGACGGCGTCCTCGGCGCCGGACAGGACGACGGACCGGGGCCCGTTGACGGCGGCGAGGCCGACCCGGCCGGACAGCAGCGGCAGCACCTCGTCCTCGCTCGCGCGTACGGCGACCATGGCGCCGCCGGCGGGCAGTTCCCGCATCAGCAGGCCGCGCGCGGCGACCAGCCGGGCGGCGTCGGGCAGGGACAGCACCCCGGCGACGTGGGCGGCGGCGATCTCCCCGACGGAGTGGCCGACGAGCACGTCGGGGCGCAGGCCCCAGGACTCCGCCAGCCGGAACAGGGCGACCTCCAGCGCGAACAGGGCGGGCTGGGCGTACTCGGTGCGGTCGAGGGCGGCCGGGTCCGTGCCCCACATCACCTCGCGCAGCGGCCGGTCCAGGTGCGCGTCCACTTCCGCGGCCACGGCGTCGAAGGCGTCCGCGAAGTGCGGGAAGGCGGCGTGCAGGGCGCGGCCCATGCCGAGGCGCTGGGCGCCCTGCCCGGTGAACAGGAAGGCGGTCCTGCCGTCGCGGACCTGCCCCGCGGGGAGCGGGCCGTCGAGGGCGCGGGCGAACTCGTCTCGGTCGGCGGCGACGACGACCGCGCGGTGCTCCATGGCGGTCCGGGTGGTGGCCAGCGCGCGGGCGGCGTCGGCGACCTGGTCGTCGCGCAGGGTGCGGGCGAAGGCGGCGAGCCGGGCGGCCTGGGCCCGCAGCGCCTGCGGGGTCCGGGCGGACAGCACCCAGGGCAGGGCCCTGTCGGCGGGCTCCTGCGGGCGAGGACGGTGCGGGGTCTCGGCCGGCGCCTGTTCGATGATCACGTGGGCGTTGGTGCCGCTGATGCCGAAGGAGGAGACGCCGGCGCGGCGCGGACGCCCGCGGTCCGGCCAGGGCGTCGCCCCGGTGAGCAGCCGTACCGCGCCGGCGGACCAGTCCACCTGGTCGGAGGGCTGCTCGGCGTGCAGGGTGGCGGGCAGCAGGCCGTGCCGCATGGCCTGCACCATCTTGATCACGCCGGCCGTGCCCGAGGCCGCCTGGGTGTGGCCCATGTTGGACTTGACCGAGCCCAGCAGCAGCGGTTCGCCGTCGGCGGGGCGTTCCTGGCCGTAGGTCTCCAGCAGGGCCTGCGCCTCGATGGGGTCGCCGAGCCGGGTGCCGGTGCCGTGGCCCTCGACCGCGTCGACGTCCGCCGGGGTGAGCCCCGCGTCGGCCAGCGCCCGGCGGATGACGCGCTGCTGTGCGGGGCCGTTGGGGGCGGTCAGCCCGTTGGACGCGCCGTCGGAGTTGACGGCGGAGCCGCGCAGTACCGCCAGTACCCGGTGCCCGTTGCGCCGGGCGTCGGACAGCCGCTCCAGCAGCACGAGACCGACGCCCTCGCTCCAGCCGGTGCCGTCCGCGCCCGCCCCGAAGGACTTGCAGCGGCCGTCGGCGGCCAGACCCCGCTGCCTGCTCATGTCGAGGAAGGTGTCCGGCGTGGACATCACCGTCGCGCCGCCCGCCAGTGCGAGCGTGCACTCGCCGCGGCGCAGGGCCTGGCTCGCCCAGTGCATCGCCACCAGGGACGACGAGCAGGCGGTGTCGACGGTGATCGCGGGGCCCTCCAGGCCGAGCGTGTAGGCAATGCGGCCGGAGGCCATGCCGGCCAGGCTGCCGCTGCCGTGGTAAGCGGCGAGGTCCTCGGGCAGGGGGCCCAGCCGCAGCCCCCAGTCGTGGTACATGACCCCGGCGAAGACTCCGGTACGGCTGCCCCGCAGCGAGGCCGGGTCGATCCCGGCCCGCTCCAGCGTCTCCCAGGCGACCTCCAGCAGCAGGCGCTGCTGCGGGTCCATGGCGTGGGCCTCGCGGGGGCTGATGCCGAAGAAGCCGGGGTCGAACTGTGCGGCGTCGTGGAGGAATCCGCCGTCGGTGGAGTAGGTGCGTCCGGGTTTGCCGGGTTCCGGGTCGTACAGGTCGTCGGCCCAGCCGCGGTCGGTGGGGAACCCGGAGATGACGTCGGCGCCCTCGGTCACCAGCCGCCACAGGTCCTCCGGTGAGGCGACGTCCCCGGGGTAGCGGCAGGCCATGCCGACGATGGCGATGGGGTCGTCGTCGGCCGGCCGCAGGGCCGTCGCGGAAGCGGCGGTCTCGTCGGCCGGGGCGGGGGCGGCTCCGGCGAACAGCTTGTCCGCCAGGTGGCCCGCGAGCGCGGTCGAGGTCGGGTAGTCGAAGGTGAGGGTGGCGCTCAGGCGCAGCCCGGTGGCGGCGGAGAGCCGGTTGCGCAGTTCGACGGCGGCCAGTGAGTCGAAGCCGATGTCGCTGAACGCCCGGGCGGGGCCGACCCGTTCGGCGCCGTCGTGGCCGAGGACCGCGGCGGCCTCGGCGCGGACCAGGTTCAGCAGGACCTCGGACCGCTGTGCCTCGTCGAGCGCGGCCAGCCGCCGCGTCATCGGCGCCGCGTCCGGTCCCGCGCCGGCCCGCGCGCGGCCGGTCGCCGCCGTGCGCCGCGCGGGCCCGCCCGCCAGGTCCCGCAGGAGGGCGGGCACTCCGTCGGGACGGCCGAGCAGAGCCCGGCGGTCGACCCGCAGGGGCAGCACCGCCGGCTCGTCGCCGGCCAGCGCCTCGTCGAGCAGCCGCAGGTTCTCCTTGAAGGTCAGCGGCACCAGGCCCAGGCGTCGGATGCGCTGCAGGGCGGTGTCGTCCAGCCGCTCCCCCATGCCGCCGCCCCCGGCCCACAGGCCCCAGGCCAGCGAGGTCACCGGCCGGCCGTCGGCGGCGCGCTGGGTGGCGAGCGCGTCCAGGAACGCGTTGGCCGCCGCGTAGTTGGCCTGGCCCGCGCCGTCGAGGAGGGTCGCGGCCGAGGAGTACAGGACGAACGCGGACAGGTCCTGGTCCAGGGTGAGTTCGTGCAGGGCCCATGCCGCGTCCACCTTGGGCCGCATGACCCGGTCCAGGCGGTCCGGGGTCAGCGAGCCCACCAGGCCGTCGTCGATCACCCCGGCGGCGTGCACCACGGCGGTGAGCGGGTGCGCGGCGGGGACCGCGGCGAGCAGGGCCGCGAGCTGGGCGCGGTCGGCGACGTCGCAGGCCGTCACCGTCGCCCGCGCGCCCAGGTCGGCGAGTTCCGCGACGAGTTCGGGTGCGCCGGGGGCGTTGGCGCCCCGTCGGCCGGCCAGCAGGAGGTGCCGTACGCCGTGTTCGGCGACCAGGTGGCGGGCCAGGCCGGCGCCGAGGCCTCCGGTGCCGCCGGTGATCAGCACGGTTCCGTCGGGGTTCCACGGCGAGGCCGGCTCCTGCCGGGCACGCGGGGCCGGCGCCAGCCGGGGCACGTGGATCTCCCCGTCGCGCAGGGCGAGTTCGGTCTCGCCCGCGGCGAGGGCCGTGGCGGTCGCGGAGGCGAGCGCGGCGTCCGACGCTGCGGTCCCGTCGAGGTCCAGCAGCAGGAGGCGGCCCGGGTGCTCGGCCTGCGCCGACCGTACGAGGCCCCACACCGGCGCCTGGACCGGATCGGCCCGCTCGCCCTCCCGGACGGCCACCGCGCCCCGGGTGACCACGACGAGGCGCGAGGCGGCCTGCTGCTCGTCGGCGAGCCGGGCCTGCACCACGGCGAGCGCCTCGCCGGCGACCGCGCGGACGGCGGCGGGCACGTCGGCGCCCGCCCCCTCCGTGACGCGGTGGAAGTCCAGGTCCGGGCCCCCGCTCACCGGGGCCTCCGGTTCCGCCGGGCCCGCCGGCCCTGCCGAGGCCACCGCCGGCCCCGGGCCGGGCGGCTCGGCCGCTGCGGCCACCGGCCCCTCCGCCCCGGCGGCGGCGAGCGGCTGCCACCGCACCCGGAACAACGCACCGCTCCCCGTCCCCGCCCGCGGCACGGGCCGTACCGTGAGCGAGTCCACCGACGCCACCGGCGCGCCGGTGGCGTCGGCGACGGCGAGCGAGATCACGTCGCGGTCCGGGGTGACCAGGCGCACCCGGACGGAGGCGGCGCCCGCGGAGTGCAGCGTGAACCCGTTCCAGGAGAACGGCACCCTGGGCTCGCGCTCCCCGGACCGCTGCCCGGCGAGGTCGGAGGCGTGCAGGGCCGCGTCCAGCAGCGCCGGGTGCAGGCCGAAGCCGGGCGCGTCGGCACCGGCCGCCCCTTCGGGGAGCGCGACCTCGGCGAAGACCTCCCCGCCGCGCCGCCACACCGCCCGCACGCCGCGGAAGGCGGGCCCGTAGCCGTAGCCCTCGTCCGCCAGGTCGTCGTACAGGCCGCTCGTGTCGACGGGTTCGGCGCCCGCGGGCGGCCATTGCGCGGCCAGCGCGGCGAGGGCCTCCCGCGCGTCCGGTGACGGCGTGTCGCCGGGGGCGAGGACGCCCGCAGCGTGCCGTACCCAGGCGTCCTCGGCCGGGGCGTCGTCCTCGGGGCGGGCGTGGAACTCGACGGTGCGGCGGCCCGAGCCGTCCGCGGGGCCGACCGCCACCTGGAGGGCGACGCCGCCCGTCGGCGGCAGCGCCAGCGGCGTCTCCAGGGTCAGTTCCTCCAGCCGGGGGCAGCCGGTCTGGTCGCCCGCGCGGACCGCCAGTTCGACGAACGCGGTGCCGGGCAGCAGGGCGGCGCCCAAGATCACGTGGTCGGCCAGCCAGGGATGCGTGGCCAGGGACACCCTGCCGGTGAGCAGGGTCGTGTCGGAGCCGGCGAGGCCCACCACCGCGCCGAGCAGGGGGTGGCCGGCGGCGAGCTGGCCGAGGCCGGACGGGTCGCCGGAGGGGCGCGGCGCGTTGATCCAGTAGCGGCGGCGCCGGAAGGCGTACGTGGGCAGCGGGACGCGGCGTCCCGCGCGGCCGGGGTGGAGCGCCGCCCAGTCGGGGGTGGCGCCGCGTGCGGCGGCGGTGGCGAGCGCGGACAGCGCCTCGTGCGCCTCCGGGCGGCCGGTCCGCAGCAGCGGCGCGAACACCGCGTCGGGGGCGCGGTCTTCGAGGCAGTCGCGGCCCATGGCGCTGAGGACCGGGTCGGGGCCCAGTTCGAGGAAGGTGCGCACGCCGTGCCCGGCCAGCCGGTCGACGCCGTCGGCGAACCGCACCGCGTGGCGGACGTGCCGCACCCAGTACTCCGGGGAGCACAGTTCCTCGGTGGTGGCGAGGCGTCCGGTCACGTTCGAGACGACGGGGATCCGGGGCGGGGAGTAGTCGAGGATGCGGGCGACGCGGTGGAAGGCGGCGAGCATCGGCTCCATGAGCGGCGAGTGGAAGGCGTGGCTCACGCGCAGCCTGCGGGTCCTGCGGCCCCGGTCGGCGAAGTGCGCGGCGAGTGCGAGGGCGGGCTCCGTCGCGCCGGAGACGACCAGGGACGCGGGGCCGTTGACGGCGGCGATGTCGACCAGGTCGCCGAGCAGTGGCCGTACCTCCGCCTCGGTGGCCCGGACGGCGACCATGGCGCCGTCGGCCGGCAGCTCCTGCATCAGCCGGCCGCGGGCGCCCACCAGCGTCGCCGCGTCGGCGAGGCCCAGCACCCCGGCGGCGTGCGCGGCGGCCAGTTCGCCGACGGAGTGGCCGGCGAGGAAGTCGGGGCGCACGCCCCAGGACTCCAGCAGCCGGAACAGGGCCGTCTCCACGGCGAACAGCGCGGCCTGCGCGTACATCGTCGTGTCGAGCAGGCAGGCGTCGGCGGAGCCCTCCTCGGCGAACAGGACGTCCCACAGGGACACGTCCAGCTGGAGGTCGAGATGGCCGATGGCCTCCTCCAGTGCGGCGGCGAACACCGGGAAGCGGTCGTGGAGTTCGCGTCCCATGGCCGGTCGCTGGCTGCCCTGGCCGGTGAACAGGAACGCGAGCCGGCCCGCGGTGGCCTCCCCGGTGTGGACGCCGGGGGCGGTGCGGCCCTCGGCGACGGCGCGCAGGGCGGTGAGGAGGCCGGCGTGGTCGTCGGCGAGGACGAGGGCGCGGTGTTCGAGGGCGGCGCGGGTGGTGCCGAGGGCGTGGGCGAGGTCGGCGAGGTCGGGTGTGCCGGCGGCTGACTCCAGGTGGGACGCGAGCCGTTCGGCCTGGGCGCGCAAACCGGCCTCGCCGCGGCCGGAGACCATCAGCAGGGCCGGGGACTGCGCCGCTCCCGCGGGCGCCGCGGCCTGCGCGGTGACGTCCTCGCTCGGGGGCTCCTCCAGGATGAGGTGGGCGTTGGTGCCGCTGATGCCGAAGCCGGAGACGCCCGCGCGGCGGGGACGGCCGTCCGTCTCCCAGGGGACTTCCTCGGTCAGCAGCCGGACGGCGCCGGACGACCAGTCGACGTTGGGCGAGGGCGCGTCCACGTGCAGCGTCCTGGGCAGGACGCCGTGCCGCATGGCGCCGATCATCTTGATGACGCCGGCCACACCGGCCGCGGCCTGGGTGTGGCCGATGTTGGTCTTGACCGAGCCCAGCCACAGCGGCCGTTCGGGCGAGCGGCCGCGTCCGTAGGCGGCGATGAGGGCCTGGGCCTCGACGGGGTCGCCGAGGGTGGTGCCGGTGCCGTGCGCCTCGACGGCGTCGACCTGGTCGGGGGTCAGCCCGGCGGCGGCCAGCGCCTGGCGGATGACCCGCTGCTGTGCGGTGCCGCTGGGAGCGGTGAGGCCGTTGCTGGCGCCATCCTGGTTGATCGCGGAGCCGCGCAGCAGCGCCAGCACCGGGTGGCCGTTGCGCCGGGCGTCGGAGAGCCGCTCCAGGACCAGCAGGCCGGCGCCCTCCGCGAAGCCGGTGCCGTCGGCCGCCGCGGCGAACGCCTTGACGACGCCGTCGGGGGCCAGTCCCTGCTGCCGGCCGAACTCCATGAACAGGCCGGGGCTGCCCAGCACGGTGACGCCGCCGGCGAGGGCCAGCGCGCACTCGCCGCGGCGCAGCGACTGGGCGGCGAGGTGCAGGGACACGAGCGAGCCGGAGCAGGCGGTGTCGATGGTGAGCGCGGGGCCCTCCAGGCCCAGGGTGTAGGCGACGCGGCCGGAGGCGACGCTCAGCGCGCCGCCGGTGACGAGGTAGCCGGCCAGGTTCTGCGGCGCCTCGTGCATCCGTACGCCGTACTCGGTGGCGCCGGCCGCCACGAACACGCCGGTGCGGCTGCCGCGCAGCGAGCGGGGGTCGATGCCGGAGTCCTCCAGCGCCTCCCAGGCGGTCTCCAGCAGGAGCCGCTGCTGGGGGTCCATCGCCAGGGCCTCGCGCGGGCCGATGCCGAAAAAGTCGGCGTCGAACCCGCCGACGTCGTCGAGGAAGCCGCCGATGCGGGTGGTGACGGCGCCGGCCGCGTCCGGGTCCGCCCCGAGGAGGGCGTCGAGGTCCCAGTCGCGGTCGGTGGGGAACGGGCCGACGGTGCTGCGCCCTTGGGACACGACGTCCCACAGCTCCCGGGCGGAGGAGACCCCTCCCGGGTAGCGCCCGCCGAATCCGACGACGGCCACGGGATCGTCGTCGTCCGCCGCCCGGTCCGGCCGCGCGTCGTCGTCCGCCGTGTGCTCCGCGCCCGACCCGAGGAGTTCGGCGCGCAGGAACGCGGCCAGCCGTTCGGGGCTGGGGTGGTCGAAGGCGACGGTGACGGGCAGGGCCAGCCCGGTGACGGCGCCGAGGCGGGCGTGGAGTTCGACGAGGCCGAGGGAGTCCAGGCCGCACTCGCGGAAGGGGCGCCGGGGGTCGGTGAGCGCGGCCGGCTCCGACGGCCGGACCTTGCGGACCACCTGGACGGTGTGCTCGCACACCAACTCCAGCAGCAGCCGCTCCTGTTCGGGGGCCGGCAGTCCCGCGAGCCGCGGGACGAAGGGCGCCGGCCCCGGCTCCGCGCCCGCTCCGTGTGCCCGCTGCGTGTCAGGGACGTCGGGGTCGAAGCCTCCGGACCGGGCCATCTGCACACTCCAAGTTCGGCGTCGCTGCTGCGGGGAAGCCGCCCACGGCTGGAATCGCACGCTACGGGCGGCGAAAAACCCGGCGGCACCCCTACGGACCCGGCTGTTCTCCCGTCCGGGGCCCACCCCTGGGATCACGGCGTCCATAGGGGTGGGGAATCGTCCCCCGACGTCCCGGACGCCCTGGGACGGACGGGCTCGCACGGCCCCCGGGCCCTGTGTGCGCTGCGGCCCGCACGCCCCCGGACGGGCCCTGTAGGGGTGCGGGGACGCGCTTCTGGGGCCGCTCCCGGGGTCGCCGCGCGCCTGTAGCGGCTTTCATGAGTGCCATGACGAACGTGTCGACGGCGACGGACAGTTGGGTACGGCGGTTCCATCCCGCCGACACGGCCGGGACGCGCCTGGTCTGTTTTCCGCACGCCGGCGGTTCGGCCAGTTACTACTTCCCGGTGTCCCGGGCGCTGTCGCCCGCGGTCGACGTGCTGGCGATCCAGTACCCGGGCCGCCAGGACCGGCGCACCGAGCCGTGCCTCGACGACGTCGGGGAGCTCGCCGAGCGGGCGACCACCGCGCTCGGCCCCTGGACCGACCGCCCGCTGGCGCTGTTCGGCCACAGCCTGGGCGCCACGCTGGCGTACGAGGTGGCGCTGCGGCTGGAGGCGGCCGGCACGGGCCCGGTGGAGCTGTTCGCCTCCGGGCGCCGGGCCCCGTCACGGCACCGTGACGGGCGGGTGCACCTCGGCGACGACGACAGCCTGATCGACACCATCAGGCAGCTCAGCGGCACGGACCCGAGGGCGCTGGAGGACGAGGAGCTGCTGCGCATGGTGCTGCCCGCGATCCGCAGCGACTACAAGGCGGCGGAGACGTACCGGCACCGCCCCGGGCCTCCGCTGTCCTGCCCGATCACCGTCCTCACCGGCGACCACGACCCGGAGGTCACCCGGGACGAGGCCGCGGCCTGGTCGGATCACACCACGGACCGGTTCTCCCTGCACGAGTTCCCCGGCGGCCACTTCTATCTCAACGCCCACGCCGCCACGGTCGTCTCCCTGATCCGCACCCACCTCACGCGGCGCTGACCACCGGGCCGGGCGGGCCGGACCCCGGGGAGCCGGCCCGGCGCCCGCCGTGCCGGCGGGACCGCCGCCGCGCTCGCGGCCGGCCGCGCCGCCCGGCGTTCACCGTGACGCACCCCGGCCGTGCCCGCGGCGCTCGCCCGTGGGGGCGGGGCCGGATATCCCGGCCGTGCCCGGGGACGCTCGGTCAGTAGCCCGGCGCCTTCGCCAACTCCTCTCGGCGGGCGGCGATTTCCGGCTGGTACACCTGCTCGTCCCAGTCCTCGGGCGCAACGGGCGCCAGAGCGATGGAGATCACCCGCTCCTCGACCTCGAACGCCTCCTCGACGGCGGCGGTCACCCGCTCCACCAGGCGGGACCGCTGCTCGGGGGTGAGGTTCTTCGGGAAGTGCTGAATGGTGACGTGCGGCATGAGAGCTTCCTTATGATCGGGCGGGGACCGCGGGTGCGCCGGGCCCCTCGCGTGACCGGCCCGCACCCGGTCGGGTCCGCCTTCCGGGGCGTCCGTCCGACGGTACGGACGCGGTCGGTTTCCGGCGGTGTTGCAGACCCCCGCAATCGATGCAGTGCGGTGACCCGAACCATGGGCGGCGTGGCCTTCGCCTCCGGAGGGTGCCAGATTCACGGCTGTGCAGAACCCGATCCGGAGGGCCCCGTGACCCCATCATCCGCCGGCCGTGTCGTCGGCTCGCTCGACGAACTCGTGGGCAACACCCCGATGCTGCGGCTGAGCCTGGCCGGGCTGCCCGCCGACGCGCGGGTGCTGGCCAAGCTGGAGGCGGCCAACCCGCTGTCCAGCATCAAGGACCGGGCCGCCCTCTACATGCTGCGCGCCGCCGAGGAGTCGGGCGAGCTGCGGCCCGGCGGCACGGTGATCGAGTCCACCTCGGGCAACACCGGCATCGCACTGGCCGGCCTGGCCGCCGCGCGGGGCTACGCGTGCCGGATCGTGCTGCCGGACAACGCCTCCATGGAGCGTGTGCTGACGCTGCGGATGCTGGGCGCCGAGGTCGAGTTCACCGACCACACCCTCGGTTTCGCCGGCTGCGTGGAGCGCGCCGAGAAGCTGCACGCCGACACCCCCGGTTCCTGGTACGCGGGCCAGCACCTGAACGCGGCCAACCCGCGCGCCCACTACGAGACGACGGGCCCGGAGATCTGGCGGGACACCGGGGGCCGCGTCGATTACCTGGTGTGCGGCGTCGGCACCGGCGGCACCCTGACCGGCATCGCGCACTGTCTCCGGGAGCGGAACCCGCGGCTGCGGGTCGTGGCGGTGGAGCCCGCGGGCTCGCCCCTGCTGTCGGGCGGTGAGCCGGGACCGCACCGCATCCCCGGCCTCAACGGCGGGTTCACCAGCCCGGTCACCGACGTGGCGGCCGTCGACGAGGTGATCGTCGTGGACGACGAGGACGCCGCGGCCACCACCCGCGCCATCGCCGCCTCCACCGGGCTGCTGGTCGGCATCTCCGCGGGCGCCGCCGCGTACGGCTGTGTGGAGCTGGCCCGCCGGCACGACCTGGCCGGCGCCACGGTGGTCACCGTCTTCCCCGACTCCGGCGAGCGCTACCTCAGCTGGTGGCCGGAGGTCCGGGAAACTCCCGAGGCCCCGGAGTCCCCGGAGGCCGGAAACGGATCGGAACGGACCCATGAATCCTGAGCGTTCGCTGCTGCTCGTCGGCGCCACCGACGAAACCGTCGCCAAGGCGAAGCGGTTGGGGCTGCACGTCCTGCTGCTGCAGCATCCCACCAAGGTCAGCGCCGAGCAGGAGCGCCTCGCCGACCTCGTGGAGGTCGTGGACTACACGCGCTGGGACCTCGTGGAGCCGATCGTCCGGCGCCTGTGGGACTCCCCCGGGTTCGCCGCCGCGACCTCGATCACCGAGCCGGGCCTGGAGAACGCGGCCCGCGTCAACGACCTGTTCCGACTCGGCGGCACCGGTTACGAGGTGACCCGGCGCTTCCGCGACAAGGTGGTGATGCGCGAGCACCTGGCCGCCCTGGACCCCGACGCGGTACGCGCCCGGCCGCTGCGCGAGCGCCGGGACCTGGACGCCTTCGGGCAGGAGTGCGGCTACCCCTTCATCGTGAAGCCGACCGACGCCACCGCCAGCATCGGCGTGCACCGCCTGGAGGGGCCCGGCGACGCCGACCGGGTGTGGGAGGCGGTCCAGCGGCTGTCGGGGACCAGGACGGACCGGGTCTCCACGCTGATGCTGCTGCAGGACTTCCTGATGGAGGAGTACCTCGACGGCCCCGAGTACAGCGTGGAGTCGTTCAGCTCGGCGGGGCGCCACGTCGTCGTCGCGATCACCGAGAAGTTCACCGACCCCGCGCACTTCGCCGAACTGGGGCACGCGGTGCCCGCCCGGATCTCCCCGGCGGTCGACGCCCAGGTCCGCGAGGCCGTCGTCGGGTTCCTGGAGCGGCTCGGCATCCGCGACGGCGTCTGCCACACCGAGATACGGATCGGCTCGCGCGGCCCCCGCGTCATCGAGAGCCACAACCGGATCGCCGGCGACGGCATCACCGACCTGGTGCACAGCGTCTACGGCATCGACACCGTCACGCTCGCCCTCGCCGCGCCGTTCGGGCTGGCCGAGGAGCTGCCGGAGCGGCCCGAGCCGCGCGGCGCGGCGGCCGTGCGGTCGCTGGTGGGCCGGCCCGGCGACATCGTGGAGTCGGTGGAGGGCGTGGCCGAGGCGGAGGCGCTGCCCGACGTGCTCGCGGTGCGCGTCGGCGCCAGGCCCGGCGAGACGGTGCGTCCGCTGCGGGACAACTGGGACCGGCTGGGCCTGGTCGCCGTGACCGGCGAGGACACCGCCGCGGCCGTCCGGCGCGGCGCCGAACTCATCGGCGGCGTGGTGAAGGTGCGGGTGAAGGACGCGGACGGCCGGCCGGGCCTGGCCGAGGCCGCCCCGGTGAGCGACCGGACGGTGATCGAGGCATGAGCGTTCTGATCCTGCACCGCAACCCCTTCGGCCCGTTCCCGTACCGGGCGTGGCTGGACGGCGACGTGCCCGGCCTCGACGGGGGCGAGCCCTACCGCGGCGACGTCGTCGTCCTCGCCGCCCGCGACAAGATCCGGCTGGCCGGCGAGGAACCGCCGGACGGCGCCGGGCACGGCTTCACCCGCCTCGAACTCTTCGACACCCTCGACGACGAGGCGGTGCCGGAGCGCGCGCTCGCCCTCGCCGAGGAGCACGGCGTCACCCATGTCGTCGCCCACCACGAGGCGGACGTCGCCCTGGCGGCCGAACTGCGCGAGCGGCTCGGCCTCGACGGGGCGTGGAGCGCCGACGTCGCCCCGTTCCGCGACAAGGCGCTGATGAAGCGGCTGGCCGGGCAGGCAGGCATCGAGGTCGCCCCGCACACCGTGGCGGGCACCGCCGCGCAGGCCCGCGACTTCGCCGAACGGCACGGGTTCCCGGTCGTGCTCAAGCACCGGTCGGGCTACAACTCCGTCGGACTGCGCATCCTCGCCGACCGCGACGAGCTTCAGGCGTGCCTCGCCGAGGCCTACGGCGACGGCTCGCGCGACGACCTGCTGGTCGAGGCGTACGTGCCCGGGCGGATGTGCCATGTCGACGGCCTGGTGGTGGACGGCCGTACGGTCGCCGCCTGGCCGTCGCAGTACCAGTACGACCTGGCCTCGTTCGGGGCCGACCCCGGTCCGCGGGTCGATCTGACCCTGGACGTGGACGACCCGCTCACCCCGCGGCTGCTGGCGCTGATCGAGCGGACCCTGGCCGCACTCAAACCCGAGGGCTCCCGGCTGCGCACCCACGCCTTCCACGCCGAGGTCTTCCACACGCCCGACGACCGGCTCGTGCTGTGCGAGATCGCGGGCCGGTCGGGCGGCGCAAAGATCCGGGAGGTGTTCGAGACCCTCTTCGGCATCCGGCTCGCCGTGCACGTGACCCGGGCCGAGGCCGGTCTCCCGCTGCCCGCGATCGAGGGCGTGCCGGGCGACGGGGCGCCGCTGCGGCCTCGCTGCATGTCCGGTCAGGTGCTCACGATGAAGCGGCCCGGACTGGTGCGCTCGCTGCCCGCCGTCCCGGACGAGGAGTGGGTGAAGGGCTTCTGGCTGTTCGCCGAGGAGGGGCAGGTGATCGCCCCGGCCGCGGGCTCCGCCGACTTCCTCACCGCGGCGGTGGGCTCGGCCCCGACCCGTGTCGAGTGCGAGCGCCGACTGCGCGCCCTCGGCGACCGGATCATCGCCGAGACGAAGATCGTGCCGCTGCCGCAGGACCGTGCCGGGGCCGAGAGCACCAGGGAGACGCCGTGAAGGGCAAGCTGTCGTCCGTCCGTGCCAAGTACATGCTCGGCATGGTCGTCGACGCGACCGGCAGCGGCATGTACCTGCCGCTGTCGCTGCTGTACTTCCACCACGTCACCGGGCTGCCGCTGACCCAGGTCGGCGCCATCGTGACGGCCGCCTCGGTGATCGGTCTGGTGAGCAACCCGGTCGCCGGCGTGCTCATCGACCGCTTCGGCGCCCGCGCGGTGCTGGTCGGCGGCTACCTGCTGCGCGCCGCGGCGTTCTGCGCCTATCCCCTGGTCGACAACGGCGCGGTCATGTTCGCGGTGATGCTGCCGGTCGCCCTCGGCGACACCTCGTATCCGCCGGCGATCCAGTCGTTCGTGGCGGACATCGTCCAGGGGACCGACCGGGACAAGCTGCTCGCCCTGCAGCGCAGTCTGCGCAACGCCGGCATGGGCGTGGGCGGTCTCCTCGCGGGCGCCGCACTGGCGCTGGACGAGTCCGGCTTCTACTTCGTGGTGCTCGGGGCCGCCGCCGGCTATCTGCTGTCGGCCGCGCTGCTGGGCACCATTCCCGCCGGGGCGTCGGCGGGGACGGCCGGCCCCCGGGTCTCCCGCAGGGGCGGCTACCGGATGGTGGCGCGCAACCGCCCGTTCCTCGGCCTGACGCTGCTGAACATTCCGACGGCGTTCGCCTACATGGTGCTGTCCGTGGCCCTGCCGGTGTACCTGACCCGCGAACTGGACGCGCCCGTCTCGCTGGTGGGCGTCCTGTACGCGGTGAACACGGTCGGCATCGCGCTGCTGCAGATCCCGGTGACCCGGATGCTGGTCGGGTACCGCAGGACGCGCGCGGTGGCGCTCGGGGCGGTCGTCTTCGCGCTGTCGTTCGTCGTCTTCGCCGTGCTGAGCGGGCTGTCGACCGGGGCGGCGCTGATCGCGGGCGTGTTCGCGGCGACCGCCGCCTTCACCGCGGGCGAGCTGCTGCACGGCGCGACGGCCTCCGCGCTGGTCGCGCAGGCCGCGCCGGAGGAGACCCGCGGCCGTCACCTGGCGGTCTACCAGCTGTCGTGGGCGGTGCCGATCGCGCTCGCGCCCACCGTGCTCACGGCCCTGCTGTCGTTGTCGGCGACCGGGATGTGGCTGCTGCTCGCGGCGGCCACGGCGGGCTCCGCGCTGGGTGTGCTGCGGCTGGAGAAGAGCCTGCCGCCGGCCGCCGTGCACACCGTGCTGCCCGACGCCGGGCCGGCCGGCTCCACCACCAGTTCCACCAGAAAGGTTGCGTGACCCTGATGGGGATGTCCAGTTGGCGGGTGCTCGGCGACGAGGACCCGGAGTTCGCCCAGGAGGGGGCCGCGGGACAGAGCGGTCTCGTCAGCCAGTTGCGGCCGCTGATCACGGAGCTGACGAAGCCCGGCGACCTGGTCTTCGACCCGTTCGCGGGCTGGGGCACCACGCTGGTGGCCTGCGCGGCCGAGGGCCGGCGCGGCGTCGGCATCGAGATCAACCCCGCCCGGGCGGAGGAGGCGCGGCAGCGCGTCGCCCGGTATCCGGAGCAGCGCATGCTCTGCGGCGACGCCCGCAGGCCGCCGCTCGACCCGGGCACGGTGGACCTGGTCCTGTGCGATCTGCCGTACTTCGGCACGAACCTGGACCTCGCGTCGCCCGACCCGGGCCAGATGTACGCGCTGCGCGACTACGACGTCTATCTGGAGGCGCTCGACGAGTGCTTCGCGGCCATCGCCGGGGTGATTCGGCCGGGAGCCTACGCGGTCGTCGCCGTGCAGAACCGGCGGATCGCGGACCGGTTCGTGCCGCTGGCCTGGGACGCGGCACGGGTGCTGGGCCGTCATCTGACCCTGGGCGACGAGCGGGTCCACCTCTACGACTGGCCCGTCAAGGACGACGACGACCCGATGCGCACCAACCGGTCGCACGAGTACCTGCTGATGGCTCAGAAGTGACGTCCGCCGGGCCGGCCGGCGCCGCGCGGTAGGCGGCGGCGTACGCACCCCGGCCCGGCCGGCATCCGGCCCCGGCGGCAACCGCCCCTGTCCCGCCGGGCACATCCTCGTGCTCCGCCGCGTGTCCGGATATCGCCATGAGGATGCGACCGGGACGGTTCGGCGACTTGGCGGCGGCCCCGCCGCGCGTACGCCGGTCGGCGGGGCCGCGTTGAGGCGGGCGGGCGTGTCCGCGCCGCGCACGCGTCCGCGCCGGCCCGGGGATCAGTCGGGCACGAGGCCGAGCGCGTGGTCGTAGCGGGCCACCGAACTGCTCATCAGACCGGGCCAGTTTCGCACCCGCGCCCACTGCGCCGTGGCCGAGCCGATGCCGTCCCCCGGTGCGGCGAGGGCGTCGATGTGGGTCTGGGCGCTCTCCCACTCGGCGTAGTTGAGGACGCGCGTGCCGTCGGTGCCGAGGTGGAAGTGGGCGGAGATGCCCCCGGGGGCGGGCTCGGGCTCGCTCGCCAGGGCTTCGAAGACCGCGTCCACCCAGGCGCGCTGCCGCTCGGGGTCGGGTCCGTCGAACTCGACGTCCACGACGACGACGCACCCCGGGACCGGCGGGGCGGTGTCCCGACGGGGGGTGCTGCGGTAGTGGCGGTACCGCCCCAGGCGCAGCCGTTCGATGCCGGGCACGGCCGTGTCGATCTCGTCGACGCGCTCCTGCCGTTGGGTCTTCGCGAACGCCTCGTACGCCTCCTCGCTCGCCCACTGCGAGTGGTGCAGCAGGGTGCTGCCGTCGTGGCCGGTGTAGACGTGGTAGCCCCGCAGGTCGCGGGCGGGCCAGGGGCGGCGCTCCCAGGCCCGGGCGATGGCCTCGACGGCCTGCCGCTGCCGCGAGGGACCGGCGACACGCCAGGTACTGAAGAAGGGCGCCCGGACGTCCGGCCGGCCGAGGTCGGGATGGGTGTCGGTACGTCGGGTCATGCGTCCTCCGTCGATCGTGATCGTTCGGTTCAGACACCACCGTCGGACCTCGACCGCGGTTGAGGTCAAGCCCGGACATCAGACCGCGGGGTACGGCTGCCCGGCGGCCACCGCGCTCGTCGGCACCGCCCCGCCGTCGGACCGCACTTGACCGAAGGGCCGCCCGCAGTGGGCCGGCACCCCCCGCGGCGCCGGGTTCTCGGCCGGCGCGGGGATCGGCGCCGGCGGCGCGGGCACCTCGGCGTCGACGACGGGCACGGCGCGCGGTTCCCCGCAGTGGGCGAGCATGGACGCGAAGATCACGGCGACCTCGAGTCCGCGTTCGGCTGCGCATCGTCGTCAGCCGCAGTTGCGGGCTCCCGAGATGAAAAACTGCCCACAGTCACTCTGAGCCGTTATGACGCGCAGGTGGACCGCTTGCCTGCCGAGTCCTCTAGGAGAAACCAGTGAAGATGCTGATCAACGTCCCGGAGACCGTGGTCGCCGACGCGCTGCGGGGGATGGCGGCCGCCCATCCCGAGCTGACCGTGGACGTGGAGAACCGGGTGATCGTACGGCGGGACGCGCCCGTCGCCGGGAAGGTGGCGCTGGTTTCCGGTGGGGGCTCGGGACACGAGCCGTTGCACGGCGGGTTCGTGGGCCCCGGGATGCTGTCGGCGGCCTGTCCGGGTGAGGTGTTCACCTCGCCCGTGCCCGACCAGATGGTGCGTGCCGCGGCGGCCGTGGACAGCGGGGCCGGGGTGCTCTTCGTGGTGAAGAACTACACCGGCGACGTCCTCAACTTCGACATGGCGGCCGAACTCGCCGAGGACGAGGGCATCCGGGTCGCCAAGGTCCTGGTGGACGACGACGTCGCGGTGGACGACAGTCTCTACACGGCGGGCCGGCGCGGCACGGGGGCGACCCTGTTCGTGGAGAAGATCGCGGGGGCGGCGGCCGAGGAGGGGCAGCCGCTGGAAAGGGTGGAGGCCGTCGCCCGCCAGGTGAACGCCAATGCGCGCAGCTTCGGCGTGGCGCTGGACGCCTGCTCCACGCCCGCCAAGGGCAGCCCGACCTTCGATCTGCCGCCGGGCGAGCTGGAGTTGGGCGTCGGCATCCACGGCGAGCCGGGCCGGGAGCGGCGGGCGATGATGACCTCGCGGGAGATCGCCGACTTCGCGGTGGACGCGGTCCTGGAGGACCTCAATCCCCGCAGCCCCGTCCTGGTCCTGGTCAACGGCATGGGTGCGACGCCCCTGCTGGAGCTGTACGGCTTCAACGCCGAGGTGCAGCGGGTGCTGGCCGAGCGCCGGGTCGCCGTCGCCCGCACCCTCGTCGGCAACTACGTCACCTCCCTCGACATGTCGGGCGCCTCGGTCACCCTGTGCCAGGTCGACGAGGAGCTGCTGCGGCTGTGGGACGCGCCGGTGCGCACGCCGGCCCTGCGCCGGGGCATGTGAGGTCGCCCCGGTCATGGGTTCACGAGTACCTACCACGCGAGGAGTTCCTGTGCTCGACGCCGACTTCTTCCGCCGCTGGATGACGGCGACCGCCGCGTCCGTGGAGCGTGAGGCGGAGCGGCTCACCGCCCTCGACTCGCCCATCGGCGACGCCGACCACGGCAGCAATCTGCGGCGCGGGTTCGCCGCGGTGCGCGCCGCCCTGGAGAAGGAGCCGCCCGGCACGCCCGGTGCGGTGCTGACGCTGGCCGGGCGGCTGCTGATCTCGACCGTGGGCGGCGCGTCGGGCCCGCTGTACGGGACGCTGCTTCGCCGGACCGGCAAGGCCCTCGGGGACGCCCCCGAGGTCGGGGCGGAGCAGTTCGCCGAGGCGCTGCGGGCGGGCGTGGACGCGGTGATGCAGCTCGGCGGGGCGGCGCCGGGCGACAAGACGATGATCGACGCGCTGGCGCCGGCGGTGGACGCGCTCGGTGAGTCGTTCGACGCGGCGCGGGCGGCGGCCGAGCGGGGCGCGCTGGCGACGACGCCGTTGCAGGCCCGCAAGGGACGGGCGAGCTATCTCGGGGAACGCAGCATGGGCCACCAGGACCCCGGCGCGACGTCGGCGGCCCTGCTGATCGCGGGGCTCGCCGAGGCTGCGGGCGGGAGCACGGGCGCCGAGGCTGCGGGCGGGAGCGCCGGTGACGAGGAGGCGGACGATGAGTGACGGGACGATGGTCGGGATCGTGCTGGTGTCGCACAGCGCGCAGGTCGCCGCGTCGGTCGCCGACCTGGCGAAGGCGCTCGCGGGCGGCGGCGCGGCGGTGCCCGTGGCGGCGGCGGGCGGCACCGGGGACGGAGGGCTCGGCACGAGCGCGGAGCTGATCTCCGCGGCGGCCGCGTCCGTCGACCGCGGCGCGGGCGTCGCCGTCCTCACCGACCTCGGCAGCGCCGTCCTGACGGTGAAGGCGCTGCTCGCGGAGGGCGACGAACTCCCGGCGGGGACCCGGCTGGTGGACGCCCCCTTCGTGGAGGGCGCCGTCGCCGCGGTGGTCACGGCCGCGGCGGGCGCCGACCTGGACGCGGTGGCGGCGGCAGCCGGGGAGGCGTACGCCTACCGGAAGGTCTGAGTCTCGGGGGGAGCGGGACGGCCGCCGTCGACGAACGCGCGCGCCAGCCGCTCCCCCTGCGTCTCCGCGGCCTCCCGGCTCTCGATCGGATCGGCCTCGGAGTCCTTGAAAACGATGTAGGTGACGCCGGAATCCGTGCCGCCGGCGTGCGGGTCGGCGGGGATGCCGAGTGCCTCGGCGGCGGCGTAGGAGGCCTCGCCGATGACGTCGGCCGGGCCGGTGTCGCCGACGACGGCGTAGCGCACCCGGTCGCGGTAGACGAGCGCGGCGACCGAGCCGCCGCGCACGGCGTCGTCGCGGTGGTTCCAGACGCCGCTCGGCGCGGGCACGACGACGAAGGGCAGGGTCTCGGCGTCGAGCGGGCGGCCGTCGGACTGCGCGGAGGACGTGCCGGCGGAGAAGTACGGGTCCGTGCGGCTGTTGCAGCGGGGACCGGGCCTGCCGTCGCAGTCGATGTCCATGTCGGCCTTCCAGTGGACGGCCTCCGGGGTCCCGCAGACGGGAACGGTGGCGGGCCGGCCGGCGTCGGTGCGATAGAGGCCGTTCGAGACGGGGTCGCAGTCACGGACCCGGGCGAGGAGGTCCGCAGCGGTGACGGAACGTTTCTTCGGAGGTTCGCCGTCCCGCCCCGAGCGATCACCGCGCCCGACGTCGGCGGCGCGGACGAGGTGTTCACGGGGGAGATGCGGCCGTTCGTGCCCGGCGGCACGGGCGGCCGCCTCGGGCGGGGCGGCCGGGACGGGGGCGGGAGGCGGCGTCGCCGGGGCGAGCAAGGCGGCGCTCGCCGCGGCCAGCGTGAGGGAGGGGACACGCACGATGAGGCACTCTCTCCTGGGCGTCACGGACGGGAACCCAGTCAAACCGATGATGTGCCGATCATCGCGGCGGCGGGGCAGGGCCGGATGGTGCATGTTCGCGGGCGTCCGCCAGTGACCGGGAGACGGGCCTGCGGCGGCTCCGTCCTCCCGGCCACCCGGGCCGGCGCGGGATCAGCGACGACAGCGGTCCGCGCCATCGGCACGAACTCCCCGTATCCGACGGTGAGTTCGGCCGTGAGGTCTTCAGCATACGTAACGGTGCGGCAGGTTCCGCACATCCGCCCTCTTGATGTGAGCGTGACAGTGTGGCCATATTGGTCCGGACCAATGCGGAGGCCGCCCATTCCGCTCCTTCCGCCCCCCGTCCGTGTCCGCCCGTCCCCGTGGAGGCCGAGCCGTGCGACGCGCCCCCGTCCCTCTCCCGCCGCCCGCCACCGCCGCCCTCGTCTGCGGTGCGCTCGTGCTGCTCACGTCCTGCGGCTGGGGCGGGCGGGCCGACGGCGCCGAGCCCGCGCCGCCGGGTGCGCCCACGGGGGTCACCGCCCAGGCGGGCAGCGCCACCACGGTCCACGTCATGTGGAACGCGCTCGGCCCGGAGGTCGACCGCTACGAGGTGTACCGGGGCCGCGAGAAGGTGAAGGAGGTGCCCGGCGACGAGCACATGGTCGACGTGACCCGGCTGAAGCCCGCCACCGCGTACGTCTTCACGGTCCGCGCCCGCGACGCCGACGGCCGGCTCGGGCCGAGCAGCCGCGCGGTGCGCGCCACGACGCCGGCGGCGGTCGCGGCGGACGTCTCGCCGCCCTCCCGGCCGGGCGGAGCGCGGGGGCGGGCGGCCGGCAGCCGTGCCGCACAGCTGTCCTGGACCGCCTCGACGGACGACCGGGGCGTGGCGTCGTACGACGTCTACCAGGGCGCGACGAAGGTGCACAGCGTGGGCGGCGGGCAGACCGCGGCGGTCGTCACAGGGCTGCGGCCGGGCACGCGCTACGCGTTCACCGTCCGCGCGCGGGACGCCGCGGACAACGTGTCACCGGCCAGCACGGCCGTCCGGCTGACCACCCCGCCGGGCGCGGGGGACGGGCGGGACACCGCTCCGACGGGGTTCCGCGCGGGGGTCCGCCGCGCCGACGGGGCGTACTACCTCGAACTGTCCTGGACGCCGCCCCGCACGGACGGGGTGATCACCGAGTACCAGATCCAGCTCGACGGGGCTGCGGCCACCTCGCTGGTATGGGGCGGGACGCCGCCGCGCGGGCGGGCGGAGCACAGCTTCTACGTGGGACGCGAGGACGGGGTGCGCCACCGGGTGCGTGTCCGGGCCAAGCTGCCGGACGGGACCTGGGGCGGCTTCACTCCGGAGCGCACCGTGACGACGGGTGCCGGCGAACGACCGTAGCCGGGCGGGCGCTTCCCCCGAAGGGGGCAATCCGTCACCCGCACGGCTGCGGTCCGGGTGCGGGACGGGACGGGGGGACATTGGCTGCCCCTGAAGGCAGCACGGGCGTTCCCCGACCCTCGGCGGCGCAAGGGATGTACCGCCAACCGTGCCGCCGGAGGACAGTCCCATGCCTGATTTTCAGTCATTCCGCCGCGCCGGGCTGCCCGTCGCAGCCGCCGCCGCGCTGCCGTTCGTCCTGGCCTCCCCGCCGGCCTCCGCGGTCTCCGGGATCTCGGTGAGCACCAGCGGCTCCACGGTGTCGGTGACGACCAGCGCCTGCACGCAGATCGGGGGCAGCTGGGGCACCGCCTCGCTGCTGAGCAGCGGCCAGTCGAGCTTCGCACAGGGCCGTCAGGTGGCGCTGTCGGGCACGAGCGGCCTCCAGTCGGCCGCCTGGTCGAGCGTCGGCCCCGGCACCTACACGGTCATCGTCCAGTGCTCCAACAACACCACGGCGGGCACCCAGTCCGTCATCGTCTCCTCCGCGCCCGCCACCCGGACCCCGACCGCCACGGCCTCGCCCTCCCGCGGGGTGATGGGCGGCGTCGGCGGCGCCACCGAGGACTACGGCACCGTCACGCTGGTGGCGGGCGGCGTGCTGGCCGGCTCCGGCATCCTCGCGGCGGCCTGGTTCCTGCGCCGCCGCTCGAAGCCGTACCGCCTGTGAGCCCTACGACCGTGCGGCGGGCCCCGCGGCTTCGCCGGCGTGGTCGCCCGGCTTCGGTCCGGCCCCGTCGGCCGGTTTCGGCCCGGGCAGGTCGGCGAATTCCTGCACCGCGTGGGTGAGCCACCGCGTCCAGAAGGTTTCCAGGTCGATGCCCGCCCGCAGGACGAGGTGACGCAGCCGGTCCTCGGGGCCGTCCTTGCCGGGCGGGAAGTCGCGCCGCTCGATCTCCTGGTAGGTCGTCAGCTGACGGCGGTGCAGGTCGAGATGGCGGCGCAGGTCGGCCTCCAGGCCGTCGGTGCCGACGACCGCCGCGGCCCGCAGCCGCAGCAGCAAGGGGTCGCGCTGAGGCCTGGGGTCCTGGGACTCGGCGGTCCAGCGGGCCAGTTCGGCGCGGCCCGCGGGCAGGACCTCGTAGCTCTTCTTCTGCCCGCGGGCCGGCTGCGCCGCGGGCAGGGCGCGGATCAGGCCGTCGGCCTCCAGTCTTCCCAGCTCGCGATAGATCTGCTGATGCGTCGCCGACCAGAAGTAGCCGATCGACTTGTCGAAGCGGCGGGTCAGCTCCAGCCCCGACGACGGCTTCTCGAGCAGGGCGGTGAGGATCGCGTGCGGGAGTGACATGCGGCCATCCTAGGGACGCGCCGCGGCCCCCTACAGGGCCGCCGCCAGTTCCGTGCCCTGCTTGATCGCCCGCTTGGCGTCCAGCTCGGCGGCCACGTCGGCGCCGCCGATCAGGTGCACGCTGCGCCCGGCGGCGAGCAGCTCGTCGTACAGGTCCCGGCGCGGCTCCTGGCCGGTGCACAGCACGACGGTGTCGACCTCCAGGACCGTGCTCTCGCCGTCGACGGTGACATGGAGCCCGGCGTCGTCGATGCGGTCGTAGCGCACGCCCGGGACCATGGCGACGCCGCGGTGCTTCAGCTCGGCGCGGTGGATCCAGCCGGTGGTCCTGCCGAGGCCCGCGCCGACCTTGGTGGCCTTGCGCTGGAGCAGGTGGACGGTGCGCGGCGGCGCGGGCCGCTCGGGGTCGGTGAGGCCGCCGGGCGCACGGTAGTCCATGTCGACGCCCCACTGGCGGAAGTACGTCGCCGGGTCGAGGTGCGCCCGGTCGCCGCCGTCGGTGAGGTACTCGGCGACGTCGAATCCGATGCCGCCGGCGCCGAGGATCGCGACGCGGTCGCCGACGGGCGCGCCGTCGCGCAGGACGTCGAGGTAGCCCAGCACGCTCGGATGGTCGACGCCGGGGATGTCGGGAGTGCGGGGGGTGACGCCGGTGGCGACGACGACCTCGTCGAAGCCGGTCACGTCCGCCGCGGTGACGCGCGTGCCGAGGCGTACGTCGACGCCGTGCGCGTCGAGCCGGTGGCGGAAGTAGCGCAGGGTCTCGTCGAACTCCTGCTTGCCGGGAACCTTGCGGGCGACGTTGAGCTGGCCGCCGATCTCGTCGGCCGCGTCGAACAGGGTCACCGCGTGGCCGCGCTCGGCGGCGGAGACGGCGCACGCGAGGCCGGCGGGGCCCGCGCCGACGACCGCGACGTGCCTGCGCCGCCGGGTCGGGGACAGCACCAGCTCGGTCTCGTGGCAGGCGCGCGGGTTGACCAGGCAGGAGGTGATCTGCCCGCTGAAGGTGTGGTCGAGGCAGGCCTGGTTGCAGCCGATGCAGGTGTTGATGGCCTCGGGGCGCCCGGCCGCGGCCTTGGCGACGAAGTCGGGATCGGCGAGCATCGGGCGGGCCATGGAGACCATGTCCGCGTGCCCGGCGGCGAGCAGTTCCTCCGCGAGGTCGGGGGTGTTGATGCGGTTGGTGGCCACCAGCGGCACCGAGACCTCGCCCATCAGCCGCTTGGTGACCCAGGTGTAGGCGCCGCGCGGGACGGAGGTGGCGATGGTCGGGATACGGGCCTCGTGCCAGCCGATGCCGGTGTTGATGATGGTCGCCCCGGCGGCCTCGACGGCCTTGGCGAGGGCGATCACCTCGGGCAGGGTCGAGCCGCCCGGGACGAGGTCCAGCATGGACAGCCGGTAGATGAGGATGAAGTCCTCGCCGACCGCCTCGCGCACCCGCCGGACGATCTCGACCGGGAAGCGCGTGCGGTTCTCGTAGGAGCCGCCCCAGCGGTCGGTGCGGTGGTTGGTCCGCGCGGCGACGAACTCGTTGATCAGGTAGCCCTCGGAGCCCATGATCTCGACGCCGTCGTAGCCGGCGGAGCGGGCCAGGCGGGCGGCGCGGACGTAGTCGTCGACGGTCCGCTCGACCTCGGCGTCGGTCAGCTCGCGCGGCACATGGGGGCTGATCGGCGCCTGGAGGGGGCTGGGGGCGACCAGGTCGCGGTGGTAGGCGTAACGCCCGAAGTGCAGAATCTGCATCGCGATCCGGCCGCCCTCGCGGTGCACGGCCTCGGTGACGCCGCGGTGCCGCTCGGCCTCCGCCTCGGTGGTGAGCCTGGCGCCGCCCTCGTAGGGGCGTCCCTCGTCGTTGGGGGCGATGCCGCCGGTGACGATCAGGCCCACTCCCCCGCGCGCGCGGGCGGCGTAGAACGCGGCCATGCGCGCGAAGCCGCCGTCGGCCTCCTCCAGGCCGACGTGCATGGAGCCCATCAGGACGCGGTTGGGCAGGGTGGTGAAGCCCAGGTCGAGCGGGCTCAGCAAATGCGGGTAACGGCTCATGGCCCCTCCGTGCGCGGTGTCGTCCCCGTAGTTGTAGAGGACCGCGCACGGTTTATGCAACTAGTTGCACAAGGGGCCGCCCGGCGCCGGCGTCAGCGGCTCTCCAGCCGTACGTGCAGTTCGCGCTCCTGGTCGCCGGAGGCCGTGCTGAGGTCCTCCACCCTGAACAGGGAGTCCAGCGTGGTGCGGAACCGGTCGATCGCCCAGTAGCCGCCCTGCACCTCGGCCTCGACCGAGGCGTTCAGCCGGGCGGGTGAGCCGCCGCTCCCGCCGGCGTCGGAGACGTCGGAGACGTCGAAGGTGCCGAGCCAGACCGTCGGCCGGGTGTCGTGCCACTCCTGCGGTACGTCGTCGGAGCACCGGTCGGAGTCGAAGTGCCGGCACAGGGCGTCGAAGACGATCCGGGCGTCCTCCTTGCTGCATCCGCTCAGCTCCACGGAGACGGATCCCTCGTGCGTGCGCTCGCTGTCCATCGTTGGCTGCTCCTCTCATGCCGCGCTTGCGGTACCCCGGCGGGTTCCCCCGGGACACCGCGCCGCACCTCCCAGAAAACCACCACATTCCGGGATGTACAGCACCGAGCGGACCCGAGAGGAGCGGTACGCCGCCCAGCGGGTCAGCCGCGGGTGAACCGGTAGGTCTTGCTGTCCGTGAGGAGACAGAAGCCCGGCGACAGGACGATCACGCGCAGGGTGCCGGTACGGCGGTCGTAGTCGACGCCCTCCGACTCGAAGGCGCCGGAGCAGCCACTGCGCAGCGGGAGCCGGCGCAGGGCGGTGACGTGGCCGGTGACGTCGCCGGCGCCGCTCGGCTCGGCGGACAGGTCGATCTGGAGCAGCGGCTTGGTCATCCCGAACAGCGTGCCCGCCGGGTCGTCGGAGGAGCACAGCAGCCGGGTGGGCGAGGTGAAGTCGCAGCCCTGCACGTCGCGGACGTCGTGGTCGAGGCGGACCGTGGAGACCTGCGGCAGGTTCGCCGAGGGCGAGGTCGCCGGGTTGACGCCGGGGGTCGGGAAGACCAGGAGCCGGTTCATGGTGCCGTACTCGCCGGCGAGCATCCACTGGCCGCCGGGCGTGATGGCGACCCAGGAGTTGTTCAGCGCCTCGCCGGGGCCGAGCGAGTGGACGTACTCCGACCAGGCGCCGCCCGGCGCCTGCACCCGGAACATCTTGGTGGTGCCCGAGTCGCGCTGGTACGGCTCGATGTAGTGGCCCGAATGGGCGGCGTCCGGGTCGCCGACGTGGTTCCAGCCGCGGGTGCTCACCCCGAAGGGGATGGTGCCGATGCCGGTGTAGCGGTTGGGGCTGCCGGCCGGGACCTCCACGGACGTCAGGCCCTGGCTCTCGGTCAGCGGGTCGGCGCGGTCGGAGCCGACCTCGGTCCAGACGTCGGCCGCGGCGGCGGAGGGCGCGGCGGACAGGACGCCGGCGACGGCGAGGGCGAAGGCGGCGAGGCCGGTCAGCAGGGTGTGGGGACGCGGCCGGGTGCGCAGAGGCATGGGTGTCTGCTCCTCGGTGGGGGGTGAGGTGACGCGCTCGGCGGAACAGTCTGGCCCGAGCCCGTAGTCATGTACAGACCAATAGAGGAACGGGGGCTGTCGGCCTGGTGACCCGGCGTCGCCGCCGCGCCGTCACGGTCGCCGCGGCAGGCACGGACCCCCGCACTCGCTCTGCCGCCGCCCCTCCGTCGCCCTCGTCGTCGCCCTCGTCGTCCCGCGGAGGGCTTCCGGGACCGCTCCGGCCGACGGGTCCGGCCGTGGTGAGGGATGGTGGAGGTGGACGGCTGCGGCGCGCCGGCCGGCAGGCGGAGCGCCGTACGGCCGGGGAGCGGGCACGGGACGGGCGTGCCGTGAGGACCGGCGAGGGCGCGAAGGCGGTGCGTGCGATGGGCGAGGCGGGGCCTTCCCCGGCCGGCGAGGACCGGCCGGGCCGTGCGCCGGTGCGGCCGAGCAGCCTGCTCGACGTGCTCGGCGTGGCCTCGGTGATGCTCGACGCCAAGGGCCGCATCGTGCTGTGGAGCCCCCAGGCGGAGGACCTGTTCGGCTACCCGGCGGACGAGGCGCTGGGCCGTTACGCCGCCCGGGTGATGGTGCACGAGGAGCACCTCGGCCTCGTCAGGGAGCTGTTCGCCGACGTCATGGCCACCGGTCGGCAGTGGGCCGGGGCGTTCCCGGTGCGTCGCAAGGACGGCAGTACGCGGCTGGTGGAGTTCCGCAACATGCGGCTGCTGGACGACCGCGGCAACGTCTACGCGCTGGGCCTCGCCGCCGACCTGTCGACCGTGCGCCGGCTGGAGCAGGACGTCGCGCTGTCGACCCGGATGATCGCGCAGTCGCCGATGGGGCTGGCCGTGCTGGACACGCAACTGCGGTACGTGTCGGTCAACCCGGCGCTGGAGCGGATCAACGGCCGCCCGGCCGAGGAGCACATCGGGCGCTCGGTGCGCGAGGTGGTGCCGATGGTGGAGGCCGGGGCGCTGGAGGCACGGGCCCGCGAGGTGCTGGAGACCGGGGAGCCGGTGCTCGACCTGTCCGTCGTCGGACGCACCGCCGCCGACCCGCGCACCGACCACGCCTGGTCGGTCTCCCTGTACCGGCTGGAGGACGCCCACGGGAGGGTGCTCGGGGTGGCCGCCTCGATCCTGGACGTCACCGGGCCCTACCGGGCCGCCATCGAGGCGGAGACCGCGCGCAGACGGCTGTCGCTGATCGCGGACGCCTCGGCCCGCATCGGCACCACCCTGGACCTGGAGCGCACCGCGAGCGAACTCGCCGACGTCGCCGTGCCCGAACTGGCCGACATGGCCGCCGTGGACGTGCTGGACGCCGTGCTGGCGGGCCGGCGCAGCAGCCTGGGCCCCACGGAGCCCGCGGTGATCCGCGCCCTGGCGGTCCGGGCGCCCGGGGCGCCGAACGCCGCGCAGGCGGCCGACCCGCCGGGGCAGGTGGCCCGCTACGGTCCCGACCGGCTCGTCACCGAGTGCGTGCGCACCGGCCGGCCGGTCCTGGTGGCGCGGGTGGAGCCGGCGGACCTGGCCCGCATCGCCCGCTCCCCCGAGGCCGCCGAGCAACTCGCCCGCGCGGGCGTCCACTCCTATCTCGCCGTCCCGCTCATCGCCCGCGGCGAGGTGCTGGGCGCGCTGGACCTGGCCCGCACCGGCAACCCGCTGCCCTTCGACGAGGACGACGTCCTGCTCGCCCGGGAACTGGCGTCCCGCGCGGCCGTGCAGATCGACAACGCCCGCTGGTACCGGCACGCCCGCGACACCGCCCTCACCCTGCAGCGCAGCCTGCTGCCCAGCCACCCGCCCGTCACCGGCGGCCTCGAGGTCGCCTCCCGCTACCAGCCCGCCGGCGCCGCCACCGAGGTCGGCGGCGACTGGTTCGACGTGATCCCGCTGGGCGGCGGCAAGACCGCGCTGGTCGTCGGCGACGTCATGGGCAGCGGCATCACCGCCGCGGCGACGATGGGCCGGCTGCGCACCGCGACCAACACCCTCGCCTCGCTCGACCTCGATCCGGCGTTGCTCCTCACCCATCTGGACCGGATCACCGAGGGCCTGGACCACTTCATCGCGACCTGTCTGTACGCCGTCCACGACCCCGCGCTGCGGCAGATCCGGATCGCCAACGCGGGCCATCTGCCGCCCGTCCTCGTGCGCCCGGGGCGGGGCTCCGAGCTGCTGGACCTGCCGAGCGGGGCGCCGCTGGGCGTGGGCGGCGTGGCCTTCTCGACCGCCGTGTTCGACCTGGCGCCGGGCGACGAGCTGGTCCTGTACACCGACGGGCTGGTGGAGACCCGGCGCCACTCCCTGGACGAACGCCTGGCGGCCCTGCTGGCTCTCCTCGACGACCCGGCCCGCCCCCTGGACGAGACCTGCGACCTGCTGGTGCGCACGCTCCACCACCCGGACAACCACGACGACGTGGCCCTGCTGATCGCCCGCGCGCGGTACGCGTGCGGCGGGACGGCCGAGGGGTAGGCACGGTGGCGGGCGACCCGGGGAGCCGGGCCGCCCGCCGGTTCCTCCGCAGCCGGGTTCCGCCCGTCCGGCGGGGCCTAGCCCACGGACTCGACCCACTGGCCCCCTCGGTGCACCGGGCGGGCGTCCGGCGGCTCGATCGGCGGACGGCAGCGGACGGCGGCGGTTGTCCCGTGGGTTCCTCACGCGGGTGCGCGGCCCGGGCCGGAGCCGGACGGATGCGGCAGGTGGAGCGCCGGCGCTCCACCTGCCCGGGCCGCGCACGGCCCGGGCAGCCCGGCCGGGCCGCCACGCCCCGCGCCCGCTGCTCGCAGGGCCGGGGCCGGGCGCAGCACGTCCGTGTCGCCCCCCGAGGGCCCGGCAGCCCCGGCCCGGCCCACGGTCGGTCGCCGGCCGTCCAGCGTCCGCCCGCGCCTCCGGCGGACTGCGAGCGGCCCGTGATCCCTCGCTGTCCTCCCGCTCAGCCGCCCGCCCCCTTCCGCCCGCTCACCACATGCGCGTACAGCTCCTCCGAGACCGCCAGGCGCGGGGTCAGCCCCGCCCGGGCGAAGGCGTCCAGCACCGCCGGGGCCTGCCGTTCGCCGGTCTCCGTCAGGAGGCAGCCACCGGGGGCGAGCCAGGCCGCGGCGTCCGAGGCCACGCGGCGGAGCACGTCGAGGCCGTCGGCGCCGCCGTCGAGGGCGGTGAGCGGCTCGTGCTCGCGGGCCTCGGCGGGCAGCAGGCCGACCTCGGCCGTGGGGACGTAGGGCACGTTCGCCGCGAGGATGCCGACGCGCCCGCGCAGCTCGCCGGGGAGCGCCTCGTACAGGTCGCCCCGGTGCACCCGTCCTCCGTGCCCGGCGATGTTGCGGCGGGCGCACTCGACCGCGACGGGGTCGATGTCGGCGGCGTGGAGTTCGACGGGGCCGAGCGCGGCGGCCAGGGCGGCGCCCACCGCTCCGGAGCCGCAGCACAGGTCGACGACGACGGAGGCGTCCGGGGCGAGGGCCAGGGCCTGCTCGACGAGGAACTCGGTGCGGCGGCGGGGCACGAAGACGCCGGGCTCCACGGTGATCCTCAGCCCCCGGAACTCGGCCCAGCCGATGACGAGTTCGAGCGGCAGCCCGGCGCCGCGGCGGGCCGTCATGGCGGCGGCCTCGTCCGGGGTGCGGGCGGCGGAGAGGATCAGCTCGGCCTCGTCGTCGGCGAAGACGCAGCCGGCGGCGCGCAGTGCGGCGGCCACCGAGGCACGGCAGGAGGGCGAGGTGGAGGGGGGAGAGGGTGGCGAAGTGAGGGACATGCAGCCGAAGGCCTTCCGGAATCCGAAGGGCGCTCCCGCGGTCGCCTACTGCCGGCGACCCGCGCCGTCGCGAGGGGAGAGCACCCGACCTGACACAGCGGTAACGGGACTCACCTCCTCGGTTCCTGCGGCCGGGACCGACCACGGCCGGCGGCCACCCTATCCCAGCGGGACGCCGCCGCGGGCGGTCGCCCCACCGCCCGTTACGGTTGAAGGAGTAACCACCGCTGGAGGCACCGCCCGCATGAACGTCACCCGAGGCTTCACCGGGCGCCCGCGCGTCCACGACCCGGGGCTGCCGCCCGGGCAGTACGACGCGGGCGACGACTGGCCCGTCCTGTCCGCCGAGGTCACTCCCGAGCTGGCGCCCGCCGACTGGACGTTCCGCGTCGACGGCCTGGTCGAACAGGAGCGCACCTGGGACTGGGCGCAGGCGCACGAGCTGCCCGCGTCGGCGTACGAGGGGGCCATCCACTGCGTGACGAGCTGGTCGAAGTTCGGCGTCCGCTTCGGCGGCGTGTCCCTGGACGCCTTCCTGGACCGGGTCCGCCCGCTCCCGGAGGCGACCCACGCCGTCGCCTACTCCCACACTGGCTACACCACCAACCTGCCGCTGGCCGACCTCACCGGCGGCCGGGCCTGGATCGTCTGGGAGTACGACGGCCGGCCGCTCGCCCCGGAGCACGGCGGCCCGGCGCGGCTGCTGGTGCCGCACCTGTACTTCTGGAAGAGCGCCAAGTGGATCGCGGGCCTGCGCGTCCTCGACCACGACGAGCCGGGCTTCTGGGAGCAGAACGGCTACCACGCGCGCGGCAACCCCTGGGAGGAGGAGCGGTACTCCGGTGACTGACACGACAGCGGCCTTCACGCCGCCGACCCGGTTCGCGGTGCCCGGCCGCATCGCGGTGAGCAACGCCACGGCGAACGTCTGGCAGCCCGCCACCCTCACGGAGATCCGCCGCGAGACCCCGCGCGTGGCCACGTTCCGGCTCGCCGTGCCCGGCTGGGCGGGGCATGTGCCCGGTCAGCACCTGCTGCTGCGGCTGACCGCCGAGGACGGCTACACCGCCCAGCGCCACTACTCCCTCGCGTCCGCGCCCGACGACTCCGGGCACGTCGAGCTGACCCTGGACCACGTCGAGGGCGGCGAGGTCTCCGGCTGGTTCCACACCCTGGCCCGGCCCGGCGACCGCCTGGAGGTGCGCGGCCCGGTGAGCGGCTTCTTCGCCTGGCCCGGCGACCGGCCCGCACTGCTGATCGGCGGCGGCTCCGGCGTCGTACCGCTGATGTCGATGGTCCGGCACCACCGGGCGCGCGCCCTGTCCGTGCCGCTGCGGCTGCTGGTGTCCGCGCGCAGCCCACAGGACCTGATCTTCGCGCGCGAGTACGGCGCGGAGACCACACCCGTGTTCACGCGCTCGGCCCCGCCGGGCGTGCCGGTGGGGAGGCTGGCGGCCTCGCACCTCGCGCCGCTGCTGGCCGAGCCGCCGGCCGGCGGGTGGGAGGCGTACGTGTGCGGGTCCGACGCGTTCGCCGAGCACGCCTCCCGGCTGCTGGTCGCGGCCGGCCAGCCGGTGGACCGCATCCGCGTCGAACGCTTCGGCTGAACACCCCCGAAGCGCCTTCCGCGCCCGTGCAGGAAGCCTCCTCGACGGGGTACGAGGTCGTGTGGCACTCGTACGCGCGGCGAGGAGGCGGCGGATGCGGACCCTGGCGCCCGGCCGGCGTCGGCGGCCCAACCCCCTGCGCCGCCGGTCGGACGTCGTCGAGGCGTGGACGGTCCTGGCCGTGGCCGTTGTGCTGTTCCTCTGCGCCCCGTGGGCCGGGGCGGCGGTCGGCCGGTGGGCGTACGGCGACGCCCGGGCACATGCGGCGGCCCAGCGGGCGGAGCGGCAGCGGGTCACCGCCGAGGTGACCGGCTGCGCACCCGAGACGCTGCCGCTGTCGCACGGCGGCCCGGGGTACGCCTACCGGGCGACCGTGCGCTGGACGGAGCCCGGCGGTGGCGCCCGGACGGGCGAGGCGCGGGTCCCGGCGGGCACCCGCGCGGGCGACCGGGCCGACGTGTGGTTCGACGCGCGGGCCGCGCGGTGCCGCCGCCCGCGGACGCGGCGGCGGTCTGGCGGCACACCCTGTGCCTGGCCCTCGCCACGACGGGGGGAACGGTCCTCGTCGTCCTGCTCGTCCACGCCGCCGTGCGCCGGGCGGCGGACCGGCGTCGCCTGCGGGGGTGGGATCGGGACTGGGCCCGCGTCGAGCCGGGCTGGTCGCGCAGGGTCTGAGCCGCCGGTCCGCTCACCAGGTGGTCGGCTCTGGCGATCGATCACGGCGGACACGTACGGTGTGATCATTACCAGCTCTCCTGCGCAACAAGGCGGTCACCCATGGCCCTGTTCGATCTCCCGCTCGACGAACTGCGCGAGTACCGCAGCGACTCCACGGAGCCCGAGGACTTCGACGCCTTCTGGTCCAAGACGCTCCAGGAGGCCCGCTCGTTCGACCTGGACGCCCGGTTCGAACCCGTCGACACGGGCCTGTCCACGGTGCGGGTCTTCGACGTGACGTTCGCCGGTTACGGCGGCCACCCGGTGAAGGGCTGGCTGCGGCTGCCCGCCGGGGCCGAGGAACCGCTGCCGCTCGTCGTGGAGTTCGTCGGCTATGGCGGCGGGCGCGGGCTGCCGCACGAACACCTGCTGTGGGCGTCGACGGGCCGGGCTCACTTCATGATGGACACCCGCGGCCAGGGCAGCGCCTGGGGCGGCGGTGGCGGCACCCCCGACCCGGTCGGCGGCGCCCCCTCCTACCCCGGTTTCATGACGCGCGGCATCGACGCGCCCGAGAACTACTACTACCGGCGGGTGTTCACGGACGCGGTGCGCGCGGTGGAGGCGGCCCGCTCGCACCCCCTGGCCGACGCGTCTCGCACGGTGGCGCTCGGCGCGAGCCAGGGCGGCGGCATCTCGATCGCGGTCGGCGGGCTCGTCCCCGACCTGACCGCCGTCCTGCCGGACGTGCCGTTCCTGTGCGACTTCCCGCGCGCGACGACGACGACCGACCGCCACCCGTACCGGGAGGTCGGCCTCTACCTCAAGACGCACCGGGGCCGCACCGCGGAGGTGCAGCGCACCCTGTCGTACTTCGATGGCGTGCACTTCGCCGCGCGCGGCCGGGCGCCCGCCCTGTTCTCGGCGGCGCTGGAGGACCAGACCTGCCCGCCGTCCACGGTCTTCGCCGCCTTCAACGCCTGGGCGCACGAGGAGAAGGCGATCGAGGTGTACGAGTTCAACGACCACGAGGGCGGTGGCCCCTTCCAGGAGGCCGCGCGGATGCGCTGGCTGCGGTCGTACATCTGACCGCCGCGGATCCCGCGGGGCGCCCCCGGCCGGCCGGTCCCGGGGCGTCCGCCCACTTCCCTCCAGTCCGACCAGTCGGTACGTTCGGTGCGCCCGGTGCGCGCCACGGCGGACCGGTGCGGCCGACGGACGGCGGACGAGAGACGAGGGAGGGGCCGTGTCCGAGCGCGAACCGGTCATCGAGGGCCACTGCGACAGCCGTTTCGCTGCGGTGCGCGAGGCGTTCGAGCAGAACTTCCGCGAGCGGGACGAGCTGGGCGCGGCGGTCGCCGTCACGGTCGACGGGGTGACGGTGGCCGACCTGTGGGGCGGCTGGGCCGACCGGGGGCGCACCCGTGCCTGGGAACGCGACACGCCGGTCAACGTGTGGTCGACGTCGAAGGGGCCGACGGCGCTGTGCGCGCACATCCTGGCCGACCGGGGGCTGCTCGACCTCGACGCGCCGGTGGCGGCGTACTGGCCCGAGTTCGCGGCGGCCGGCAAGGAGAGGGTGCTCGTACGGCATCTGCTGTCGCACCGCGCCGGGCTGGCCGGGCTGCGGGAACCGCACTCGTTCGCCGACCTGTGCGACTGGGAGACCACGACGGCCCGGCTGGCGGCGACGGAGCCCTGGTGGGAGCCGGGGACGCGGTCGGGGTACCACGCGCTCACCTACGGTCACCTGGTCGGCGAGGTGGTGCGGCGGATCTCCGGGCTGCTGCCGGGCGCGTTCCTGGCGCGGGAGGTGACCGGGCCGCTCGGCGTCGACTTCACCATCGGCCTGCCGGAGAAGGATGCGGGCCGGGCCGCGGAGCTGGAGCACCGGCGCTCACCGGCAAGCGACGAACGGGCGGCGGCCTACGGGCAGTTGCCGCCCGTCGCGCTCGCCGCACTGGCCAACCCCCCGGTGGGCGCCGCGGAGGCCAACACGGCGCGGTGGCGGGCCGCCGAGATACCGGCCGCCAACGGCCACGGCACGGCACGGGCCGTGGCCGCGCTGTACGGCGTCTTCGCGGGTCGCGGCACGCACGACGGGCGCCGGATCCTGTCCCCGGAGGCGGCCGAGCGGGTGCGCGAGGGGCAGGGCAGCTGCCGCGACCTGGTGCTGGGCGCCGGACTCGCGCACGAGACCGAGATCGGGCTCGGCCTGTGGCTGAGCGGGCCGCACGGCTCCTACGGGCCCAATCCGCGAGCTTTCGGCCACGACGGGTTCGGCGGCTCCTGCGGGCTCGCCGACCCGGAGGCGGGGGTGTCGCTGGGGTACACGATGAACCGCATGGGCCCGCACATCGCCGACGACCCCCGCAAAATGGCGCTGGTGGAGGCCGTCTACAGCGCCCTGTGACGACCGGCGGGACCGCGCTGTTTCGGCCGAACCGCCGGACCCGGCTTCCGCAGTGGTTTAGACCAATGATAGGTCTAGTGGCGCAATGAGCCCGCACGGCTACGGCACGTCACCACAGGAGGGCCCGGCATGGCCCGCACCACCCCGTCCCCCCGCTCACCCGTCTACTGGCGGATCGCCCGGCAACTGCTGGGCGACCTGCGGGACGGCACCATCCCGCCCGGTGAACGCCTCCCTGGCGAACGGCAGTTGGCGGAGCACTTCGGGGTCAGCCGGACGACAGTCCGGCAGGCGCTCCAGGTGCTGCGCCGCGACGGCCTGCTGACCACCGACCGGCGCGGCACCCACGCCGTGCTGTCCGGGCCGCCGCTCGAACGCCCGGCGTCGCTCGCCTTCCCGGTCGGCGCGCGGACCGGCGAAGAGCAGCGGGCCGTCGACCGGGCCACCGTCACCTGGGAGACGCCTCCGCCGGAGCACGCCCAGGCCCTGCGACTGGCCCCGCGCAGAGCGACGCTGATGCACCGTTACGAGTCGTCCGCCGCCGACGGCCGCGGGCGCCGCAGGGCGGTGACCTCGTTCTCGGCGGTGGCCCTCGCCGAGGTGGAGGAGCTGGGCCGCTACCGCGACCGCGCCGGCGGCACCGCCTCGGCCCAACTGCACCGCGCCTACGACTGGATGCGCGCGGCGGGCCTGACCCTGCGCCACCGCGACGCCATCACTCCGCTGCCCTGCGCCGGGGCCGTGCGGGTCACCCGCCTGGTGCACGACCAGTACGACCGCCCGCTGGAGATCACCGACCTGGTGGTGGACGCCCAGCGGGACGCGCTGGTCTACGAGTTCACAATGCCCGCCCCGCACTGACCGCGCCGCCCGGCTCCGGCCGGCGGCGCGCCTCCACCATCCGCGCCCGCGGGCTGCCGTCGGGCCGCCGTCCGGACTCGGGCAGCGCGTGCAGCCGCACGTCGAACCCGGCGCGCTCCAACTCCCGCACCATGACGTCGAACCGGAGGGCCCGGTAGTACATGACGAACGGGGGGCGCCACACGGCGTTGCGCACCCGCATCACCGCGTCGAAGCCCAACAGCGTCCAGTACCCGCGCGAGAACGTGCGGGGCGGTGCGGCCACCGGGAAGGCGAAGCAGCCGCCCGGACGGAGCACGGCGCGCACGCCGGCGAACAGTCCCGGCAGCTCGCGCGGCAGGAAGTGCCCGAACGCCCCGAAACTGACGACCAGATCGAACGAGGCGGAGAAGGGCAGCGCACGGGCGTCCGCCCGCACCCAGGAGACCTCCGGTCCCCCGGCCGACGGCGCACGCTCCCGGGCGACGGCCAGCATGCCCTCGCTGAAGTCGACGCCCGTGACCCGGCGCCGGCACACCCGCGCCAGCACGTCCAGCCCCGCCCCCGTGCCGCAGCACAGGTCGAGGCCGGAGTCGAACGGGCCGGTCCGGCCGAGCGCCGCGGCGACGGCGTCGAGCACCGTGTCGGGCGTACGGAAGGGCGTGTGGTCGAACTTCGGCGCGAGCAGGTCGTAGCCGCGCTGCACGGACGACAGCGCCTGCACGGCGAGTTCACGGACACTGGGACCCTCGGGGCTGAACACCGGCGTCAGCTTAGGGCCTCCCGCTCGGATCAGGCCGCGGACGCGGGGCCCGGCAGGCGAGAGGCGCACATCACAGCGGCGGTCGGCGGACGTGTGCTAGCGTGCAGGCAGCACTTGTGTACGCCACGTCAAAGGCGCCGGTGCCATTCTCTCCCCCCAGCCCCACCGTCCGCGTTTCCGGCCGGTGCAGTGGCTTCCCCGCACAGGCGCTCCGCGCGCCCGGTGCCTCTCCACGCCGCCCCGGAGGCAAGCCGTACGGACGTGCACCGCACCGTACGCGCGGTGCGCAGCCTCCCGCTCTCGCGGCCGCTCCCCCATCGCATCCCGCACTTCGCGTCTCTCGCGCCCTCCGTCCTCGAAAGGACCGACCCTCGTGACCACCACACTCGAACGCCCTCCCGTCCAGCAGACGCCCGCCGCCCGGGCCGTCGGCGGCCTCCTCGAGATCGACGCCGCCGGCAAGGGCCGGCTGCGGGCGGCGGACCTGATCCCCACGGCCGAGGACCCCCAGCTCCCGGCGGCGCTGATCCGCCGCCACGGCCTGCGCGCCGGCGACCTCGTCGAAGGCCTGCGCACCGGGCGCGACGACGCCCTGACCGAGGTCGGGCACGTCAACGGCCGCCCGCACCACGAGCTGCGCGGCCGTCGCCACTTCCGCGACCTCACCCCGCTGCACCCGCGTGAGCGGCTGCGCCTCGAACACCCCGCCGCGGGCCTCGCCGGCCGCGTCACCGACCTCTTCGCCCCCGTGGGCAAGGGGCAGCGAGGACTCGTCGTGGCCCCGCCCAAGACCGGCAAGACCGTCCTGCTCCAGCAGATCGCCGCGGCCGTCGCCGGCAACCACCCCGAGTGCCGGCTGATGGTGGTGCTCCTCGACGAACGGCCCGAGGAGGTCACCGACATGCGGCGCTCGGTGCGCGGCGAGGTGTACGCCTCGACCTTCGACCGCACGCCCAAGCAGCACATCGCCCTCGCCGACCTCGTGATCGAGCGCGCCAAGCGGCTGGTGGAGGCCGGGGAGGACGTCGTGATCCTCTTCGACTCCCTCACCCGGCTGTGCCGCGCGCACAACAACGCCGCCGCGTCCGGCGGCCGTACCCTCAGCGGCGGCGTCGACGCTGCGGCGCTGACCGGTCCGAAGCGGTTCTTCGGCGCCGCGCGCCTGGCCGAGGAGGGCGGCTCGCTGACCATCCTCGCCACCGCCCTGGTCGAGACCGGCTCCCGCGCCGACGAGTTCTTCTTCGAGGAGCTCAAGGGCACCGGCAACATGGAGCTGCGGCTCAGCCGCGAACTCGCCTCCCGCCGGGTCTTCCCCGCCGTCGACCTGACCGGCTCCGGCACCCGCCGCGAGGAGCTGCTGCTCACCCCGGCCGAGTCGGCCGCCGTGCGCGGTCTGCGCCGCGCGCTGCACGGCCGCGACGGCGAGTCGACCCTGGAGACGCTGCTCCAGCGCCTGCGCGAGACCCCCGACAACGCGGCCTTCCTGCGCCGCGTCCAGCCGACGCTGCCCACGGCCTGACGGCGACACGCCGATCCCGGTACGGCATCCGGGTGCACGCGCCCGGTCCTCGGCCCGGGCAGCGGGGCGCGGATGCCACCCCTTCCTAGCGTGATCCGTATGACGATCGGATTCTCTTCCCGGGTGGCCATGGCGGGATGCGGCCTCTGCCTGACGGGCGCCCTCGCCCTCGCGCCCGCCGCGGCGGCCACCCACGCCGGTGCGGACCCCGGCGCGCCGGGCGGCTCCCGGATGATGGCGCCGCGCCCCGCGCTGCTGTACCGCGCCGGCACACAGGTGCGGCCCCGGCCCGGGGCCCCCGTGGTGCCGAACGTCACCGCGCGAGCCTGGCTGGTCGCCGACGCCGACAGCGGCGAGGTGCTCGCCGCGCGCGACGCGCACCGCAGACTGCCGCCCGCGAGCACCCTCAAGACGCTGTTCGCCCTCACGCTGCTGCCGACCCTGCCCGCCGGCGTCCAGCACCGCGTCACCGGCAGCGACCTGGCCGGCATCGGCCCGGGCAGCAGCCTCGTCGGCGTCGCCGAGGGCGGCACCTACCGGGTCTCCGATCTGTGGCGCGGGGTGTTCCTCAGCTCCGGCAACGACGCCGTGCGCGTCCTGGCCGGGCTGAACGGCGGCTGGCGCGCCACGGCCGCCCGGATGCAGGCCAAGGCCCGCGCCCTGGGCGCCCACGACACCCGGGTCGTCTCCCCCGACGGCTACGACGCGCCGGGACAGGTCTCCTCGGCGTACGACCTGGCCGTCTTCGGCCGCGCGGGGCTGCGCAACCCCGACTTCGCGCACTACTGCGCCACCGTCGAGGCCGGCTTCCCCGGCCCGGGCGGGACGACCTTCGGCATCCGCAACACCAACCGGCTGCTGACCGGCAGCGCCGGCCTGCCCCGCTACCCCGGCCTGATCGGCGTCAAGAACGGTTACACGAGCCGCGCCGGCCACACCCTCGTCGCCGCGGCCCGCCGGGGCGGGCGGACCCTCCTCGTCACCGTGCTCGACCCGCGCCGGGCCGGCGGTCTCGCCGTCTACGAGGAGGCGCGGTCGCTGCTCGACTGGGGCTTCGGCGCGACCGGGTTCGTCGATCCGGTGGGCTCGCTGGACGGTCTGCGCAGCGCCCCCCGTCCCGGGCCCGAGCCGCCGCCCGAGCCGGTGCCCGCCGTCGCGGCGGCCGCCCCGGAGGACGAGCCGGTGGTCGCGACGGCCGCGATCGCCGCGGCCGCCTGCCTCGGCGCGGTCGCCGCGGCCGTGCTGGTGCGCCGGTTCCGGAGGGACAGGGCGGCGGTCTGACCGGCCGGCAGCCACAGCAGCAGGCCGAGCGTGATCCAGGCGTAGGTGTTCGCGCCGAGGAACCCGTCGACGCCCGAGGCGTCGTCGAACCACAGCCAGACCACGCTGGTGCACAGCACCGCGTACAGCGCCGCCGCCACCCGCGGCTGCCCGGCCCGCATTAGCAGCACGAACGAGGGCAGCAGCCACACCAGGTGGTGCACCCACGTGATCGGGCTGACCAGGCAGGCCGTCAGCCCGGTCAGCGCGAAGGCGGCGTACCAGTCCCCGGCCGCGACGGCCCGGCGGGCCCGCCACGCCCACACGAGCAGCACCGTCAGGGCGACCGACGCCCACGCCGCGTGGCCCTCCACGTCCAGCCGGGCCAGCACGCCCTGCAGCGACTGGTTGGAGACGTAGTCCAGCCGGCCCACCCGGGTGGTGTCCCACATGGCGTGCGTCCAGTAGAAGCGCGAGGCGTCCGGCGCGATCAGCGCGGCCAGGCCCGTCGCCCCGGCGGCGACGCCGGTGGCGAGCGCGGCGGCCCGCCGCCGGCCGGCGAGCAGCAGCAGGCCGATGAAGAGCGCGGGCGTGAGCTTGATCGCGGCGGCCAGGCCGATGCCGATCCCCGCCCACCGGCCGCGTCCGGTGCTCAGCAGCCAGGCGTCGACCAGGACCAGGGCCAGCAGCAGGACGTTGACCTGCCCGAAGCTGAAGGTGTCGCGCAGCGGTTCGTACAGCGCGAGCGCGCAGGCGGCCAGGGCGCAGCCGTACCATCCGTGGCGCTTCCAGGCCCGCCCGGTGAGGACCCGCAGCGAGACGGCGAGCGCCGTCAGGTTCAGCAGCAGCGACATCACGACGGCCGCGGTCATCCCGACGAGCGCCATGGGCAGCATGGCGACGGCGGCGAACGGCGGATAGGTGAAGCCGTACACGGTGCCGGGCACCCGGTAGTCGTAGATGCGTCCGCCGTCGTGGATCCAGGTGTGCACGGTGCCGTGGTAGACACGCAGGTCGAACCAGTCGCGCAGGAGCGGCACGGTCGCGGTGAACACCGTCACGGCGACCACCGCGCACACGACGACCAGCAGCCGTCCCCGGTCGGTGGCGGGCGCTCTCATGCCGCCCGCCCGAGGGCCGGGGCCTGCGTCGCCTGGTGGGCCTGCCACAGGACGACCACGCCGAGCGCGCCGCCGCAGACCGCGAGGAGCAGCTGCCCGAGGTCGGCCGGGCCGCCGTGCGGCAGTACGGCGAGCGCGAGCACGCCCGTGACGGCCGCCACCCGGTGCCGCACCGAGGTGTCCGGAGCCGCCGCGGCGATCAGGAACAGCCCCCACAGCGCGTACCAGGGCCGTATCGCGGGACCGAACGCCGCCACCGCCGCGAGGCTCAGGCCGAGGGCGTAGACCGGGCGGGGACGCAGCCGCAGCCAGATGAGCAGCAGCAGGCCTGCGGTGACCGCCAGGCCGATCAGATGCCACACCGGCACGGCCAGCGGCGCGAGGTCGCTGCCGAGGCGTTCCAGGAGGGCGCCGGTGGCGCGGCCGAGGAGGCTGGTGAGCGCCCAGTTGTGCGGCGAGACGGGGGTGTTGAGGGCGGCGATCCAGCCATAGCCGGTGCCGGCGGCGGCCGTCGCGGCGACGGTGGTGGCGGCCGAGGCGAGGGCGGTCACCGCGATCGCCCGGGCGGGGCGGTGGCCGCCGCGCATGCGCAGGACGACGATCGCGGCGAGCCCGAGCACGGCGGGCGCCTTGACCAGGGCGGCGAGCGTGATCAGTACGGCGCCCAGGACCGGCCTGCCGCCGAGCGCCGCGACCAGGCCGACGCCGAGCAGGCCCAGCATCATGGCGTCGTTGTGGGCGCCGGCCACCAGGTGCAGCAGGACCAGCGGGTTCAGCGCGCCGAGCCACAGCGCGGCGGCCGGGTCGGCGCCGCAGTGCCGGGCCAGCCGCGGCAGGGCCGCCGCCATCAGGGCGACGCCCGCCAGCGCCAGCAGCCGCATCCCCATCAGGCCGGCCGGGAGTTCGCCGCTGGTCAGCCCGGACAGGGCGGAGGCGGCGGCCAGGAACACGGGGCCGTACGGGGCGGCGGTGTGCTGCCAGACGGGGGCGACCTCGTCGGCGAGCGGGCCGCCGAGGGTGGACGGCCCGTGGGCGTAGACGTCCATCCGGGCCTCGACCATGGCGCCCTGCGCGAGATAGCTGTAGACGTCCCGGCTGAACAGCGGCGGGGCGAGCAGCAGCGGGGCGGCCCAGGTGGCCAGGACCAGCAGCAGGGCGCGCGGGGTGGGCGGTTGGGGGCCGCGGAGCAGCGGGCCGAGCAGCGCCCAGGCGGCGATCAGCAGGACGACGCCGAAGTAGACGCCGACCAGGCCGAGGGCCGCGCCTGCCGAGGACGGGGAGAGCAGTTCCCGCACCGGGAGGGCTCCGGCCGTCTCGCCGCCCAGCGCGAGGCATGCGGTGCCGGCCAGTCCCAGGATCTGGCAGCGGCGGAGATCGACGGAAGAAGCCATGGCCAACACTCGGTCAGCGTGGCAACGCCGGGTGGCCGGAAAACGACGGGTGCCCTTCCGGCCGGGGGCCGACGTGTTACCGGCGCGTGAGCGGCGCTCCTCCTGCGCAGGTGGGCCGCCGGTCCCCGCGGCCTGCCCGGCGCCGCGCCGTGTTCAGGCGCACGCGGAGACGGGCGGCGTCCCCAGCGCGGGCGCCGCGCGGACGGCGCCGACGGGCCGGCCGCCGCCGAGCAGCGGCTCGCCCGTGAACGGGGCGAGCCGCTCCGGGTCGACGCCGGCCCGGGCCAGTGCGGCGGCGACGACCGGGATCCGGGCGCGGGTGGCGCCGTCGGCGATCTTCACGGCGACGGCGCGGCCGTCGGGCAGGGCGGCGACCTGGACGCCCTCGTAGCCGTCCTTGGCGAGCAGCCCGGGGACGGCCCGCATCAGTTCGGCCACGTCCCGGCCGGCGCCGGAGGCCATCTCCGGGTGCTCGCGCACGGCGTCGGCGACCCGGGCCTCGGGGGTGCCGGGCGCGGCGGTGACGATCCGGGCGGCGGCGCGGGCGAGGCCGGTGAGGGAGATCGCGAACAGGGGCGCGCCGCAGCCGTCGATGCTCACCCGGGCGACGTGCTGCCCGGTGAGGTCCTCGACGGCCGCGGCGATCGCCTGCTGGAGGGGATGGGCGGGGTCGAGGTAGCCGTTGAGGGGCCAGCCGTTGACCACGCAGGTGTGCAGCATGGCGGCGTGCTTGCCGGAGCAGTTCTGGGCGAGGCGGGAAGGGGCTCGGCCCGCGCGCAGCCAGGCGTCGCGGACGGCCGGGCCGAGGGGCAGGTCCGCGACGTTGCCGAGGGCGTCCTCGGTGAGTCCGGCGAGGCGGAGGATGCGGCGGGCGGCATCGAGGTGGCGGTCCTCGCCGGAGTGGCTGGCGGCGGCGAGCGACAGCAGGGCGCCGTCGAGCGGGAGTCCGGCGCGGACCATGGCGACGGCCTGGAGCGGCTTGACCGCCGAGCGCGGGTAGAAGGCGGCGTCGGCGTCCCCCAGCCGGAAGGCGGTGCCGCCGCCGGGTCCGAGGACGACGACGGACCCGTGGTGCACGCCCTCGACCATGCCGCCGCGTATCACGTGGGCGACGGGGACGTGCCGGGGCTCGCGGACGGGGGGCGCCGCGGCGACGGAGTTGCTGTGCATGGCTGCCTGGTTCATTCGGGAGGGGTGGGGGCGGGACGGGTGGCGGGTTCGGGACGGGTGGCGGGTTCGGGACGGGTGGCGGGTTCGGGACGGGTGGCGGGCGCGGGGGATGCGGAGCGCACGATGTCGGTGAGGGTCGTCTCGACCCGGTCGAGGTGGTGGGCCATGGCCGCGACGGCGTCCTGCTCGCTGCCGTCGGCGAGCGCCTCGACGATGGCACGGTGCTCGCGGTTGGACTGCTCGCGGCGCCCGCCGAGTTCGTTGAGGAACGCGGACTGGCGGGCGAGGGCGTCGCGGATCTCCTCGATGACGCGGCGGAAGACCGGGTTCTGCGCGGCCTCGGCGACGGCGAGGTGGAAGAGGGTGTCCATCGCGACCCACGCGATGGTGTCGGTCTCCCGTTCCATCCGCTCCAGCAGACGGGCGAGGTGGTCGAGGTTCTCCGGCGTGCGGCGCACGGCGGCGTATCCGGCGACGGGGATCTCGACGTGGCGGCGCACCTCCAGCAGGTGGCTGGCGGCGTAGTCGCCGAACGTGGGGTCGTCGACGCGGTCGGCGACGACGAAGGTGCCCTTGCCGGTCCTGGCGACCGTCAGCCCCAGGGCGCCGAGCGCGCGCAGCGCCTCGCGCAGCACGGGCCGGGACACCTCGAGGGTGCGGCACAGCTCCGCCTCGGAGGGCAGTTTGTCGCCGATGGCGTACTCGCCGCGCTCGATGGCGCTGCGGAGGTGGGTGAGCACCGCTTCCATCGCGCCGACGCGGCGTGGTGCGGGCAGTCCACCTGTCTGGCTGTCTGACAGGTTCACGGGAGCGATGGTCGGGCGCGGGCCGTGCGCGTGTCAAGCGGCGGTCGTGCGTCTCGGGCGGGTCGTGCATCGGCTCCGGGCCGTTCGCACGCTGCCGCCACTCGCGTGAACGTCCCCCGCGGACGCTTCAGCCGGGACACGGCGCGGCAGGAGCCGCCCGCACGGGAACGGCCCTGCCCCCGGACCGTCTTCCCCCGGGGTCGGGCCCGGCTCTGTCCGGGAGCGGCGCTCTCGGCCCGGAGCGGCGGTCTCGTCCCGGAGCGGCACTCTCGGCCCGGAGCGGCACTCTCGCCCCGAAGCGGCGCTCTCGGCCGGAGCGGCACTCTCGCCCCGGAGCGGCACTCTCGCCCCGGAGCGGCGCTCTCGCCTGGAGCAGCGTTCCCTCTACGGAGCAGTGCTCCCGCCCAAGAGCGGCGGAACGGTGCTCTCACCCCCGTGACCGGTGCTCCCACCCCGGAGCGGTGCTCCCACCCCGGAGCGGTGCTGCGTGACTGAGTGGTGGCGACATCGGGCGCTGCCGGTCAGCTGCCGCCCAGACCCGGACCGCTTTCCCCCGGGCCCTGCCCCGCCTTCAGCCCCACACCGCCCGCGCCACCGCCATCCCGGCGAAAGCGGCCGCGAGCGCCGCCGCCACGCTGCCGGCGACATTGAGCGCGGCGTACCCCCCGGCCCCGGTTTCGGCCAGCCGCAAGGTCTCGTAGGAGAAGGTCGAGTACGTGGTGAGCGCCCCGCACAGTCCGGTGCCGAGCAGCAGTATGAGGCGGGAGTCGGCCGCGCCGGCCGCCGCGGCGCCGGTCAGGAGGCCGAGGATCAGGCTGCCGGCGACGTTGACGGCGAAGGTGCCCCAGGGGAAGACGGAGTCGTGCCGGGACTGCACCGCGCGGTCGGTGAGATAGCGCAGCGGGGCGCCGACCATGGCGCCGGCGACGACCAGCAACCAGTTCATCGTCCGCCGCCCCTCCCCTCGCCCCGGGCCCGGTACTGGACGACCTCGCAGGGTTCAAGGGTGACCAGCCCGCCGCCGATCAGCCCGTCGAGCTGGGGCAGGAAGGCGCGGACGCGTTCTTCGGCGTCGACGATGACGACGGCCGCCGGCAGGTCCTCGCTGAGCGAGAGCAGCCGGGAGGTGTGGATGCGGGAGGACGCCCCGAAGCCCTCGACGCCCCGGAAGACGGAGGCGCCCGCGAGACCGGCCGCGTGGGCGCGGTGCACGATCTCGGTGTGGACGGGGCGGTGGTGCCAGGTGTCGCTCTCGGCCACGAGGACGGTCAGGCGCAGGGCGGGGCCGGCCGGTCGGGTCATGTCTTCCTCCGGGTCGGTGCGCGGCGGGCCGCCGTCGCCGCGAGCCACACCGCCGCCAGCGCCGCGAGCGGGGTCCCGGCGAGGCAGAGGAGGGCGGTGCCCGTGCGGCCCGTGTCGAACAGCTGCTGGACGTCGACGGCGTAGGTGGAGAAGGTGGTGAACCCGCCGAGCACTCCGGTGCCGAGGAACGGCCGGACCAGCGGGTGGGCCGTGCCCCGTTCGGTGACGGCGACCAGCAGCACGCCGATCGCCGCGCATCCGGCGGCGTTGACGCAGAAGGTCGCCCAGGGGAACCCGCCCTCGGGCGTGGGCCAGCACAGGCCGGCGGCGTACCGGGCGGCGGCCCCGATTCCGCCGCCGGCGGAGACCACCGCGAGGACCGGCGCCCGGTCGCGCCACGCCGGACGCCGTGCGGGGTGCCGCGCGGGCCTGTTCGTGGGAACGGGCCGGGCTGTCATGGTCGTACGTCTCCTACTGGGCCCCTGCCGCCGGGGGATGATCGCGGCCGTGCCCAGGCTAGTACGGCCTCCCGGCGCGGGGCGCGGCGGGCGAGGGCCCGGGAACGCGGCGCCGGCCCGGCCGCGGGGTGCGTGCTCCCGCGGCCGGGCCGGTGTCCGCCGGTGCGGCTCAGTGGGTCAGCGGTGGCTGAACCACGCCGTCGCGGGCAGGACCCGGTCGTCGTAGCCGAACAGCGCCTGGTTCTCCCAGCCGTTGCCGGAGGCGGGATCGGTGGGGTCCCAGCCGTTGCCGGTGCGGGCGGTCCAGGTGGCCTCCCAGTAGAAGACGCCGAGACCGCGGCCGTTCGGGACGGCCTCCACGATGCTCGCGATGTCCTTCATCCACTGCGTCTGCCCGGCCGTGGAGGCCGCGTAGCCGGGGACCAGTTCCTCGGCCAGGTCGATGATGTTCTCGTGGGCGTCCTCGCTGTCGAGCCGGAAGGGGTAGGCCGTCTCGGCGACGAAGACCGGCTTGCCGTAGCGGGCCGCGGCGTCGTCCAGCGTGGTCTGGAAGTCGTACAGGGTGCCGTGCCAGTAGCCGTAGTACGACAGTCCGATCGCGTCGAACTTCACGCCGTTGGCCACCGCGCTGTCGAACCACCAGCGGGTGCCGGTCAGGTCGCCGCCCTTGGCGAGGTGCAGCGCGACCGGCGTCGACGTGTTGACCGCCTTGACCGCGTCATAGCCGCTGTTGAGCAGTCCGGCGAGCTGTGCCCAGTTGCTGGTGGAGCCCTCGTTCCACAGCATGCCGCCGTTGATCTCGTTGCCGACCTGGACCATGTCGGCGGTGGTGCCCTGCGCCTTGAGGGCGTTCAGGACGTCGTAGGTGTGGTTGTAGACGTCCGCCTTGAGCTGGGTGTAGGTGTGGCCCGCCCAGGCGGCCGGCTTCGACTGGGCGCCGGGGTCGGCCCAGGTGTCCGAGTAGTGGAAGTCCACCAGCAGCTTCATGCCCTGCGCCTTGACCCGCTTGGCCATGGCGAGCACGCGCGCCTTGTTGTTGTAGCCGTCGGCGGGGTTCACCCAGACCTTCAGGCGCGCGTAGTTCATGCCGGACGACTTCAGGATGGCCAGGGCGTCGCCGGTGGTGCCCGAGGCGGTCTTGTAGACGCCGCCCTTGGCCTCGCTCTTGGGCAGGGAGGAGACGTCGGCGCCCTTGATCGTGGTGCCGGACGTGCCCGATGCGAAGGTCAGGTCGTCCACATTGATCCAGTTGCCGGCGTTCGCGTCACTGTTGACGCTGATGGTGCACTGGTTGGTGGTCACATTGACCGGCACGACGATCCTGATCCACCCACTGGACGAGACCGGGATGTCGGTGCGCTGCTCGGCGCCACCGCAGTTCTTCAGGGCTATGTAGGCCGACTTCTGGCCGCCGCCGGAGCGGACCCACGCGGTCAGCCTGTAGTTGCCGTTGGTGAGCCCCGACAGATACTGGTACGTCTCCACCTTGTAGGCGGTGGACGCCCAGTGGCTCAGCCGGTAGCCCCCGCTGCGGCCGCCGGACTCCGCGAAGGACGCGGCGGTCGAGCCGTACTCCGACCAGCCGCTCGGCGCGGCGGCGCCCGCGCCGTCGGCCTCGAACCCGCCGTTGGTGAGCGTGCTCGCGGCCTGAGCGCTCTGGGCGGGCAGGGTGGCGAGGGCGAGCCCGGCGGCCAGCGGCGGCAGCAGGGCCATGAGGGTGCGTCTGGGATGGAACTTCATCGTCCGTCGTCCCTTCGACGTGATGGGGATGAGAGTCGCCCCGTCCATGGCGGCGAGGGGCGGGCCCCTCCGCCCGCGGCTCTCGTGGCACGCGCGGGCGGAGGGGAGTCGGCTCAGCCGTCGAGTCGGACGACCCGTACGGCTCCGGCGGGCAGCGCGAGGCGGCCCGCGGCCCGCTCTCCGGTCAGCAGCTCGGTGCCGGGCGTGTCCAGCGGCACCTTGACGTCGGAGGCGGTGTGGTTGAGGGCGAACAGGAAGGTGCCCGAATCGCCCGTGCGGCGCACCACTTCGACGTCGCGGGGCAGGTCCTGGCGCGGCGCGAGGCCGGCGTCCTCGGCGGCCCGGCCGAGGAGCGCGTCGAGGCCGGTGCGCCCGAGGCGGGTGGAGACGTACCAGGCCGTGCCCTCGCCGAGGCGGTGCCGGGTGACGGCGGGGCGGCCGGCGGTCAGCCCGTCGGCGTACGTCCACACGGTCTCGGCGCCGCGCGGCACGACGAACTCCGTCCACACGTCGGCCTCCAGCGCCACCCCGTCGGGGCCGGTGACCAGGACCGTCTCGTCCCGCAGCAGCGGCGAGAACTCCTCCACGGTCAGTCCCAGCGCCTCCCGCAGCGGCCCCGGGTAGGCGCCGTCGTGCACGGCGTCGTGTTCGTCGACGATGCCGGAGAAGTACGACACCACCAGGGTGCCGCCGCCCTCCGCGTACCGGGTGAGATTGCGGCCGGCCGCTTCCGTCATCAGGTAGAGGGCGGGCACGACGACGAGGGGGTAGGCCGACAGGTCGGCCTCCGGGTGGGCGAAGTCGACCGTGAGGTGGCGGTCGTAGAGGGCCTCGTAGAAGGCGTCGGCGCGTTCGCGGGCGTCGTGGTCCTCGCTGGGGCGCCAGTCGAGGTTCTGCGCCCACCAGGACTGCCAGTCCCACAGGACGGCCGCGTCGGCGACCGTGCGGGTGCCGCGGATCTCGCCGAGCGCGTCGAGGGCTTTGCCGAGTTCGACCACCTCGCGCCACACCCGGGTCCCGGTGCCGCCGTGCGGGACCATCGCCGAGTGGAACTTCTCGGCGCCGCGCCGGGACTGGCGCCACTGGAAGAACATCGCGCCCTCGGAACCGCGGGCGACGTGCGCCAGCGAGTTGCGGGCCATCTGGCCGGGGGCCTTGGCGGGGTTGCGGGGCTGCCAGTTGACGCCGGAGGTGGAGTGCTCCAGCAGCAGCCAGGGAGCGCCGCCCGCGACGGAGCGGGTGAGGTCGGCGGCCATCGCCAGGTTGACGTGGGTGCGGCGGCCGTCGGTGATCAGGTAGTGGTCGTTGGTGACCAGGTCGACCTCGCGGCCCCAGGCCCAGTAGTCCAGGGAGTCGCACTGGCTGAGCGCGGTCATGAAGTTGGTGGTGACCGGCACGCCCGGTGACAGCCGGTGCAGGATGTCCCGCTCCATGCGGAAGTTCTCGCGGATGGTGGCGTCGGCGAAGCGCTTGTAGTCCAGTGCCTGCCCGGGGTTGCCGACCGTCGGGGTCGCGCGGGGCGGGTTGATCTGCTCCAGGTCCGTGTAGCGCTGGCCCCAGAAGGCGGTGCCCCAGGCCTCGTTGACGGCGTCGACCGTGCCGTACGTCGTCTCCAGCCAGCGGCGGAAGTGGGCCGCGCAGGAGTCGCAGTAGCAGGCGGAGACGGGCACGCCGTATTCGTTGTGGACGTGCCACATCGCCAGCGCCGGGTGGTCGCCGTAGCGCTCGGCGAGCCGCGTGGTGATGTTCGCGGCGGCGGCGCGGTAGTCGGCGTTGCTGTGGCAGATGGCGCCGCGCGAGCCGAACTCGTAGCGGGTGCCGTCCTCGCGCACGGGCAGCGCCTCGGGGTGCGCCCGGTAGAACCACACGGGCGGCACGACCGTGGGGGTGCCCAGGTCGACACGGATGCCGCCCTCGTGCAGCAGGTCCAGGACGCGGTCGAGCCAGCCGAAGTCGTACTCCCCCGCCGCCGGTTCCAGCAGGGCCCAGGAGAAGATCCCGACACTCACCATCGAGACGCCGGCCTCGCGCATCAGCCGGACGTCCTCGTGCCAGACGTTTTCCGGCCATTGCTCGGGGTTGTAGTCCCCACCGAAGGCGAGCCTGGTGAGGCCCCTGGGGGTGGTGTCCGGCATGGGTGTCTCCCGGGTATCGATCATTTGGGAACGTGCACACACGTCTTCGGCGGTGCGAGCCCAACATAACCGCACAGCAACAACCATTGACAAGTGTCCGGGATGTTTCTCTACTGTGAACGCTCACAGAAGCATGGCAGGTCCTCGCAGCAGGCGGGGACCCTGGTCAGGGGAGAGTTCCATGCCACACACGAAGCGCCGTAGCCTCGTGGCCGTCTCGGTCGCCGTCACCCTCGGCGCGACCGCCCTCGCCGCCTGCGGCTCGTCCGACGAGGGCGACGAGTCCCAGTCCGGGCCGGTCTCGCTCACCTACTGGAGCTGGGCGCCCGGCATGGACAAGGTCGTCGACCTGTGGAACAAGGGGCCGGGCAAGAAGGAGCAGATCACCGTCACGGTGAAGAAGCAGGCGTCCGGCGACACGCTGGTCACCAAGATCCTCACCGCGCACAAGGCCGGCAAGGCCCCCGACCTGGTGCAGGCCGAGTACCAGGCGCTGCCGACCCTGGTCAGCAACGACGCGCTCGCCGACATCTCGGGCGAGGTCGGCGACGCGAAGAGCAAGTTCGCCGAGGGCGTCTGGCAGCAGACCACGCTCGGCACGGACGCGGTCTACGCGGTGCCGCAGGACATCGGGCCGATGATGTTCTACTACCGCGAGGACCTCTTCGAGAAGTACGACCTCGAGGTCCCCGCGACCTGGGAGGACTTCGCCGAGACCGCGCGCAAGCTGAAGAAGGCGTCGCCCGGCACCGACCTCACCACCTTCTCCGCCAACGACTCCGGCCTCTTCGCGGGCCTCGCCCAGCAGGCCGGCGCCAAGTGGTGGACGACCGAGGGCGACCAGTGGAAGGTCGGCATCGACGACGAGGCGACGCGCAAGGTCGCCGAGTTCTGGGGCGGCCTCGTCGAGGAGGGCGCCATCGACAACCAGCCGATGTACACGCCGGCCTGGAACAAGGCGCTCAACACCGGCAAGCAGATCGCCTGGGTCAGCGCCGTGTGGGCGCCGGGCACGCTGAGCACGGCCGCGCCCGACACCAAGGGCAAGTGGGCCATGGCCCCGCTCCCCCAGTGGTCCGAGAGCGAGAACGTCACCGGCAGCTGGGGCGGCTCGTCCACGGCCGTGACGACGGACTCCAGGAACAAGGCCGCCGCCGCCAAGTTCGCCGCCTGGCTGAACACCGACGGCGAGGCGCTCAACGCACTGGCCAAGGAGAGCGGCATCTACCCGGCCTCCACGTCCGCCCAGCTCAGCGGCGCCTTCACCAACCCGCCGGAGTACTTCTCCAACCAGCCCGACTTCTACACCAAGGCCGCCGAGATCGCCGGCACCACCGCGCCCTCCGCGTGGGGCCCGAACGTCAACGTCGCCTACACCACCTTCAAGGACGCCTTCGGCGCCGCCGCGAAGAACAAGTCGGACTTCACCGCCGCCCTGAAGACGATGCAGGACGACACGGTCGCCGACATGAAGAAGCAGGGCTTCGAGGTCGCGGAGTGACCAGCACGGCACGCCGGAAGTCGTACGGGGTCAAGGGGGCCCCGTATGCCTTCCTCCTCCCCGCCACGATCCTCTTCGCGCTGTTCTTCGCGCTGCCCATCGGCTACGCGGTGTGGCTCAGCTTCCGCAAGGTGCAGGTGTCCGGCCTCGGCCTGGGCTCCGGCGCCCGCACGGAGGTCTGGGCCGGCCTGGAGAACTACACCGACGCCCTCACCGACAGTGAGCTGCTCGACGGTGCGCTGCGCGTCCTCGGCTACGGCTGCATCGTCGTCCCGGTGATGCTCGGCCTCGCCCTGGTCTTCGCGCTGATGCTCGACTCCGACAAGGTCAGGCTCGCCCCCTTCACCCGGCTCGCGATCTTCCTGCCGTACGCCATCCCCGGCGTCGTCGCGGCGCTGCTGTGGGGCTTCCTGTACCTGCCGGACGTCAGCCCGTTCTACTTCGTGCTCGACCGGCTGGGTCTGCCGCAGCCGGACCTGCTGGACGGCGGTCCTCTCTATCTCGCCCTGTCGAACATCGCGGTGTGGGGCGGCACCGGCTTCAACATGATCGTCATCTACACCTCGCTCCAGGCCATCCCGACCGAGGTGTACGAGGCGGCCGAGCTGGACGGTGCCACCCCGCTGCAGATCGCGCTGAAGATCAAGATCCCGATGGTGGCGCCCTCGCTGGTGCTGACCTTCTTCTTCTCGATCATCGCGACGCTCCAGGTGTTCAACGAGCCGACCACCCTCAAACCGCTCACCAACTCCGTCTCGACGACCTGGAGTCCGCTGATGAAGGTGTACCAGGACGCCTTCGGCAGGGGCGACATCCACGCCGCCGCGGCGCAGGCCACGATCATCGCGCTCGCCACCCTGGTGCTGTCCTTCGGCTTCCTGCGGGCCGCGAACCGCCGCAACAAGCAGGAGGCAGCCCGATGAGTTCTCTTGCCGTCCGCAAGTCCGCCCCGGCCGCCGGGACCACCCCCGGCACCGCCCAGAGCCCCCCGCTGCGCCGCCGGATCGCGCTGATCCCGACGGTGACGCTGCTGATCGGCGCCCTGTACTGCCTGCTGCCGGTGGCCTGGGTGGTCATCGCGTCCACCAAGTCCGGCAGCGAGCTGTTCTCCACGTTCACCTTCCTGCCGGGCACCGGGTTCACGGAGAACCTGTCGGACCTCAGCGCGTACCGCGACGGCGTGTACTGGCAATGGATGGGCAACTCCGCCCTCTACGCCGTCGTCGGCGCCCTGCTGTCGACGATCGTGTCGTCGTTCAGCGGCTACGCGCTGGCGGTCTACCGCTTCCGCGGGCGCGAGACCCTGTTCAACGTGCTGCTCGCGGGCGTGCTGATGCCACCGGTCATCCTCGCCGTCCCGCAGTACCTGCTGCTGGCGCAGGCCGACCTCACCGACTCCTATCTGTCGGTGCTGCTCCCGCAGATCCTGTCGCCGTACGGCGTCTACCTCTCGCGGATCTACGCCGCCGCAGCGGTCCCCTCCGACGTGGTGGAGGCCGGGCGAATGGACGGCGCGAGCGAGTGGCGGATCTACACCCGGATCGCGCTGCCGATGATGCTGCCCGGCCTGGTGACGGTCTTCCTCTTCCAGTTCGTGGCCATCTGGAACAACTTCCTGCTGCCGTTCATCATGCTCAGCGACGACGAGAAGTTCCCGATCACGCTCGGCCTGTACACGCTGCTGGAGCAGGGCGCCAACACGCCGGCCCTGTACACGCTGGTGATCACGGGGGCGTTCCTCGCGGTGTTCCCCCTGGTCGCGCTGTTCCTGGTGATCCAGCGGTTCTGGAGCCTCGACCTGCTCTCCGGAGCCGTAAAGTCATGACCATGAGCAACACGGGGGGTCGGCGCAAGCCGCCGACGATCCACGACGTGGCGCGCGAGGCGGGTGTCTCGCGCGGCACCGTCTCGCGCGTCCTCAACGGCGGCCACTACGTGAGCCCTTCGGCGCAGGAGGCGGTCAACGCCGCCATCCGCAAGACGGGTTACGTGGTCAACCGGCACGCCCGCTCGCTGATCACCGGGCGGTCGGACTCGGTCGGTTTCCTGCTGACGGAGCCCCAGGAACGGTTCTTCGAGGACCCCAACTTCAACGTGCTCCTGCGCGGCTGCACCCAGGCGCTGGCCCAGCACGACATCCCGCTGCTGCTGATGCTGGCCGGCACCGAGGACGAACGGCGGCGCATCACGCGGTACATCACCGCCGGCCACGTCGACGGGGTGCTGCTGGTCTCCAGCCACTCCGGCGACCCGGTGGCCGAACGGCTGCGCGAGGCGGGGGTGCCGCTGGTGGCCTGCGGCAAGCCCATCGGCCTGGCCTCCAAGGTGAGTTACGTCGCCGCCGACGACCGGGACGGCGCCCGCGACATGGTGCGTCATCTGCTGTCGCTGGGCCGCCGCCGGGTCGGCGTGGTCACCGGCCCGCTCGACACGCCGGGCGGTGTGGAGCGCCTCGCCGGGTACAAGGAGGTGCTCGCCGAGGCGGGCATGGAGATCGACGAACGGCTCATCGTCTCCGGCGACTACAGCCGGGCCAGCGGTGAGGCGGGCGCCGAGCGGCTGCTCGCCGGGGCGCCGGACATGGACGCGGTGTTCGTCGCCTCCGACCTGATGGCCCAGGGCGTGCTGACGGCGTTGCAGCGCGCGGGCCGCCGGGTCCCCGAGGACGTCGCGGTCGGCGGCTTCGACGACTCCCCGGCCGCGGTGGCCGCGAGCCCGGAGCTGACGACCATACGGCAGCCCTGGGACCGGATCAGCGCGGAGATGGTCCGTGTCCTGCTCGCCCAGATCGGCGGGGAGGACCCGTCGGCGGTGATCCTGCCGACGGAGCTGGTGAAGCGGGAGTCGACGTGACGCCGTCGCGGCATGCGGGCGGCAGGGGCGCCCGGCGCAACCGGTCAGGATCGGAGAAGCGTCCACCCGCTCCCCCGGCCTAGCGTGGAACCACCGGCGTCACAGGGCGCCGGCCACGCACCCGGGAGGAACGACCATGACCGCCGGCCTGAAGACGATCATCTACCCCGTGAAGGACCTGGACGGGGCGAAGGCCCTGTTCGGCGCCCTGCTCGGCACCGAGCCGTACGCCGACGAGCCCTACTACGTCGGCTACAAGGACGCCGGCCAGGACGTCGGCCTGGACCCCAACGGGCACGCCCAGGGCCTGACCGGGCCGGTGCCCTACTGGCACGTCGACGACATCGAGGCCCGCTTCGCGGCGCTGGTCGAGGCCGGGGCGGAGCCGCTCCAGGAGATCCGCGAGGTCGGGAAAGGCCGGCGGATCGCCTCCGTGAAGGACCGGGACGGGAACCTGATCGGGCTGCTCCAGGACCCGGGCCGACCGAGCTAGTTGTGCGCTCAACGAAAGCCGGGTTCGGTGTTACCGTGCGGATATGGGAACGAACACGGCCGAGTCGGCTCTCGAGGAGCGGTGGCGGGACATCCTGTCCGTGCACGCCCGCACGATGTGCGAGATCGACCGCGTGCTGCATCCGCACGGCCTCGGCGCGAGCGACTTCGAGGTTCTCGACATCCTGGCGGCCTCCGCCTCCTCCTCCGGGGGCGGCGAGCAGTGCCGGGTGCAGAACCTCGTCGGCCGGGTGCACCTGAGCCAGAGCGCCCTGTCCCGGCTCATCGGCCGGCTGGAGAAGGAGGGCCTGGTCGAGCGCTCGGCGTGCGCCGAGGACCGGCGGGGCGTGTTCGTCACGCTGACCCGCAAGGGCCGTGACCTGCACACCCGGGTGCGACCGCTGCAACGGGCCGCGCTGGCGCGGACGCTGGCGGGCCCGGAGGGCGGGGAGAGCGGCCGGGAGGGGTGAGCCGGGCGCGGGCGGCGGTCCCGCGTCCGCCGGGTCCGGTCACGCCGTACCACCGCCCTCCGGCCGCCCCACCACCGCGCACCGCCCCCCTACGACCGCCCTACGACCAAAGCCGGACGTCGTCTCCGCCCCCGGACCGCGGTGTTCGCGACGGGCTCGTGCCTACAGTGCACGCATGTCCGGAACCGAACAGTTCCATCTCGACGCCTATCTCCGACGGATCGGCGGGCCGGGCGCGCCGCGCGCCGACCTGGCCACGCTGCGGAGCCTGCACCTGGCCCACGTACGGGCCATTCCGTTCGAGAACCTCGACGCCCTGCGCCGCGAGCCGCCCTCCCTGGACATCGGCGACATCACGGCGAAGCTGGTGGATAGCCGGCGGGGCGGCTACTGCTACGAGCACAACCTGCTGTTCGAGCACGTCCTGCGCACCCTCGGCTTCCGGGTCACCCGGCTGGCCGCACGGGTCGTCGCCGGCGCGGACGCGGACGCGTACGAACGGCGGCCCCGCACCCACATGGCCCTGCTGGTCGGCGTGCCCGGCGACCCGCGGCCGTACCTGGCCGACGTCGGCTTCGGACCCGGCACGCTGCGGGAGCCCGCGCCGCTGGCGGACGGCGCCGAGTTCCGCCACGGGGTCCGCCTGAACCGGCTCGTGCGCCTGCCGCACGAGGGCCCGCTAGAGCAGTGGTCGTACCAGGAGCACACGGGCAGGGACGGCGGAACCTGGACCGACCAGTACCTCTTCACGCTGGAGCCGTTCGAGCGGTCCGACTACGAGGTCTTCAACTGGTACGTCGGCGCGCATCCGCGCTCGCCGTTCACCCGGCGCGTCTACGCCCACCGGTCCGCCGCCGACCGCGACCTCCTCCTCGACGGCGCGCTCCTCACCGAGACGCACGCGGACGGCACGGTCAAGGAGCGCCGGCTGCTGAGCGAGCGGGAGGCGCGGCGCGTGCTGGACGAGGAGTTCGGCATCGCCGTACCGGAGGGCACGGCCCTGCCGATGTGACCGGCGCGGGCGGCCCGCACAGGACGTCACAGCACGAACTCGGCCCCGTCGTCGAGCACCTCCACGCCCGCCCCGGCCAGTTCCGCGCGGTCCGCCGAGGCCGGGTCGAGAAGCGGATCGGCGTCGTCCAGGCCGATGTGGACCCGGCGCGGTCCGCCGGCGTCGGCGACGGCCCGCGCGGCGGTCGCGTCGGCCGCGAGGTAGGCGCCGTCCAGCAGGGCGCAGTCGGCGCTCGTGAGGAGTTCGGCCAGTTCGGGGCCCCAGTCGCCGATGCGGGGCGCGTACAGCAGCACTCCCCCGGTGGCGAGGTCCTCGATGCGGTACGCCGTCGTCCAGCCGTCGTCCGGACGGCCGGGAAGGTACCCGGGCGGGGTCCGGCCGGTGGAGTGGGCGGTGACGACCAGTCCACCGGAGAGCACGAACCCGCCCTCGGTGAGGCTGTCCTCCCAGCCCCACGGGGCGTAGCGGTCGACCATGGCGCGGGCCGGCGCCAGCGCGGCCAGCACGGGCGGGGTGGCGTACACCTTCAGGCCGGGCTGTCCGCGCAGCACGGTCAGCCCGGAGACGTGCTCGGGTTCGGCGTCGGTGAGCAGCACGCCGCGGACCACAGGGCTGCGCGGTCCGGCGCCGGGCCACAGCGCCGAGGCCGCGGCGAGCTGCGTGCGGACGTCGGGCGTGGCGTTGAGCAGCCACCAGTCGCGGGAGTTGCCGGTGACGGCCGCCGCCTCCGGGGCGCGGGAGGGCAGCTTGCCGTCCCGGGCGGCGGAGCACGGCGGGCATCCGCAGTTCCACCGCGGGAAGCCGGCACCGGCGGCGGTGCCGAGCAGTACGACCCTCAAGACGACCCCCGGCGTTCCTCGCTGCGGTCCGGTCCTTCCGGCTGGGGTCTTCCCCTCCGGCACCGCGTGCCCACCCTGCCGGAGGGGGGATTTCCGGCCGTCCTCGGTCCGCGCGTCGGCCCGGCGGACCCCGCGTGACGAGGGCGTTCCCGCGAGGTGAACGCCCGGCTCAGCCCTGCGGCCGGGCCAGCAGCGCGCGCACTCCGTCCGAGGTCAGGGTCAGTCCGTGGGCGGAGCTGGCGTCGATGGTGAGGGACAGGTCGTCGGAGGGCCACTGCGAGGCCAGCGCGCCGAGCGGGACCATGCGGTAGCGCGAGACGAACGGCAGCAGCTCCGCCATCTCCAGCTCCGAGGTGAACACCGGCACCACCGGGCGTCCGCCCGGCTCCTCCAGTACGGGCAGCGCAAGGGCCGCGGGGTCGGTGGCGTCCTCCTCGGGAACGTCGTCGGGCACGGGGATCAGCACGTCACTGCCGGCGAGCGCGTCCAGCGCCGCCCGGTCCTCGGTGTTCTCCACGAGCGCGTCCAGCGCGCGCTGGGCGGTGGTGGCGTTGTCGTCGTCGTTGGCGGGTGTCTGCATGGCACATCCCCTGGTAGCGGCGGTCGAACGGCCGACCCGGCGCGAGTCCGCACCGGGGTGCGGCGTGCGACGCGTACCCGGCCCGGCGGCAAACATGCCGGATTCCCGGGCCCGGCCGAAACCCGCCCGCGTCGGCCGTGCGGGTGGTCGGCACGCCGCGCCCGGGAGGAATGCGGGGCGCGCGGGCAGGCATGGACGCCGGGGACGCCGGGCGCTGTCCACGCGCCCCGTCCCGAAGGGAGCAAGACCGATGCGCAGAAGACTGCTGACGGCCGCCGTGGTGATGGCCCTGGCCGGCATATCCACGCCGCAGGCGTTCGCCGCCGAGGTGAGCGCGCAGGACGAGATGCTCGTGATGCGGGCGCACCAGGGCAATCTCGCGGAGATCGCCGCGGGGCAGGACGCCCGGAAGCACGCCACGACCGACTGTGTGAAACGGGCCGGCGCCGTCCTGGTGCGGGACCACTCCAAGCTGGACGCGGATCTGCGGGCGCTCGCGGGCGCGCTGGGCGTGACGCTGCCCGGTTCGCCGTCCGCCGAGCAGAAGAAGGCCCTGGCCGCCGTACGGGCGAAGGCGGGCGGTCCGGCGTACGACGCGGCCTGGCTGGCCTCGCAGGACGCGGCCCATCGCAAGACGCTCGCGCTGATCGACCAGGAGCTGACCGCCGGGACGAACGCCGAGGTCAAGGCCGCCGCACGGGCCGCGCGTCCGGTGGTGGCGATGCACCTGGACATGGTGCGCGGCGGCGTCTGCCACGAGGTGCGAGAGGCCGGCACGGTCCGTGCGGGCAGCGCGGGGCTCCTGACGCCCGCCGACGACACCCCGGACGACAGGGACCGCGCCCTCACGCCGGACGACGACACTCCGGACGACACAGACCGCGCCCTCACGCCCGACGACGACACCCCGGACGACACAGACCGCGCCCTCACGCCCGACGACGACACCCCGGACGACACAGACCGCACCCTCACGCCCGACGACGACACCCCGGACGACACAGACCGCACCCTCACGCCCGACGACGACACCCCGGACGACACCGACCGCACCCTCACGCCCGACGACGACACCCCCGCCGGGGACACTCCGGACGACAAAAACCGCGGCCTGACACCCGCCGGCGACACCCCCGACGACAACCGCGGCCTGACACCCGCCGGCGACACCCCCGACGACGGAGACACCGCCGACCCAGCCACCGACCGGCGCCACCTCCCCGCCGACGACACCCCGGACGACACCGACCGCGGCCTCGTCGGGCTCACCCCTGTCGGCGACACCCCCGACGACGCCGACCGCCGCCTCGCCGTGGACGGTGGCGCCCCGGTCGCGGCAGGGATGCTCGCCGCGGGCGGTGGGCTGTTCGCCGCAGGTGGGGCCGTCTGGCTCTGGCGTACCCGGCGGCCCTCGGCCGACCGGCGCTGACGCGTGGCACGCCACCGGTCGGCCGCCGTGCTCACGACCGCGTGCGGGCTGGGCGCGCTGGCCGCCGGATGGCTGCTCCCCGACGAGCCGAATGCCCGCCCGGCGGACGCCGGACGCACGGCGGCCGTCTCGCCCCCGACGCGCCTGCGCGGACCGCACGGCCTGGAGGCCGCCGTCGTTCCGGTCGCCGCTCACCGTGACGGGTCGCTGGCCCTCCCCGACGACCCGCGGACCGGCGGATGGTGGGCGCTGGGGGCGGCGGCCGGCGCGGCCGACGGGACGCTGCTGATCGCCGGGCACGTCGACACCCGCGAGGACGGCCTCGGCCCGTTCGCCGCGCTGCACCGGACACCGCCCGGCGCCCGGGTCGAGGTGACCGGCGCCGACGGCCGGGTGCGCGCCTACCGGGTCACGGCCCGCCGCACCTACCGGCAGGAGCGGCTGCCCGCGGACCTCTTCGCCGGCGCCGGCGGGCACCGGCTGGCACTGGTCACCTGCGCCCGGCCCTACGACCGGGAGACCGGACGGTACCGGCGCAATCTCGTCGTGTACGCCACGCCGGTCGCGCCGGCGCCGGCGGGCTGACGCCGGGGTCGTCTTGGCTTCCCGGGATCGGGGTACTGCGGACACCCACACACGGGTCGACGGAGAAGAGGCGGGCCATGCCACGGGAGAACGCCCTCGCGCCGGCGGAACGTCTGCGGCGGGCCGCGTCGGAGGTGTTCGGCTGGCGTGAGCTGCGGCCCGCCCAGCTCGCCGCGATGGAGGCGGTCGTCGCGGGCCGCGACACGCTGGTGGTCATGCCGACCGGCGCGGGAAAGTCGGCGGTGTACCAGGTGGCCGGGCTGCTGCTGCCCGGGCCCACCGTCGTCGTGTCGCCGCTGATCGCCCTCCAGCGGGACCAGATCGCGGGCCTGCCGGATCACGGCGCCGCGGACGCCGTCGCGGTCAACTCCGCCCAGTCCCAGGGGGCGACGCAGGCGGCGTGGGAGGCGGTGCGGCGCGGGGACGCCGAGTATCTGTTCCTCTCCCCCGAGCAGTTGACCAAGGACGAGGTGGTGGAGCGGCTGGCCCGCGCCCGCCCCTCGCTGTTCGTCGTCGACGAGGCGCAGTGCGTGGCGTCGTGGGGCCACGACTTCCGCCCTGACTATCTGCGCCTGGCCGGGGCGATCGCGCGCGTGGGCGGGCCGACGGTCCTCGCGCTGACGGCCACCGCCGCTCCCCCGGTGCGCGAGGAGATCGTGGAGCGCCTCGAGATGGACGACCCCGCGCTGGTCGTGGCCGGTTTCGACCGGCCGAACATCGCCCTGGAGGTACGCCGGTTCCAGGAGGACGCCGACAAGCGCCGGACGGTGGTGGAGCGCGCGGCGGCGGAGCCGGGGCCCGGGATCGTCTACACCGCGACCCGCAAGGACGCCGAGGCGTACGCGGCCGAGCTGATCGAGCGGGGTCTGACGGCGGCGGCCTACCACGCCGGGCTGGCCGCCGGTGTGCGCTCGCGGGTGCACGACGCCTTCCTGAGCGGCGAGACGGACGTGGTGGTGGCCACGTCCGCCTTCGGGATGGGCATCGACAAGGAGGACGTGCGGTTCGTGCTGCACGCGTCGATGCCGGGGTCCCTGGACGCGTACTACCAGGAGATCGGCCGGGCGGGCCGCGACGGTGAGCCTGCTCTCGCGGTGCTGCACTACCGCCCCGAGGACCGGGGCCTGCAGCGCCTCTTCGCCGCCCGGGCGCCCGACGAGGAGACCCTCGGCGAGGTCGCGGAGGAGATCCACGAGCAGGACGGTGCGGTCGCGCTGGACGAGGTCGGCGAGCGGACGGACCTGTCGCGCCGCCGGGTGACGGCCGCGGCCAACCTGCTGGAGGAGGCGGGCGCCGTGCGCGGCGACGCCGACGGCGAGGTGCGGGCCGTGCCCGGCGTCACGTCTCGGGAGGCTGCGCGGCGGGCGGTGGAGACGGCGGAGGCGCACCGCAGGCTGGAGCGGTCGAGGCTGGAGATGGTGGTCGGGTACGCGGAAACGACGGGGTGCCGGCGCCGCTTCCTCCTCGGCTACTTCGGGGAGGCGTACGACCCCCCGTGCGACGCCTGCGACGTGTGCCGCTCGGGCGCCGCCCCGCCCGCCGAGGCGCCCCGGCACGCCGCGGCCGACTCCTACCCGCCGGGGACGCCCGTACGGCACCGGGAGTGGGGCGACGGCACGATCATGAGCGAGGAGGGAGACCGGATCACCGTGCTGTTCGACTCCATGGGGTACCGGACCCTGTCGCTGGCCGCGGTCGCCGAGAAGGGCCTGCTCACCGCGCGCGAAGCGGGTGAACAACCCGACGGCTGAGGGGCGGCGGGGCGTTCAGTGCCGGTCGGCTTCGTCGCCGCCGCTGCCGCTGCCGGTACGGCTCGGCTGCCCGCCGCCGCTGGTTCCGTAGCCGCCGGGTACGCCCGGCACGCTGTCGGCGTCGGCCTCCTCGCGGCTCACGTGCCGGACCGCGCGGACGTTCGAGCGACGTTCCGGGTAGGGATAGCTGAACGGCCGGGCGTCGGCGCGTTCCTCCTCGGACTCGCGGATCTCGGACGCAGGGATCTTGGAGGCACGGATCTCGGTGGCAGGGGTCTCGGAGGTAGGGGTCTCGGAGGCACGGTTCTCGGATTCAGGCTTTTTGTCTGGTTTCGTCATGCCTTTCGGGTAACCCCGTGGCCCGGCGCCATGCAAGGGCTCGGCCCGTCACCTCGAAGCCGCCGCGGCCGTCAAAGCGGACCTCGTGCACGGCGTCGAAGCCGTCCGCCCGTGAGGGCTCGCACAACTGCCGGAGCGTGGCGAGGACGCCGACGTCCGGGACCCGCTCCCGGCCCTCGCGGGCGGCGTTGCGGCGCAGCGAGCCGGCCGCGTCGGGCGGGAACCAGTACGCCGTCGCGGTGGCGCCGTGGGCGTGGGCCGCCTCGACCAGCGGGCCCCACTCCTTCGGCGAGGGGTTGGTGTTGTCGACGGCCACCGAGCGCCCGGCGGCCAGGTGCTCGGCCACCAGCCGCATCTGCCGGCTCTGCTTGTTCCGCGCGCTCCGCGGGAAGAGGTCCTTGCTCACCAGCGCGTACCGGCCGGACAGCCGCTGCGCGTAGAAGGTCGACTTCCCGGACGCCTGGAGCCCGACCAGCACGGCGAGGTCCGGGTCCATACGCATGTGCCCACAATGCCCTACGGCGCCGGGTTCCTGCGCGGCCTGATCGTGGCGTTGGGCAGGGCGGGCGCCGGGAGCCGGTCTCCGGGGTAGCCCTCGACGCGGCCGAAGCGGTCCGACTCGGCCTCCCATGCCTGCCGGGCCTCCACGATGTCCTGGTGGCTGCGCCCGATGAAGTTCCACCACATGACGATCTCCTCACCGAAGGGCGGGCCGCCCAGCAGGACCAGCCGGGCCGGCTCGGCTGCCTCGTTGGCCAGGGTGAGCGTGGTGCGGCCGGGGGCGGCGTAGCCCAGTTCGGCGGGGCGCAGCGGCGTCCCGTCCATGCGGAGGTCGCCGGCGTCGACGAGGACGCCGTGTTCGAAGGCCGGGTCGACGTCGAGGGCGACGGTCGCACCCGGGTCGAGGGTGATCTCGGCGCCGAGCAGCGGGGTGAAGGTGCGCACGGGGGAGGCGTCGCCGGCCAGTTCGCCGAGGAAGACGCGGACGGCGCCGCCGGGCAAGGTCACGGGCGCGGGCTCGTAATGCTGGAAGTCCCGTGCCGCGTCACGGTGTTCGGCGGGCAGCGCCACCCACAGCTGCACTCCGTGCAGGACGGTGGTGGCGGGCGTGGAGACCTCGGAGTGGCAGATGCCGTGGCCGCCGGTCATCAGGTTGAGCTCGCCGGGCCGGACGTGGGCGTGGCTGCCGAGGGAGTCGCGGTGCTCGATCTCCCCGCTGAACAGCCAGCTCACGGTCTGCAGCCCGGTGTGCGGGTGCGGGGCGACGTCCATGCCGCCGCTCGCGGAGACGTCGTCGGGTCCGTAGTGGTCGGCGAAGCACCAGGCGCCGATGAGCGTCCGGGCCCGCTGGGGCAGCGTGCGGCGCACCCGCATGGCGCGGGGTCCGCCCAGGGGCACGTCCCTGGGGGTGAGCACCTCCACGGGCCGGCCCGGCGTCCCCTCGGCTTCGGTCCCGCAGGTCAACTCGGCGGGACGTGCCTCGGTGTTGCTCACCGTACGGCCTCCCCGCCGAGGAAGGTTTCCCGTTCAACATTCACCTCTCGATGATAGGACGTCCGGCGGGACTCCGCGCGACGAGGGAGCGCGGGTGATCGCCTCTCCCCGCACACGACGGCGGCTCCGCGTGACGGCGGGTGCGCACGCCGGTCGGGGATGCTGCCGGCCTCTCGCCCCCTCCGACGCGACTGGTGATTCACGCGGTCCCGGGCGCCGGGCGGGTCAGGAGACTTCGGGGACCGTAACCGCCGCTCATCCTGCATGGAGGTGCCGATGTCCGGTCCACCCGCCCGCAATATGTCGTGGACGCGTCGAACAGGAGCGTTACTGGCCGGCCTGCTGCTCTCGGCCGCGGGGATGTCCCTCACGCCCGCCGCGGCTGCCGAGGGCCCGACCGTCACCACCCGCTACGGGCAGGTGCGGGGCACGGCCGCCGAGACCGCGACGTCCTACCTCGGCATCCCGTACGCCGCCCCGCCGGTCGGCCAGCGGCGCTGGAAGCCGCCGGCCGCGCCCGAGCGCTGGTCCGGCGTCCGGGACGCCACCGCGCCGGGCGACCCCTGTATGCAGCGCGGCGGATCCACCCCCTGGGGCGACCTCGCGGGACCCGGCACGCCCAGTGAGGACTGCCTCTACCTGAACGTCTACACGCCCACCCGGCCGTCGGCGCACAAGCGCCCGGTGATGGTGTGGATCCACGGCGGCGGCTTCACCGTCGGCTCCGGCGCCTTCTACGACGGCGGCAAGCTGGCCGCACGCGGCGACGTGGTCGTCGTGAACTTCAACTACCGCCTGGGCGCGTTCGGTTACCTCGCCCACCCGGGCCTGGCCGCGGAGTCGCCGCTGGGCCTGTCCGGCAACTACGGCCTGCTCGACCAGCAGGCGGCCCTGCGCTGGGTGCGGGAGAACATCGCGGCGTTCGGCGGGGACCCCGGCAACGTCACGATCTTCGGCGAGTCGGCGGGCGGCGGCAGCGTCTGCCAGAACCTGGTCTCGCCGCGCACGGCCGGGCTGTTCGACCGGGCCGTCGCCCAGTCCGGCTGCGGCTTCCCCCTGCCGACGCAGGAGTCCCAGCAGCGCTCCGGAACGGCCTGGGCGGACTCGCTGGGCTGCGCGGACGTCGCCTGCCTGCGCGCCAGGCCCGCCGCGGACCTGCTCGCCGCCGCGTCGAGCCCGACCGCCCGCTGGACGCCCAACGTCGACGGCCTGGTCCTGCCGCTGCAGGTGCCGGAGGCGCTGGAGAGCGGACGGTTCCACCGCGTACCCCTCCTGCAGGGAACCACCGCCGACGAGGGCAGGCTCACCGTGGCGACCACGTACGACCTGGCGGGCCGCCAACTCACCGCCAGCGCCTTTCCGTCGGCCGTCCGCGCGGTCTACGGCGACCGGACGGACGCGATCCTCGCCCGCTACCCCCTCTCGGAGTACGGCACGCCCGCCGAGGCCCTGGGCGCGATCTTCACGGACTCCCAGTTCGCGTGCCTCCAGTCCCGCACGGCCCGCCTGGCGGCCCGACACGTCCGCTCGTACCAGTACGAGTTCGCCGACCGGCACGCCATGGACTACCTCGGCCTGCCCGTGAGCTTCCCGCTCGGCGCCCCGCACGGCTCCGAGATCCGCTACGTCTTCGGCGGCGTCTCGGGCACCCCCGAACAGAACGCCCTCGCCGACCGGATGCTCGGCTACTGGACCAACTTCGCGAAGACCGGCGTCCCCTACGCCGCCGACGCGCCGCGCTGGAGCCTCCACCCGAACGTGCAGACCCTCGCCCCCGAGGCGATCACCTCCGGAACGGCCTTCCCGCAGCACCACAAGTGCGACCTGTGGAACCCGCCCACGACCACCTGACCGGCGCCCCGGTAGCCTCCGCTCCCCGCCGGTGCCCACCGGCGGGGAGCGGGGCACTGGCACGAACGGCGAACGCGGTGGGCGCCCGAGGTCAGCCCTCCCAGTGGACCGTGCGGTCGCACCAGCGGTGCAGGAGGGTGCGGTCGTGGCCGACGGCGAGCAGGCCCGCGCCCGTGGTGGCGCGGTAGTCCTCGACGGCCGCGACCAGTGCCGCGGTCGTCGAGGCGTCCAGCATCGCGGTCATCTCGTCGCAGATCAGCCAGCGCGGGCGCAGGGCCAGGGCGCGGGCGAGGCAGGCGCGCTGCAGCTGGCCGTCGCTGACCTCGTGGGGGCGTCGGTGCAGCAGGTCGCCGGTCAGGCCGACGGCGGTGGCGAGTTCGGCGACCCGTGCGGCGGCCTCGGCGCGGCGGCCCGTGGCGCGCAGCGGTTCGGCGATCAGGTCGGCGAGCGGCAGCCGGGGGTCGGCGGAGAGCCGTGGCTGCTGGAAGACGACGCCGAAGGCGGTCCGCTGCCCGCGCGGGGCGCGATGGCGCCAGCGCCGCACCGGGACGCCGTCGAGGACGACGGTGCCGGAGTCGGGGCGGTGCAGCAGGGCCGCGACGCGGGCGAGGGTGGACTTGCCGCAGCCGCTGGGGCCGAGCAGGCCGACGGCCTCGCCTGGGGCGACGGTCAGGGAGACGTCCCGGAACACGGGGGCGCGCCGGTCGTATCCGGCGGTGATGGCGCGCAGTTCAAGCACGGACGTCCTCCGGCACGTACGGGTGGTGGCAGGCGATCCCGTCCACCGTCGGCGGCAGGGCGGCGCAGGCGTCGGTGGCCCGTGCGCAGCGGGCGGCGAAGGCGCAGCCGCCCGGGAGATCGCCCAGCTCGGGCGGCATGCCGGGGATGGGGGTGAAGTCGCGGTCGGGCAGGGCCCTCAGCAGGCCGCGGCTGTAGGGGTGGCGGGGTCCCGGGGCGCCGAAGAAGGCGGTGGCGTCGGCGAGTTCGACGATGCGGCCCGCGTACATCACCGCGACCCGGTCGGCGATGCGCTCCGCGGCGGCCAGATCGTGGGTGATCATCAGCAGGGCCCGTCCGCGGCCCGTCGCGTCCGGACCGTCGACGTGCCGCCGCAGTTCGTCGACCGTGCGCTCGACGAGGTCGCGGTCGAGTCCGGTCGTCGGTTCGTCGGCGAGCAGCAGGGGCGCGCCGCCGACGAGGGCGAGGGCGGTGGCGGCGCGCTGGGCGAGGCCGCCGGAGAGTTCGTGCGGATGGCGGTCGAGGTGATCGGCGGGGAACGCGGCCCGTTCGGCGGCGGCCCGGGCCGCGGCGCGGATCTCGGCGCGGCCGCGGGCGCCGGTGAGTTCGGCGACCGTCTCCTCCAGCTGGGAGCGGATGGTGCGCACCGGGGTCAGGTGCGCGGCCGGGCTCTGCGGTACGAGGCCGATGCGCCGGCCCCGTACCGTGCGGGCGAGGGTCCGCTCGTCCGCGGCGAGCAGGTCGAGGTCGCCGAGGCGCGCCTCGCCGGCGGTGCGGGCGTTGCCGGGCAGCAGGCCGAGCAGGGCGGAGGCGAGCACGGACTTGCCGCAGCCGCTCTCGCCGATCAGCGCCAGGCATTCCCCGGCCGCCACGTCGAAGTGCGCGTCGGTGACGGCGGCGACGCGGCGCCCGCCCGGCATGAGGAAGCGCACGGACAGACCGGTGACCGACAGGACGGTCTCTGGCTCGGTCACAGCATCAGCTCCGATCGGCGGCGGGGGTTGATCCGCTCCCGCCAGGCCCCTGCGAGACCGGCGACGGCGAGGGTCGGCACGATGAGGAACAGCCCTGGGAAGAGGGTCGGCCACCACTGCCCGGCCAGCAGCGAGCCGCGCGCGTTCTGGATCAGGGTGCCGAGGCTCGCGGTGTGGGTGGGCAGCCCGAGCCCGAGGAACGACAGGGCCGACTCGTGCCACATGGCGTGCGGGATCATCAGTACGGCGGCCAGCGCGGCCTGCGGCAGCACGCCGGGCAGCAGATGCCGTACCGCCACCCGCCACCGGGAGGCGCCGCCGGACACGGCCGCGTCGATGTAGGGGCGCCGGCGCAGGGAGAGGACCTCGGCGCGCACGATGCGGGCGGTCGACAGCCAGTGGGTGAGGGCGACCGAGACCACCACCGGCCAGACGCCGGGCCGGAACATGGCGACGATGAAGATGCCGAGCAGCAGATGCGGCACGGACGAGAAGGTGTCGACCAGCCGCATGACGGCACGGTCGACCCAGCCGCCGAAGGCGCCCGCGGTGGCTCCGACGGCGGTGCCGATCACGGTCGCCGTCAGGGCCGCCGCCACCCCGACGAGCAGCGAGACGCGCAGGCCGTAGACGCAGCGCAGCAGCAGGTCCCGGCCGACGTCGTCGGTGCCGAAGGGATGCGCCCAGCTGGGTGGCCGGAGTTTCGCGGCGAGGTCGACCGCCTGCTGGTCGAGCTGGACCAGCGGGGGCACGAGCAGCACGGCGAGGACGGTCACGGCCACCAGCGCGGCGGACGTGCGCGCCCGGACGGTGTGCGCGAAGCGGCGGTCGGGGACGCGCGAACGCCACGTGGTCTCGGCCGCGGCCTCAGCCATGGGAGTCACATTTCACTGAGCTTCACTCTCGGGTCGATCAGGCCGTACAGGAGGTCCGCCAGCAGGTTGCCGGCGAGGACGGCGACGGTGGCGAGGGCGGTGAGGGCGGCCAGCAGCGGGAAGTCGACGGCGGTGGCCGCCTCGACGGTGGCCGCGGCGATGCCGGGCCAGCTGAAGACGCTCTCCACCAGCAGGGCGCCGGTGATGAGTTCGGGGACGCGGGAGCCGATCAGGGTGAGGACGGGCAGCAGTCCGGAGCGCAGGGCGTGACCGAGCAGGACGGTGCGTTCGCTCAGCCCGCGGGCGCGGGCGCCGCGGACCGGGTCCTCCGCGAGCGCGTCGCCCACTCCCTGGCGGACGTACAGGGTGAACCAGGGCAGTTGGGACAGCGCGAGGACGCCGGCGGGCAGCACGAGGTGGTGCGCGACCTGTCCCGCGGTGACCCGTTCGCTGGCGGTGTCCGTCAGTCCCCCGGCGGGGAGCACGTCGAGTTGGAGGGCGAACAGCCAGACGGCGAGCAGGGCGGTCCAGAAGACCGGTGCGGCCTCCAGGGTGTAGGCGAGCGAGGTGACGGCGCGGTCGAGCCACGAGCCGGGGCGGCGGGCGGCGAGCACGCCCAGCAGCGTGCCGACGAGCACCGCGGCGGCGAACGCGACCGCGCACAGCAGCGTGGACCACACCAGGCGTTCACCGATGACCTGCGTCACCGGCTGCCGCATGACGCCGGACTGGCCGAGGTCGCCGGTGACGGCGGAGGTCAGCCACTCCCACCAGCGCACGGCGAAGGGCTCGTCCACGCCGAGGTTGGCCCGCAGCCGGTCCAGCGTCTCCTGGTCGGCGCCGAGCGCGGCGGTGCCTGCGTAGGCCTTGACGGGGTCGAACGGGGAGGCGGCGGCGATGGCGAACACGCCGAAGGTGACGACGAGGAGGACGGGGGCGGCGAACAGGGTCCGCCGTCCCGCCAGACGCGCCATCGCTCCCCAGGGCGGTGAGGTCACTTCTTCGGCCGCCAGTCCTCGATGTTCCACCACGGGCCGCTGGCGAAGCCGTGCTCGTGCGGCTCGAGTTGGGTGGTCAGGCCGTCCCAGCGGTCGGCGAGCACGTAGACGTGGTCGATGTGGGTGAGGAAGGTGTAGCCGGGGTTCTTCACCAGTTCGCGCTGGACCGTGTCGTAGGCGGCCTCGCGCACGGCCGGGTCCTGGCTGCGGCGGCCGGTGTCGAGCGCCTTGTCCACGGCCGGGTTGGCGTAGCGGCCCATGTTGTTGAAGCCGTCCCCGGCGAGGGAGGAGTGCAGCATGGTGTAGAGGCCGAAGTCCGGGTCGCCGGTGCTGCCGAAGCCCGCGAGGACGGCGTCGTCCTTCATCCGCGGCTCGATGACCTCCCAGGTGGCGCTCTCGACCTCGACCTCGATGCCGGCCTTCTTGGCGTCGGAGGCGTAGGCGAGGGCGTGGTCCTGGCGGACCTTGTCGCCCGAGGGGTAGAGCAGGGTGAAGGCGGCCCTGCGGCCGTCCTTGACGCGGACGCCGTCGCCGCCCGGCTTCCAGCCCGCCTCGTCGAGGATCTTCCGGGCCCGGTCCAGGTCCTGGGCGCGCTCGATTCCCCGGGCGTACCAGGGGTCGTCGCCGGGCAGCGGCCCGTACGCCGGGCGGCCCGCGCCGTCGAGGATCTTGTCGACCATGGCCTCGCGGTCCACGGCGGCGTCGAGGGCCTGCCGGACGGCGCGGTCGCCGGTGACCGCGTTCGCGGTGGGGAGGGTGACGGTGCGGTAGTCGTAGGACTCGGCGACGTGGGTCCGCCTCCCGTCGTCGTTCCTGAACGTGGCGGCGAGGTTGGGCGGGAGGACGGCGCCGTCGAGGTCGCCGGAGCGCAGCCGGGTGGCGCGTACGTCGTCGTCCTCGACGATCGCCATGGTGAACTTCTCGACCTCGGGCTTGCCGCCCCAGTAGTGCGGGTTGGCCTTGAAGGTGAGCTTCTCGCCCCTGCTCCAGCCGGTCAGGACGTAGGGGCCGGTGCCGATCGGCCTGGTGTTGAAGGAGCCGGTGTTGGGGTTCTGTCCGCCGGCGATGTGCTCGGGGACGATCGGCAGCACCGTGCGCGCGGCGAAGGGCGCGTAGGGGTACTTGAGGGTGAAGACGACCTTGTCGTCGCCTGCCGCCCGCACCTCCTCGACGGCGTCCAGTTCGCTCTTGGCGGTGTTGTTCGTCCGGTCGTCGAGGATGGTGCGGTACGTGAAGACGACGTCGGCGGAGGTGAGCGGCTCGCCGTCGCTGAACTTCACACCGTCGCGCAGGGTGTACGTGTACGTACGGCCGTCGTCGCCGACCTCGGGCAGCGAGGCCGCCAGGGCCGGCTTGAGGTTCAGGTCGGCGTCGCGGGTGAGCAGCCCGTCGAAGATCTTGGAGTTGCCGTCCTTGCCGTAGCCGAGGAGCGGGCTGAGCGTGTCCGGCTCGGAGGCGACCCCGATCACGACGGACGCGCCGGCCTCCTCACCGCCCGTGCCGCCGCCGGGGGCCGAACAGCCGGCGATGCCGCCCGCCAGCGCCGCCACGACGGCGGCGCCTCGTATCCGTCGGGTCGTCATGAACCTCACACCCTTTATTGCTGATCAACTGTTGTTGCATATTAATCGCAGCAAGAGGCTGCTCGTGACGGTCCCCCGACAAACAGAACGCGCCACGACAGTTACGCAACCGTTCGGTTGCACTAGGCTCTGACCTGTGCAACTCTTGGGTTGCATCGAACGACGGCGACGGAGGAGTTCCGCTGTGGGCGAGGGCCGGACCGAGCGCGAGGGAGCCATATGACGGAGGAACGCCCCGGCGCCGACGGGGCAGCCGAGACCGTCGACGGCGTCCTGGGCGCGCTGGCCGACCCGACGCGGCGCCGGCTGCTCGATCTGCTCGCCGCGCGGGGCGAGGCCACCGCCACGACGCTCGCCGGGCGACTCCCCGTCTCGCGGCAGGCCGTGGTCAAGCACCTGGCCGTCCTGGACGCCGCCGGACTGGTGTCGGCGAGCCGGGCCGGCCGCGAGGTGCGGTACGCCGTGCGCCCCGCGGCCCTGGACGCGACGGCCCGTTGGATGGCCTCGCTCGCGTCCGAGTGGGACCGCCGGCTGGCGCACGTCAAACGGGTCGCCGAGGCGGCGGAGGGGGACCCGGATCCGCCGGACCACGACTGAGAGAGGCACAGCCATGGACACGACAGCACTGCGGGACGCCTACGAGGCCCTGCTCGACACGGCGGCCCTGCCCGGTCTCGGCGAGCCCGACGACGGAGGATGGAACGCCGACCTGATCCTGGCTCACCTCCTCAGCGTCGACGCCTCGGTCACGGCGGTCGCCCTCGACGTGGTCGCCGGCAGACGGCCCTCCTTCGACAACCGCGTCTGCCTCGACACCTGGAACCTGCGCCGCATCGTCGCCGGGCACACGGGGCGCGCCGACCTCGTCGTGCACGTCCGCGCCCAGGCGGGCGTCCTGTGCGACATCGCGGACCGCCTCGGCGAGGAGGACGCCTCGGTCCCGGTGCCGACGCTCCTGCTGTCCCACGACGCCGTGGTGCTGGACCAGCCGGTGCCGCTGGCGGGGCTCATCGACGGTCTGGCCGAAAACCACGTACCCGGGCACACGCGGCAACTGCTCGACCTGCGCGAGGCCGCGTAGCAGCACGCCTGAGCCCCACCGCCGCGTCGGACGGACACCCGGCTTCGTACGCGTCGCCCCCCAGCCCGGAGCCAGACGGAACCGGACCGCCGCACGAGGCGTTCTCCCCATGAGCGGGACGGACCGGCCCGCTGCCGCCGAACGACGAGGACGAGGTATGAGCGACAAGGCCCGCAAGCTGTTCGAGGCCCTCGACCTTGACCACAACGGCACGCTGACCAGGGAAGAGGTGATCGTAGCCCTGCGCACGAAGGGCCCTTCCCTGGCCGCTTCGGGCGTCCTGCCGTTCTGGGGCGTCCAGGACGCCGAGGCGTCCTCCGCCCTCTTCGACGCCGCCGACCAGAACGGGGACGCCGTCCTCACCCCGGAGGAGTTCGCGGCGGTGGTGGACCGCCGGTTCGGCTGGAGCTGATCCCTTCCCCTGGTCTACCCCGGCCCTGGAGAGGGCCCGCTCCGGATACGTCTCGCAGGAGACACGAGCCCCGGCGGTCCTCGGCGGGCTCCCGGGGCGGGCGTCCGCACCGGCAATCCGCAGTCGGACCGGGCCGGCCGGTTCGCCCGGGAGCAGGTGGTCCTGCCACCGCTCCCGGGCGGAGCGGGTGTCAGCCGGCCGAGCAGACGGCGCCGTTCAGGCGGAAGACCGTCGGATCGGGGTTGGGCCCGTCGTTGGCGCCGACGAACCCGAAGGAGGCCGACGACGTGCCGCCCGCGGCGAGCGCTCCGGCGCCGTCGGGCGCCGTCACCCGGACGTGCCGGCCGGTCTGCTGGAACGTGGCGTTCCAGCCGTTGGACACCGACTGGCGGTCGGTCGGCCAGTCCCAGTCCACGGTCCAGCCGGTGATCGGGGTGTCGGAGAGGTTCCGCACGGTGACCGTGGCCACGAAGCCGTTGCCCCAGCTCGTGTCACGGTGGTACGTCACCGCGCAGGACGCCTCCCCGGGGGTGCCGGTGGTGAAGGTGAGCGGATCGGACGGGGCGGACAGGCGGCCGGAGGCGTCGGCCGCGAGCACGTTGACCGTGTGGGAGCTGCCCGGGGGCAGGTTCCGCAGGGTGACGGACGTGCCGGTGGCCTCGCCGATCAGCCGGGTGTGGGCGCCGTCGCGTGCCTGGACCAGGTAGCGGGCCGCGCCGGGCGCGCCCTGCCACGACAGGCGGGCGGTGGTGTCGGTCACCGACTCCAGGCGCGGGGTTCCCGGGGTGCCTGCCGCGGAGGCGGCGGGCCCGGTGCCGGCCTTGGGAGTGAGGGTGACGGCGAGCATCCCGTACGGCGGCACGGTGACCTGGGAGGCGGCGGCGGGGCCGGCGGCGACGTCGGTGATGTCGCTGTCGCCGCGCGCGTAGCGGCTGACCTCGGGTGCGGCGGCGGACGGGGTGAAGCCCGCGTAGTCCAGGTCCACGGTCCGTGCGGCGTCCTGGTCCTTGTTGATCAGCAGCACGCTGAGCCTGCCGTCGCGGCGGTGCACGGCGTGCGCGGAGACGTCCTGCGCGGAGGACGCGGCGGCGACCAACGTGTCACCCGCACCGCCGAGTTCGCTGGTCATCTTCATGCCGTAGTACGGGTGGAACGGCGTGTTGGGCGCCGGTTCGCACACGTCACCGGTGCAGCCGCCGCTGGAGAGCATGCCCATGTCGCCGTAGTCGGTCTCGCCGTCGACGGTGGTGATGCGGCCCGGTCCGTTGTGGGTGTCCCACCACTCGACCGTGAAGACGCCGTTCTCCAGCGCCGTCATGAACGCGTCGGCGGCGAACAGGCCGTTGGGGCGCGCGGTGAGCATGGCGCCGCCGGTGTTGGTGTTGATCTCGGTGAGGGCGATGCCGATGCGCGGCGAGTCGGCGCCGGCGTACCGGTCCAACTGGTTGCGGACCTCGCGCAGTTCGCCGGGGAGCCTGGTGAGCCGGTTCATGGCGGCCTCGGCGGTGGTGTCGGCGCCGCCCGCGTACCAGTGCACGCTCACGAAGTCGATGACGTCGGTGACCTGGGAGAGCACGGTGTGGTTCCAGTCGCCCGGATCGCCCGCGCCGACCACGCCGTCCGGCCAGTGGCCCGGGGTGGTGAGCACCGCGCCGATCTTGATGGTCGGGTCGACGGCCTTCATGGCCTCGGCGTAGGCGCGGACCTGACGGGCGTACTCCTTGGGGCTCTTGTCGGGGTGCTCGTCGTGCTCCCAGCCGCTGCCGTAGTGGCCGTTGCCGTAGATCTCGTTGCCGATCTCCCAGTACTTGGCGTCGTAGTCCTTGGTGACGTTGGCGTACCGGACCCAGCCGGCCGCCTCCTCGGGCGTGCCCGAACCGTAGTTGGCGATCAGGATGGGCTGGGCGCCGGTGGCGCGGACGGTGCCCATGAAGGCGTCGAAGCCGGTGCCGGGGGCGACGTATCCGCCGGGCGCCGTATGGGTCTCCCAGTGGTAGATGTCCGCGTAGGAGCCGCCGGGGTAGCGCATCGCCCCGACGTCGGCCGCCTTCATCAGGTCGGCGACCTCCGGGTCGTTCATGTGCGAGTCCCAGATGGCGGCGTTGACACCGCGCGCGACGTCGGTCATGCGGCCCAGCGCGGCCTGGGTGTTGATCCGGACCGCGACGTCCGCGGCGGGCTCCTCCTGCGACGCCGCCGAGGCGACGCCGGCCGCGCCCGGCGGGGACAGCAGGGCGAGACCGGCGGCCAGGGCGGCGGCGGTCCGCACGAGGCGGCGCAGACCGGTGCCGGCCGGCCGGCCGGATCTGTGGGGGTGGGGCATGCGGGGGTCCTCCCTAGGAGCAGGCGGCACGGGGAACGGTGCGTGGCTGCGGTGCGGTGCGACGTGTGGTGCACGAGCGAGCGGCGGCATGATCCCGCCGGTGGGAGCGCTCCCATGATGGAAGTGACGTGATGATCTGTCAACGGACGGGACGGGGACGGCAGAAGGGCAGGACGGAGACGGCGAGAGGGCGTGTCGGGGAGGGGGCGGCGGGGACGGGGCGGGGGAAGACGGACGGGCGGAGCCCTCCGGCGGCGGGGCCCGTACATCCCGCCACCGGACGGTTCCGCCCGCGTGTCGCGCGGACCTGCGCCCTGTCAGCCCGCGGGCACCGTGTCCTCGAAGGCGGTGCCGGCCGAGCGGTAGGCGTCGACCTTCGCCTGGACCTGGGCGGGAGTGAGGACCTGGTCCTTGACGTGGAGGACGTAGTCGACCTGCTCCTCGTACGCCCTCGGCGTGGTCGACGTCTGGCCCTGGAGGTCGATCAGCCACTGGTTGAAGTTGATCGACATGGGCCGCTCGGGCAGGTAGGCGGCGTCGTGCGTGCCGAAGTGCCGGCCGTCGACGTAGTACTTGATGGAGCTGCCGTCGATGGTGAGCACCAGGTCGTGCCAGCCCGCGTAGCTCTGGCGGCTCTCGGTGTGCTGGTTGACCGCCTGCCACGGGTCGGGGTTGTAGGTTTCCCAGGAGGTCGTGTAGAGGATGTTCGCGGGCTCGCCCCAGCCGCCGTTGGGGAGGTACTCGAAGTCGTACTCGGCGTAGTCGTCGGCCATCGGGGCCTTGAGGTCGTTGATGGTGAAGAAGGTCTGGACGAGGCGGTCGCCGTCCGGGCCGTACTGGGGGGCGTCGCTGAACCTGACGCGGGCGGCATAGGTGCCGTTGCGGAACTTGGTCGCCTTGGTGAGGATCTCGGTCTGCTCGGTGGTGGCGGGGGTGCCGGCCGTAGAGGTCTCCATCCGCATGACGGTGTTGCCGTTGCTGGTGGAGAAGGTCACGTTGGACGGGTCCCAGATGGCGCCGGGGACGCCGGGGCCGCCGGAGTTGGAGCGGACGCTCCAGCCGTTGGCGGAGATCCTCGGGTCGGTGTGCGAGGTGTAGCTGAAGTCGTCCCACAGGGTGCCGGAGCCGCCGGGCGGGGGCGTGGTGGGCGGCGGGTCGGTGGGGCCGCCGCCGGCCGGTGCGACGCCCCAGACCTGCTGGCCGGCGCGGGTGGCGGTGACCTTGGTCCAGTCGCCGTAGGCGGTCTGGGCGGCGTTGAAGGAGTAGTCGTCGCTCTGCCGCAGCGGCTGCCAGGTGGACTGGTGGAAGCGCAGCTGCATGTCGCCGGTGTCGGCGCCCGGCGCGAGGGAGCCCGCGCCGGAGGTGAAGCCGATCTCCAGGTAGCGGTCGGCGGTGTCGGTCGGGTTGGCGAGGGTGCCGAAGACGCCGGTGATGTTGGCGCAGCCCTTGGCCGCCCAGGAGCAGGCGAAGCGGTAGACCGCGCCGGGCGAGTCGGCCTTGAAGTAGTAGCGGAGCCTGACCTCGCTCAGCGGCAGGGCGGTGTCGGCGGTGTTGCGCACCTTGAACCAGGGTTCGCTCTGATCGGCGGTGGCGCCGGGGGCGCTGGTGCGGTACTGCACCGACAGTCCGCCCGCTGCGGCGGCGGTGCCCGGCAGGGCGGCGAGAGCGGCGGCGCCCAGGACGGTCGCGGCGGCCGTGGCGACGGCGGCGCGCAGGCGGGTGCGGCGTCGGGAGGGTCGGGTGTCGTTGCTGGTCACAGTGGTGTCCTCCGTGATGTCCAGGCCCGGTGGGGGCGTGCGTGGGGGGTGGGGGCGGAGTCGGTCCGGCCGACCGGTTGTCCACTGGACAGGTGACCTGTCGATGAGGGAAGAAAGTGGCATAGACCAATCGGGTCGTCAACCCCCCTTGAAACAACGGCATTTGCCTCGAGCCGAAGGAGCAGAAACGCTTCCGCCGATGAGCGATCGGCGTTTAACTGGTATTGACCAGTCCGTCCTGTCGTCGCGGCGGCAGGGGTCGGCGGAGGGGAGATGAGGGCAAGCGTGCTCAAACGCGAGCGGGTCCGTGACGCCGTCCTGGAGATGGTGGAGGCACGCCGGCCGGGAGACGCCCTCCCCTCCGAGCGGACCCTGTGCGCGCGGCTCGGGGTGTCCCGCCCCACCTTGCGGTCGGCCGTGGACGAACTGGTCACCTCCGGTGTCCTCGTCCGCGCGCACGGCCGGGGCGTCTTCGTCGCGCCGGAGAAGATCACCCAGGAACTGGTGGCGGGCCACCACTCGCTCGGGGTGCCCCCGGCGTCGGGGGTCTGGTCGAGCCGGCTGCTGGAGTTCGCCGTCCTGCCGGCGGGCGCCCGGGTGGGCCGCAGGCTGCGTCTGTCCCCCGCCGCGGACATCGTCTACGTGGCCCGGCTGCGTCTGGTCGACGGCGCCCCGATGGCCGTGGAGCACCTGCACATCCCCGCCGGCCTGGTCCCCGGTCTCACCGCGGCGGAACTGGAACAGGGGGACCTGTACGAGCATCTGCGCACGCACCACGGCGTGCACGTGAGCGAGGCGACGCAGTCGATCGAACCGACCGTGGTGACCCGTGAGGAGGCGGCCGTCCTGGACGTGCCGGAGCTCTCCCCCGCCCTGCTCTTCGAGCGCCTGACCACCGACACCGGCGGACGCCCGGTGGAGTACGTCCACTCGCTCTACCGCGGGGACCGCTACCGCATCGTCTCCCGCCTCACCCTCGAAGTCGGCGCCGTGCCCGCCGGCACCGCGCCCGTCTCCCGGTCCGCCGGCCACCATCCGGGCATTCCGCCGGGCGACCTCCCGCACGGCGACGCGGTCTCCGCCTCGACCCTGGGCGACGTGCACAGAGCGCGCTGAGCCCTGGAAGGCGACAAGGGACCGGCGCCCGCCGCGGATCGCGGCGGGCGCCGGTCCCACTCCCGCGAGGGGCCGGAGCCCCGGCTCAGCAGGGGTTGACGTGGAGCTTGAAGGTGCTGGTGGTGTTCCGGACGTCCTCCGCGTTGCCGTTCATGCGAAGGCAGTTGAAGGTGGCCTCGCCGACGGCGGGACCCTGGCCCGGCTCGGGCATCTCGTTGGCCCAGACGCCGATGCCGGACTTCGCGTTCCAGGCGTCGCCGCTCCTGCGGGCCCCGGTGATGGAGATGTCGGTGAAGACGGTGTTCTTGACGGGGTTCTCCGGCGTGCTCCCGCTGTACTTGGTCTGGAACATGATGCCGCTGTAGGTGGGGTCGACGATGTCGACGTGGTTGACACGGATGCCCTGGAAGACCTTCGAGGCGGAGAAGAGCCAGATGCCGGGGAAGGTCTGGTTGCCCCAGAAGTGGCCGCCCGCCCGCACGATCGACACGTTCTCGACGGTCGTGGGCCCGGCGCCGAAGCCGTTCATCGGGTAGCCGAAGTCGAGCGACGAGATCGTGATGCCGGAATAGACGAGGGTGTCCGCGATACGGATGTTGCGGAAGGTGTTGTCGTAGCCGCCGTAGACGGCCAGGCCGGCGGCGCGCCAGGTGAGGGTGCTGGTCAGGTTCTCGTAGACGTTGTTCTTCATGTCGGCGCCGCCCGCGTCGATCGCCGAGAACAGCGCGAAGCTGTCGTCGCCGGTGGCGCGGGCGTCGTTGTTGCTGACCAGGTTGTCGGTGGAGCCGTTGGTCATGTTGACGCCGTCGGCGAACATGTTGCGGATGCGGGAGTTCCTGATCGTGATCCGGTCCGTGTTGGCGCCCCAGTAGAGGCAGACCATGTGCTCGTTCCAGATGTCCTCGATGACGATGTCGGAGACGTTGGCGAAGTCGAACACCTTGCCGGGCCCGTCGATGCGCGAGGTGTAGTTGCCGAAGTAGGCGAAGCCCTTGAAGAGCGAGCCCTTGGCCGTCGCCTCCGCGCGGAAGCCGATGTCGGTGTTCTCCTGGGCGCCCGGCGCACGGAACCTCGTGTACCAGGGGCCGGCGCCGACCACCTTCACCGCCTTGCCGTACACCTGGAACTTGCCGGCGGTCTGGTAGTCGCCGGGCGGCAGGTAGACCCCGGCGAGCTTGCCGGTGGTGTCCATGCGGACCCTGTCGAGCGCGTTCTGCACGTCCTGGTGGGTGGTGCCGGCCGGCACGGCGTACGTCGCCGGGTCCGGGTTCGCCGCGGGGGCGACCTGCTCCAGGTTCACGAAGTCGATGGCGTACGTGGTGGTGTTCGCGGCGTCCTTCTGCAGCCGGATCCGCGCGCCCGCCGGGACGGTCTCGCCGAGCAGGAGGTGCGCCTCGTCGTAGATGTGCCGCGGGGCGCCCGCCGCCGGCGAGTTGCCGGGCGAGGTCTCGGCGCCGTACAGCCAGGCGTACTTGGACGTCAGCGGCATCGCCTTCTCAAGGACCCCGTCGACGTAGACGTTGATCGTGGAGTCGATGCCTCCGCCGCCCGGCGCGTCGGGGATCGAGAAGCGGGTCACCAGGGTGTTCGTCGGGCGGCGGGTGGTGAACTCGATGTACTCCCCCGTCGCGTCGAGGGTCACCGCCCTGCGGCCGGAGGCCTCGCCCGCGATGTCGCCGACGGTCCGGTTCGGTCCGACGACCTGGGCGCCGCCGCCCGGTGTGCCGTCCTCCGCCTCGTACATGTCGTACGGCATGTTCGCGCCGCGTCCGACGAACAGCGGCTGGGTGGAGGTGTTGTTCTCCCGCTTGACCGGCGGTTCGTTGGCGTCGGCGGCGATGACGGTCCGCACGGTGTACGAGCCGTTGGCCGCGGTCCAGGGGCCGAGGGTCACCTCGGCCGTGGCGCCGGCGGCGAGGGCGCCGGTGTGCGTGCCGGTCAGGGTCCTGACCGTGGCGCCGCTGCCGTCGACGAGGGTGAGCGTCACTGCGTGGGCGCCTGCCGCGGCGGCCTCGGTGCCCTGGTTCCGCACCGGCGCCGTGAAGGTGACGCTGTCGCCGGCGGCGGCGCTGGACGGGGTGGTGGTCACCGGGCCGGCGACCAGGTCCGAGCCGGCGACCGGCTTGACGACCAGGGCGGTGGGGCGGGTGTAGGTGTTGTTGGTCTCGTTCTGTTCGACGACCCTGTTCGTCCTGTCGGCGATCGCGCTCAGCTCGTACGAGCCGGCGTCGCGCGCGCCCAGGGATGCGGTGACGGTGGTCTGGGCGCCCGGCGCGAGGTCGCCGACCGGTGCGGTGGCCGCTTCGGTGCCGTTCAGGCGCAGCGCGAGCGTGTGCGCGGGCGCGGCGGCCGGGCCGTCGTTGCGGACGGTGGCCGAGACGGTGATGTCGTCCGACTCCACGGGGGCGGCGGGCGTGGTGGTCAGGCCGGTGACGACGAGGTCGGGGTTGGGCGCCGGGACGCCGACGACCTGGAACTCGGCGAGCTGGCCGGCCGGGGCGCCGGTGTTGGCGGTGAACCTCAGCCGGACGTCGGCCACGCGGCCGGTGACCGGGATCGTGACGGTGTTGCCGGTCGCCGGGTCGAAGGCGCGGCTCTTGGCGGCGACCAGGCCGAAGAAGGCGGTGGCGTCCTGTTCCCGGCCGAGGACCTCGATCGTCTGGGAGCGGGCGGACCAGGCGCTGTCCGGGTTCAGCTTGAGGACGAGCCGGTCGAGGTCGGCGTTGGCGCCCAGCCTGACGGTGAGGGTGTGGGGGTAGCCGCCGTCGGCGCCCTCCCAGTAGGTGGCGGTGCTGTTGTCGTTGGCGTTGGCCGCGGCGTAGGTGTGCACGGTGGAGGATGCCTCGATCGGCTTGCCGACGGCGAGGTTGGGGCCGGTGTTGCCGGAACCGTTCCTGGTGACCGCGTTGCTGTCGGCGGACCGGTTGCCGGCGGCGTCCTTGGCGCGGACGCGGTAGGTGACGGTGGCGGAGGCCGGCTGGGTGTCGGTGTACGTGGTGGTGTTCCCGGCGACGGTGTCGCGCAGCACGTTGTTGGCGTAGATCTCGTAGCCGGTGACGCCGACGTTGTCGGTCGACGCGGTCCAGGTGAGCCGGATCCGGTCGGCGGCGGGCTCGGTGAGGGCCAGGTTCGCCGGGGCCGTCGGCGCCTGCGTGTCGCCGGCGTCGCCGATGCGGGTGACGGTGTTGCTGTCGGCGGACTGGTTGCCGGCGGCGTCCCTGGCGCGCACGCGGTAGGACACGGTGGCGTTCGCGGGCCGGGTGTCGGTGTACGTGGTGACGTTCCCGGGGAGTCCGGTCAGCAGTTCGCCGTTGGCGTAGACGTCGTAGCCGGTGACGCCGACGTTGTCGGTCGACGCGGTCCAGGTGAGCCGGATCCGGTCGGCGGCGGGCTCGGTGAGGGCCAGGTTCGCCGGGGCCGTCGGCGCCCGGGTGTCGCCGGTCTGCGGGCCGTAGACCTCCAGCTCCGACAACTGGCCGGCGTTCTGCACCGAGTTGGCGGTGAACAGTACACGCACGTGGCGGGTGGTGGCGGTGTCGAGGGTCATCGTCGCCGTGTTGTCGTTCGCCGCGGTGAAGGCGTGGTCCCGGGAGGCGGACAGGTCGGTGAAGTCGGTGCCGTTCGTGCTGCCCTGGAGCTTCAGCGTCTGGGTGCGGCTCTCCCAGCCGGGCGGCAGCTTCAGCACGACGCGGTTGACGGCGCGGGAGGCGCCGAGGTCGGTCTGGATCCACTGGGGCAGGCTGTTGTTGGCGCTCTCCCAGTAGGTGGCCCGGTTGCCGTCGCCCGCGTTGGCGGCCGTGTACACCTGGGTGTGGCTGCTGGCCGTCAGGGGACGTCCGGCGGCGAGGTCGGCGGGGGACTCGGTCGCCGAGTACACCTCCAGTTCGGAGAGCTGGGCCGCCTGCCAGCCGGTGTTGGCGGTGATGTCGACGCGGACGAAGCGGGTCTGCGTGGCCGGGAAGGACACGGTGACCGTGTTGCCCGCGCCCGGGGTGAAGGCGTAACCCGCGGAACTCTTCAGCGTGGTGAAACTCGTGCCGTCGGTGCTGCCCTGCACGGAGAGCGTCTGGTTGCGGCTCTCCCAGTGGGCGGGCAGCTTGAGGACGACCTCGTCCACACGGGTGGTCGTGCCGAGGTCGGCCTGCACCCACTGGGGCAGGCCGGAGCCGGCGCTCTGCCAGTAGGTGCCCTGGTCGCCGTCCGTGACGTGGGCGGCGCGGTACTCGGCGTGGGAGCTGCTCGACGACGTGGTGTCGCCGAGCGCGATGTTGGGCCCGCCCGCCGCGCGGGCGGTCGCGAGCGGACCGCCCAGCGCCAGCAGGCTCGTCGCGATCACGGCGCTCAGGCACCGTGATCTCCAGGTGGGGATTCTCATCTGTCCTCGCAGGTCGACGGGGAGGGAGGGGGGAGCCGTGCGCCGGCGGACCGGCGCACGGGTGTCAGCCGCGGTGGACGACGAACTGCGAGCCCGGCTCGACGCAGATGTCGCTCTCCGCCGAGTCGGTGATGGTGACGTCGGTGAGGGTGGCGCTGCCCCTGGCCCCGCTCATCGCGAGGACGCCGCAGCCGTTGACCGACTTGTCGATGCGGACGTTGCTGACCTTCACGTCCGGCATCGCGCCGCCGCCGGTCTTGAACTGGATGCCGTCATAGGTGGAGTCGACGATGTCGGTGTCCCGGATGATGACGCCGGGGATGTCCGGACCCTGTGCGAAGAGGGTGATCGCGCCGAACTCCTGGTCCTCGTTCCAGAACGCGCCGCCCGTACGGTACAGGCCGTTGTTCGCGATCAGGGTCTGCCCGGAGAACGGCAGCGGGTCGTGGTCGGTGGCCAGCATGATGCCCGGGTAGTTCATGGTGTCGGCGACGACGTTGTTCTCCACGGTGTTGCCGTGACCGCCGTAGATCGCGATGCCGTTGGCGCGCCACGGCAGCTGGACGGTGTTGTTGCGGAAGTGGTTGTCGTGGCCGACGTCGACCGAGGTGTCCTTGACGTACTTGCTCGCCCACACCGCGAGGGCGTCGTCGCCGGTGTTGCGGAACGAGGAGTTGTACACGGTCGAGTTGCGGGTGCCGTTGGCGAAGTTGATGCCGTCGGCGTAGGTGTTGCGGATGCGCATGCCGGTGAATTCGAGGCCGTCGCCAGGGCCCCAGAGTTCGGGGAGGTTGCTGTAGTCGCGGCCGGCCCAGACGCCGACGTTGGCGTGCTCGATCCACACGTTGCTGATCCTGGTGCCCTTGCCGAAGCGGCCGTTGAGGCCGACGCCGCCCTCGGCGCCGCCGTCGCCCCCGCGGATGGTGCCGGAACCGAAGATGGCGATGTCGGAGATCTGGGTGTTGTGGTCGATGTCGAAGCCGAAGTTGCCCTCGTGCGGGTGGTTGATGCCGCCCGCCTGGTGCGGCGGGGTGAGGGTGTACAGCTGGGAGTGCCACATGCCGGCGCCGCGGATGGTGACGTCCCGGATGCCCACCATGTTGTACTGGCCGCGGTTGTGCGGGTCGTCGGTGAGGATCTTCTGCTCCTGGCGCCACTGACCGGCGGGGATCCACACGCAGGGGATCTCGCCCTTCTGGTCGGCGGTGACGGCCCGCTGGAGGGCGTCGGTGTCGTCGATGCCGTCGTTGGGGACGGCGCCGTACTCGGTGATGGAGACGCACCCGGCGGGCTTGGCCGCGGGCGGGGCGACCTGCTCCAGGTCGATCAGGTCGACGACGTAGAAGGCGGCGGTGTCGCCGGCGTCCCGCTGGAGGCGGAACTTCGTGCCCGCCGGATAGCTCTGGGTCAGCAGCGCGTGGGACTCGTCGAACAGCCGGCGTGCGTCCCCGCCGGGGGTGTTGGTCAGTCCCTCCGGGTCGTCGGTGGTGCCGTACAGCCAGCTGTGCTTGGACGACAGGGTCAGCTTGCGGACGAACTTCCCGTCGGCGTAGAGGCTGAGGGTCGCCTCGCGCCCGCCGCCCGTGGCCGCGTCCGGGACGGAGTTGCGCACCACGATGGAGTTGGCGGCGCCGGTGGAGGTGAACTCCACGTGGTCGCCGGTGTCGTCGAGCCGCACGGAACGGCGGCCGGAGGACTCGGTGGCGAAGTTGGTGTGCCCGAAGGTGCGCTTGCGGTCGGCGGTGAGGAGCGTTCCGTCGTAACTGCCGTCCTCTGCCTCGTACTCGGTGTAGGGAACGGCCGCGCCCCGTCCGACGACGAGGGAGCGCGCGAAGACGTTGTTGTTCTCGTCGGTCTCGGTGAGGGCGCCGGTGGCGTCGGCCGTGGCGGTCAGGGTGGCGCCGCCGCTCTTGGCGGTCCAGGTGCCGGAGAGGGCGACGGTGGTCGTGCCCCCCGCCGCGACGGCGCCGGTGGTGCCCTGGAGCGTGGTGTCGCCGACGGTGAGGCGGGTGATGGTGCCCGCGGGGGCGGAGGTGGTGCCGCGGTTGTTCACCGCCACCGTGAAGGACACGTCGGCGCCGACCGCGGGTGTCGCCGGGTTGGTGGTGATGCCGGTGACGCGCAGGTCCGGGCCCGGGCTCTGCGCGACGGTCAGTTTCGTCGCGGCGGTGCGGCTGTTGTTGCCGTTGTCCAGTTCCACGACGGTGTCGGTCGGGTCCGCGGCGGCCGAGACGGTGTACGAGCCCTGCGGGCGCCGGCCCACGGGGACGCCGACGGTCGTGGAGGCGCCCGCGGCCAGGGCGGCGACCGGGGCGGAGCCGGCGACGGTGCCCTCGACGCTGACGGCGACCGTCGTGGCGGGGGCCGGTGCGCTGCCCGCGTTGCGTACGGTGGCCCGCACCGTGACGTCGTCGGCCTCGGACGGGGAGGCGGGCGACCAGGTCAGGTCGGTGACGACGAGGTCGGGCTGGGGCGTGGCCCTGCCGAGCACCTGGAACTCGGCGACCTGGGCGCCGGGGGCACCGGTGTTGGAGAAGAAGGTGAGCCGTACGTCGGCGACGCGGCCGGTGACCGGGATGGTCACGGTGTTCTTGTTGCCCGACGGGCTGAAGGCGTAGTCGGCGCGGGCCTTCAGGGAGGTGAAGCCGGAGGCACCCGACGCGCGGCCGAGGACCTGGAGCGACTGGGTGCGCGGCCCCCAGACCGGGTCGGGGTTGAGCTTGACGACCACGGCCTCGACGTCCGCGTCGGCGCCGAGCTTCGCCGTCAGGCTCGACGGGAAGCCCGCGGACTCCCAGTAGGTGCCGGTGTTGTCGTCGTTGGCGTTGGCCGCGGTGTAGTTCTGCGTCACGGACGTCGCCTCGATCGGCTTGTTCCGGGCGAGGTTCGTGCCCTCGACCGGCGGGTCGACGGGCCCTTCGTCGCCGTAGACCTCCAGCTCGGACAGCTGGGCTGCGTTCCAGCCCGAGTTGGACGTGACCTGCACGCGCACGTACCGCGCCTTCTCGGCGGGCAGGTCGATGGCCACGGTGTTGGCCGCGGCCGGGTCGAAGGAGCGGGCCGCCGCGGCGGCGAGCGTGCCGAAGGAGTTGCCGTCGGTGCTGCCGAGGACGGCCAGGGACTGGGAGCGCGCCTCCCAGCCGGTGGGCAGCTTCAGCGCGACGCGGTCCAGCGGGACCGCTGCGCCGAGGTCGACCTGCACCCACTGCGGGAAGGAGCCCGACGGGCCCTCCCAGTACGACTGCTGGCTTCCGTCGGTGACGTTGGACGCCGGGTAGCCGCCATGGGCTCCGCCGGCCGTCGCCGCTCTGCCGAGGGCGAGGTTGGTCTCCGCCGCCGCCTGGGGCGCGGCTTGCGCCGGGGCGGGAAGCAGACCGACGGCGATCAGTCCCGCCGTCAGCAGGCCGACCCCTGTCCGTCTGCGTGTCTGTGTGCCTCTCATGGGGCGCCTCTCCACCACGCGGGCGTGCGCCCGGCATGGCTGATGGGAAGTGGCGACGCAGGGCTAGGATTTTGAGTAAATCTGCGTCAGATTTGCGTCATCGGGGAGACAGGTTTCTACCGCGTGACGGCTTTGTCAACGGTCCGGTCATCCGCGGCACCGGTCGGCCCGCCGACGTCGACGGCCGTCCCGAGAACGCGGACGGCACCGGCGTCGGAGCCGACGGGGCGGCGGTGACACCGGTGCCGTGAGGTGACGCGGACCGGGAGGGCCGAGAAGGGGCCGGGAAGGGCCCGGATCCGGGCAGGTGGGGGAAGGGGGACGCGATCAGCCGGCCGGCGGCGGGGCGGTCGACGCGCGGACCACGAGTTCCGGCTCGAAGAGCAGTTCGCCGGGGTGCGCCTGCGTTCCCAGGATCTGGGCGCACAGCAGGTCGACGGCCGCGCGCCCCATGGCCTCGATGGGCTGGCGCACCGTCGACAGCGGCGGCTCCGTGCAGGTCATGAAGGCCGAGTCGTCGAAACCGACGACCGACACGTCGGACGGAACCCGCAGGCCGTGGCGGCGGGCGGCCCGGACGGCCCCGAGCGCGAGCGGGTCGCTGCCGCACACGATGCCGGTGACGCCCCGCGCCAGCAGACGCGAGGCCGCGGCCTGCCCTCCTTCCAGCGAGAAGATCGACCGCTGCACGAGCAGGTCGTCCCACTGCGTACCCGTGGTCCGCGCCGCCGCCCGGGCGGCCTCCAGCTTGCGGCGCGAGGGCACATGGTCGTCGGGGCCGAGGACGAGACCGATCCGCTCGTGGCCGAGCGAGGCGAGATGCCGCCACGCCTGCTCGACGGCGACGGCGTCGTCGCAGGCGACGCAGGGGAAGTCGAGCCCTTCGATCGAGGCGTTGACGAGGACGACCGGGATCTTCCGCTCGGCCAGCCGGCGGTAGTGCTCGTGCGGCGCGTCGGCCTGCGCGAACAGGCCCCCGGCGAAGATCACACCGGAGACCTGCTGCTGGAGCAGCAGGTCCACGTAATCGGCCTCGGAGACACCGCCTCTGGTCTGCGTGCACAGGACGGGCGTGAGCCCCTGCTGGGCGAGGGCGCCTCCGATGACCTCGGCGAACGCCGGGAAGATGGGGTTCTGCAACTCCGGGAGCACCAGGCCGACGAGCCGGGCGCGCTCCCCGCGCAGTTGCGTGGGCCGCTCGTATCCGAGCACGTCGAGGGCCGTGAGCACGGCCTGGCGGGTCCTTTCGGAGACCCCCGGCTTGCCGTTGAGGACACGGCTGACCGTGGCCTCGCTCACCCCCACCTTCTTCGCCACCAGCGCAAGTCCTCGCGTCATGAACGCAAGGATATCGCAAACTACGCAAGCCAGTTGCGTCGTTCACGCTCCCCGCGACCATGCGGTGCCGTCACGTTGCGAGGTCGGACGACCGGGCGCGCAGCCACACCGCCGTGTCCGCCGGAAGCCGCCCCTCGGCGTCCAGCGGTCCGCTGGCGAGCAGCAGCCGCTCGTGCTCGGGGAGCACGGCGGGCACGTCCGAGAGGTTGACGACGCACAGCAGGCCCTGCGGCCGGGCGAAGGCGAGGACGTCCTCGCCGACGGGGAGCCAGGTCAGCGGTCCGTCGCCGAAGCCCGCGCCCGAACGCCGTTGCCGCAGCGCCTCTTTGTAGAGCGCGAGCATCGAGTCCGGGGCGGCGGCCTGGCGGTCGACGGCGTAGGGGGCCCAGTCGTCGGGCTGCGGCAGCCACGGCTCGTCGCCGGCGCCGAAGCCGTACCATCTGGCCTCCGCCTCCCACGGCAGGGGGACCCGGCAGCCGTCTCGGCCGGGGTCGGTGCCGCCGGAGCGGAAGTGCATGGGGTCCTGGATGCGGTCGAGCGGGATGTCGGCCTCGGGCAGGCCGAGTTCCTCCCCCTGGTAGAGGTAGACCGAGCCGGGCAGAGCGAGGGTGAGCAGGGCGGCCGCACGGGCACGGCGGGTGCCGAGCTGCAGGTCGGTCGGGGTACCGAAGCGCTTCCTGGCGAAGTCGAAGCCGGTGTCGGCGCGTCCGTAGCGCGTGACGGTGCGGGTGACGTCGTGGTTGCACAGGACCCAGGTGGCGGGGGCGCCGACGGGGGCGTGCTCGGCGAGGGTGGCGTCGATGGCGCGGCGCAGGCAGCCGGCGTCCCAGGGGCACGTGAGGAAAGAGAAGTTGAAGGCGGTGTGCAGTTCGTCGGGGCGGAGGTAGCGGGCGAAGCGCTCGGCGTCGGGCAGCCAGACCTCGCCCACGAAGACGCCGCCGTACTCGTCGGCGATCGCCCGCCAGGAGCGGTAGATGTCGTGGATCTCGTCCTGGTCGATGTAGGGGTGGGGGTCGACGCCCTCGACGAAGTCGCGCAGGCCGGGGTCCTTGGTGAGCAGGGCCGCGGAGTCGATCCGTACGCCGGCGACGCCCCGCTCGAACCAGAAGCGCAGGATCTCCTCGTGCTCGCGGCGCACCGCGGGGTGGTCCCAGTTCAGGTCGGGCTGCTCGGGGGTGAACAGGTGCAGGTACCACTCGCCGTCGGGGACGCGGGTCCAGGTGGCGCCGGAGAACTGTGAGGGCCAGTCGTTGGGCGGGAGTTCGCCGTTCGTTCCGCGGCCGGGGCGGAAGTGGAAGAGTTCCCGCTCCGGGCTGCCGGGGCCGGCTGCGAGGGCGGCCCGGAACCAGGGGTGCTGGTCGGAGACGTGGTTGGGCACGATGTCGACGATGGTGCGGATGCCGAGTTCGCGGGCCTCGGCGATCAGTTTCTCCGCCTCGGCCAGGGTGCCGAACGCGGGGTCGATGGTGCGGTAGTCGGCGACGTCGTAGCCGCCGTCGACGAGCGGCGACAGGTACCAGGGAGTGAACCAGACGGCGTCCACGCCCAGTTCGGCGAGGTGGGACAGTCGCGCCCGGACGCCCGCGAGGTCTCCGGTGCCGTCGCCGTCGCCGTCGGCAAAACTGCGCGGATATACCTGGTAGATGACGGCGTCGCGCCACCAGTCGTCGGTGCGGGGCGGAAGGGGGGCTGCCACGGTGCGGTCCTTTCGGGCAGGGCGGATCTCCGTCGCCGGCCCGGCCAAGCGGGGCGTCGGACGGGCCGGCGGCGGAGGCTGGGAAGAGGGGGGGCGGGCGGTCAGCCCTTGAGGCTGCCGGCGGTGAGGCCGCCCATGATGTTGCGCTGGAAGACCAGGAAGATCAGCACGGTCGGCAGCGAGGCGATCGTGAGGGCGGCGATCAGCACGTTCACGGGCACGCCGTTGGACAGGGAGTAGATGCCGACGTTGAGGGTCTGCTTCGCCGGGTCGGGCAGGGTGAGCATCGGCCAGAGGAAGTCCTTCCACACCCCGACGACCGCGAAGATCGACACCACGCCCAGGACGGGCCGGGAGATCGGCAGAACGATCGACCACAGAACGCGCAGCGGCTTGGCGCCGTCCATGGAAGCCGCGTCCAGCAGTTCCTTGGGGATCGAGTCGAAGAACCGCTTGAGCAGGAAGATGTTGAAGGCGTTGGTGACGGACGGCAGCCAGATCGCCCACGGGGTGTTGAGCAGGTTCCGCTCGACGATCGGCACGTCCAGCACGGTGAGGTACTGCGGGACGACGAGGACCGTGGCCGGGATCATCAGGGTCGCCAGCATCATGCCGAGGATCGCCTTGCCCAGCACCGGCCGAAGCTTGGACAGGGAGTACGCGGCGGCGACGTCGAGGACCAGCTGGAAGGCGAGCGCGCCGAACGCGTAGTAGAGGGTGTTGCCCAGCAGCTTGGCGAGGTCCATGACCTGCCAGGCCTGTTCGTAGTTGGCGGGCTCGAACGATCCGGGTACGAGGGTCGGCGGGGTCCGGATCACTTCCTGGGGGTCCTTGAACCCGCTGGAGACGAGCCAGTACATCGGACCGAGGAAGGCGAGGGTGAACCCGGCGACGACCAGGGCGAAGACCGTCCAGTAGACGGCCCTGCCGCGCGGCCTGGCGAGGACGGCCGGCGAGACGAGCGTGCGTGTGGACATGGTGGTCCCCCCGGTTCTATTCGTCCTGGGCGCGGCTGAGCCTGACGTACACCGCCGAGAATCCGGACAGCAGCACGAGCAGGAGCAGGCCGAGGGCCGCGGCGGCGCCGTAGTCGTTGAAGTTGAAGGCGTACTGGTAGATGAGGTACACGACGGTCGTGGTCGACCCCTCGGGTCCGGCGCCGCCGGTCAGCAGGAAGGGCTCGACGAAGACCTGCATGGTCGCGATGACCTGCATGAGCAGCATCAGCGACAGGATCAGGCGGGTCTGCGGGATGGTGACGTGCCAGATCTTGCGCAGCAGGCCGGCCCCGTCCAGTTCGGCCGCCTCGTACAGCTCGCCGGGGATGCCCTGGAGGGCGGCGAGGTAGATCAGCGTGGCGCCGCCCATGTTCATCCAGGTCGAGGCGACGACGACGGACAGCATCGACAGGTCGGGGTCCTGGAGCCACTGCTGCTCGGGCAGGTGGAGGACGCCGAACAGCTCGTTGAGCAGCCCGTATCCGGGGTCGTAGAGGTACTTGAAGAGGAGGACGGAGGCGACCGGGGGCAGCATCACGGGCAGGTAGACCAGGAGCCGCAAGTAGCCCTGGCCGTGCCGGAACTCGTTGATGACGATCGCGGCGGCGAACGGCACCGCGAAGCCGAGGATCAGGGCGAGCACCGTGAACAGCAGGGTGTTGCGCCAGGCCTGCCAGAAGGCCGGGTCGTTCAGGACCGTGGCGAAGTTGTCCAGCCCGACCCAGTCGGTCTGCCCGCTCTCGGTCTTCTGGAAGGCCAGGAAGACCTCCCTGACCATCGGATACCAGGAGAACAGCGCGAAACAGACGACCGCGCCGATCAGGAATCCATGGGCCGTCAGGTTGTGGCGCAGGTTCCTGGCGAACGCGGCGCCGGGTGCCGCGGGGGCCGCCGGGGGCGGCACGGAGCGGCGGGGTGGCGCCGCTTTGCTCAGGGTCGGGCCGGGGGCCGGCATCGTCACTCCTCGTACTGGTCTGCCGTCTTCGCTGCCGGGCGGGCGGGACGGGCACGGCGGCCCGTCCCGCCCGGTCGGTCACTGGTTGGCCAGCACTTGGTCGACCTGCGACTCGGCGGTGGACAGGAGCTTGTCGACGTCGGCGTCCTCGTTGGTGAGGATGCCGGACATCACGTTGTCCAGGACCTTGTAGATCTCCTGCGCCTTGGGCGGCTCGGCCTTGCCCGGGACCGGGTTGTCCATGAAGGTCTTGAAGTTCTCCACCGGCATGGTGGCGTGCTCGGCACGGGCCGCGTCGTCCTCGGCCTTGGACTCGTTCAGCCAGAAGTTGGGCTGCGGAATGCCGACCGGCAGCTTGTCGGCCTTGGCGCGGCTCCAGTCGAACTGGCCCTTGCCGACGGTGAGGTTCTTGAAGTTCAGCCAGGCGATCGCGGCCTTGATCTTGTCCGGGGAGATGCCCTTCTTGATCATGTAGCTGTTGCCGCCGGCCAGGGTGTTCTGCCGGCCGGGGATGGGTCCCATGCCGAAGTTCTCGTATCGGGCGCCGAGTTGCTGGACCATGTACTGGATGTCGTCGGGCGCGGCGAGGTACATGCCGAGCTTGTCGGTGGCGATCTGCTTCTGCAGGTCGCCCCACTTCAGCAGCTGGGTCTTGCCCATGCTGTCGTCCTGCCAGCGCATCGCGTGCAGGTTCCGGGCGACCTGCCTGCCCAGTTCGTCGTTGAACGCCGCCTTCTCGCCGCTCGCGTCGACGACGTCGCCGCCGATGCTGTAGAGCTGCGCGGTGAAGTGCCAGCCACCGGTGTTGCCGGCGCTGTACTCGCCGAAGCCCGCGATGCCGTCGCCGAGTCCGGCGATCCGCTTCGCCGCGGTGCGGACCTCCTCCCAGGTGCGCGGAGGGCTGTCGGGGTCGAGGCCGGCCCGCTCGAAGAGCTTGCGGTTGATGAGCAGGCCCATGGTGTAGTTGCTGGTGGGCAGGCCGTAGAGCTTGCCGTCCTGCTTCAGCGAATCGAGGACGTCGGGGTCGATGTCCTTGAGCAGCGGCACGGTCCTGTCGTTGACGTACGCGGTGATGTCCTGCGCGCCGTCCTCGGAGAGCACCTGGGGCAGGTCGGTGAAGTAGGTGTAGAAGACGTCGGGCTGCGACTTCGCCTTCAGCATGGCCGTGAACCGCGGGGGCTCCAGACACTGGCCCGGGGTGGAGCGGCCCTCGATGGTGACGTTCGGGTACGTCTTGTTGAACTCGGCGACGTCCTGCTTCCACTGCCGGAGCTCGGCCGCCTTCGCCGTCGGCGGCATGCAGTCGATGGTGAGCGTCACCTCGGTCTTCGGGTCCAACGGAGCGGCGGGGTCGGACGACGCACCGCCCCCGGAACCACCGCTGCCGTTGTCGCTGCTGCTCGTGCCGCAGGCGGCCAGCGCGGTGAGCGTGAGCGCGGAAACGATGGTGACCGCGCCGGCGCGGCGCGTACGGCGGAACCGGGCACTTCTCATGAGTGCTCCCCTTCGGGCTGAACGTGGAGGTCTCCCCATCGCCGGTGCGTTGTGGGGCGGGCCACACTCAACCACCCGCGACAAGCGGACGCAAGATATCGCGCTGTTTTCGTAATTGCTCGACAAAGACGAGTCGACTCGGCGCGGACCGTTTTGCGATCGCGCTGCGGGAAACGCCAGCGGCCCCGGCCGGACGGGAGTCCGGCCGGGGCCGCAAGGGCTTTCCGGGCCGCCGGGCCGCGAGGGCCGACGGGTGTCGCGGTGGGTCAGTCGACGTAACGGATGTCGGACGTGCTGTAGAGGCAGTTCGTGCTGTCCGGGCCGGTACCGATCTTGGTGGGTTCGCCGCTGGTGGTGCCCCGGTACTTGGTGCAGATGTCGATGTCGCGGCCGGAGTCCCGGTGGATGGTGATGCCGGAGAAGCGCGCCGTGTCACCGTAGTTGGTGTTGATGCCGACCAGGGTGTCGCCCGGGGCCGTCACCTTGGTGTTCAGGATCTGGATGTGGCGGGTGTACTGCGTGGAGCAGTTGCCGCAGGAACGGACCAGTTTGCCGAAGTCCTCCACCTGGAAGTCCCGGATGACCAGGGTGCCGGCGCCGTTGTGCTGGAAGACCTTGTCGGAGGCCTTCCGCGCACCGCCGCCCTCGATCGTGCGGACGGTGGAGGCGGAGCTGCCGCGGAAGGTGGCGGCGTCCTCGCCGACGTCCTCCCACCAGACGTTCTTGAGCGTGCAGGCGCCGGCGCAGTGCACGCCGTCGGCGGCGGGGGCGCCCAGGATGACGTTCTGCAGGGTCGCGCCGTCGGCGAGCCGGATCATCGGCGGCTGGCTCTCGCTCTGGTCGCCGCTGCCGAGGGCGCCACTGCCGTACAGGCGCTTCATTCCGCCGTCGTAGGTGCCGGAGACCTCGATGGTGGACGAGACGGCCTGGCTGCCGTTGGCCGTCGGCCACGACGACGGGGGCGGCGTCGTCGGGTCGGTGGGCGGCGGCGTGGTCGGGTCGGTCGGCGGCGGAGTCGTCGGATCCGTGGGGACCGTCCCCGACGCGGCGAAGGTCCAGCGCTTGCTGGTGACCGAGTCGCAGGAGTTCTGCTGGACCAGGGCGCCGGCGGCCTTCGAACTGTCCTTGACGTTCAGGCACTTGTCGCCGTTGCTGTTGATCACCTGGTACGTGTCGCCGCCGACCTGCGTCAGCTTCCACACCTGGGTCGCCGTGCCGGCGCAGTTCTGCTGCTCGACCGGCTTGCCCGCGCTGGTGGAGGCGTCCCGGACACCGGCGCACTTCGCGCTGTTCGCGGCCGTCAGGGTGTACCCGCTGCCGGACGCCGTGAGCTTCCAGGTCTGCGCGGCGGCCCCGGTGCAGGCGTCCTGCGTCAGCTGGACGCCCGCGGAGGCGCTCGCGCCGGGCACCGTCAGACACAGACCGCTGTTCGCGTTCTTCAGGGTGTACGACCCGGCCGCCGGCGCCGCCGACGCCGAACCGGTCGTCATCACGACCGTGAGGCCGCCGCCGATCAACGCCGTGGCCGCCGCGAGCGAGGCGGCCGTGCGGCCGCGTCTCGCCCGGTGGGTGTTCCGTGTGCTCACTGTGCGTTCCTTTCACCGGCTGCGGCGTTCGTCGCGGACGCCGAAGGGTTGCAGGGGCGGCACCCGGGGATACGCCGGTTAAACCGGTTCAATATTCAAGGGACGTGAGGCCAACTGCCGCGATGGGGGTCGCAGTTGGCTGGTTTTCTTTGAGCCGTGTGCCACAGATTGGTGTCGGCGAGCCTTGGGTGTCAACGGTTGTGCAAGCGCTTTCTCCTTAATCGGTTCAGCCGAGTCCGCCGCGAGCGGGCCGACGCAGGCGGAGATCCGCGGCGAGCGGTCGGCGCCGTCCGGTCCGCTGCGGAAAGCCGGGAGCGGGTGGACCGACGGTGTCGGTCCACCCGCTCCCGGTCGCCGCCGGCGCCTTGGCAGGGGGCGCCCGCGGCGATGGTCACCGCCCCGTACCGGGCAGTTGAGCGCCCATCAGTTCATCTTGGTCCCGGGGTTGTCGACGGCGTGGTGAGCTGTCGTTACGCGGCCGGTCTCACAGGGCCGGCACACCGTTTCGCGCGATGGCGTCCGCGTACCAGCGGGCGCTCGACTTGAGGGTGCGGCGCTGGGTGGCGAAGTCGACGTGGACGATGCCGAAGCGCTTGCTGTAGCCGTAGGCCCACTCGAAGTTGTCCAGCAGCGACCACAGGAAGTAGCCCCGCACATCGGCGCCGTCCGCGATGGCCCGGTGCACCGCGGCCAGATGGGCGTGCAGGTAGGCCACGCGCTCGGGGTCCTTCACCTCGCCGGAGGGGTCCGCGTAGTCGTCGTAGGCGGCACCGTTCTCCGTGACGAGCAGCGGCGTTCCGGGCAGGTCGTCCCTGAGCCGCACGAGCAGTTCGTGCAGTCCGTCGGCGTCCACCGGCCAGTCCATCGCCGTACGCGGCCCCGGCAGGGGCACGAAGCGCACGTGCTGCTCCGCGCCCGCCCACGGGGACGGCGACTCGGACGTGCCGGCCGCGACCATGGCGGGCGAGTAGTAGTTGACGCCCAGCGAGTCGATGGGGGCCGAGGCCGTCTTCAGGTCGCCGTCGGCCACGAAGGACCAGTCGGTGACCTGCGCGGTGTCGCGGACCAGGTCTGCGGGGAGCCGCCCGTGGAAGACCGGGTCGAGGAAGATCCGGTTGCCGACCGCGTCGATCCGGCGGGCCGCGTCCACGTCCTCGGGCGCGTCGGTGTGGGCGCGCGCCACATGGAGGTTGAGTGTCAGCGACACCTCCGCCGGGGCGGGCAGCGCGGCCCGCAGCGCCCGTACGGCCAGTCCGTGCGCCAGGTTGAAGTGGTGGGCGGCGCGCAGCGAGGCGAGCGCGCTGGTGCGGCCCGGCGCGTGGACCCCGTTGCCGTAGCCGAGGAAGGCGGCGCACCAGGGCTCGTTGAGGGTGGTCCAGGTCGCCACCCGGTCGCCGAGCGCCTCGGCCATGAGGCCCGCGTACTCGGCGAAGCGGTACGCCGTCTCGCGGTGCGGCCAGCCGCCCGCGTCCTCCAGCTCCTGCGGCAGGTCCCAGTGGTAGAGGGTGGCCACGGGCCGGATCCCGGCGTCGCGCAGTTCGTCGGTGAGCCGCCGGTAGAAGTCCAGGCCCTTTTGGACGGCGGGGCCCCGGCCGGTGGGCTGGACGCGGGGCCAGGCGATGGAGAAGCGGTAGTCGGTGACGCCGAGGCGGCGCAGGAGGGCGACGTCCTCGTCGACGCGGTGGTAGTGGTCGGCGGCGATGTCGCCGGTGTCGCCGTTGCGCACCTTGCCGGGCGTGCGGCTGAAGGTGTCCCAGATGGACGGGGTGCGGCCGTCCTCGGTGGCGGCGCCCTCGATCTGGTAGGCCGCGGTGGCGGTGCCCCAGCGGAAGCCGGCCGGGAAGGTGAGCGTCGCGGTGGTGTGGGGGCGTGCGTCGAGCGCGGTCATGAGGTGGGGGCTCCAAGGTGGTGAGGGGGCTCGGGTGGTGGGGTGCGGCGGCCGTGGCCCGCGCGATGCCGGTGGCGCGGGGCGGGGCGGCGGCCTGGCGCGGGTCGGCCTTTGACGGCCGGCGCGGGGCGGCATGGCGTGACGCGCGCGTCAGCCCTTGACGGCGCCCTGCATGATGCCGCCGACGATCTGCCGGCCCAGCAGGCCGAAGACCAGGAGCACCGGCAGCGTGCCGAGCAGGGTGCCGGCCATGATGACGGACTGGTCGTGGACATAACCGCCGCCGAGCTGGCGCAGGGCGACCTGGACCGTCGGCTCGGAGGAGGAGAGGGCGACGATGGGCCAGAAGAAGTCGTTCCAGGCGGCCATGAAGGTGAGCAGGCCCAGGACGGCCATGCCGGGCCGGGCGACGGGGACCACGATCGACCAGAAGATCCGGGCGGTGGAGGCGCCGTCGACGCGGGCCGCCTCGATCAGCTCGTCCGGCAGCGACTGCACCAGGTACTGGCGCATGAAGAAGACGCCGAAGGCCGAGACGAGGCCGGGCAGGATCACCGCCTGGAGCTGGTTGACCCACTGCAGTTCGGCGATCAGCATGAACAGCGGGATGACGCCCAGCTGCGGCGGGATCATCATGGTGCCCACGGTGATCGTGAGCAGGGCGCCCCGTCCCCGGAAGCGCAGTTTGGCGAAGGCGAACCCGGCGAGCGTGCAGCACAGCACGGTGCCCACGGTGATCGAGCCGGACACGATCAGCGAGTTGAGCAGCGCCTTGCCGATGTCGGCCTCTTCCAGCACCGCCTCGAAGTTGCGCATCAGGTTCGGGCCCGGCAGCAGCGAGGGCGGCACCCGCGCCATGTCGGCGTTGGAGCGGCTGGCGGCCACGATCGTCCAGTAGAACGGGAACGCGGAGACCAGCACGGCGATGATCAGGATGGCGTAGGCGAGCTTTCCGCCCTGCATGGTGCGGCCCGCGCCGGAGCGGCGCCGCGGGCGCTCCGCCCGAGTCGGGCGCTCGGGCGGTGCAGCCGGCGGGGTGGCCAGTGCGGTCATCGGACGGCCTCCTTGCGGGAGCGGCGGCGCGCGACGAGGGCGTTGGCCCCGACGAGCACCACGATGAGCAGGAACATCATCCAGGCCACGGCGGCGGCGCGGCCGAGGTGGAAGAAGCCCCAGCCCTGTTCGTACATGTAGAGGCCGAGCGTCTGGTACTGGTGCGAGATACCGCCGGAGATCGAGCCCTCGAACAGCAGCGGCTCGCCGAACAGCTGGGTGGCGCCGATGGTGGAGACGACGACCGTGAAGACGATGGTGGGGCGCAGTCCGGGCAGGGTGACGTGGAAGAACTGCCGCCACCGCGAGGCGCCGTCCATCTCGGCGGCCTCGTACAGCTCGGCGGGGATGGACTGCATGCCCGCCAGGTAGATCAGCGCGTTGTAGCCGGTCCAGCGCCAGATGACGATCGTGGAGACGGCGATCTGGGAGGCGACGGTGCCGGTCTGCCAGTCGAAGGGGCCGATGCCGACGAGTCCGAGGACGTAGTTGACCAGCCCGAAGTCGTGGCCGAACAGCTGGGCGAAGACCAGCGTCGCCGCGGCGACGGAGGTGGCGTACGGCAGCAGCATGGCGGTGCGCAGGAAGGTGCGGCCGCGCAGCTTGTAGTTGAGCAGGTGCGCGAGCCCGAGCGCCATCACCAGCTGGGGCACGGTGGACAGCACGCCGATGGTGAACGTGTTGCGCAGCGCGAGCCAGAAGTAGTCGTCCTGGAGCAGCGCGGTGTAGTTGTCCAGGCCGCGCCACTGCATGTCGCCGGGGGTCTGCAGCTCCACGCGGTACAGCGACACGAACGCCGTGTAGATCAGCGGGAAGAGGCCGAAGGCGGCGAACAGGGTGAAGAACGGGGCGATGTAGGCGTAGGGGGAGAACTTCTGCCAGGCCCGCCGGGCGGCGGCGGGCCCGGACGGCGCCGCCTGCTTCGGCGAGGCCGGTGGGGCAGAGGCGGTGAGGGTCACGGTGCGGCCCTTCGGGTGGTCGGAACAGGGGTGCGGGGTGGCTTCGGCAGGCCGGTGGCCGCCGCCGGGCCGGACGGCGCCCGGCCCGGCGGCGGCTTCCCGGGTCAGCCGATGATGTTCGCGACGCCCTTCTTGGCGTTCTCCCACGCCTTGTCGGGGGCCAGGCCCTTGCGCTCGACCTCGCTCAGGGCGTTGGTGATCTGCTGGCTCACGTTCTGGTCGTGGACGCCGAGGACCTGGACGGGGGATTCCTTGGCGGCGTCACCGAAGATCTGGCCGATCGGCGCGTCGGAGAAGTAGGGGTCCTTCGCGTCGGCGATCTTCTCGATGGCGCCGGTGGCGGACGGGAAGCTGCCGTGCTTCTGGAAGAGCTTGGCCTGCTGCTCGGGCGCGGTCAGCCAGGCGATCAGCTTGTACGCCGCCTCCTTGTTCTTCGCGGCCCGGGGCACGGCGAGGTAGGAGCCGCCCCAGTTGCCCGCGCCGCCGGGCAGCGCGGCGACGTCCCAGGTACCCTTGCCGGCTTCGCCGGCCTGGCCCTTGATGTAGCCGAGCATCCAGGCGGGGCAGGGCAGGGTCGCGAACGAGCCGGCGGCGAAGGCCTGGTTCCACTGCGGCGACCACTGGTCGAGCTTCGCGCTCAGCCCGTCCTGCGCGGCCTCGACCGAGGTGTTCCAGGCCTCCTTCAGGGCCGGGTTGGTCTCCCAGATCAGCTTCCCGGAGGCGTCGTAGTACCGCTCCTTCTCCTGACCGATCATGACGGAGTAGAGGCTGCCGACGCTGTCGATCCAGGCGCTCTTGTCCGAGGCCTTCTTCTGGTACTGCCTGCCGAGGTCCAGGTAGCCCTCCCACGTGGACCACTTCTGGGCCAGCTCCGTGCGGTCGGTGGGCAGGCCGGCCTTCTCGAAGAGGTCGGTGCGGTAGCACATCGCCTCGGGGCCGACGTCGGTGCCCAGGCCGAGCACCTCGCCGTTGGCGCCCGTGGCCGCCGCCCACTTGGCCTCGGCGAACTCGCCCTTGAGCTTGTCGGCCCCGTACTTGCGCAGGTCCTCGAACTTGTCGGCCTGCTGCTGGGCGACGGAGGCGATCCGGCCGACCTCGATGCCCTGGACGTCGGCGAGGCCACCGCCGCCCGCGAGGCGGGTCTGGAGGGACTTCCAGTAGTCGGCCTCGTCCTCGGTGTCGGTCTGCTTGATGGTCACGCCCGGGTTGAGCTTCTCGTACTCGGCGTAGAGCCCGGACTCCTTGTAGCCGAAGGAGCCGAAGAGGTCGACGGTGATGGTGACCTTTCCGTCGGCCGTGGAGGCGCTGTCCGACGAACCTCCGCAGGCGGCGAGGAGCGCCCCGGCGAGCGCGACCGCCCCCAGACGGACGGTGGCCCTTTTGGCGGCTCGGGCAATGGGCATGGGAAGCCTCCTTGGCTCCGGGGTGGAACGAGCGCCGCGGTTCTTGAGAGCGCTCTCAAAACGTGGGGGGAGCGTGCCCGCCCGTCCAGCGTCCCGTCAAGTCTTGAAATGGCAACGAAGCGGCCACGCACCGGAATATCCGGTTTGCACCCATAGCATCCAAGGCGTGCGCGATCTATTGACAGCGGATTTCAGGAGTCTTACGTTTCGCCCACCTGAGAGCGCTCTCAGGCCGGGGTCTCGAACTCGCCCCACCGACGGTTCCGTTGCGGTTCCACCACTCCCCCAGGGCGCCAGACCGCGCCCGCCGGTGGCCCCGCGGCAGTGCCGCCGACGAGTCCCCGTCACCCGCGATGACATGAGGTGTTCCCCATGCCAGCTCCCCGACCACGGCCGGCCGCCGCACTGGTCCTCGCCGCCGCACTGGCCGGCGTCGGCCTCGGCCCGGCCGCCACGCCCGCGGCAGCCGCCACCATCACCGTAGGCGCCGGGAGTTACTCCGACACCCGGCCGTCGGGCACGACCGGCCCCACGACCAACACCGGCACGCCCGTCACCCCCAAGGTCACGCAGGCCGCCCAGGGCAAGCCCGTGCCCACCAACGACTGGTGGTCCTCGCTGGCCTTCCAGCGCTACGGCGACAACCCGTACTCCACCCCCATGTACGGCCACCCGCTCACCTACCAGGCCGTCTCCGGCGGACTGGAGGTCGGCTACCCCACCAGCCCCGCCATCGTCGGCGACGGCCGCCAGTACGAGTACACCCACAAGCGGGACCTCACCCTCGGCCTGAGCGGGCTCAACTCCCCCGACACCAAGGCCGACTCCTGGTCCGACTGGACGGTCACCCCCTACTGGTCCGACGGCGCCCGCACCCTGCGCACGACCATCGGCCACGGCCTGCCCTTCGTCTACGCCCAGGGCACCGGCGGCAACGCCCAGATCACCACCGCCGCCACGCCGAGCGTCTTCTCCGACCAGGGCAACGTCCTCGGCATCACGGTCGGCGGTCACCACTACGCCCTGTTCTCGCCGACCGGCACCGACTGGAACGTCTCCGGCACGACGATCACCGCGGGCCTGGGCGGCAAGGACTACTTCTCCGTCGCCGTGCTGCCCTCCACCGACGCGCTCGCGACGTTCCGCAAGTACGCGTTCAGCTTCGTCACCGGGTCGCAGGTCGACTGGAGCACCTCCGGCGGCACGGTCAGCGCCACCTACAAGCTCACGACCGAGGCCAAGGAGGGCACCGAGCGCGGCACCCTCCAGGCCCTGTACCGGCACCAGTGGCTCCACACAACCGACGCCCTGACGCCGTACACCTATGTCTCTCCCCGCGGCACCATGAAGGTCAGGGAGAGCGCGTCCTTCACCACCCGGCAGAAGGTCGCCCCGGTCCTACCGGGCCTGCCCAGGAACAGCGCGGTCGACACCGCCCGCCTGCGCACGTACCTGAACGAGGTCGCCAACGCGTCCGACCCGTTCAGCGGGGCCACGGACACCTACTGGACCGGCAAGGCGCTCGGCAAGCTCGCCCAGCTGGTGCCGCTCGCCGACCAGATCGGTGAGACCGCGGTCCGCGACAAGTTCATCGGCCTGCTCAAGGGCCGGCTCCAGGAGTGGTTCACCGCGGGCGGCGCGAGCGAATTCTCCTACGACAAGGCGTGGAAGACCCTCATCGGCTACCCCGCCTCCTACGGCAGCGACGCGGAGCTCAACGACCACCACTTCCACTACGGCTACTACGTCTACGCGGCGGCGATCGTCGCCCAGTACGACGCCGCCTGGGCCGCCGACTCCGCCTGGGGCGGCATGGTCAAGACCCTGATCCGCGACAGCGCCAACCCCAGCCGCAGCGACAGCGCCTTCCCGTTCCTGCGCGGCTTCGACGTCTACGCCGGGCACAGCTGGGCCTCCGGCCACCAGGGCTTCGCCGCCGGCAACAACCAGGAGTCCTCCTCCGAGTCCACCAACCTCAGCGCGGCGCTGGTGCTGTGGGGTTCGGCCACCGGCGACACCGCCCTGCGCGACCTCGGCAGCTACCTGCTGGCCACCGAGGGCGAGGCGATCGCGCAGTACTGGTTCGACGCCGACCAGCAGGTCTTCCCCGGCTCCTTCACCCACGACACCGTGGGCATGGTCTGGGGCAGCGGCGGGTCCTACTCCACCTGGTGGACCGCCAACCCCGAGGAGATCCACGGCATCAACGTCCTGCCCGTGACCGCAGGCGGATCCCTGCACCTGGGCGGCCACAAGGCGGCGATCCGGCGCAACCTGGCCGAGCTGGAGCGCGAGAACGGCGGCCCCGCCGTCGAATGGCGCGACATCCTCTGGGAGTTCGAGTCGCTGGCCGACCCGGCCACCGCGAAGTCCAAGTGGGACGCCGGCAACGCCGGATACACCCCGGAGCAGGGCGAGTCCAAGGCCCACACCTACCACTGGATCACCACCCTGGACGCGCTCGGCGCCCCCGACCCCTCGGTCACCGGCGACCTTCCCACGTCCGCGGTGTTCAGCAAGAACGGCGTTCGCACCTACGCCGCCCACAACTACGGTTCCACGGCCCGCACGGTCACCTTCTCCGACGGCAAGACACTGTCGGTGCCCGCGCGGTCCACCGCGACCGGCACCGGCACGGACTCCGGCGGCCAGAACCCCGAGCCGTCCACCGGCAACACCTTCCAGCTCCGCACCGGCGGCACGCTCACCACGGCCACCGGCGCCACGGCCGGCAGCGACACCATCCCCTCCGCGGGCGGCCGCAACTACGACGGAACGCCCAACAAGCCGCTCGTCTACGAGGTCAAGGGCGTCAACGCCACCCTCAAGAGCGGCGCGTCCACGGCCTTCCGCCTCCCGGTGGACGCCGGCACCGCGGTCGGCCTCGGCCAGCAGGCCCGCGTCAGCTACGACCTCACCGGTGACGGCACCTTCGACCGGATCGAGACGTACAACTACTTCGCCACCGACCCGGTCACGGGCTGGGAGGAGTACAGCCAGGCCCGCGGCCTGAAGTCCGCCACGGGCGCCCTCGGCAACCTGCGCGGGGGAACGGTGCGGCTGGAGGTGTGGAGCGCGATCGGCAACGCGGACGCGCGCCTGCGCACCGGCACGGACACGTCCGTGGTGGTCATCCCCTACGAGTGACGCACGCACCGCCCCGGCACAGTGAGTGACGGCGGGCACCGGGCTCCGGCCCGGTGCCCGCCGTTGTCGTGCGGACGGACGTCCACGGTGGGCCGCTGCGGGACGAGGCTCCAGGTGCCCGCGCGTCGTGCGGACGGGGACCGGGTGGACCGGGCAGGCAGTCTTGGGGCTGCGGGCTCGGCCCCTCGGCCTCCGGCCGGCACACCCCTGCCCGTGCCCCCGCGAGCCGGCCGGCCGGGTCCCGTCAGGCGGAGGCCCGGCGGACCAGGGTGGTCGGGGTGATCACGGAGTCGGGCACGTCGCCGCCCGGCGCGTCCAGCAGCCGCATGAGCAGTCTGACCATGATCCGGCCCATGCCCTCGATGTCCTGGCGGACCGTGGTGAGCGGCGGATCCGCGGCCAGGGCCACGGGCTCCATGTCGTCGAAGCCGACCACCGCCACGTCCTGCGGCACCCGCAGCCCGCGCTCACGCAAGGTGCGCAGCGCGCCCAGGGCCATCGTGTCGTTGGCGGCGAAGACCGCGTCGGTCTCGGGCCGCCGCTCCAGCAGCTCGGCCATCGCGCGGGCGCCGCTCGCCTCGGTGAAGTCGCCCTGGCACAGCAGCTGCGGGTCGACGTCGACCAGGACGTCGCGGTAACCGTGGATCCGGTCCACCGCCGACGTCTGGTCGCGCGGGCCCGCGATGTGCGCGACATGCCCGCGGCCCAGGGAGACCAGGTGACGCACCGCCTCCCGCGCGCCGCCGCGATTGTCGCAGTCCACGAACGGCACGGTCAGACCGTCGCCCGCGGCCGGCCGGCCGCCCAGGACCGCCGGAACGCCGGTGCGGGCGATCAGCGCCGGCAGCCGGTCGTCGTGCAGGGAGAAGGCGAGCGCACCGTCGACGTGCCCGCCCTCCAGATAGCGCCCGATCCGCTCGTGATCGCCGGAGCCCTCCGCCCACAGCAGCACCAGTTGCGCGTCATGGGCGGTCAGTTCCCGGCTGATGCCCCGGATCTGCTGCTCGAAGAACGGGTCCGAGAAGACCCGGAACTCCGGCTCGGCGATGATCACCGCCACCGCGCCGTTGCGCCGGGTGACCAGGGTGCGGGCCGCGTGGTTGGGCACGTAACCCAGTTCCTCGACCGCCAGGCGCACCTTGTCGACCAGCGCGGGACGCACGCCCGCGCCCCCGTTGACGACCCGCGAGGCCGTCGCACGGGACACGCCGGCGCGCGCCGCGACGGCTTCCAGCGTGGGACGGGGCCTCACGGTCTGCTCCGGCAAGGCGGGCGCTCCTTTTGTGCGTCTGCGATCGCTCTGCGAGGGATCTGGCTGGATCTGTACAACCACAATAGACGCAGACGGCGAGCCGTGAGAGCGCTCCCAAATGATTGCGGCTGTCACATCGACGAGCGCGGGAACAGCGCGCGAGGTCAGTGATAGGCGTGGACGACGGCGTGGCCCTTGCCGCGGCCGATCATCCACTTGTTGACCGGCGTGGTGATCACGAACGCCACGGCGAAGCCGCCGAGCAGCGCCGACCAGAACAGCCCGTCGGACAGGTGCGCGTCCATCGCCCCCGGCGTGAGGGCGATGATCGCGTTGTCGACCAGTTCCATGACCGCGATGGAGACGGTGTCGGCGGCCAGCGCCACCTTGATCGCGGCCTTGAGGGAGAGCCCGGCGCGGATCACCGCGAAGAGGGTGAACGAGTAGCCGAAGACGAAGGCCAGCGTGATCGCGAGGATCATGGTGGGCACGTTGCCCCACAGCAGGGCGGTGCCGATGACCATGCCGAGGATCTCGCCGATGGCGCACCCGGTCAAGCAGTGCAGCGTCGCCCGCACCGCCGTCGACCAGGAAGCGCCCCCGCCCCGGCCGCCGTGCTCCATGCGGCCGTGGTGACCGTGGTGGCCGTTGCCGCCCGCGGGGGCGGCCCCGGCGTGGTGCGCGCTGTGGTCCATGACCTTTCATCCCCATTCGACTTCCAGTGTGGCCGGTGGCGGCCACACCGCCACTATATACCCCCTGGGGGTATACGGCGATGCTGAGATGCGGCGATTCCGCCTCCCCGGGCACGCCGAGTGGTCTCGCCGAGCGCCTCGCGGATTCGGAGCCGGACGATCGCCGGCGCGGGGCCGGGCACAGGACCGCCACTTCTCCCCCACGCCCGGCGGCGCGCCGTGCGTTCGGGACGGTGAGCGGGGGTGCAGTCGGCGACCGCCGCGGCCCCTCGTCCGGCAAGGACCCCCGCTCGGCGCCCCCGGGGAGGCGAAAGGCGCACGGCAAAAAGCCGACGGAGCACAGAGCCGTCCGGTGAACGGACCGGGCTCTCCGGATAACGGTCTGATTGCGCTCGCTGGGACTTTCGAGGACTACTCGCGGTTATGTGATGTGCATCACTAAAGAAGTCGTAAAGGTCGTGGTAGAACAGCGCAACTCCGCAGGTGGCACCACCCCTCGTCACAGCGCGGAGCCGCCGACGCGCGTCGGCAGCACGACCAGGGTGATCACGCTTCGAGTCCGTCGAGCATGGCCCCGGGGTCGCCGATCGGACAACGGAGTTCGCTCCAAGACCGCACATCCCGCCGGCGCAGACTCATGCGCCGGTCCTGCGCCATCGAGGTAACCACCGTGTCACTCGACTCCCTCACCACATCCGTCGACGAGGCCGTCAGCGGATTCTTCGAGCCCATAGCCACCTGGCTCGGGGAAGTGGTCTTCTACTCCGTCCCGGTCGCCGGTACGGAGCTCCCGCTCATCGTCGCCTGGCTCGTCGTCGCCGGTCTGGTCTTCACCGCCTGGTTCGGACTGGTCCAGATCCGCAAGTTCAGGCTCGCCGTCGACGTGGTCCGCGGGAAGTACGACGAGAAGGGGTCGGCAGGTGAGGTCAACCACTTCCAGGCCCTGACCGCCGCCGTCTCCGGCACGGTCGGCCTGGGCAACATCGCCGGTGTGGCCGTCGCCGTCTCGATCGGCGGTCCCGGCGCCACGTTCTGGATGATCCTGTGCGGCCTGCTCGGCATGGCCACCAAGTTCGTCGAGGTCACCCTCGGCGTGAAGTACCGCGAGGTCCACGCCGACGGCACCGTCTCCGGCGGCCCGATGCACTACCTGCCCAAGGGCCTGGCGGACCGCTTCGGCAAGAACGGCAGGAAGCTCGGCAAGGTCCTCGCGCTCCTCGCCTCCTTCTTCGTCCTGTTCTTCGGCCTCTTCGGCGGCAACCTCTTCCAGGTGAACCAGTCCTACGCGCAGCTGGTGTCCGTCACCGGCGGCGAGGACGGCATGCTGGGCTCCTCCGCCGGCGCGGTCTTCTTCGGCGTCCTCGTCGCCGCGCTCGTCGGCATCGTGCTCCTCGGCGGGATCCGCTCCATCGCCAACGTCACGAGCAAGCTCGTCCCCGCGATGGCGGGCATCTACATCGCCGCCTGCCTGGTCGTCATCCTGTTCCACGTCACGGCCGTCCCGGCGGCCGTCGCCACCATCGTCGAGGGCGCCTTCAACCCCGAGGGCGTGGCCGGCGGTGTGCTCGGCGCACTGATCATCGGCTTCAAGCGGGCCGCGTTCTCCAACGAGGCCGGTCTCGGCTCCGCCCCGATCGCCCACTCCGCGGTCAAGACCAAGCACCCGGCGAGCGAGGGCCTGGTCGCCCTGCTGGAGCCGTTCATCGACACCGTCATCATCTGCACCATGACGGCGCTGACCATCGTCATCGCCAACCCCGCGAGCTGGGCCGAGGCGCGCGCGGGCGAGTCCATCGGCGGTGTCACCATCACGTCCGACGCCTTCGCGACGGTGATGCCGTGGTTCCCGTACATCCTCACCGTCGCGGTGCTGCTGTTCGCCATCTCCACCGTGTTGACCTGGGGCTACTACTGCCTCAAGGCCTGGACCCACCTCTTCGGCCGCAGCAGGGGCAGCGAGCTGACGTTCAAGGTCCTCTACACCCTGTTCGCCGTCGCCGGCTCGCTGTTGACGCTCCAGACCCTGATCGACATGGCCGACGCCGTGCTGTTCATGCTGGCCGTCATCAACATCATCGGCCTCTACCTCCTCGCCCCTGTCGTCAAGCGCGAGCTGAACTCCTTCCTCGAGTTCGTCCGCGCCCGCAACGCCGGTGAGACCACTGAGGACACGAACGAGGAGTCGGTGAAGACCACCGTCTGACCGTTCCCGCGGCCCGGCTCCCCGGGGGCGCCCCGGCCGAAGGTCGAGGGAGGGCCCGTACACACCTCGCGCCTTGGTGTGGCGGGCCCGCTCGTCATGCCCCGGCATATGTTCCCGCAGGCGTCGGGCCCCGCCCGGAGGGAGAAGCCGCAGCGCGCACCGGCGCGGTCGTACGCCGCGACGGCCGCGAACCGCCCGGGCTCGGCCGCGATCGGCATGATGCCGACCGGCGCCACATGGTCGCCCAGGCCGTCGGCGGCGGCCTCCCCGCGCAGGCGCTGGTGACGGGCGGCGTCTCAGTAACGCAGCGCGCCGGCGATCCCGCCGGCGTTGCCGAGGGCGCCGTCGGGGACGAAACGCACCTCGGCGCCGGTGTCCAGGCACCGCTCGACGATCTCGTCCACGATGTCCTCGCGGGAGTCCAGGTCCTCGCTCCCGGCAGGGACCAGATGGCCGCCGTCGTCGCGCACGGTCGTCCGGAAGTTCTCCTCGACGGCCAGCAGCCGCACCCGGCCCTCTTGGGCGTGCCGCCACACCTCGTCCACGCCGGCCGCGAACTCCCGCTGACCGCGGGCCGCCTCCAACTCCCGGGTCACGGCGTCGAGGTTCTTCAGTTCCTCGGCGGCGACCAGCGGCCGCACCGCCCGCCACACCGCCTCCGGCGAACCGTGCGCGAGGCCGCCGTGCGGGACGTGCACGCCGTCCCGTGCGACGGTGCCGACCTCCTCCAGCAGGGACAGCGCCGCCCGCTCCCCGGTGACGTACAGCGGGCGCGGGCTGTCCCGCAGGATCCGCGCCATCGCGGCGTCGGCCTCCCGCAGGAAGTGCCGGGTGTCCTCGTCGCGGTAGCTGCTCGGCGTGTCGCCCTGGCGCTCCTGGCGCTCGGGGTCGAAGTCCCGCTCGCGCCGGGTGAGCGGGAAGCCGCCGACGTGCTCCTCGGCGACCCGGCCCCCGCCGCCGTTCCACAGGGCGACCCGGTCGGCGGAGACCGACAGTACCCAGAACGGCCGCTCCGTGGCCTGCGCGGAGACCAGGTTGCGGGTGAGGAAGGTGTCCGAGAGCACCACGCGTTCGGGCACGGGGCGGGCGAGCGACCACACCTGGTGCTCGCCCGGCGCCGCGAAGATCACCAGACCGTCCTCGGCGTACGTCAGATCGACCTCTCCGAGGGCCTCGTCGAGTTCGCGGACCACGTCGGCGCGCCGCTCGCGGGTGACCGCCGGGTCGGCCTCCAACTGCCGCTTGGCCTCGGCCACCACATTGCGCAGCCGCACCCGGTCCTGGGCGTTGTCCGGCTCACGCCGGTGCGTCGGGGTCAGCACCGACACGGCGGGGTAGGGGCGCGGGCGGCGCAGCTCGGCGAGGGCCGCAGGGCTGAGTGAGTGCTCCATGACAGCACCATAGGTCCGATTCGCTTACTGGGCATTCGGGATGTTCACGGCGAAACGCTGCGATGCGCGCCGCCGTTCACTCGTCCTCTCCTCCGCGCCGCACGAGCCGCCGCGGTCCGGCAGAGAGCCGTGGAGCAGGAAGGCGTCGACCTTGCGGTGCACGCACCCCCAGACGTGCACCCGGTACACCCCTCGCCCTTCGTCGGCACCACGGCCGACGTCCACGGGCACGCGGATCTCCTGGTGCTCGGTCAGAATCCCGCATCCGGGACAGCGTTCGTTTCGACCACCACTGCCCCCTGAGCCGCCTCTCCCCACGTCGGCATGGTGGCCACGCGCATAGCCAACCCCCGAACTATGTTGTCCCACCACATGTGCGCCTGACCTGCGGATTCCTACGGTGTGGCGACAAACAACCGTCCCCGTCGAAACGCCAGGAAGTGGTGCCGATGTCGTCGCCCGCAGCCGCTCCGCCGGCCCCGTCCAATCTCAAGCGCATCGTCGCCGCGTCCCTCATCGGGACGACCATCGAGTGGTACGACTTCTTCCTGTACGGCTCCGCCGCGGCGCTCGTCTTCAACAAGCTGTTCTTCCCCGAGTCCGACCCGCTCGTCGGCACGCTGCTGTCCTTCCTGACGTACGCGGTCGGCTTCGCCGCACGGCCGCTCGGCGCTCTGGTGTTCGGGCACTACGGCGACCGGCTCGGGCGCAAGAAGCTGCTGGTGCTGAGCCTGCTGCTGATGGGCGGGGCGACCTTCGCGATCGGTCTGCTGCCCACGCACGCGACGATCGGCAGCGCCGCACCCGTGCTGCTGACGGTGCTGCGGCTGGTGCAGGGCTTCGCGCTCGGCGGCGAGTGGGGCGGCGCCGTGCTGCTGGTGTCGGAGCACGGGGACGCGCGGCGGCGCGGGTTCTGGGCGTCGTGGCCGCAGACGGGCGCGCCCGCCGGGCAGTTGCTGGCGACGGGCGTGCTGTCGCTGCTCACCGCCGTGCTGTCCGACGCCGCGTTCACCAGCTGGGGCTGGCGCATTCCGTTCCTGCTCTCCGGTGTGCTGGTGATCGTCGGTCTGTGGATCCGGCTGTCCGTCGACGAGTCTCCCGTCTTCCAGCAGGCGCTCGCGTCGGCCGAGGCGCGCAAGGCGGACGCCACCGCGGAGGCGGAGACGATGCCGCTCGTCGCCGTACTGCGCCACCACTGGCGGGACGTCCTGGTGGCCATGGGCGCCCGCATGGCGGAGAACATCAGCTACTACGTCATCACCGCGTTCATCCTCGTCTACGCCACCACCTCGGTCGGCGTCTCCAAGCAGACGGCGCTCAACGCGGTGCTCATCGCGTCGGCCGTGCACTTCGCGGTCATCCCGCTGTGGGGCGCGCTGTCGGACCGGATCGGCCGCCGTCCCGTCTATCTGATCGGCGCGGCCGGCGTCGGACTGTGGATGTTCCCGTTCTTCGCGCTCATCGACACCGGCGGCTTCGGCAGTCTCCTGCTCGCCGTCACCGTGGGCCTCGTGCTGCACGGGGCGATGTACGCACCGCAGGCCGCGTTCTTCTCCGAGATGTTCGCGACGCGGATGCGGTACTCCGGCGCCTCCATCGGCGCGCAGTTCGCCTCGGTCGCGGCCGGTGCGCCCGCCCCGCTGATCGCCACCGCACTGCTGAACGACTACGGCAGCTCGACGCCGATCTCGCTGTACGTGATCGCCGCGGCGCTGGTGACGATCGTGGCCGTGGCGGCGGCGAAGGAGACCCGCAACCGGGATCTCGCCGACGTCGTCCCGGCGTCCGTGGAGGACGCGGCGGCGACGGCGCGGAAGGCGGACGCCCGCACCGTGTGATGCCCGGGTCCGTTCCCGGACCGCCGGCCCCCGTGCGCCTCCGGCGTGCGGGGGTCAGCGGTGTTCGGGGGCCGCCAGGCGGTGCAGGCGCAGGGCGAGCTGTATCTCCAGGGCGCGGGCCGGGCTCTGCCAGTCCTCGCCGAGGAGGCGGGCGATCCGCTCCAGGCGCTGGGCGACCGTGTTGACGTGCACGTGCAGCGCGTCCTTGGTGCGGGCGGGGCTCATGCCGCACGCGAAGTAGGCGTCCATGGTGCGCACCAGGTCGGTGCCGCGGCGTTCGTCGTAGGCCACCACCTGGCCGATGGTGCGGTCGACGAAGCCCTCGACGTCCCGGTCCGCGGCGAGGAGGAGACCGAGGAAGCCGAAGTCCTCGGCGGCGGCGCCGTCCCCGGTGCGGCCGAGCAGGCGCAGGGCGTCCAGGCAGCGGCGGGCCTCGCGGTAGGCGGTGGGCACGGCGTCCCGGTCGTCGCGCAGGCTCTCGACCGGGGCGGAGGCGCCGACGGTGACCGCGTCGTGCACGGCGGTGCCGAGGTGGCGGGCGGTGCGGCGGGCCAGGCCGGTGGCGGTGTCGCCCGGTTCCAGGGGCAGCAGCAGGACGGTTCCGCCGTCGCGGGCGGCGGCGAGTCCGTGGCGGGTCGCGGCGAGGTGGGAGGCGGCGGACCACAGGCGGCGGCGGGCGTCCGCCTCCACATCTGCGTCGGCGGTGACGCCGTCGAGGCGGGCGGCGAGCACGACGTGGGCGGCGTCGAGGTCGGCGTCCAGCCGAGAGGCGCGTTCGCGCAGCAGGCGGGGGTCTCGGTCGCGGGCGTCGAGGAGGTCGTCGAGCAGCTCGCCGCGGACGCGCTGTTCGGCCTCGGCTGCGGAGCGGCGGGCGAGCATCAGCAGGGAGGTGACCATCGCGGCGCGCTCCAGGGTGCGCTGGTCGACGGGGTCGAGGGCGGGGTGGCCGCGCAGCACCAGCGCGCCGAGCAGCTCGCCGCCGGCGGTGACGGCGGCGTACCAGTCGTCCCCGTGCCGCACGGCGTGGTTCTCGGTGCGGAAGGCCTCCAGGGCCCGGGCGGGGGCGGTGGTGGCGTCGGTGAACTCGACCGTGCCGTCGAGGACCTCGGAGACGGCCGCGGTCACCTCGTGCACCCCGCCGCCGCGCAGCACCAGCGCGGCGAGCCGGTCGTGGACGTCCGAGGCTCGTTCGATCACGGCGCTGCGGTCCTGGATGATCTCGTGGGCGCGCTCCAGGTCGGCCAGGGCCGAACGGGTCTCGGTGAGGAGGTTGGCGGTGTCGATGGCGGCGGCGGCCAGTGCGGCGAAGGAGCCGAGCAGCGCGATCTGCTCGCGCTCGAACACGCGCGCCCGCCGGTCGGCGGCGAAGAGCACGCCGATCACGTGGTCGCCGAGCGTGAGGGGCACGCCGAGGATGGCGACCAGGCCCTCGTCCCGCACGCCGGCGTCGATGGCGGTGGTGTGCTGGAAGCGGTCGTCCTTGAAGTAGTCGTCGGTCACATACGGGCGGGCCGTCTGGGCGACGAGGCCGCCGAGGCCCTCGCCCATGCCGAGCCTCAGCTGCTGGAAGCGGGCGGCGACCGAGCCCTCGGTCACCCGCATGTAGGTGTCCCCCCGCGCGGGATCGTTGAGGCTGAGGTAGGCGACGTCCGTGCCGAGCAGGGAGCGGGCGCGCTGCACGATCGCCCGCAGCACGGCGTCCAGGTCGCGCAGTCCCGCGAGGTCGTGGGCGGTCTCGAAGAGCGCCGACAGTTCGGCCTCCCGGCGGCGGCGTCCCTCCAGCTCCGAGCGGACCCGCAGGGCGAGCGGCTTGGCGTGTTCGAGCGCGGCGATCCACTCGGGCGGGCGGCCCTCGGCGCGGGCCAGCAGCACCGGCTGCTCATAGGCGTCGGCGGACGCGCCGCGGGCCAGCAGTTCCAGGAACGGGGTCTCCGCGGCGCCCGGGGGCGCCGGCGGGCCCTCGCCGGGGCGCTCGGTGGACTGCGCGTGATCGCGGGACATGCTCACAGGATTCCTCATCGCACGGCCGGCCCGTCAGCCCTGTGGAGAACTCGGGGCGCACCCGGCACACGGCCGCCTGTGGTCGCACTAGTGTGCGGTCCAGCCACCGTCCAGGACGAGCGAGGCGCCGGTCATGAAGGAAGCCTGCGGGCCGCACAGGTAGGCCACGGCGGCGGCGACCTCCTCCGGTTCGATGAGCCGCTTCAGGGCGCTGTCCTGCAGCAGCACCTCGGTCAGCACCCGCTCCTCGGGAATGCCGTGCGCCCGGGCCTGGTCGGCGAGCTGCTTCTCCACCAGGGGCGTGCGCACATAGCCGGGGTTGACGCAGTTCGAGGTGACGCCGTGGGGGGCGCCCTCCAGGGCCGCGGTCTTGGACAGGCCCTCCAGGCCGTGCTTGGCGGCGACGTACGCCGACTTGTAGGCCGAGGCGCGCAGGCCGTGCACGGAGGAGATGTTCACGATGCGGCCCCAGCCCTGCCCGTACATGTGCGGCAGGGCGCCGCGGATGAGGCGGAACGGCGCCTCCAGCATCACGGTGAGGACCGTGCGGAAGACGTCGGGCGGGAACTCCTCGATCGGGCGGACCAGCTGCAGCCCGGCGTTGTTGACCAGGACGTCGGCGCCCGCGGCGGCGGCCTCGGCGGCGTCCAGGTCGGTCAGGTCGAGGACGTGCGGTTCGACGCTGCCGGGCAGGCCCGCCGACCGCTCGGTGAGCCGCTCCAGGCCCTCGGCGTCCCGGTCGACCGCTCTGACCTTGGCCCCGGCGGACGCGAGGCGCAGCACGCAGGCGCTTCCGATGCCGCCGGCGGCGCCGGTGACGAGGGCCGTGCGGCCGCCGAGGTCGAGCGGGGAGGCGTGGGGGCCCGGGAGGGCACGGGGCTCGGTCATGTCTCGACCCTAGGCAGCGTGCCCCGGACGACCCATGTGGTCAGCCCCCACACTTCATTCGAGGCTCGTGGTGTCGAACCATGTGGGGGCGTCGTCCGACAGCGCCTGCTTGATCCGCAGCGTCGCGAACTCGCCCAGCTCGGGCAGGGCGTCGACGTCGAACCAGGCGACCTCAAGCGACTCGTCGTCGTTGACCCGCGCCTCGCCACCGACGGCCCGGCAGCGGAAGGTGATGTCCATGTACTGGCAGACGTCGCCGTTCTCGTAGGTGACGGGCCGGAGGGCCTGGACCAGCACGACCCGCTCGGGCACGCAGCGCACGGCCGTCTCCTCGTAGACCTCCCGCACGGCGCACGCGGCCGGCTGCTCCCCCGGCTCGGGGATGCCGCCGAGCAGCGACCACCTGCCGTTGTCGGTGCGGCGGTTCAACAGCACCTTGCCCGTGTCGTCGAGGACGAGGGCGGTCACCCCGGGCAGCCACAGCAGCTGGTGTCCGGCGGAGGCCCGCAGGGTGCGGATGAAGTCAGGAGTAGCCATGCGGCGACCCTAACGGGCCGCCACCGTCCGCCCGCGCGCGTACGGCTACGCGTCCCCCGCGCGCCGGGCGCGCACTCCGGCGGCCACCGCCCACCCGAGGCCGCCGCCGGCGACGAGGACCAGGGCGATCTCCGGCAGGATGCCGAGCCGGGTGGCCGGGGTCTCGAAGGAGCGCAGCGGCACCTCCTGGACCAGGGAGTCGGCGACGAACATGCCGGTCCGCCGGCTGATCGTGCCGTCCGGCAGGATGATCGCGCTCACCCCGCTGGTGACCGGCACGGTGACGGTGCGGCTGTGCTCGACCGCGCGGATGCGGGACATGGCGAGCTGCTGGTAGGTCATCTCGCTGCGGCCGAAGGTCGCGTTGTTGCTGGGCACCGAGATCAGCTGGGCGCCGCTGGTGACGGTGTCCCGCACGGTCCAGTCGAAGGCCGCCTCGTAGCAGGTGACCAGGCCGACCCGGGTGCCGCCGAGGGAGAACACGCCCGGTTCGGCGCCGCGGCTGAAGTCCTGGCGGACCATGCCGGTCCAGTCGTCGTTGATCGCGTCCAGCAGGGGGCGCAGCGGCAGGTACTCGCCGAAGGGCTGGATCTGCCGCTTGTCGTAGGTGTCGACCGGGCCCTTTTCCGGGTCCCAGAGGATCTGCTCGTTGAGGAGCCTGCCCTCGCGCTCGACGACGCCGCCGACGGAGATCGGCGCGCCGACGGCCTTGGCTGCGCGGTCGATGACGTCGTGGGCGTCGTCGTTGGTGAAGGGGTCGATGTCGGAGGAGTTCTCGGGCCACAGCACGAAGTCGGGCCGTGGCATCCTGCCCGCCTTCACCTCGGCGGCCAGCCGTTCCGTCTCCCGGGCGTGGTGATCCAGGACCGCGCGGCGCTGGGCGTTGAAGTCGAGGCCCGCGCGCGGGACGTTGCCCTGGACGACGGCGACGGTCGCCGTGCCGTCCTCGGCCTCGTCGCCGACCAGCGGAAGGGCGGCCGCGGCGCCGGCCACCGGCAGGACGACGGCGAGCAGCGCCGTGACCGCGGCGGCCCGCCGGACCGTGCCGGTGCGGCGGCGCCGAAGGACGAGACGGACGACGTCGTGGAGGCCGAAGCCGCACAGGACGACCGCGAAGCCGAGCAGCGGCGTTCCACCGGCCGCGGCGAGCGGCAGGAAGACGCCGTCCGCCTGGCCGAAGGCGATCTTGCCCCAGGGGAAGCCGTGGAAGGGCACGCGCGCGCGTACCGCCTCGCCGGCGATCCACACCGCGGCGGCCCACACGGGCGCTCCCGGCAGCTTCGACACGGCGGCGACGCCGACGCCGACGAGCGCGACGAAGAGCGCCTCGATCGCGACCAGGGCGAGCCAGGGCCCCGGCCCCACCTCCACGCCGGTCCACACCAGCAGCGGCAGCAGGAACCCGAGGCCGAAGAGGTAACCGAGACCGAGGGCCGCCCTGCGGCTCCGGCCGCGCAGCACCCAGGCGAATCCGGCGAAGGCCGGCAGGGCCAGCCACCACAGGGTGCGGGGCGGGAAGCTGACGTAGAGCAGCACTCCGCAGAGCGCCGCGACGGCGGCCGGAAGCAGGCGGCGCAGCAGCCGCGCGGCGCGCGAGGCGGGCGCCGCGGCGGGGCCCACGTCGTCCGACGCGGCCACGGAGGTTGCGGTGACGGTCACTCCCGGAGTGTACGGCGGCGGGCCGGACGGCCCACAGCGCGGGCGGAGCGGAAAACCGCTCGCCGGTCGGTGGGATCTCAGTGGGCCGTGCCGGGGGTGGTCGGCCGCAGCCGGTCCCTGATCACGCGTACGGCCGCCTCCGCGTCGTCGACGGTGACGGTGAACGTGTGGCCGTCCCCCAGCCGCAGCCGCAGCCCCTCGCCACGCCGGACGACGACCGCGGTGCCCTTCTCGGGCCGCCAGCGGTACCCCCAGCCGCCCCAGTGGCGGGGGGTGACGTGCTCGACGAACTCGGCGCCGACGACGTGCGAGAGGGGGATGCGGCGACGCGGCACGCCCATGTGGCCGCAGCGCACCTCCAGGCACTCCTGGTCGACCCGCAGCGCGACGTGCACGAAGGCGAGGGTGCCGAACAGCACGAGCAGTCCGGCCGCGATGCAGCCGACGACGGACATGACGAGCGGAACGACGCCGTCGGTCCAGGGGGAGTCCACGGCCAGTTCGATGCCGAGCGCGAGACAGGCGCAGCCGATCGGCGCCAGCAGCCACTGGACCCGGTTGGTGGCGCGTCCGGTCCAGACGTCGGGGTGCGGGGTGTGCGCGTCGCGGGGGTGGTCCCTCATGTTTCGAGGTTACTCAGCTTTCGCTGCGCGGGGAGGCCGTCGCGCAGCGTGACCGGCGGGCCGGTGGTCCGTGCGTGGCCGGTTCAGTGGGCGGGGCTGGCCGTGGCGAGCAGCCTGCCCTCCTCGTAGGTGAGGGCGGCGGCGGGCAGCGGGCCCTCGCGCCCGCTCAGCAGCACCGTCACCGCGCCGGGCGGCCCGGCCTCGGGCGCGGGGCGGACGCCGAGGCGGCGCAGGGTCTGGGCGGCCACGGCGCCGGCCGAGCCGTGCAGGACGAGCGGAGCAGCGCCGGGCTGGTGCACGGCCGCGCGGATGCGTTCGGCGACCAGCTCGTAGTGGGTGCAGCCGAGGACGACGGTGGTGGTCCCGTCGGGGGTCAGTTCGGCCGCGGCGGCGATCGCGGCGGCGATGGCCGACTCGTCCGCGCGTTCGACCGCCTCGGCCAGTCCCCAGCAGGGCACCTCGGTGACGGCGACGCCGTCGGCGAACTCCTCGATGAGCCCGCGCTGGTAAGGGCTGCCGGTGGTGGCGGGGGTGGCCCAGATGGCGACGGGGCCGCCGCCGGCCGCGGCCGGCTTGATCGCGGGCACGGTGCCGACGACCGGCAGCGCGGGCTCCAGGCGGGCGCGCAGGGCGGCCAGCGCGTGCACGGTGGCGGTGTTGCAGCCGACGACGAGGGCGTCGGGACGGTGCGCGGCGGCGGCCTCGGCGACGGCCAGGGCGCGCCGGGTGAGGTCCTCGGGGGTGCGCGGTCCCCACGGCATTCCGTCCGGGTCGAGGGAGAGCACGAGATCGGCGTCGGGCCGCAGGCGCCGTACCGCGGCGGTGGCCGCCAGCAGGCCGATTCCGGAGTCCATGAGCGCGATCTTCACCCGGCCACGATAGACGATGGGCCCTTCCCGGCCCGCCGGGTGGGGCACACTGCGCGGGTGAGCGCCATCGTGTGGACCGCCGCCGCTTCCCTCCTCGCCTGGCTGTGGCTGCTGCTCGGCCAGGGCTTCTTCTGGCGCACCGACGTGCGGCTGCCGCCGCGCCGGGATCCGGACGCGTGGCCGTACGTCTGCGTCGTCGTGCCGGCGCGCGACGAGGCGGCGGTGCTGCCGTCGAGCCTGCCGTCGCTGCTGGCGCAGGACTACCCCGGCCGGGCCGAGGTCGTGCTCGTCGACGACGGCAGCACGGACGGCACCGGCGACGTCGCCCGCGAGCTGTCGCTGCGGCACGGCGGGCTGCCGCTGACCGTGGCCCGTCCCGGCGAGCCGCCGGCGGGCTGGACGGGCAAGCTGTGGGCCGTGCGGCACGGCATCGGCATCGCCCGCGCGCGGGAGCCCGAGTACCTGCTGCTGACGGACGCCGACATCGCGCACGCGCCGGACAGCCTGCGGACGCTGGTGGCGGCGGCCCGCACCGGCGGCTTCGCCATCGTGTCGCAGATGGCCCGGCTGCGGGTCGACACCCTGTGGGAGCGGCTGGTCGTCCCGGCGTTCGTCTACTTCTTCGCGCAGCTGTACCCGTTCCGCCGCATCGGCCGGGAGGGGGCGCGCACGGCCGCCGCCGCGGGCGGGTGCGTGCTGCTGCGCACGGAGACGGCCGTCCGCGCGCGGATCCCCGACGCCGTCCGGGGCGCCGTCATCGACGACGTGGCGCTCGCGCGGGCCGTCCGCGCGGCCGGCGGGCGGCTGTGGCTGGGGCTCGCCGACCGCGTGGACAGCGTCCGCCCCTATCCGCGCCTGCGCGACCTGTGGCGCATGGTCTCCCGCAGCGCCTACGCCCAGCTCCGGCACAACCCGCTGCTGCTGCTCGGCACGGTCGCCGGGCTCGTCCTCGTCTACCTGGCGCCGCCCGCCGCCCTGGCCGCGGGTCTCGCCGGTGGCGACGCGGCCGCCGCGGCGCTCGGCGGGGCGGCCTGGCTCGTGATGACGGGGACGTACGTCCCGATGCTCCACTACTACGGGCAGCCGCCGTGGCTCGCTCCCCTGCTGCCGTTCACGGCGCTGCTGTACCTGCTGATGACGGTCGACTCGGCGGTGCAGCACCACCGCGGGCGCGGCGCCGCCTGGAAGGGCCGCACCTACGCCCGTCCCGGCGCCGTTCCGGACGAGGGGTGAGCGCCGGGCGGCGTGGGGCCCGATCACTTGCGGCCCGGTGTCCAGTTCATGCCCCAGCCGTAGGCGTGGTCGACGGTCCGCTGCGGGCTGACGCCCCGCTCGGGCACCAGGTAGCGGGCCTCGCGCCGGACGACCAGGTCCGTGCCGGTACGGGTGATCAGCGCGAGGGCGCACACCGGTGAGGGCACGGTGCACTCGTCCAGGGAGAAGTCGATCGGGGCGCCGTGCTGGGGGCGCAGGGTGACCGTGGCGTGCAGGTCGGCGAAGGAGCGGGCGCCCTCGTAGATGGTGACGAAGACGAGGATGCGCCGGAAGGCGTCCTTGTGGTCGAGGTTGACGGTGAGGTTCTCGCCGCTCGCCACGGCGCCGGTGCGGTCGTCGCCGTCGAGGTGGATGTACGGCGGCCGGTGCAGGGAGCCGTAGGCGTTGCCGAGGGCCTGGACCACCCCCTTGCTGCCGTCGGCCAGCTCGTACAGGGCGCACAGGTCGAGGTCGAGGTCCGTGTGCTGGGCGACGGCACGGCCGAGTTTGCCGGTCCAGCCGGAGAACTGCTTGCGCGTCTGCCAGTTGAGGTTCACGTGCAGCGCGCCGGAGGTGCCGCCCTGTTTGGCGAGGGAGACGGAGGGCGCGGTCTTGGTGAGCGTGACCTTGGTCAGCCGGACCGGGGCGGCGGGAGCGGAGGGCGCGGTGGCGGGCGGGGCGGGGGCGGACGGCGCGGCGGCCGTGCGCGCCACCGGAGCCGGGGGCTGGGCCTGGGCCGGAGTCGCCGCGGCCGTCGGGGCCGGCCCGTGCTGCGGCTCGTCCACCGTGATGCCGAAGTCCGTGGCCAGCCCTTCGAGCCCGCTGCTGTACCCCTGCCCCACCGCGCGGAACTTCCACGCGCCCTGCCGCCGGTAGAACTCCCCCAGCACGAAGGCCGTCTCGACGCTCGCCCCGGTGCTGTCGAACCGCGCCACCACCGTGTCCCGGGCGGCGTCCCGGACCTCGATGCAGAGGCCGGGCACCCGGCCGAACGGGCCCCCGTCCGCCGAGGCGGCGACCACCACGGTCTCGACGGCGGGCTCCACACGCGCGAGGTCGACGAGGAGGGTGTCGGTGACGCGTGCGCCGAGGTCGCGCCTGCCCTCGTGCCGGACGGCGCCCGAGGCGTGCGCCGGCTGGTTGTAGAAGACGAAGTCCGCGTCGGAGCGGACCTTTCCGCCGGCCAGGGCCAGCGCCGAGGCGTCGACGTCGGGGACGCCGGGACCGGTCTCCCAGCCCACCTCGACGCGCAGCGCCGCCGTCGGCACCGGAACGTTCGATCCCTTCGGCATCGACATGTTCGTCCCCCTTCATGCCGGGCCCGTCGCAAGGGCCCCAAGACAACTGGCCAACCGCCGGTAACCCCCCGGGAACTGAGGCTTTACACGATCGAGCGGCCGCTCGCCGCCCCTTTTTCCCGAGTTCGCTCGCATTGGGGAGCCCACGTCACCGCCGACACGGAAAACAACCTTCTTATCGGTCTCCCCAACCAGCACATCGTGGGCTTAACTTATGGGCATGACCTCCCCCCGCTCCACCTATGGCGGCGGCTATTACTCCGCCTCCTTCCCGGACACCCCGATCTACGACTCGCTCGTGGCCGAGCGGGGCACCCCGCAGATCGCCCCGATCCGGGTCCCCGCCGCGTACGACGCCCCGAGCAGCCACCTGCCCGCTCTCCCGTCGGCGCTGCCCGCCCTGCCCGCGGCCCCGGTCCAGCCCTCCTACGGCTACCCGCAGCAGCCGCAGCCCGCCCCGCTGCACCAGGCGCCCACCGCGTACATCCCGCAGCAGGCCGCCGCCCCGCGCGGATACCCCGGGCCCCAGCCCCAGCCCCCGCGCCCCGCGGCCCCCGCCGGGTACGAGGCGATGCGTCCGGCGGCCCCGCGCCCCCAGCAGCCCCAGTACCAGGACCCGTACAACAACCAGCAGTACCGCGGCTACTGAGCGGCCCCGACGAGGCGTTGTCGGCGCCGCCTGGCACGATTGCCTCATGGGGAACGCGCAGCTGCAGTCGATTCACGTCCATCCGGTCAAGGCACTGAGGGCTCTGGCGCCCGCGGAGGCCGTCGTGGAGCCCTGGGGTCTGGCCGGGGACCGGCGCTGGGTGCTGATCGACGACGGGGGAAAGGTCATCACCCAGCGCCAGCAAGCGCGCCTCGCGCTGGCCGCCGCCGAGCTCGTGCCCGGCGGCGTCCTGCTGTCCGCGCCCGGCATGGAGCCCTTGACGGTGGCCGTCCCGGAGCCGGTCGGCACGGTCACGCTGGAGATCTTCCGGGACAAGGTGGAGGGGGTCCTGGCCGACCGCGCCGCGCACGACTGGTGCAGCACGTTCCTCGGCGTCGGCGCCCGTCTGGTGCACATGGACGATCCGGCCACGCGCCGGCCGGTCGACCCGGACTACGCGCTGCCCGGCGAGACGGTGAGCTTCGCCGACGGTTACCCCCTCCTCGTCACCTCCACCGCCTCCCTCGACGCGCTCAACGCGCTCATCGCCGAGGGGGAACACGCCCACGAGGGCCCGCTGCCGATGAACCGCTTCCGGCCCAACGTGGTCGTCGCGGGCGCCGAACCCTGGGCGGAGGACGGCTGGCGGCGCATCGCGATCGGCGACGTCTCCTTCCGGGTCCCCAAGATGTGCGCGCGCTGCGTCGTGACCACCACCGACCAGGGCAGCGCCGAGCGCGGCCGGGAGCCGCTGCACACGCTCGGCAGACACCGCCGCATCGGCGGCAAGGTGGTCTTCGGCCAGAACCTGGTGCCCGAGTCCCGCGGCACCATCCGCGTCGGCGACCCGGTCCGCGTCCTCGGCTAGCCGCACCGGCCTCCCCGGGAACCCCCCGCCCTCGTCCGCGCGTTGAACCGTCGCACCGCGTGAGTCGGGTGGGAGAGGGCGGGAAGCGGAGGGAAGGGGGGCCGGCGTGCGGGCGATCGGCGGAATCCGGCGGTGGCGGCGCAATCCGCTGTGCCGCCGAACGGACTTGGCGGAGGCCTGGACGGCGCTGGCCGCCCTGCTGCTGATCCTCGTCGGCGCCCCGGTCGCCGGCGCCCTGGCGGGCGCCCTCGCCCAGGAGTCCCTCCAGGAGTCCGTCCGCGAGCAGCACCGCTCCCGCCACCTGGTGACCGCGACCGTCGTACGACCGGTGGAGCGCTCCGCGCCGCCCGTGGACCCGGAGGCGTTCGTGCGCGACACCCGTACCCGGGTGCTGGCCCGCTGGACCGCGCCGGACGGCTCGGTGCGCAGCGGCGAGGTGCTCACGAGGCTCGCCGCGCCCCGGCCGGGCGACCGCTTCACCACATGGACGGACGGGCGGGGCCACCTCGTCGCCCGCCCGCTGGACCCGGCGATGGCCACGACGCACGCGGTGCTCGCCGGGTTCGGCGTGACGCTGCTGACGGCCGCCCTGGCGGAGGGCGCCAGACGGCTGGTGGTCTGGCACTTGGTCCGCCGCAGATACGCCTGTTGGGACCGGGCCTGGGAGCGGGTGGGCCCGGACTGGGGCAGGACCGGCACCGGCAGCTGACCGCCTTTCGGCCGCGGTCAACCCGTGGTCCGCGCGCACGCTACGGTGGACCGGCCGAACCCGACGTCGGCATCGACCCGCGCGCGAGGGCGCCCGAGGGACGCACCCGAGGGCGAACGAGCCACGTACCACGAGGTGGGGGCACAGCAACGCCATGGCACAGGGCACGGTCCAGGTGACGCACACCGGCACGTCGCGGTGGCGGCGCCGCACGGGTGAGTACGCATCGCTCGCCGCCGCCCTGGAGGCCGCGGCCGACGGCGACGTGCTCACCGTCGCCCCCGGCACCTACCGGGAGAACCTCGTCGTCCAGCGCGCGGTGACGCTGCGCGGCCCGGAGGGCTCGCCCGGCTCGGTGCGGATCGCGCCCGCCGACGGGGTGCCGCTGACCGTGCGCGCCTCCGCGATCGTCCAGGACCTGCTCGTGGAGGGCCAGGACGCCGCCGCGCCCGCGCTGCTGATCGAGGAGGGCGCGCCGGAGCTGAGCGACGTCCGCGTCGTCACCCGGTCCGCGACCGGGATAGAGGTCCGGGGCGGGGCGCGGCCGACCGTGCGGCGGTGCACCGTCGACAACCCGGCGGGCATCGGGATCGCCGTGGTCGACGGCGGGGGCGGGGTGTTCGAGGAGTGCGAGGTCGTCGCGGCCGGGCAGGCGGGAGTCGCGGTGCGCGGCGGCGGCCATCCGCGGCTGGAGCGCTGCCGGGTGCACCACGCCGCGGGCTCGGGGCTGACCGCGACCGGTGAGAACTCCGCGCTGGAGGCCGTGGGCTGCGAGGTCTACGAGGTGCGGGGAAGCGGCGTGCAGATCACCGCCCGGGCCACCGCGCACCTCGCCGACTGCGATGTGCACCGCACCACGTCCGACGGCGTCACCCTCGACACGGACGCCGTGCTCACGCTCGCGGACTGCCGTATCCACGACATCCCGGAGAACGCGGTCGACCTGCGCTCCCGCGCGGTGCTGACGCTGACCCGCACCAGCGTGCGGCAGTTCGGGCGCAACGGCCTGTCGGTGTGGGACCCGGGCACCCGCGTGGACGCCAACCAGTGCGAGATCTTCGACAGCACCGGCGACTACCCGGCCGTGTGGGTCAGCGACGGGGCGACGGCGGTGCTGGACTCCTGCCGGGTGCACGACGTGCCGGACGCGCTGTTCGTGCTCGACCGCGGTTCGCGCGCGGACGTGGTCGACAGCGATCTGTCGCAGGTGCGCAACACGGCGGTGTCGGTGAGCGACGGCGCGACCGCGCAGCTCGACGACTGCCGCATCCGGGAGGCGGCGACCGGGGCGTGGTTCCGCGACCACGGCAGCGGCGGCACGCTGGCCAACTGCACGCTGGACGGCGTGCAGACCGGCGTCATCGTCACCAAGGGCGCCGACCCCACGATCGAGCGCTGCACGGTCGACTCCCCCGCCGAGGCCGGCTTCTACGTGTCCGCGGGCGGCCGGGGCACGTTCGCCGGCTGCCGGGTGCGCGGCAGCGGCGGCTACGGCTTCCACGTGATCGACGGCTGCCGCACGACGCTGCGCAAGTGCCGTACGGAGCGCTGTGCGCGCGGCGGCTACGAGTTCGCGGACGCCGGTCCCGACGCCGGGCCGGGCAGTGGTCCGGTGGTCGAGGACTGCAGCAGCGACGAGAGTGCCGGCGTTCGGCCGCCGGCGGCGCGTGAGACGGCCGTGGAGACGTCGGCGCCGGGGGCGACGCCGGGGCTGCTCGGCGCGATTCCCGGGCAGCGGTCCACCGAGCAGGAGCCGCTCATCGCCGCGGCAGGCTCCGAGCGGCCGGTCCGCTCCTCGAAGGAGGTCCTCGGCGAACTCGACGCGCTGGTCGGGCTGGAGAGCGTCAAGCGCGAGGTGCGCGCCCTGACCGACATGATCGAGGTGGGGCGGCGCCGGCAGCAGGCGGGCCTGAAGGCGGCGTCGGTCAAGCGGCATCTGGTCTTCACCGGCTCCCCCGGCACGGGCAAGACCACCGTGGCGCGGCTGTACGGCGAGATCCTGGCCTCGCTCGGCGTGCTGGAGAAGGGCCACCTGGTCGAGGTGTCCCGGGTGGACCTGGTCGGCGAGCACATCGGCTCCACCGCGATCCGCACCCAGGAGGCCTTCCAGCGGGCCCGCGGCGGCGTGCTGTTCATCGACGAGGCGTACGCCCTGTCGCCCGAGGACGCGGGCCGCGACTTCGGCAAGGAGGCCATCGACACGCTGGTGAAGCTGATGGAGGACCACCGGGACGCGGTCGTGGTGATCGTGGCCGGGTACACCGCCGAGATGGAGCGGTTCCTGTCCGTCAATCCGGGCGTGGCCTCACGCTTCTCACGCACCATCACCTTCGGCGACTACGGGCCCGGCGAGCTGCTGCGGATCGTGGAGCAGCAGGCCGAGGAGCACGAGTACCGGCTGGCCCCCGGGACCGCCGAGGCGCTGACGAAGTACTTCACCGCGATCCCGAAGGGCCCCGCGTTCGGCAACGGCCGCACCGCCCGGCAGACCTTCGAGGCGATGGTGGAGCGCCATGCGAGCCGGGTCGCCCAGCTCGACGAGACGAGCACGGACGACCTGACCCTGCTGTACCCGGAGGACGTGCCGGAACTGCCGTGAGGGCGGCGTCCGTTCAGGACCCCGTCGGCCGCTGGGCGGGCACCTCGGGCGGGCTCAGCCGGTCCAGCAGCCGGTCGCGTTCGTGGGCGAACACCGGGTCGGCCTGGTAGTCGGAGTGCCCGAGGATCGGCGCGGGCAGCGGGTGCAGGTCGGTGCGGCCGTGGGCGAGGGGGTCCTTCAGCGGCTCGCAGTCGACGCGCGGGCCGCCGTTCTCCGGCACCCGTACGGGGCCGCCGATGGGGTCGGTCAGCCGGTACAGGTTGCGCCAGCAGTCGACCTCGTCGTGCAGGGCGGCGAGCGACTCGGGCCCGAAGTGGGCGGGGAACCAGCGGCCGTACAGCCGCTCCAGCGGGGAGCCGTACGTCAGCAGGGCGACCCGCTTGCGGACGGCGTGAGGCAGCTGCCAGGCCGTTGCGGCGGCGAGGACGCTGCCCTGGGAGTGGCCGGAGATGACCAGCCGTCCGCCCGTGGCGCGGGTCCAGGTGGCGACCCGCCAGGTCAGGTCGGGCACCGCGCGCTCGGCGTAGCAGGGCGGTGCGAAGGGGTGGGCGGCGCGCGGCCAGAAGGTGCCGACGTCCCACAGGATGCCGATGGTGCGCCGGGCGGAGGCGTCCTGGTAGGCGCGCCGGCCCAGGGTGACGAAGATCAGGAAGCCGATCCCGATGAACCAGGAGCCGAGCGCCTGGGCGGTCTCGGCCGCGCCGTGCACCAGCGGATGGGCGCCCCGGGCGGCCTGGCTCGGGGTCTCCCCCGAGGTCATGCCGCCGATGAGCGCGGCGGCGCCCAGGGCCGGCGTCACCGCGCAGACGACGGCGACGAACAGGGGGCCGCGGTCGGTGAGCGTGGCCATGGCGCGGACGCGGGCAATGACGCGGGTGCGCTCGGGGTTCCTGGCCTCCTCGGCGTACTCGGCCTCGACGGCGGCGCGCTCGGCGCGGGCGAGCGCGCGGGTGCGCCATGCCTGCCAGGCGGTGAGGAGCAGCAGGACGGCCAGCAGGGGCGGGATCACGGACGCCTGCCAGGTCAGCAGGACCGGGGCGCCGGGCAGTCCGTCGCCGGTGCCGTCCAGCCAGTCGGCGACGCGCTGGGACAGGCCCCCGGTCATCACTCCGCCGAGGGCGCAGGCCAGCAGGGCGACGGCGGGGCCGGCCAGTCCCCGCATGGCGGTGCGGTCGCCGGGGAGCCGGCCGGTGCGGTACAGCAGGTGGGCGATCACCGCGAGGACGATCACCAGCAGGCCCTGGACGAGGGCGATGCCGCCGAAGGCCGCGTCGCCGGGCAGTCCGTCGGCCGAGCGCCATTCCGGGCGGTCCCAGCCGGCGTACGGCAGCGCGAGGGCGAGCAGCAGGAGCGCGGCGGCGGGCAGCCGGCGGACGACGGCGGGGTCGTCCCCGCGGTCGAGGCGCCGTTCGCTGCGTCCGCGTCCGCAGACGACCGCGACCACGGTGATCGCGCAGGCGGTCAGCGCCGCCTGCAGGAGGATGCCGAGCGTTTCCAGGGCGGCGGGGCCGCCGGGGTCGCGGTCGTGGGCGGCGGCGGGGAGGGTGAGGGCCGCGGCCACCGTCAGCAGGCCGGCCGCCGTGTGCGCGCCGCGCAGCCGGGCCACCAGCCTGCGGCCGAACCAGAAGCCGGGGCGGCCGAGCGCCGTGGGGCTGGTGTCGTCGGCCTCGGCGCGGGCGACCGGCTGCTCGGACTCGTAGGTGCGCCAGGTCCGCCGGGAGAGGTACCACAGCAGGGCCACCAGGGCGGTGGGGACGGCGGCGGCGAGGGCGAGTCTGCGGCCGGGCGGGCTCCACCAGCCGCCGCCCGACGCGGTGGGCGACGCGAAGCGCAGCCAGGTGTGCGCCTCGGCGCACGCGCGCGTGCCCGCGCACTGCCAGGCCGTCAGGTCCATCGCGACCACGCAGGCCGTCGCGACCAGCAGCACGGTCAGGCTCAGTCCCACGAGCCGCACCAGGGCGCCGTAGAGCCGTACCGTCCCCTGCCGGCCCTTGGCCGAGGGGCGCATCCAGTGGGCGAGGTTGACGACCATGAACGGCAGGAGCAGCAGCCAAAGGGCGCGTGCGCCGTTGCCCGAGGTGAGGTTGCACCAGACGTACGCCTCCGGCACCGGCCGCCCGTCGCGGCGGGCGCCCTCGGTGCCGTCCGCCTCGACGTCGTCGGCGCGGCGGAAGACGGCCGCCGTGTCGTCGCCGGAGACCCGCACCGTGCGCGGGTCGTCCAGCATGTGCTCCGGTGTGGCGCCGCCCACCCCGTGCACCAGCAGTTCCAGGGCGGCTCCGGTGTCCTCCGGCCGCTCGACGGGGCCGCACGCCCCGTCGTCCGCGGCACGTTCCCGTACAACGTCCACTTGTCGCTTCCCCCGTGACGCACCGTCGGCTGAGTGTCCCGCAACGGACCGCGCGGACCGCGCGGTCACCAGGATCCCGGCTGCGCCCATGATGCACACCCCTCGTCACGGAATCTCCCCGTTCCGTGTGACGCACCGGCAACGATGCGGACACGTTCTTGTCATGTACGCGACGGGGCAGGCGGTGGCGCGGCCCCGCGCGTGCCGTGCGAGGATGGGACGCCCATACCGCCGGACCGGGGAGAACGTCCTCGTCGCAGCGGGTTCACGGGTCTGCCGGACGGGTCGAGGAAAGGACCGGAGCGTTACGTGAGCGAGAATCAGAACCTCCTCGCGGAGCAGCGGCGCGCCCTGATCCTGGACGAGGTGCGCCGCCGGGGCGGCGTCCGCGTCAACGAACTGACGCGCAAGCTCGGCGTGTCGGACATGACGATCCGCCGCGACCTCGACGCGCTGGCCCGCCAGGGAGTGCTGGAGAAGGTGCACGGCGGCGCGGTGCCGGTGCTCGAGGCCAGTACCCATGAACCGGGCTTCGAGGCCAAGTCGGGCCTGGAGCCGACCGCCAAGGAGGACATCGCCAGGGCGGCGGCCGAGCTGGTCGCGCCGGGTTCGGCGATCGCGCTGTCGGGCGGTACGACGACCTACGCGCTGGCGCACCGGCTGGTCGACGTGCCCGACCTCACCGTGGTGACCAACTCGGTGCGGGTGGCGGACGTCTTCCACGCCGCCCAGCGCTCCTCGGGGCAGCGGCAGGGCACGGCCACGGTGGTGCTGACCGGCGGGGTGCGCACGCCGTCCGACTCGCTGGTGGGGCCGGTGGCCGACCAGGCGATCGCGATGCTCCACTTCGACGTGCTGTTCCTCGGGGTGCACGGGATATCGCCGCAGGCCGGCCTGTCCACGCCCAACCTCGCGGAGGCCGAGACCAACCGGCGGCTGGTGCAGTCGGCGCGGCGGGTCGTCGTGGTCGCCGACCACACCAAGTGGGGGACGGTGGGGCTGAGTTCGTTCGCGGCACTGGACCAGGTGGACACGCTGGTGACGGACGCCGGGCTGTCGGCCGGGGCGCGGGCGGAGATCTCCGAGCACCTGCGGCGCCTGGTGGTGGCGGGCGAGGAGGAGCCCGGGGCCGACGGCGCCGAGGAGGCCGAGGAGGCCTGACGCGCGGTCCGCCGGGCCGCGTCAGCCGGGCCACACCCCGGTGGCCAGCAGCGTGTCGATCGCCGCCGCGTAGGGGGTGACGTCCAGGCCCTGCTCGGCCAGCCAGGCATCGGAGTAGTACTTGTCGAGGTAGCGGTCCCCCGGATCGCACAGCAGGGTGACCACACTGCCGTTGCGCCCCTCGGCCACCATCTCACTGACGATCTTCAGCGCGCTCCACAGCCCGGTGCCCGTGGAGCCGCCCGCCTTGCGGCCGATGGCCCGCTCCAGGGCGCGGACCGCGGCGACGCTCGCCGCGTCGGGCACCTTCATCATCCGGTCGACGGCGCCGGGCACGAAGCTGGGCTCCATGCGCGGCCGGCCGATGCCCTCGATGCGCGAGCCGCAGTCGCAGGTGACGTCCGGATCGCCGGTGGTCCAGCCCTCGAAGAAGCAGGAGTTCTCCGGGTCGGCGACGCAGACGCGGGTGTCGTGCTGCATGTAGTGGACGTAGCGCGCGACGGTCGCCGAGGTGCCGCCGGTGCCGGCCGTGGCGACGATCCACGCGGGCTCCGGGAACCGCTCCAACTCCAGCTGGCGGAAGATGGATTCGGCGATGTTGTTGTTTCCGCGCCAGTCCGTGGCCCGCTCAGCGTAGGTGAACTGGTCCATGTAGTGGCCGCCGGTCTCCGCCGCGAGGCGGGCGGACTCCTCGTACATGGTGCGCGGGTCGTCCACGAAGTGGCACCGGCCGCCGTGGAACTCGATCAGGCGGATCTTCTCGGCGCTCGTCGTGCGCGGCATCACGGCGACGAACGGCACGCCGATCAGCTTGGCGAAGTAGGCCTCGGAGACGGCCGTCGAACCGCTGGACGCCTCGATCACCGGGCGGTCGGGCCGGATCCAGCCATTGCACAGGGCGTAGAGGAACAGGGAGCGCGCGAGCCGGTGCTTGAGGCTGCCCGTGGGGTGGGTGGACTCGTCCTTGAGGTAGAGGTCGATGCCCCAGTGCTCCGGCAGCGGGAACCGGAGCAGGTGGGTGTCGGCGGAGCGGTTGGCGTCGGCCTGCACCTTGCGGACCGCCTCTTTGAGCCAGCCGCGGTGGGCGGGGTCGCTGCGGTCGACGTCGAGGGTGTCGAGGGCGGCTCCGGCGCCGGTCGGGTGCGGGGTGCGCGAACTCACGGCGGTGCTCCTTACGCTGGGGCGCCGACGGCGCGTCACGCGATCGGCACACCGATCATATGTGCCCGGCGCACGCCGCTCACCTGCATAAACGCTTCTTTGAGCGGCTCAAAGGGCGACTGGGGGTAGGACGGCCGAAAGCGGATCACACCCGGCGGGGGGCGCATTCGGCCGAGTGCTCCGGGTGACCGTGACCGGCGCGCCGGACCTCTGGCGTTCGCTCACCGTGGCGGGCAGACTGCACGGCGTCAGGGGGCACGGCCCGGAGGGAACGACGCGCGAGGGGGCAGGAGGGCATGGCGGAGCCGGAGTTCAGGGCCAGGGGGGTGCGCATAGGCAAGGGCCTGCGTTCCCTCACCCGGGCCGGGCAGGTGCGGATCAGCGGCGGCAGGCTGGAGTTGCTCACCAGCTACGGCAGCGAGATCGACAGCGCGCCGGTGCGGGCGGTGCGGGCCTCCAGGCCGTGGTTCGCGCCGCAGGACCGGGCGATGGCCGACCTCGACGGCAAGCGGTACCTGCTGACGCTGGGCGACCGGGACCCGGCGCCCGGCGAGCCGGGGCCGCCCGCGGCGCGCCGGTTCATCGAGGCGGTGCGCAGGGCTGCCGGGCGCGGTGACTGAGCGCCACGCGGGCCGCGTGCCCGGACGTCGTCCGCGAGTTGCGGCCCCGAACCCCTTGCGCCACTCTGGACACACGTCACTCTGGGTTTACCGGCGATAACGCTGCGAACCAGCCCGCCGGCCACGACAGCAGGCGGCCGTCTCCACGCAGGCTCCTGCTGGATCCGAACTCCGTGTTCTTCCGGACCTCACGTCGGGGAGTCGCAGCCGTGATCAGTCACCCAAGCAGGCACTGCACGGTGGAGCTCCAGGCCCTGCCGTCGCGGATCGGCCAGATCCGAAGAATCGTATCTGCGCAGTTGCGCTACTGGCACCTGGATCCACTGATAGACCGAGCGGCGCTCGGTGTGACGGAGTTGCTGACCAACGTCCACCGGCATGCCCAGCCCGACAAGACGTGCACCGTGGAGATCGAGCTGCTGCTCGACCGGCTCACGGTCTCGGTGCGCGACCGAGATCCCCGCCTCCCGGTCGTGGAGGACGCGGAACCCCTGGCCACCTGCGGGCGCGGGCTCGCGATGGTGGCCGAGATGAGCGAGAGCTGGGGCGTGCGGCCCGACGGCGACAGGGGCAAGGTCGTCTGGTTCACGCTCCCGACGAGCCCGCCGCCGGCGAGGACGCCCGTCCACCGGGTCCGCCGCACGGCCGCGGAGCCGGCGGTGCGCCGGCTCGTGGAGGCGGGTCCACCGGCGCCCGCCGCCCAGGACCGCAGCCCCGAGCACGCTCCCGCCCGGTCGGCCGTCGCCGGCTGACCGGGCGGTGAGGGGGCGGCGGTCATCCGCCGCCCTTGGACCCGAACCGCTCGTCCAGGACGGACAGCCGGCGCCCGTACTCCTCCTCGTCGATCTCCCCGGAGGCGAAGCGGCGGCCGAGCACCGCGAGCGGCGAGTCGCCCGACGGGCGCTGCTCCCCCATCGCCTGCCAGGGCCCGCGCGGTCCGCGCCACAGGGTGCGCCGCAGCACGACGACGGCCCCGACGACGACGGCCGCCCAGATCAGCGGGAGGAACAGGATCCACGGGCCGGGTCCGCCGTTGCCTTGTGCGAGGGTCTCCATCTCGAACCATCTCCCAGCGGCTGTTTCCGGTTGACGCTTCGAGACTCCCGCGCCGAGGGGGCCCGCATCGTCGTACGGCCGGCTGCTGTGCGGGTACCGCGCGGGGAGTACGGCGACCGGGGCCGCGTCAGACGGCGGACAGCGCGCCCAGCGGGTCGTCCAGGACCGGCTGCCAGGCCAGTTCGGCCGCGCCGACCAGGCTGTTGTGATCCAGCGTGCAGGGCAGGATGGGCACCCCGCCGCTGCGGCCCCACAGGCTGCGGTCGGCGACGACCGCGCGCAGCCGTTCCGGGTCGGCGTCCAGCAGGGTGCGGTGCAGTCCGCCGAGGATGATCCGGTCCGGGTTGAGGATGTTGACCAGGCCCGCGAGGCCCAGGCCCAGCCGGTCGATCAGCGCCTCGGCGGCGGCCCGGACGGCCGGGTCCGCGTACTCGTGGCGGATCAGGTCGTTGCACTGCTGCAGCAGGGACACCTCGGGGCCCGGGTCGCGGCCCGCGGTGGTGAGGAAGGCCAGCGGGTCGGCCTCGACGTCGAGGCAGCCGCGGCTGCCGCAGTGGCAGGGGCGGCCCTCGGAGTTGACGGTGAGGTGGCCCACCTCCAGGGCGAGGCCCGAACTGCCCGAGTGCAGCCGCCCGTCGAGGACCAGCGCGCCGCCGACGCCCCGGTGCCCGGTGGCCACGCACAGCAGGTCGCGGGCGCCGCGTCCCGCGCCGTGCCGGTGTTCGGCGAGCGCGGCGAGGTTGACATCGTTGGCGGCGAAGGCGGGCCCGTCGATGCCGGCGGCGCGCACGCACTCGGCGAAGATCTCCCGCACCGGCGCGCCCGGCGGCCACGCCAGGTGCAGCGGGTTCAGCGCCAGCCCCTCCGGTTCGGCGACCGCCGACGGCACCGCGAGCCCGGCCCCCACGCAGCGCCGCCCGGTCTCCCGCAGCAGCCGCGCGCCCGCCTCGACGACGGAGCCGAGCACCTTGGCCGGGTCGGCGTCGACGGTCTCGCAGCCGGGCGCGGTCGCCACGATCCGCCCGCCCAGGCCGACCAGCGCCGCGCGGAACCCGTCGGCGTGGATCTGCGCGGCGAGCGCGACGGGGCCGTCCTCGGCGAGTATCAGCCGGTGGGAGGGCCGGCCCTGGGAGCCGGCGGCCGCGCCGGGCCGGGCGTCCACCCGGATCAGACCGAGCGCCTCCAGTTCGGCGGCCACCGCGCCGGCCGTGGCACGGGTGACGCCGAGTTCGGCGGTGAGCACGGCGCGGGTCGGCGCGCGCCCGGTGTGCACGAGCTCCAACGCGGGCCCGAGCGCGCCGCGCCCCCGGTCCAGCCGCGTCCTCGAGGTGGTCCCTTCCCCCGCCGGCCGGGGGTCCGCCTTGCCGCTCATGAGGGCGAGTCTCCCATGATCCGCCGGTGTGCCGGGCGTCACGGCGGCGCGAGCACCCCCGGGCCCGGGGCCCGTTCGCCGGTCACCGGCCGCGGGCCGCTGCCGGACCGTGCCCGCCGGTGCGGCGGGCGTGTGCGCAGGGCGCCGCGAGGCGGACGGGAGGGCGAGCGGCAGGGCCTAACCTGGGCGGCACGATGAACGACCGTATGACGACGCCCTGGGGTGAGCTGGAGCTCGCCCGCTTCCCCGCCGACCCGCGCGACCGCCTGCGCGCCTGGGACGCCTCCGACGAGTATCTGCTCCGGCACCTGGCGGCCGGGAACGTCCCACTGTCCGGGGCCGTCGTGGTGCTCGGGGACCGCTGGGGCGCCCTGGTCACGGCGCTGGCGGCGCGCGCACCGCGGCCGGCCGGCGAGGCCGCGCTGACACAGATCACCGACTCCCACCTCGCGCAGGAGGCGACCCGCGCCAACCTCGCCCGCCACGGCGTCGCCCCCGGGACCGTGAGCCTGCTCACCACGCAGGACGCGCCGCCCGACCGCGTGGACGTGCTCCTGGTGCGCACGCCCAAGAGCCTGGCCCTGCTGGAGGACCAGCTGCTGCGGCTGGCGCCCGGCGTGCACGAGGGCACCGTCGTGGTCGGCGCCGGCATGGTGAAGGAGATCCACACCTCGACGCTGGACCTCTTCGAGAGCATCCTCGGCCCGACCCGCACCTCGCTCGCCGAGCGCAAGGCGCGGCTGATCCTCTGCACGCCGGACCCGGCGCTGCGGCGGCCCGCCAATCCGTGGCCGTACGCGTATGCCCTGCCGGAGGGCATCGGGCCGGCGTCCGGGCGGACGGTCGTCAACCACGCGGGCGTCTTCTGCGCGGACCGGCTGGACATCGGCACGCGGTTCTTCCTGGCCCACCTGCCCTACGGGGGCGGCGCCCGGCGGGTGGTGGACCTGGGCTGCGGCAACGGTGTCGTGGGGACGGCGATGGCGCTGGCCGACCCCGCGGCCGAGGTGCTGTTCGTCGACGAGTCGTTCCAGGCCGTGGCGTCTGCGGAGGCGACCTGCAAGGCCAACGGCGTGCCCGGGCACGCGGAGTTCCGGGTGGCGGACGGACTGGCCGGGGTGGCGCCGGGCAGCGTCGACCTGGTGCTGAACAACCCGCCGTTCCACTCCCACCAGGCGACGACGGACGCGACGGCGTGGCGGATGTTCACCGGTGCGCGGCGGGTGCTGCGGCCGGGGGGCGAACTGTGGGTGGTCGGCAACCGGCATCTCGGCTACCACGTCAAGCTGCGGCGGCTGTTCGGCAACTGCCGGCTGGTGGCGAGCGATCCGAAGTTCGTGGTGCTGAGGGCCGTCAAGCGGTAGCGGCGGCCGGCGCCCTGCCCCAGCTCGCCCTCGATCAACAGCCCGCACGCGTGCGCCCACTCGACGGCGGCCCTGGTCGCGTCGAGGTTCTCGGCGTACGGCAGCCGGGCCGCGTCGTACATCACCGAGCTGAACCCGGCGTCCGGGGCCTGCCGGAGCAGGGCGTCGCTGTGGACGTGGTCCAGGTGCAGGGCGACGGGCACGGCGGCCCGTTCGGCGGCGGCGACGGCGGCGCGGGCCAGCGGGAGGAGCCGGCCGTGGCGGAACGTGACGGTGTTCTCGCTGACCTGGAGCACGACGGGGGCGTTCTCCGACTCGGCTCCGGCGACGACGGCCTCGATGTGCTCCAGCGTGACGATGTTGAAGGCGGGGACCGCGCTGCGGGCCGCGGCGGCGCGGGCGACCAGGTCGGCGGTGGTGGTCAGGGGCATGGCTGCCTTCCGGGGGCGCGCGGGGACATGGGGTCGGTCCGGCCGGCTGAGGGTCAGGGCGCGAGGATCACCGAGCGGGTCAGATGGCGGGGGCGGTCCGGGTCCAGGCCGCGGGCCAGGGCGACGGCGACGGCCAGGCGCTGGGCGCGGACGAGTTCGGCGAGCGGATCGAGGGCGCTTTCCCGCCACAACGCACCGGTGGACGCGACCTGTTCGGCGAGTCCGACGGGGGCGGGGCCGAGCATCCAGGTGGCCGTGCCGGGCGCGGTGACGCTGATGGGGCCGTGCCGGTATTCCATCGCCGGGTAGGACTCGGTCCAGCACTGGGCGGCCTCGCGCATTTTCAGCGCCGCCTCGTGGGCCAGGCCCACGGTCCAGCCGGCGCCGAGGAAGGTGAACTGGGCGCGGTCCAGCAGCCGCTCGGGCAGTTCGGCGGTGAGGGCGGTGCGGGCGTCGACGACCGCGGCCTCGGTGTGCAGGCCGAGGTGGGCGCGGAGCAGGGTGAGGGCGGTGGTGGCGAACCGGGTCTGCACGACGGAGCGTTCGTCCGCGTGGCCGAGGACGACGGTGTGGTCGGCGCTGGTCGCGACGGCGGCACGGGGGGCGGCGGTGAGGGCGGTCGTCGGGGTGCCTCCGCGCAACCGGCCGAGCAGGTCGAGTACTTCCGTGGTGGTGCCGGAGCGGGTGATCGCGAGGACACGGTCGTAGCGGCGGCCGTACGGGAACTCCGAGGCGGGGAAGGCGTCCGTCTCCCCCTGTCCGGCCCCCTCGCGCAGGGCCGCGCCGCACTGGGCCATGAAGTACGAGGTGCCGCAGCCGACGATCGCGACCCGCTCCCCCGGCGCCGGCAACACCCCTCGGTGCCGGGGCGCCACCGCCGCGGCGCGTTCCCAGCACGCGGGCTGGCTGCGCAGCTCGTCCTCCACGTACGTCATGCAGGAACCCCTCCCCGACGACAGCGGTGACTGTTCCTGCAAGGTACTGCTCACTTTCGAGCAACTTCAAGCATCGCGCGGGAGGTGGTGTGCGCTAATCTCGCCAGGGTCGAGGAACGGCCGAGGGCCGAGTCAGGGCCTGGAACGAGGAACGGACCGGGTCGAGAAGCGGCCCGGACCGGGCAACGGCCGTGGTCGGTGAAACGCGGGGAGGCCGCGGATGTCGCGCGACACGCGCTGGAAGGCGCTGCTGGAACTGCTCGTCGAGCGTGGCCGGCTGGACGTGGAGGAGGCCGCGGCCGAGCTGTCGGTGTCGCCCGCGACGATCCGCCGGGACTTCGACCGGCTGGCCGAACAGCAGATGCTCGTGCGCACCCGGGGCGGCGCGCTGGTGCACGGGGTGTCGTACGAACTGCCGTTGCGCTACAAGACCGCCCGCCGCCCGTCCGAGAAGCAGCGGATCGCGAGGGCCGTCGCCGAACTCGTCGCGCCCGGTGAGGCGGTGGGACTGACCGGCGGCACCACGACCACGGAGGTGGCGCGCGCCCTGGCCGTGCGCGGCGACCTGTCCTCCGGCTCGCCCGCGCTCACCGTCGTCACCAACGCGCTGAACATCGCGAACGAGCTGGCGGTGCGACCCCAGTTCAAGATCGTGGTGACCGGCGGAGTGGCCCGGGCGCAGTCGTACGAGCTGGTCGGACCGCTCGCGGACGGGGTGCTGGGCCGGATCACCCTCGATGTGGCGGTGCTCGGCGTGGTGGCGTTCGACGCCGTGCACGGAGCGGCGGCGCACGACGAGGCGGAGGCCGCGATCAACCGGCTGCTGTGCGAGCGGGCGGGGCGGGTGGTGGTCGCCGCGGATTCCACCAAGCTGGGGCGGCGGGCGTTCGCCCGGATCTGCGCCGCCGAGGCGGTGGACACGCTGGTCACCGACACGGCGGCGGACGCGGACGCGGTGCGCGGCTTCGAGGAGGCGGGAATCCGGGTCCTGACGGTCTGATCGGTGCGGCCCGATCACCCCGTTCGGCGGTTGCCGTTTCCGTCCTCCCGAGCGCGCCCGCCGTCCTACGCTGGTGGCCGGGCTGGTCGGTGGGGACTGCGGGGAGGCGGGGATGGCCGGGTCGGTGCGGGGCGAGGGGTCCGGGGCCGGGATTCCGGCCGCGGTGACGCTCGCCTCGGTGCGGATCGGCGCGGGCGGGCCGCTGGGGTGCGTACGCGTCGAGGGCGGGCGGATCACGGCCGTGGTGACGGACGGTGCGCTGGTGTGCGCCGGGGCCGGGGAGCCCGTGGTCGATCTCGACGGGCGGACCGTGCTGCCGGGGCTGTGGGACGCGCATGTGCACGCCGCGCAGTGGGCGAGCGTGCAGCGCCGGCTCGATCTGTCCGGGCTGCCGTCGGCGCGAGCGGTCGCCGACGCGGTGCGGGAGCGGGCGGGCGGGCTGCCCGCGCGGGAGACGCTCGTCGGGTACGGCTTCCGGGACGGGCTGTGGCCCGACGCGCCGCACCGGTCGCTGCTGGACGCGGTGTGCCCGGACCGGCCGGTCGCGCTGGTCAGCGCCGATCTGCACGCGGCGTGGCTCAACTCGGCGGGCCTGGCGCTGGTCGGACGCGCGGGCCATCCGACCGGTGTGCTGCGCGAGGGCGAGTGCTTCGCGGCGGTCGCCGCGCTGCCCGAGGTTCCGGCGGACGTCCTCGACGGCTGGGTGCGCGAGGCGTGCCGGGCCGCCGCGGCGCGCGGGGTCACCGGCATCGTCGACTTCCACTACGCCGACAACGTCGCCGACTGGTCGCGGCGCGCGGCCGGCGCCCCGCTCGAAGTCCGCGTGGACGCGGCCGTCCACCCCGCGCACCTCGATGCGGCCGTCGGCCGCGGGCTGCGCTCGGGGGACGAACTGCCCGGTACCCACGGGCTGGTGCGGGTCGGCCCGCTGAAGCTGTTCACGGACGGGTCGCTCAACACCCGTACGGCGCTGTGCCACGACCCCTACCCCGGCATGGAGGGCACCGGGGAGGCGTACGGCATCGAGGAGACGCCGTACGAGGAACTGGTGCGGCTGATGCGGCGGGCCGCCGCCCACGGCATCGAGCCGGCCGTCCACGCCATCGGCGACCGGGCCAACGCCCTCGCGCTGGACGCCTTCGCGGCCGTCGGCTGCCGGGGCCGGATCGAGCACGCCCAGCTGCTGACGCCGGCGGATCCGCCGCGGTTCGCCGCGCTCGGGGTGACGGCCGGGGTGCAGCCGGCGCACGCCACCGACGACCGGGACGTGGCCGACCGGCACTGGGCGGACCGCACCGGCCGGGCCTTCGCGTACGCCGATCTGCTGGCGGCCGGGGCCCGGCTGGAGTTCGGCTCCGACGCCCCGGTGTCGCCGCTCGACCCCTGGCTGGGGATCGCCGCGGCGGTGCACCGCACCGACGACTCACGTCCCGCCTGGCACCCCGAACAGCGGATTCCGCTGCCGGCCGCCCTCACCGCCGCCGCGCGCGGCCGGGCGGGGCTCACCGTCGGTGACGCGGCCGACCTGGTCGTGGTGGACGCCGACCCCGCGGACGCCGGGCCGACCACGCTGCGGGCGATGCCGGTGCACGCCACGATGCTGGCCGGCCGCTGGACTCACGGCCCGTACTGAGCCGCCGCGGCCCCCGTCCGGGCCCGGCGCCGCTCCAGCAGGGACCGGTGGATCTCGCCGGCCCGGACGGCGGTCGTCGACAGCAGCGTGGACGTCAGCCCGTGCGTGTGCTCGGTGCCGCCCTGGAGGTAGATGCCGGCCGTGACGTCGGGGGCGGTCTCCACCAGGTGGTCGCGGGTCACCCGGATCGCGTCGCCGTCGTCCCGCAGGCACACCTTGGCCGCCTCGCCGAGCAGGGCGGCCGGGTCGCGGGGCCGGTACCCGGTGGCGTGGACGAGGACGTCGGCGTTCAGGATCCTCTCCTGACCCGTGGGCAGGTACTCCACCACGACGTCCAGGGAGCCGTCCGCACGGGCGCCGACGTCCCGGATGCGGGAGACGTTGAGGAAGCGCAGCCGCTGTCGGCCGGTGACCTTCTCCTGGTAGGCGGTGGCGTACAGGGCCTCGATCAACTCCATGTCGACCACGGAGTAGTTGGTGGACCGGTGGTAGTCGAACAGGGACTGCTTGACCTCGGAGGGCGCGCCGAAGTACACGTCCACCGCGTCCGGGTCGAAGATGCGGTTGGCGAACGGGCTGTCGTCGGCCGGGGTGTAGCCGTACTTGGCGAAGACCGCGCACACCTCCGCCTCGGGGAAGGCACGGTGCAGGAAGTCGACCGCCTCGGCGGCGCTCTGCCCCGCTCCGAGGACGACGGCCCGGCGCACCGGCGCTGCCCCGGCGGCGAGTTCGGTGGCGCGGGGAAGTAACTGGCTGGTGTGCCAGACGCGTTCGGAGAGTGTGGTGCCGGGCGGCACATGGGGTTCGAGGCCGACGGCGATGCTGAGGTCTCGGGCGCGGCGAGTGACCGTGCGGCCCCCCTCGCCGCCGTCGCGGCAGACCACGTCGAAGCAGGTGACGGTGCCGGTCTCGTCGCGCACCGGCTCGACGGCGAGGACGTCGTGGTCGTAGGAGACCAGGTGGCGGACGCGTCCGGCGGCCCACTCGAAGTATTCGTGGAACTCGACGCGCAGCGGGAAGAGGGTCTTCTGGTTCAGGAAGTCGATCAGCCTGCCACGCTCGCGCAGGAAGCACAGGAAGCTGTAGTCGCTGGCCGGGTCGCGCAGCGTCACCAGGTCCTTGAGGAACGACACCTGCATGGTGGCGTCGTCGAGGAGCATGCCCCGGTGCCAGCCGAACCGCGGCTGCCGTTCGAGGAACCGGGCCGCGATCCGCTGGTCCGGCGGCCGGCCGGCGTTGCTCTCCTCGATCGCTATGGCCAGTGCGAGGTTCGACGGCCCGAAGCCGATTCCGAGGACGTCGTGGGTGCTGTCCGGGTTCGATCCCTTGAGCGGTGACTTCACCGTGGCATCGCCTCCCTCAGGCAGCCACATGTTAGATAAGGTAAGCCTTACCTTGCAATGGAGCAGCCGGAGGGGAGAACCGTCATGCGCGTCGTCATGTTCGGGTACCAGACCTGGGGTCACCGCACGCTCCGCGCCCTGCTGGACTCCGACCACGAGGTGGTCCTCGTGGTCACGCACCCCAAGAGCGACCACGCCTACGAGAAGATCTGGGACGACTCGGTCGCCGAACTGGCCGAGAAGAACGACGTCCCCGTCCTGCTGCGCAACCGCCCCGACGACCCGGAACTGCTCGCCGCACTGCGCGAGGCCCGCCCGGACATCATCGTCGCCAACAACTGGCGCACCTGGCTGCCCCCCGAGGTCTTCGACCTCCCGCCGCACGGCACCCTCAACGTCCACGACTCGCTGCTGCCCGCCTACGCCGGCTTCTCCCCGATCATCTGGGCGCTCCTCAACGGCGAGGAGCGCGTCGGCGTGACCGCGCACCGCATGAACGGCGAACTGGACGCCGGGGACATCCTCGTGCAGCGCGCTGTGCCGGTCGGCCCGGCGGACACGGCGACGGACCTGTTCCACCGCACGGTCGACCTGATCGCGCCGATCGTGCACGAGTCCCTCGACCTGATCGCCTCGGGCCGGGACGCCGGCCGGTGGCTGCCCCAGGACCGCGGCCGGGCGAGCTTCTTCCACAAACGCTCCCGCGAGGACAGCCGCATCGACTGGCGCCGGCCGGCCGAGTGGCTGGAGCGCCTGGTGCGCGCCCAGTCCGACCCGTACCCCAACGCGTACACGTACCACCGCGGACAGCGCCTGCGGATCGTCTCCGCCGCGCTCTCGCAGGGGCGTTACGGCGGCACGCCCGGCCGCGTCTTCATCCGGGAGGGCGACGGGGTGGTCGTCGTGGCCGGGCCGGAGGCGCACACCGGCCGCCACCCCGGACTGCTCGTGCGCCGGGTGCGCACGGACGACGGAGGCGAGTACGCGGCCGGCGACTACTTCCGGACCATGGGCGGCTATCTCACGGACCGCCCGTAGCTCCGGGACGCCCGGGCCGGGGGCGACGGAACGGGCGCGGCCAACCGCCCTTGCATGCAATCGACTTGAGGGAACGTCACCTTCGGTGCGCGGTCGATGACTTTGACCGGAATGCATTGTGAGGCAAGCCTTACCTTGCTTTACTGGCGGCCGTACGCCTCCCCCCAAGCATCCGGCGAAAAGGGACGCACCATGCCGAGAAAGCTCCTGACCGCCCTTCTCTCCGTCACCCTGGCCGCCGGCCTCGTCGCCTGCGGCTCCGTCGAGGAGGACGAGGACGACGCCGGCACAGCGGCGGACGGACCGAGCGCCTCCTCGTCCGTCTTCCCCGTCACCGTCAAGCACAAGTTCGGCGCCACGAGGATCACCGAGGCCCCGGAGCGGGTGGTGGTGATCGGGGGCGGCGGCACCGACGACATCGACGCCCTGTACGCGCTCGGCATCACCCCGGTCGGCATCTCCAAGGATCCCTTCTCCAAGGACGGGATCTACCCCTGGCTCAAGGACAGGGTGGACACCGAGAGGACCACGTTGCTCGACACCGTGAACGGCGTCGACTTCGAGAAGGTCGCCGCGCTCCAGCCCGATCTGATCCTGGCCACCGCCGACTTCCAGCTCGACAAGGAGTACGAGAACCTCGCCTCGGTGGCCCCGACCATCGGCTATGAGACGACCTGGGGCGCGCAGTCCTGGCAGGAGCACGTGCGGGTGGTCGGCAAGGCCGTCGGCAAGCCGGACGAGGCCGAGAAGGTCGTCGCCGCCACCGAGGCCGCGATCGAGGACGTCAAGACCGCCCATCCGGGGCTGGACGGCAGGACGTACACCCTGTCCATCGGCAACACCCCGGCCAAGATCTACACGATCGCCTCCGAGGACGACTTCGCGGCCAAGCTGATGGGCGAGCTGGGCCTGCGGTTGACGCCGTCGATCACCGGCATCAAGACGGTGAGCGGTTCGCCCACGGGTGAGCTGTCGTTCGAGCAGCTCGACAAGCTGGACGGCGATCTCGTGGTCATCGCGTTCACGACGAAGGACCTCCAGCGGGCCTTCGAGTCGAGCGCGCTGGTCAAGAGCATGTCGGCGGTGAAGAAGGGCAACTACCTCGTCACCGACGTGGAGACGATCAGCCAGCTCCGCAGCCCCTCCGCGCTGGGCATTCCCTGGGCGCTGGACAACCTGGAGTCCGCATTCGCCGGGTTCGACCGCTGAACGCGACTTCTCCGGGTCGCTTCGGGTGTCGCTTCGAGGGCTGCGGGATGCTCCCGCAGCCCTCCCGCCCCGCCGTCGCCTCTCCTAGGCCTCCTCTCCCAGGGCCGCCTCCAGTTCCTCGGCCGTCATGTCCGCGATCTCCAGGTGCAGGGCGGCGACCTGTTCCAGCCGGCCGGGCGTGTGCTCCTCGGCCGTGAGCCGCTTGGCCATGCCGCCCGCCGTCAGCCCGGCGAACAGGGAGCGGACGGAGACCTCGGAGGTGTCCAGCGCCTCCCTCAGCCGGGCCACGATCACGGTGGCGAGGACCGAGTCGCCGCCGAGGGCGAAGAACCCGTCGTCCAGTCCGACCCGTTCCACGCCGAGGACGTCGGCCCAGGTGCGGGCGACCACGGTCTCCAGGGCGGTGCCCGGCGCGCGGTGCTCATGGTCCTCGCCGCCGGCCCACAGGGCGCGCACGGCCCGGCGGTCGAGCTTGCCGTTGGCGGTCAGCGGCAGGTCCGCCATGACGGCGACGCGCGCCGGGACCATGTGCGGCGGGAGCACGGACCGGGCCCAGTCGCGCACGTCCGCGCCGGTCACGCCCGGTTCGGCGGCCACCGCGGCGGCCAGCTGCACGCCCTGCCCGGAGGTCGGCCCGGCCACGGCGCGCCGTACGGCGGGATGCCGGGCCAGCGCCGCCTCCACCTCCCCCAGTTCGATCCGGAAGCCGCGCAGCTTGACCTGATGGTCCCGGCGGCCGAGGAACTCCAGGGTTCCGTCGGGCCAGTACCGGGCGAGGTCCCCGGTGCGGTACCAGCGCACCCCGTCCCGCTCGGTGAATCCGTCGGCGGTGCGCGAGGGGTCGCCCCGGTAGCCGAGGGCCACTCCGTCCCCGCCGATCCACAGCTCGCCGGGCACCCAGTCGGGGCAGTCCCGGCCGCGTCCGTCCACGACCCGGCAGCGCACGTTGCGCAACGGCGTGCCGTAGGGCACCGCCCGCCAGTCCACCGGCACCTGATGATCCGTCACCTCGTGCACGGTGGAGTGGATCGCGGTCTCGGTGGTGCCGCCGAGCCCGGCGAACCGGCAGCCGGGGGCCCGTTCGGCGAGCCGCCCCGGCAGATCGGGACCGACCCGGTCACCGCCGAGCAGCACCGCGCGCAGCCCGGTGAGTTCGCCGGGGGCGGTGGCGTGCAGGAGCATGTCGAGCAGGGGCGGTACGCAGTTGAGGACGGTCACCCGGTGGGCGCGGACCAGCTCGGCCCACCGGGCGGCCTCGCGGCGGTCGTCCTCGTCCGGCAGCACGACGGCGCCGCCCGCGTCGAGCAGGCCGAACACGTCATAGACGGAGAGGTCGAAGTCCAGGGCGGACAGGGCCAGACAGCGGTCCCCGGGGCCGACGGTGAAGCGGTCGTTGAGGTCCTCGATCGTGTTGCGGGCGGCCCGGTGCGGCACTTCGACGCCCTTGGGCACTCCGGTGGAGCCGGAGGTGAACAGCACATAGGCGAGCCGTTCCGGGTCGCCGGGCAGCTCCCCGGGCAGCGGCGCACGCCGGACCGACTCGGCGACGGGCAGGGTGTCCTCTCCCTCGTACGGGCGTCCGTCGGTGAGCGTCACGCGGCATCCGGCGACGGCGCGGATGCGCGCCCGGCGGGCGGACGGCTGGTCGACGCCGATCGGGACGTAGGCCGCTCCGGCCGCGAGCACGCCGAGCACGGCGGTGATCTGGTCGGCCCCCTTGGGCAGGCTCACCGCGACGGTGTCACCGGGGCCCACCCCCCGTTCGGCCAGTGCCCCGGCGCAGCGCAGCGCACGGTCGGCCAGTTCGCCGTAGGACAGGCAGCCGTCGCCCGCCCACAACAGGGCCGGGGCCTCGGGTCGTTCGGCGGCCCGGGCGAAGAAGCCGTCGTGCAGCAGCCGCACCGCGCGGGAGCCGTCGGTGGCGTTGACGGCGGCGCGCACCGCCCGCTGCTCGGCGGAAAGGAGGGCGGGCACGGGCCGCTCCCAGACCGTGTCGTCGGCGGCGAGGCGGGTGACGAGGCCGTGGAAGGCGGCGAACATCGCGTCCACGAGGCCGGCCGGGAAGGCGTCCTCGCGCACGTCCCAGTTGACCAGCATGCCTCCGTCGACCTCCGTCACCTGGGCGTCCAGGAGCACCTGCGGGCCCTGGGAGATGATCCAGACGGGTTCGCCGAAGGACCGCCGCACCGCCGCGTCGAACAGCTCGCCCAGATTGAGCGCGCTGGTGAACACCACCGGCGCGAGGACCTGTTCGCCGCGGTGCCGGGACAGGTCGCGCAGCACCTCCACACCGGAGTGGTCGGCGTACGCGGAGTCGGTGTGCATGCGGTCCTGGAGCCGGCGGGCGTGCTCGGCGAAGGCCGCCTCCCCGGACAGGTCGACGTCGAGCAGCACCGAGCCGGTGAAGTCTCCGACCAGCAGGTCGACGTCGGGGTGGGAGCCCCGGCGGTCGAACATCGGCACGTTGAGCAGGAAGCGGTGCCGGCCGCCGAACGCCGCGAGCACCTCGGCGAAGGCGGTCGCCACCGCCATGGCCGGGGTCAGCCCGTGCCGGTGCGAGCGCGCGGTGAGCCGGCGCTTGCCCCGCGGCGGCAGCCAGTGGTGTCTGCGCGTCACGCGGGTCGGATCGCCGCGCCGGTCCTCCGGTACGAGGGGCAGGTCGGGGGCGCTGGGCAGGTCGGGGATCCGCCGCCGCCACCAGTCGCGCGCCTGCTCCTTGCTCAGCCGGCGCGCCTCGGCGCGTTCGGCGAGGTAGGCCGGAAAGCTGGTGCGGATCGGGGGCAGCGTGTCCTCGCCGGCCTCGTACAGACGGGCGAGGTCGGAGAGGAGGATCCGGTAGCTGAGGGCGTCGGCGGCCAGCATGTCGACGTCGACGTGGAGCCGGCCGCGGCCGTCCGGCAGCAGGGAGAGCCGTACGGAGAAGACCTCGCCGCACTCGACGTCCAGCCGGGCGTGCGAGCCGGCGTGCCGCAACTCCTCCAGGCGTGCGGCGACCGTCTCCTCGTCGGCTTCCCGAAAGTCGTGGACGGTGGTGGCGGGGCGGGTGAGGGCGGGCAGGATCCGCTGGCGGCCGTCGTCGGTGAAGCAGGCGCGCAGCATGCCGTGCCGGGCCGCGAGGGCGCGTACGGCGGTGTCGAGGCGGTCGGGGTCGAGGCCGGGGCCGTCGAACTCGACGTAGAGATGGGCGGCGACGGAGCCGAGGGTGGTGTCCTCGCCCCGGCCGATCCAGTAGGCGTGCTGCATCACGGCGAGCGGGAAGGGCTCGGCCGGGTCGGGCGCGGCGAGATGGGGCCGCTGTTCCTCGGGGGCCCCGGCGCCGCCGTGCGGCCCCAGGTGCTCCTCCAGGAGGGCCCGCCAGGCGCGCAGGGTCGGGTCCTTGGCCAGCTGGGCGAAGCCGACCCTCACGCCCCGTCGCCGCCAGCCGCCGGCGATCCTCATCAGCGTGATCGAGTCCAGGCCCCAGGAGATGAGGCTGTCGTCCTCGCCCGGCGCGTCCTGTGCCGAGCCGATGGCGTCGATGACCGGACGGAGCAGTTCGTCCGCGGTCGGGGAGTGCTGCGTCACCGGTTCCTCCGCTGTCGCTCGAAGTCGCTCCGCGGGCCGTCGTCGCCGAGGCCCTCGCCGGCGGCGTAGTCGGGGGTGGCGTGCTCGGGGGCGGCGAAGTCGTCTCCCGAGCCGTCCTCGAAGCCCTCGCCGAAGTCGTGCTCGAACTCGTCGATGTCCTCCTGCGTCAGCGTCACCAAGGGCAGGTCGGACGGGGTGAGGCCGCCGGACGGGGCGGTCTCGACGTGCCGGACGAGCCCGCGCAGCGCCCGCTCCCACAGGGACGCCAGCCGGTCGGCCCCGGCGTCCGCCAGGAAGTGGTGGGGCCAGGTGAGTTGGACGTGCAGCCGTACGTCCTCGCCGGACTCGACGGCGACCGTGTTGATCTCCAGCCCGGTCGCCGGGGCCGGCCGGGCGTCGGGCGGCATGCGCAGCATGGGCGCCTCGGGCGCGAGCTGCCAGGGCTCGTCGGCCGCGGCCGACGCGGTGAACCGGCCGAGGTGGTTGAACACCACCTGCGGGTGCGGGAGTTTCTCCAGGGCGGGCGCGGTGTCGGGGTTGAGGTGACGCAGCAGGCCGTAGCCGAGGCCGTGGCCGGGGACGGCGCGGAGCTGCTCCTTGACGCGCTTGAGGGCGGTGCCCGCCGCCCGTCCGCCGGCCAGCGCCTCGGCCAGGTCCAGCGGGCCGGGGTCGAGGGCGACCGGGTGGTAGGCGGTGAACCAGCCGACGGTGGCCGACAGATCGACGCCCTCGGCGAGGTCCTCCACCCGGCCGTGGCCCTCGACGCCGACCAGCAACGAGCGGCCCGCGAGGTCGCCGTGCTCCTCGCGCATGGCGGCGACCGCGAGGGCGAGCGCGGTGAGCAGGACCTCGGGGACGGCGGCGTGGTAGGCGGCGGGCACGGTCGTCAGCAGCGGGACGGTGAGGTCGGCGGGGAGGACGAGGGCGCGCTCGCGCGGGGGGCCGGCGGCGGGGGAAGGGTGGTCGAACAGGGGGCGGGCGTCCTCCGACTGCCTGATCCACCAGGGCAGTTCGCGCACCCGGTGGGGGGCCGTGGCCTCGCGGGCCAGGAGGGTGCTCCAGGTGCGGAAGGAGGTTCCGGTGCGCCGGGGCCGGGCAGGCCCGCCGGACCGTACGGCCTGCCAGGCGTCGGACAGTTCGGCGGCGAGGATCCGCCAGGAGACGCCGTCGACGGCCAAGTGGTGGGCGACCAGGAGCAGTCGGCCGGGGTCCGTGGCGCCGGAGCTCCACGCGACGGCCTGGAGCATCCGCCCCGCGCGCGGGTCGAGGCGCGCCGCCGCGGACGCCAACTCGTATTCCATCGAGCCGGGTTGGAGCGGCTGCGTTTCGGTGAGAACGTCCCGCGCGCGGACGCTGCCTTCCGGCGGCACGAACAGTCGGGCTCCCGCCTCCGGATCGTCCTCCAGCCGGGCCCGCAGCATGTCGTGGCGGTCGAGCACGGCCTGGAGGACGGCGGCCAGGTGGTCGCCGGCCGCCTCGGGCGGGGTCGTCAGGAGGACGGCCTGGGCGAGACCGCCGTAGGAGAAGCCGGGGCCGGCCGTCCAGTGCATGACCGGAGTCAGGCGCACCTCGCCCATCGGGTCGTCGGCGCCTGCGGGGCCGGTGGCGGGGGCGGGTGCGGCGAGGCCCGTCGCGAGACCGGCGGGGGTCGGCGTCCGGAAGACCTGGCGGGCGGTGAGCGGCAGGCCGGCCTTGCGGGCCAGGGTCACGAGGCGGATGGAGACGATGCTGTCGCCGCCCAGCTCGAAGAAGTTGTCGTCGGCCCCCACCCGCGGCAGGCCCAGCACGCGCGCGAACAGCTCGCACAGCTGCCGTTCGCGCGCGGTCGCGGGCGTCCGCGCGGGAGCCCGCCCCACCGCCGCGGGTGCGGGCAGGCCGGCCCGGTCGACCTTGCCGGAGGGCAGCAGCGGGAACGCGTCGAGGACGGTGAGCGTGGCCGGCACCATGTGCTGGGGCAGCCGTTCACCGAGCCAGTCGCGCAGGCCGGTCACGGCGTCGGGGACGGCCAGGCAGTAGGCGGCGAGCCGTTCGACGCCCGGCGGGTCCTCGCGCAGGACCACGACGCCCCGCCGGACGGCCGGGTGCTGTTCGAGGATCGCCTCGATCTCCTCCAGTTCGACCCGCATCCCCCGGATCTTGACCTGGTGGTCCGCGCGGCCCAGGAACTCCAGGGTGCCGTCGCGGCGCCACCGGACCAGGTCGCCGGTGCGGTACAGCCGTTCGCCGGGCGGGCCGAAGGGGTCGGCGACGAAGTGGGCGGCGGTGCGGCGCGGGTCGTTCACATAGCCGCGGCCGAGGTGGACGCCGCCGGCGTACAGCTCGCCGGGCACGCCGACCGGGGCGGGGCGCAGACGGTCGTCGAGGACGTACAGGCGGGTGTTGGTGTTGGGGCGGCCGATGGAGACGGCGCTGCGGATCGCGCCGGTGCGGTAGACGACGTGGCTGACGCCGATGGTCGCCTCGGCGGGGCCGTACCCGTGGTACATGACGGCGGGGCTCGCGGCGCGGAAGCGGGCGAACAGTTCGGGCGTGAGGACCTCGCCGCCGCACCAGACGTGCTTGAGGGAGCGGGCGCGGCGGGCGAAGCCGTCCAGTTCCAGGAGCAGGTCCAGGGTCGAGGAGACGAGGTAGGCGAAGGTCACGCGGTGGCGTTCGACGGTGTCGAGGAGCCGGTCGGCGTCGTGCTCGCCGCCGGGTTCGGCGATCACCACCCGGCCGCCGTTGACCAGCGGCAGGAAGATCTCGTTGATGGAGATGTCGAAGCCGAGCGGTGCCTTGAACAGGGCCGCGTCGTCCGGCCCGAAGCCGAGCAGCCCGCGCTGCCACAGCAGCCGGTGGGCGATGGCCCGGTGCCGGATCATCGCGCCCTTGGGCACGCCCGTGGAGCCGGAGGTGTGGATGACGTAGGCGAGCCCTTCCGGGTCGACGGCGACGCCCGGACCGCCGGCGTCCCGGGGCGCGGGGCCCCGCAGGTCGACCGGCACGAGCGGCGGGCCGTCCAGGACGTCGCCCGGCCGGCCGAGGATCGCGGCGAGGCCGGTTCCGCGGCTCACCTCGGCGATCCGGCGGGCCGGCCAGGACGGCTCCAGCGGGACGAAGGCCCCGCCCGCCTTGAGGACGGCGAGAAGGCCCACGACCATTTCCGCCGAGCGTTCCAGATGGATGCCGACGCGGCGCTCCGGGCCGACGCCGAGGGCGGTCAGGCGGCGGGCGACGGCGCCCGCGTGAGCGTCGAGTTCGGCATAGGTGAGACGGGGGCCGTCCACCGTGCCGTACTCGACGGCTGTCGCGTGCGGGGTCCTCGCCACCTGTTCCTCGACCAGGGCGGTGAGGGTGGTGGCGGGCATGGGACGGGCGGTGTCGTTCCACGCGCCGAACAGCAGCGCGCGTTCGCGCGGGGTGGTGACGTCGGCGTCGCGGACCGGGCGGTCGGGGTGGCGGGCCAGTTCGCCGGTCAGGTGGACGAGGCGGTCCGCGAAGTCCTGGGCGGTGGCGCGGTCGTACAGGTCGGCGCTGAAGACGAGGGAGCCGCTCACACCGCCGGCGTCGGGGTGTTCGAGCAGGTGGAAGGCCAGGTCGGTCTTGGCGGTGTAGAAGTCGACGCGGCGCTCGGCGACGGTCGCCCCGGCGAAGGCCCGGGCGCCCGCGGGAGCGTGCTCGTGGGCGAGCATGACCTGGAACAGCGGGTGCCGGCCCATCGAGCGGGCGGGGCCCAGCGCGTCCACCAGCTGCTCGAAGGGAAGGTCCTGGTGGGCGAAGGCGTCGAGGTCCGACGCGCGGACGCGGGCGAGCAGTTCGCGGAAGGTCGGGTCGCCCGAGACGTCGGTGCGCAGCACCAGCGTGTTGACGAAGAGGCCGACCAGGCCGTCGAGGGCGGGGTCGCCGCGCCCGTCGACCGGCGTGCCGAGGGGGATGTCGTCGCCGGCGCCGAGCCGGCTGAGCAGCACGGCCACGGCGGCCTGGAGCGTCATGAAGACGGTGGCGCCGGTGTCGGCGGCCAACTCCCGGAGCCCGGCGTGGAGTTCGGCGTCGAGGGTGAAGTCCACCGCGTCGGCGTCGTGGTGGTGCACGGGCGGGCGGGCCCGGTCCGTGGGGAGCTGGATCTCCTCCGGCAGCCCGGCCAGGCGCTCCTTCCAGTGGTCGAGTGCGCGGGCTGCGGCGCCGGCGTCGAGCGACTGCCGCTGCCGGAGGGTGTGGTCGGCGTACTGCACGGGCAGCGGCGGCCAGTCGGGCGGGGCGCCGCCCAGCCGGGCCGCGTACGCCGTCTCCAGGTCGGCGAGCAGCGGGCCGGCCGACCAGCCGTCGGTGGCGATGTGGTGGACGAGCAGGAGCAGGACGTGCTGCTCGGGAGCGAGGGCGAACAGGGTGGCGCGCAACGGGATGTCGCGGTCCAGCGCGAAGCGATGGGCCGCGCGGTCGCGCAGCAGGTCCTGAAGGTCCCCGTCGCGGGCGGTGACGGTCTCGAAGGGCACGTCGGGGGCGGGCAGGACGTGCTGGCGTGGGGTGCCGTCGTCGTCGGGGAAGACCGTGCGCAGCGCCTCGTGCCGGGCGACCACGTCGGTGAGCGCGGCGTGCAGGGCGTGCGGGTCGAGCGGTCCGGTGAAGTGGAGGGCGGTGGGGATGTTGTAGGTGGGCGCGGGGCCCTCCAGCCGGTGCAGGAACCACAGTCGGGCCTGCGCGGAGGACAGCGGGACCGGCTCGGGGCGCGGGACGACCGGGCGCAGGGCGGGCCTGGCGCAGCCGCCGCCCGCCGTGTCGAGCAGCGGGGCGAGTGCGGCGGCCGTCGGGGTGTCGAAGACCGCGCGCAGGGGCACGGCGGCGCCGCGTTCGGCGCGCAGGCGGGCGACGAGCCGGATGGCCAGCACGGAGTGGCCGCCGAGGGCGAAGAAGTCGTCGTGCGCGCCGACGGCGGGCAGGGTGAGCAGGTCCGCGAAGAGCCGGCACAGGAGCGCCTCCGCCGCGGTGCTCGGCGGGTCTGCGACGGCCGTGGTCGGGCCGGTGCGGTCGGGTGCGGGCAGCGCCCGGTGGTCGACCTTGCCGTGGGGCGTCAGCGGCAGGGCCTCCAGGACCACCACGGCGGCGGGCAGCGCCTGGTCCGGCAGGACCGCCGCGAGGTCCCGTCGGACGCGCGGCGGTTCGAGGCGGGCTCCGGGGAGCGGGACGACGTAGGCGGTCAGCTCCGGGTCGCCGTGCGCGTCCGGGCGTACGGTGACGGCGGCCTGGGACACGCCGGGCAGGGCGGCCGCCGCGGCCCGGGTCTCGCCGGGTTCGACCCGCATGCCGCGGATCTTGACCTGGTCGTCGGTGCGGCCGAGGAACTCCAGCGCCCCGCGGGCATTGCGGCGCACCAGGTCGCCGGTGCGGTACAGGCGGGCGCCGGGCGGGCCGTAGGGGTCGGCGACGAAACGGGCGGCGGTGAGGGCGGGGCGGCCGAGGTAGCCGCGGGCGAGCTGGACGCCGCCCAGGTACAACTCCCCGGGCACCCCGGGCGGTACCGGGCGCAGGCGGGCGTCCAGGACCAGGGTGCGGGTGTTCCACACGGGCCGGCCGATGGGCGCCGATCCGGCCGGGGTGCGGGCTCCCTCGGCGCAGGGCCAGGCGGTGACGTCGACGGCGGCCTCGGTGGGGCCGTAGAGGTTGTGCACCTCGGCGCCGGCCAGCAGGCGGGCGCAGCGCTCGGCGAGGCCGGCGGGCAGGGCCTCGCCGCTGCACAGCACCCGGCGCAGCACGCCCCGGGTGGTCCCGGCGGCGGGGTCGTCCAGGAAGACCCGCAGCATGGAGGGGACGAAGTGGACGGTGGTGACGCCCTCTTCGCGGATCAGCGCGGCGAGGTGGCCGGGGTCGCGGTGGCCGCCGGGCCGGGCGAGCACCAGGGTCGCGCCGCTGATCAGCGGCCAGAAGAACTCCCACACGGACACGTCGAACCCGGCCGGCGTCTTCTGGAGCACGCGGTCGTCGGGGCCGAGCGGGTGGGCGTCCTGCGTCCACAGCAGCCGGTTGACGATCGCGGCGTGCGGGACGACGGCGCCCTTGGGGCGGCCGGTGGAGCCGGAGGTGTGGATGACGTAGGCGGGGTGGCCGGGGAGCAGCGGGTGCGGGCGGTCGGCGTCGGTGGGTTCGGCGGGGTCGAGGGCGGCGATCCGCTCCCGCACGGCCGGATCGTCCAGCCGCAGGACGGGCGCGCCGGTCGCGGGGAGGGCGACGGCGCCGGCGGTCAGCACGAGCGCGGGGGCGGTGTCCCGCAGGAGGAACGCCAGTCGTTCGGGCGGGTAGCCGGGGTCCAGCGGGACGTAGGCGCCGCCCGCCTTGAGGACGGCGAGGAGCGCCACGACCAGGTGGGGGCCGCGTTCCAGCGCGACGCCGACCAGGCGCTCGGGGCCGGCGCCGTGGGCGAGGAGCAGCCGGGCCAGGCGGCTTGCGCGGGCGTGGAGTTCGGCGTAGGTGAGGGTGTTGCCGTCGGCGTGCAGTGCCGGGGCGTCGGGGGTGCGGGCGGCCTGGTGGGCGAGCAGGGCGGTGAGGGTGGCGGGGGGCAGGGGGCGGCCGGTGGCGTCCGAGTCCCGCAGGACCCGGTCCTGTTCGGCGGGGGTCATCAACGGCAGTCGGGACGCGGGCCGTTCGGGATCGGTGAGGCCGGCGGCGAGGAGGGTCTCCAGGTGGCCGAGGAGCCGGTCGACGGTGTCCGGGGCGAACAGCTCGCTGCGCCAGGTGGCCTCGATCCGCAGCCGCCCTCCGGTGAGGAACGCCTCCAGGGAGAGGTCGAACTGCGTGGTGCCGTTGTGGACGGTCTCCCAGCTCGCGCTCACGCCCGGCAGTTCGGGTCCTTCGAGGCCCTGGGTGAGGAAGAGGAGCATGACGTCGAAGTAGACGGAGCGGCCCGGGGGCCGTTCCGGGCGCAGTTCCTCCACCAGCCGGTCGAAGGGCATGTCCTGGTGGGCGTACGCCTCGGTGGTCAGCCGGCGGACGCGGTCGACGAGTTCGGCCAATCCGGGGTCGCCGTCGAGGTCGGCGCGCAGGGCGAGGGTGTTGCCGAAGTTGCCGATCAGCCGGTCGAGTCCGGGCAGGTCGCGGTGCATGACGGCGGAGCCGACGGGGATGTCGGTGGCGCCGGTGCAGCGGTGCAGCAGCGCGGCGAGTCCGGCGAGCAGCACCATGAACGGGGTCGCGCCCGTCGAACGGGCGAACGCGGTGAGGCGGTCGGTGACGTCGGCGGCGAAGGTGTGGTGGCGGCGGTCGCCGCGTGCGGTGGGGTGCGGGGCGCGGGGGGCGTCGAGGGGCAGGGCGAGGGGCGCCGGGGGCGGGGTGAGGGCGGTGCGCCAGTGGTCGAGGTGGCGGGACAGCCGTTCGTGGGTCCAGGTGGTGCGCTGCCACACCGCGTAGTCGGCGTACTGCACGGGCGGCGGTTCGAGGCCGGACGGCTCGCCGGTGGTGGCCGCGCGGTAGAGGGCGGTCAGGTCGTGGGAGAGGACGGCGAAGGTGCCGCCGTCCCAGGCGATGTGGTGGACCGTCAGGACGAGGGTGTGGTCGTCGGGGCCGCGGCGCAGGAGCAGGGCGCGCAGCGGGTGGTCGGCGGCGAGGTCGAAGGGGGTGGCGGAGGCGGTGCGGGCGAGTTCGTCGGCGCGCCGGTCCTGTTCGGCCGCCGGGAGTGCGCTCAGCTCGGCCGCCTCGAAGGCCACGCCGGCGCTCGCGTCGACCGCCTGCACGGGGGTGCCGTCGGCGGCAACCGGGTAGCGGGTGCGGAGCACTTCGTGCCGGTCGACCAGGCCCTGCAGCGCCGTCCGCAGCGCGTCCGCGTCGAGAGGGCCGCTCAGCCGGAGGGCGAGGCAGACGTTGTACGCGGGGCAGGCCGGGTCGAGCTGCTGGAGCAGCCACATGCGGGACTGGGCGTACGACAGCGGGAGCGGGCCGGCGTCGGCCGGGCGGCGCGGGATGTGCTCGCCGCGGGCGCGGGCGTCGGCGAGGCCGGCGTGCGCCAGGCGGCGGCGCAGCAGTTCGCGCCTGCGGGCGGCGAGGTCGGTCGCGGGGGGCGTCTGTGTCACTGGTCTTCGCCTTTCCGCAGCTCGTCGAGGAGGCCGACCCACAGCTCGGCCAGTTGTTCGATCTCTGCTCGGGTGAAGTGCCGGTCGGGCCACTGCCAGGAGACCCGCAGCACGGGTTCGGCGCCGTCCCCGCCCGGGGCTTCGCCGGTGAGGGCGGCGTCGACGGCCAGCGCGTACGGGACGGGCATGTCGGGGTCGGCCATGCCGCCCATGACGCCGGTCTCGGGAGCGCCGGTGAAGAGCGCGCAGTCGCGGCGCTCGCCCGACGCCGGGCGGCCGAGGTGGTGGAAGCGGATTTGGGGTGCGGGGAGCCGGGCGAGGCGGGCGGCGGTGTCCGGGTTGAGGTGGCGCAGCAGGCCGTGGCCGATGCCTCCGTCGGGGAGGGCCGTCAACTGTTCACGGACGCGCAGCAGTTGACGTCTGCCGGGTGCAGGGCCGGGGTCGAGGCGGACCGGGAAGAGGGTCGTGAACCGGCCCATGGTGGTGGACAGGTCGGCGCCGGGCAGGAGGTGCTCCTCGCGGCCGTGGCTCTCGAGGGCGATCAGCACGGAGGTGTCGTCGTCCGGCGCCGGGCGGCCGAGGGCGCGTCGCCATGCCGGGACGGCGAGGGCGAGGGCGGTCAGCAGGGTCTCCCGGACGCGGTCGCCGGTGAGGGGGGCGCCGGGGACGTAGGTGGTCCAGTGGGTGCGCAGGGTGGCCGTGGTGTCGACTGAGGGGTTGAGGGCGGCTGCGCCCAGGCGCGGTTCGGGGCGGTCGAGGATGCCTTCCCACAGGGCGAGTTCGGCGGTGCGGCGCGGGGTGCGGGCCTCGGTGTGCAGAGCCTCGGCCCACTGCTTGAAGGAGGTGCCGGGCGGTGAGGGCGCCGCTCCCGTGCCGGCCGCCGCCAGGTCGGCCACCAGGACGCCCCAGGAGGCCGCGTCGGTGACGAGGTGGTGCAGCACGACCAGCAGCCGGCCCTCGCGGTCCGCCCCGGCGTCGTACCAGAGGAACCGGGCCACCGCGCCCTTCGCCGGGTCGAGTTCGCCCGCCAGCTCGTCGAACGCGCCCGGGACCAGCGTGCCGACGGCCGCGTGGTCGAGGTGGGCCGCGTCGATCCGTCGTACGACGCCCGCGGCGGCCACGGATCCGGCGGGGGCGACCGTCAACCGCCGGGAGCCGTCGTGGGACAGGGTGGCGCGCAGCAGGTCGTGCCGGTCCAGGACGGCCTGGACGACACGGTGCAGGCCGTCGAGGTCCAGTCCGGGCGGGGTTCTCAGGAACCGCGCCTGGCTGAGCCGGCGGAAGGGGCCGCCCTGTGCCACGAGCGCGGCGAGGACGGGGGTCAGGGGCATGTCGCCGGTGCCGTCGCCGCCCGCCGCGCGGGCCGGGCCGGCCGGGGTCGCGCGTCGGGCCAGGCCTTCGACCGTGGGCTGTTCGAAGACGTCGCGCGGGGAGAGGGCGAGCCCGGCGGCACGGGCCTGGGCGACCAGCCGCATGGAGACGATGCTGTCGCCGCCGAGCGCGAAGAAGCTGTCGCGCACGCCGACCGTGTCCAGCCCGAGCACCTGCGCGAACAGCTCGGCGAGCCGCCGTTCCAGGGTGTCGCGGGGTGGCAGCGCGGCCGGCCCCGGGGGCCGGGCGGGGACGGGGAGGGCGGCGGTGTCCAGCTTGCCGTTGAGGGTGAGCGGGAAGCCGTCGACGCGGACGAACGCCGAGGGGACCATGTGGTCGGGCAGCGCCCCGGCCGCCGCCCGGCGCAGTTCGTCGGACAGCGGCTCCCAGGCGTCCGGGGTGTTCTGTGCGGCGGACGGGGCCGGCACGACGTAGGCGACCAGCCGGCGGGCCCCGGCCGCGGCCTCGCGGACGACGACCGCGGCGCGCTCCACGAGCGGATGACCGAGCAGCACCGCCTCGATCTCGCCGGGCTCGACGCGATGGCCGCGGATCTTGACCTGGTCGTCGGTCCGGCCGAGGCACTCCACCAGGCCGTCCGGCGTCCAGCGGGCGACGTCGCCGGTGCGGTACATGCGCGCGCCGGGCCGGCCGGAGAACGGGTCGGCGACGAACCGGCCCGCGGTGGCCGCCGGGCGGCCGAGGTAGCCGCGTGCCAGGCCCTCGCCCGCGATGTACAGCTCGCCGTCGACACCGGTGGGGACGGGGTTGAGGTGCCCGTCGAGGATGTAGAGGCGGGCCCCCGCCACGGCGCGGCCGACCGCGGGCCGGTCGCTGAGCGCGAGGTCGCAGTCGGCGGAGTCGACGGTGCACTCGGTGGGCCCGTAGAGGTTGTGCACCGTGAGGCCGTCCTGCGCCCGCAGGGTGCGCCACAGGCCGGGCGGTACGGCCTCGCCGCCGACGCCGAGCACCCTCAGCCCGGCCCGCCAGCCGTCCCGGGTGACCAGCTCGCCGACCAGCGAGGGGGACAGTTCGATGAACTCGATGCCGTGCCCGGCCAGGAAGTCGCGCAGCGCGTCCGGGTCGCGGCGCACCTCGTCGGGGACGAGATGCAGGGCGTGCCCGGCGAACATCCACAGCATGGGCTGCCAGGAGGCGTCGAAGGCGGTGGGCCAGGCGTGCCCGACCCGCAGCGGACGGCCGCCTGCCGCGGCGGACGCCGGCGCGAACAGGGCGGCGTGATGGGCGGCGAACAGGTTGGCGACGGCCCGGTGCGGGACGACGACGCCCTTCGGGCGGCCCGTGGAGCCGGAGGTGTGGATGACGTAGGCGGGGTGTTCGGGACGCAGCGGGGCGAGCCGGTCGGCGTCGGTGAGGTCGCGGGGGTCCGCGGCGGCGAGCCGCTGCCGGGCGCCGGGGTCGTCCAGGAGGAGCAGCGGTGTGCCGCCGGGATTCTCGGGGGCCGTGGCGGCGGTGGCGAGGAGCGCCACGGGGCGGGCGTCGGCGAGCATCCCGGCCGTCCGTCCGGCGGGCCAGGCGGGGTCGAGCGGCAGATACGCGGCGCCCGCCTTCTGCACGGCGAGCAGCGCGGTGATCGTGTCCGGGTCGGGCGGCAGCGCGAGGGCGACGATCCGCTCGGGTCCCGCGCCCGCCTCCACCAGCAGCCGGGCCAGCCGGTTGGCGGCGGCGTTCAGTGCGGCGAACGTCAGCCGCCGGTCCGCGCCCGCCACCGCGATCGCGTCCGGGGTGCGGGCGGCCTGGCTCTGCAGGATCTGCGGCATGGTGGCGTGCGGCGGGGGGACGCGCGTGGTGTCGCCCTGGGCGAGGAGTGCGGCGCGCTCGCCGGGGGCGAGGACGTCGAGGGCGGCGAGCGGGGCGTCGGGCGAGGCGACGACGGCCCGGACGAGGCGTTCGAAGCGGGCGGCCAGTTCCTCGACCGTGGCGCGGTCGTAGGCGTCGGGCCGGAACTCGAAGACGACGCCCAGCCGCCGCTCGGCGAGCACGGCGAGGGTCAGCGGGTAGTGGGTGGCCCCGGAGCCCTCGACGCGGACGACGCGCAGTCCTGCCGCCGCCTCGGCCTCGGCGACGGCGGCCCGGTCGACCGGGTAGTTCTCGAAGACGACCAGGGTGTCGAAGAGGTCGCCCGTGCCGGCGACGCGCTGGATCTCGGTGAGGCCGACGTGGTGGTGGTCCATCAGCCGCGCCTGCTCGTCCTGCACCCGCCGCAGGTAGGCCCCGGCCCGCTCGCCGGGCGGCACGGTCACGCGCACCGGCACGGTGTTGATGAACAGCCCGATCATGGAACGCGCGCCGGCCAGGTCGGCGGGCCGGCCGGCGACGGTGGCGCCGAAGACCACGTCGTCCCGCCCGGTGAGCCGGGCCAGGAGCAGCGCCCACAGGCCCTGGACGACGGTGTTGACGGTGACGCCGCGACCGCGGGCCAGCTGGTGCACGGAGTCGGTGAGTTCCTCGGTGAGGGTGAGGGTGTGCAGCTCGGGCGGGACGGGCACGAGCCCTGCCGCCGTGGGCGCGAGAAGGGTCGGCGCGGCTCCGGCGAGCGCCGTGCGCCAGGCCTCGGCGGCGGCGTCGCGGTCACGGGCGGCGAGCCAGGCCAGGAAGTCCCGGTACGGGCGCACGGGCGGCGGAGGTGCGGACCGGCCGGGGTGGAGCCGGGCGGCGTAGAGCTGGAGCAGTTCGCGGACGAGCAGCGGGACGGACCAGCCGTCCAGCAGCAGGTGGTGGTTGGTCAGGAGCAGCAGCCACCTCTGGTCGCCGCCGGGGTCCTTGGCCAGGGTGAGGCGGAGCAGGGGCGGCGCGGTGAGGTCGAAGCGGGGCTCGGGCCGGGCCAGGAGGTCTGCCGGGCCGGCGGTGGCGGTCTCGGTCCAGTCGAGGGGGGCCTCCTTGAGGACGACCTGCACCGGTTCGTCCAGGTCCTCGTGGAGGAAGGCGCTGCGCAGACTGGGGTGCCGGGCGAGGAGTTCCTCGGCGGCGGTGCGCAACAGGGCGGGCTCCAGCGGGCCTTCGAGTTCCACCAGGGACCGCATGGTGTAGACGTCGGCGGCGGCCTCGTCGAACAGGGCGTGGAAGAGCAGGCCCTGTTGCAGCGGGGACAGCGGAAGGACGTCCTCGACCGGCGAACCGTCCTGCCCCGCGTCGGCGGACTGCGTGGTCATCGGTTCCTCCACCTCGCCTCGACCTTGTCGAGCTGGGACGGACTGAGCGACACCAGTGGGGCGTCGCCGGCGGTGAACTCCCCGGCCGCCCGGCCGGCCGGTGCGGCATGGGCGAGCCCCGCCGGGGTGCGGTGGGTGAAGACGTCCCGCGGGGCCAGGTCGAAGCCGGCGCGGCGGGCCCGGTCGGCGAGCCGGACGGAGACGATGCTGTCGCCGCCCAGCTCGAAGAAGTCGTCGTGGGCGCCGACCTGTTCGACGCCGAGCACGTCGGAGAACAGGGCGCACAGCACCTTCTCCGCCTCGGTGCGGGGCGGCTGGGCGGAGTGCGCCGCGCCGAAGTCGGGGGCGGGCAGGGCGCGGCGGTCCAGTTTGCCGCTGGGTGTCATCGGCAGGGCGTCGACGGCGACCACGGCGGCCGGCACCAGATGGCCGGGGAGCCGCTCGGCCAGGGTGCGGCGCACGGTCAACGGGTCGATGTCCTCGCCGGACCGGGGAACGACGTACGCCACCAGCCGCGGCGGGGTCGGGCCGTCGCCGGGGCGGGCGACCACGGCCGCGCCGCGCACGGCGGGCAGGGTGCGCACGGCCGCCTCGACCTCGCCGGGTTCGACGCGGAAGCCGCGGATCTTGACCTGGTCGTCGGCGCGGCCCAGGTACTCGACGACGCCGTCGGGGCGCGGGCGTGCGAGGTCGCCGGTGCGGTAGAGGCGGCTGCCTGGCGGGCCGAAGGGGTCGGCGACGAAGCGTTCGGCGGTGCGGGCGGCCTGGTGGAGGTAGCCGCGGGCGAGTCCGGCGCCGGCGAGGTACAGCTCGCCGACCGCGCCGGGCGGGACCGGGTGCAGAAAGGGGTCGAGGACGTGGACGCGGGTGTTGTCGAGGGGCACGCCGACGGGGACGGGGCCGTCCTCGCCGGTGCAGGTGTGGGCGAGGCTGTCGCCGGCCGCCTCGGAACAGCCGTAGAGGTTGAGCAGCCGGGCCTCGGGCCAGCGGTCGGCCATGGCGCGGGCCAGTTCGCCGGTGAGGGGCTCCCCGCTGGCGACCCAGGTGCGGACGGTGGTGAAGGAGCCGGGTGGGGCGGATTCGACGAGGCCCGTCAAGAGGCTGGGGACGGCCGTGACGATCGTGGCGCCGGTGCGGTCGGCCAGGGCGGCGAGAGCGCGCGGGTCGCCCAGCTCGTCGTCGCCGGCGAGGGCGACGGGCTCCCCGGCGATCAGGGAGCCGAGCAGCTCGGTGAGCCCGTCGATGAAACTGACCGGGCTCTTGGCGAGCCGTACGCCGGGCGCCGCGGCCTCGCGGACCTGCCGCGCGTACCAGGCGAGCCGGTTGACCAGGGCACGCTGGGTGCCGACGACGCCCTTGGGGCGGCCCGTCGATCCGGAGGTGAAGACGATGTAGGCGGGGTGCTCGGGCGCGAGGCCGGCGCGGGGGCGCGGGAGGGGTCCGGTGGCGTCGGGCGGGCACACGGCGGCGGGGTCCACCCGTAGGGCGCCGGCCCGGGAGGGGAGGCAGATCACCAGGCGGGGGTCTGCGTCGCCGAGCATCAGGGCGATGCGCTCGGGCGGGTAGGCCGGGTCGACCGGCAGACAGGCCGCGCCGGCCTTGGCCACCGCGAGCATGGCGCATACCAGGTCGGGGCCGCGCGGCAGGGCGACGGCGACGACGGTCTCCGGTCCGGCGCCGCGGGCGGTGAGGGCGCCCGCCAACCGGTCGGCGCGGGCGTCGAGTTCGGCGAAGGTGAGGGTGGCGTCGGCGTGGTGGAGGGCCGGTGCGCCGGGGGTGCGGGCGGCCTGTGCCTCGAACAGGTCGCGGAGGGTGGGGTGCGGCAGCGGGCGGTCGGCGCCGGCCGCCCGCTCGTGCAGGGCGCGGCGCTCGTCGTCGCCGGGCGTGTGGAGGCGGGCGACCGGGCGGGCCGGGTCGGCGGCGAACGCGGCGACGAGGCCGCGCAGTTCGCCTGCGGCGCGTTCCACGAACGCGGCGTCCAGGGCCTGCGGCTGACGGGCGAACGTCAGCGTCAGCCGGGCGCCGGGCAGCGCGGTGACCGTCAGCGGGTAGTGGGTGCCGTCGAGGACGGACACGCCCGTCATGCGGGGGCCGCCGGGGCCGAGGGCGGCGGCGATGGCGTCGTCGTCGATCGGGTAGCTCTCGAACACCAGCAGCGTGTCGAAGAGGACGGTGTGCCCGGCGGCGCGCTGGATGTCGGCGAGGCCGAGGTACTGGTGGCCGAGCAGCGCCGCCTGTTCGCCCTGCAGCCGCGCCAGCAGGTCGCCGACCGGCTCGGCGGGCCGCAGCCGGACCCGTACCGGCAGGGTGTTGATGAACAGGCCGACCATCGACTCGATGCCCGGCACGTCCGCGTCGCGGCCGGAGACGGTCGCGCCGAGGACGACGTCCGTGCGGCCGGTGAGCCGGCCGAGCAGCACGGCCCACAGGCCCTGGAGTGCCGTGCTGACGGTGACGCCCCGGGCGCGGGCGGCGGCCTCGAGTCCGGCCGTCTCCCGCTCGGACAGCCGTATCACCAGCCGTGACGGCTCCGCGACGGGCCTGCCGCGGGCCTCGGGGGCGATCAGCGACGGGCCGTCGAGTTCGGCCAGGGCGGCGCCCCAGGCTCGGGCGGCGGCCCGGCGGTCCTGGCGGGCGAGCCAGGCGAGGTAGTCGCGGTAGGGGCGTACGCGGGGCAGCGCGGCGGGGTCGCCGCCAGCGGTGTAGAGGTGGAACAGCTCCCGCACCAGAACGGGCGCCGACCAGCCGTCCCACAGCAGGTGGTGCGAGGTCACGACGAGCCGGTGCTCGCGCTCCCCGAAGACCACCAGCCGGAACCGCACCAGCGGCGGCCGGGCCAGGTCGAACCGCTCGGCGGCCTCCGCCGCCAGCAGCCGTTCCCACGCCCGGGCGCGCTCCTCGGCGGGCGTGTCCCGCAGGTCGGTGACGCGCCACGGGGTGCGCACGGCGGCCTTGATCACCTGCACGGCCCCGCCGGAGCGCCGGCTGCGGAACGCGGCGCGCAGATTGGCGTGCCGGGCGAGCAGCGCCTCGGCGGCGGACCGCATCCGGTCCTGGTCCAGGGGGCCTTCGAGACTCAGGGCGAGCCGGCCCGTGTAGACGTCGTGGCCGTGTGCGTCGTACAGCGTGTGGAAGACCATTCCCTCCTGCGTCGGGGACAGCGGCAGGACGTCCTCCACGCCCGGGCGGGCGGCCATCAGGCGCCTGCCTCGCGCATCGCCTCGGCGAGGCTGCGCGGGCGCATGTCCGTCCAGTGGCGCTCGATGTGGTCGAGGCAGTCGGCGCGGGAGCCGGGGCCGTGGACGCTGGTCCAGCCGGCCGGGACGGGGGCGAACTCCGGCCACAGGGAGTACTGGCCCTCGTCGTTCACGAGGACGCGGAAGACGCCGTTGTCGTCGTCGAACGGGTTGGTCATGGCTCGTTCCTCTCCTGCTCGCGGGGTGGATCGGGTGCGCGGCGGCCCCGTCGGCGCCGGGCGCGCCGGGGGTGGCGCAGGTCCCCGGCCGCCGCCGGGGCCGGCGGCCGGGACGGGTTCGCCCTCGACGACGCCGGCGGCGTCCGTCGGCTGCCGGTCGGTGGCGAGGGGTCCGACGGGGTGCGGGCCGGCCCGGGTGCCGGTGGCTCGTTGGTTCCTGCTGTTGCGCGGGGTGCGGTGCACCGAGCCCCCCTGGGTCGGGACGTGGTTACGGCGTGGGCCGGTCGGCGGCCTCGGCCGGCGGGGCGGGCTCGCGGTCCTCGGTGGCCGGCGGCCCCTGCAGGGTGGCCCTGCGCAGCTGCGGCATGGCCACGGCGAGCGCGGCCACGCCCGCGAGGCAGACCAGCCCGCCGACCGCCGCCGCGCCCGCCGAGGAGCCGAGCGCCCGTGCCACCAGGCCCGCTTCGAGGTTGCCGACGGAGGGGCCGGCCGTGGCCTGGGCGAGCCACAGGCTGCCGACCCGGCCCTGGAGGCGGTCGGGCGTGTGGTGCTGGAGCAGCGCCCGGCGCAGGATCTCGGAGGCGGTGTCGCCGAATCCGGCCAGGGCGAGGAAGAGAAGCGCGAGCCACAGGTCGGGGCTCAGTCCGAAGCAGGCGATGCCGGCGCCCCACAGCCCGACCGCGCCGATCAGCGCCCGTCCGGTGTGGTGCACACGGCCGGCCCAGCCACTGGTCAGGGCGGAGCAGAAGGAGCCGACGGCGGGGGCGGCGTAGAGCAGGCCGACGGTGGAGGCGCCGCCGTCGAAGTGCTCGGCGGCCATTTCGGGGAAGAGGGCGTAGGGCATGGCGAAGACCACGGCGCACACGTCGATCAGCAGCAGTCCGGCCACGACCTGGTTGCCGCGCACGAAGCGCACGCCTTGCGCCATGGCCCGCAGCGGATGCGGGGCCTCGCCGGCGCCCTCGGGCGGCAGTGCGGGCAGCGGCGCGAGCAGCGCGAGGCCGACGACGTAGATCCCCGCGTCGATCGCGAAGCACATCGCCACGCCCGGCCCGGCCGCGACGAGCCCCGCGAGCGCGGGGCCGGCCATGGCGCCGAGCTGGGCGGTGAGGGTGATCAGCGCGCCGGCGGCGGCGAGTTGGCCGGGCGCGACCAGGCCGGGGGTCGCCGCCATGAGAGCGGGTCCGCCGAGCCCTCCGGTCAGTCCGGCGAGGACGGCGGCGACGAACACGAACCACACCCGCGGCTCGGGCAGGGCTGCGTTGACGGCCAGGGCGGCGATGACCAGCGCGGTCAGCGCGCGGGTGACCAGGACGATCCGGCGCCGGTCGGCCCGGTCGGCGAGCAGCCCGCCCGCGACCAGCCCGACGAGCAGGGACAGCCCCAGCACCAGGCTCATCAGGCCGACCTCGAGCGAGGATCCGGTCAGGTCGTAGACCTGCACGCTCGCCGCGACCGACGTCAGATGGGTGCCGACCATGGAGATCGCCTGGGTGGCGAACACCAGCCGGAAGTTCCTGCCGGAGCGCAGCGGAGCGACGTCGACGACCACTTCTCCCAGCCGCACGCCGCCCCCTAGCCCCGGTCCCGGGCGGGAACCACGTACGGGGCGACGCTGCGCAGCTTCTCGCGGGTCTCCTCCAGTTCCCGGGCCGGGGTGGAGCCGGCGAGGACGCCCGCGCCGGCCCGCAGCCAGGTGCGGCCGTCCTGCTCGAAGACGCTGCGCAGCACGAGGGCGGCATCGAGGGCTCCGGAGTGGGACGCCCTGAGCACGGCGCCGCCGTAGACGCCGCGCGCCTCCTTCTCCAGGCGGGCGATGCAGTCGTACGCGGTGGCCTTGGGAATGCCGGAGGCGGTGACGGCCGGGAAGACCGCGCGCAGGGCGTCCCAGGCGGTGGCGGGTGCGGCGAGCGTGCCGTGCACGCTGGAGCCGAGGTGCTGGACGCTGCCGCGCCGGCGCACGCTCAGCAGGTCGCGCACCGACACGGAGCCCGGCCGGCACACGGTCGCCATCTCCTCCTCGGCCAGCTTCACGGAGAGCACGTGCTCGGAGATCTCCTTGGGATCGGCGAGGAGTTCGGCGCGCAGCCGCTCGTCCTCGGCGTCGCCGAGGCCGCGGGCGCGGGTGCCGGCGAGCGGCTGGGTGACGACCTCGCCGTCCGCGCCGACCTCGACCACGGTCTCGGGGCTGAACCCGGTGATCCGCCGCCCGCCGAGGTCGAGGAGGTAGGAGCGGGCGGGGGTGTTGTGCGCGCGGCCGTGGAGGTAGGTGGCGGCGAAGTCCACCGGGAAGGGGACGGGGACGGCGCGGGAGAGGATGACCTTCTGCAGGCCGGTGGTCCTGATCTCCTCGATCGCGCGGGCGACCAGGTCCGGGTAGGTGCCGTCGGCGTCGGCCACGTCGACGGGCCGGGGCGGGGCGGGACTTCGGGGCGCGGGGGGCACGCGCAGGAGGGCGAGGAGTGCGGCGAGGGTGGGTTCGTCCGCGCTGCGCACGAGGGCGGTGCCGTCCCGGCGCAGCTCCACCTCGCTGTGCGGGACGATCAGGTGGAGCAGGTCGTGCTCGCCGGCCCGGTCGGGGCGTCCGGCGTACAGGTGGGAGAGCTCGAACGCCGTCCAGCCGTAGGCGTTCCAGCCCTCCACGGGTAACTCCGCGAGGAGGTCGCGGACTTGGCCGAGAGGGTGCGGGCCGACGGGGGCGGTGGTTTCGGCGGGCGGGCGTTCCGGGCCGGCGCCGGTCTTCCCGGCGGCCGGGCGGCGGCTGCGGATTGTGGAGCGGTCGGCCACGATCTCGGCGAGCGCTCCCCCGGCGAACCAGCAGTCGCCGTCCCGCTCGTAGAGCACGTACTGGTCGAACAGGTCCGACTCGGCCAGTTCCGCGGCCCTTCGGAGAGGATCACCCGGCAGTTCCGTCTCCGCGCTCCGGTAACGCAGCAAGGGACCTACCTCCCTGAGTTAGGTTAACCTAACCTAATCGAGAGACGACCCTAGCCCCGCGCGGACGGCCCGTCCAGAACGCCGACAGGCTTGACCCCGAAAGGACGTTAGGTAAGCCTTTCCTCATCGGCAGGCGGGAGTTGAGGATGCTCGACGGTTGGGTGCCCTGGCCGGACGCGGCGGCGGCCGCCTACCGCGCCGCGGGCTACTGGCAGGGCAGGCCGCTGGACCGGCTGTTGCGCGACCGGGCGGTACGTTCCCCCGGACGCACCGCCCTCGTGGACGCCGCCGGCCACCGCTGGACCTACGCCGAACTCGACCGGCGCGCCGACCGTACGGCTGCGGGTCTGCACCGGCTCGACATCGGCGCCGGCGACCGGGTGGTCGTCCAACTGCCCAACACGGACGCCTTCGTGGTGCTGTTCTTCGCTCTGCTCAGGGCGGGCGCGATCCCGGTGCTGACCCTCCCCGCGCACCGCGAGAGCGAGATCACGCACGTCGCCGAGGTCGCCGGCGCCACCGCCTGCGCGATCCCCGACGTGCACGACGGCTACGACCATCGCGTCCTGGCCCGCGCCCTGCGCAAGGCGGTGCCGTCCGTCGCGCACGTCCTGGTGGACGGTGACCCCGCCGAGTTCACCCCGCTCGCCGGCCTGGACGCCGAGCCCGTGCCGCTGCCCGAGCCCGACCCGGCCGGCGTCGCGGTGCTGCTGCTGTCCGGCGGCACCACCGGCAGGCCCAAGCTGATCCCCCGTACGCACGACGACTACGCCTACAACGTCCGGGGCAGCGCCGAGGTCTGCGGCTTCGACGAGTCCACCGTCTACCTCGTCGTCCTGCCGGCCGCCCACAACTTCGCCCTCGCCTGCCCCGGCCTGCTCGGCGCCCTGGCGGCCGGCGGCACGGTGGTGCTCTCCCCCACGCCCAGCCCGGAGGACGCCTTCGCGCTGATCGAGCGGGAGCGGGTGACCGTCACCGCCGTGGTCCCGCCGATCGCCCTGCTGTGGCTGGACGCCGTCGAGTGGGAGGACGCCGACCTGTCCTCGCTGGAACTGCTCCAGGTCGGCGGCTCCAAGCTCGGCGCGGAGCCCGCCGCCCGCGTCGGCCCCGTTCTCGGCTGCGCCCTCCAGCAGGTCTTCGGCATGGCCGAGGGGCTGCTCAACTACACCCGCCTGGACGACCCCGCCGGCCTGGTGACCGGCACCCAGGGCCGGCCGCTGTCCCCCGCCGACGAGATCCGGGTCGTGGACGCCGACGGACGCGACGTTCCCCCGGGAGCCACCGGCGAACTGCTCACCCGCGGCCCCTACACCCTGCGCGGCTACTTCCGGGCGCCCGAGCACAACGCGCGCGCCTTCACCGAGGACGGCTTCTACCGCACCGGCGACCTGGTGCGCGTGCTGCCCTCCGGTCATCTGGTCGTCGAGGGACGGGAGAAGGACCAGATCAACCGGGGCGGAGACAAGATCTCCGCGGAGGAGCTGGAGGACCACCTGCTGGCCCACCCCGGCGTGCACGACGCCGCCGTGGTCGGCGTCCCCGACGACACCATGGGCGAGCGCACCTGCGCCTGCCTGGTGCCGCGCGGCCGGGCCCCGACGCAGCGGCAGCTCGCCGAGTTCCTCACCGAACGCGGTCTCGCCGCCTACAAGCTGCCCGACCGGGTGGAGCTGATGGACTCCTTACCGCGGACCTCCGTCGGCAAGACCGACAAGAAGGCGCTGGGCCGGCGGATCGCCGAGCGGCTGCGCGCGGAGGAGGGCGGCGGTGCCGGCTGAGGCCGACCGGGCGCCCGCCGGGGCCCGCACACCGGCCGGGGCCCGTCTCGCGAGCCTGCCGCACCGGCCGTCCCCGCGGGCCGCGCGCCGCCGCGCCTCGACCCGCACCCTGGCCGTGGCCGGCGCGCTGCTCCTGCTGACGACCGCCGTCCTGCTCAGCCTGGCCGTCGGATCCCGTTCCCTGCCGGTGTCCGTGGTCTGGGACGCGCTGCTGCACGACGACGGCTCCACGGCGAGGGCGGTGGTGTGGGACGTACGGGTGCCGCGCACGCTCGCCGGGGTCGCCGCCGGGGCCGCCCTCGGCGTGGCGGGCGCGCTCATCCAGGCCCTCACCCGCAACCCGCTCGCGGATCCGGGGCTGCTCGGCGTCAACGCGGGCGCCGCCGCCGGGGTCGTCCTCGCCGTCACCGCGCTCGGGCTGACCAGCCTGTGGGCATCGGTGTGGTTCGCGCTGCTGGGCGCCGTCGTGGCCGGGACGCTGGTGTACTCGCTGGCGTCCGGCGGGCGCGGCGGGGCCACGCCCGAACGCCTCGCGCTGAGCGGCGCGGTGATCGCCGCGGTGTTCACGGGCGTGAGCCAGACGGCGATGCTGCTCGACGCGCAGACGCTGGACCAGCTGCGGTTCTGGAGCGTCGGCTCGCTGGCCCGCGCCGACGACGCCACGCTGCGCGCGCTCGCGCCGTTCGTCGCGGTGGGCCTCGCCCTGGCGCTGGCGCTGGTCCGGCCCCTGAACGCGCTCGCGCTCGGCGACGACAGCGCACGCGCCCTCGGCGCCCACGTCTCCCGCACCCGCGGCGTCGGCCTGCTGGCCGTGACGCTGCTGTGCGGCGCGGCCACCGCGGCCGTCGGCCCGCTGGTCTTCGTCGGCCTGGCCGTCCCGCACATGGCCCGCATGATCGCCGGCGCCGACCAGCGCTGGACGCTGCCGCTGTCCATGCTGCTGGCCCCCGCGCTGCTGCTGTACGCCGACGTCCTGGGCCGGATCGTGGTCCGCCCCGACGAACTGGACGCCGGCGTGGTCACCGCCGTGATCGGCGCACCCGTGTTCATCGCCCTGGTCCGCCACCGCCGGACGGTGGGGGCATGACGACCGCGCACCGCGCCCCCGCCGCCCCCGCCCGCTCCCGCGTCGTCCGCAGTCCCGCGCAGCGGCTGTCGCTGCGCGTCGACGTCCGCGCGGTGACGGTGTGCGTACTGGTGCTGGCCGCGACCGCCGGGGTGGGCGTCCTGGCCCTGGGCACCGGCGAGTACACGATCTCCCCGGCCGACGTGGTGCGCACGCTGCTCGGCAACGGCAGCCGGCGCACCGACTTCGTCGTGGGCCGGCTCAGGCTGCCGAGGCTGCTGACCGCCGTCCTGGTCGGCGCGGCGCTCGGGCTGAGCGGCGCGCTGTTCCAGAGCCTGACCCGCAATCCGCTGGGCAGCCCCGACATCGTCGGCTTCACCTACGGCTCCGCCACCGGGGGCCTGCTGGTGGTGCTGGTCGCCGGGGGCGGCGGGGCGCGGATCGCGTTCGGCGCGGTCGGAGGGGGCCTGGCCACCGCGGTGCTGGTGTACGCACTGGCCTGGCGGCGCGGCATCCACGGTTACCGCCTGGTGCTGGTCGGCATCGGGGTCAGCGCCCTGCTCCAGGGCGTCAACGCCTACCTCCTCGCCAGAGCCCGCTTCACCGAGGCGGCGCAGGCCATGGTGTGGCTCAACGGCAGCCTCAACGGGCGGGGCTGGCAGGACGTCCGCCCGGCCGCGGCGGGGCTCGCCGTGGTGCTCCCGCTGGTGCTGCTCGCGGCGGGCAGGCTGCGCGTCCTGGAGATGGGCGACGACGTCGCGGGCGGCCTGGGCGTGCCCGTGCAGCGCACCCGGCTGACGATTCTGGTCCTCGGCACGGCCGCGTGCGCCGTCGCCACCGCCGCGGCCGGTCCCGTCCCGTTCGTCGCCCTCATCGCCCCCCAGCTGGCCCGCCGCCTGACCGCCGCGCCCGGCCCCAACCTCCTGCCCGCCACCTGCACCGGCGCCCTCCTCGTGGTCGCCGCCGACTTCGCCTCCCAGCGCGTCCACGACTCGGCCCAGCTGCCGGTGGGCGTGGTGACCGCGGTGATCGGCGGCCTGTACCTGGGGCTGCTGCTGCGGCGGCAGCGGAGGGCGGGGCGGATCTAGGACCGGCACCCGGCCCCGGCCGGTCCGGTACCGGCTTCCGGCGGCGGCCGGTCCAGGACCGCCCCCCGGGGGGCGGCCGTGAACGCGTACCGCTCGTCGGCCAGGATCTTCTCGGCCGGCCCCTGCTCCACCACCTCGCCCGCCTCCACCACGGCGACCCGGTGGGCGGCGCGGGCGGTGTCCAGGTCGTGGGTGACGAGGACGAGGGCGAGGCCGGCGCCCTCGCGCAGCAGACCGGCCAGCAGGTCGAGCAGGCCGCGGCGGGTGACGGTGTCGAGGCCGGAGGTGATCTCGTCGCAGATCAGCACCCGGGGCCGGGCGAGCAGTGCGCGGGCCAGGGCGGCACGCTGGAGTTCGCCGCCGGACAGGGCGCCGGGCGGCCGGAGCGCCGACTCCTCGGGCAGACCGAGGCGGGCCAGGAGCGCGAGGGCCTCGGCGCGGGCCGTCGCCTCGTCGGCTCCGCGCAGTCGTACGGCGGTACGGGCGACCTGGCCGAGCACCGGGCGGAACTCGTCGAAGGCGGCGCGGGCGTCCTGGAACACGTACTGCACGGCGGCCAGTTGATCCCGGCTCCGGCGGCGGAGACTGGCCGGGAGCGGGCGGCCGTCCAGCAGGATCTCGCCGGTGTGCTCGCGGTGCAGCCCGGCGAGGCAGCGGGCGAGCGTGGTCTTGCCGCTGCCGGAGCGGCCGACGACGGCGAGGCATTCCCCGGCGTGGAGGTCGAGACGGGGGGCCCGGAGGACCGCCCGACCCGAGTGGCGTGCCGTCAGATCGCGTATCTCCAGGACCGTTGCGCCGGCGTGCGGTTCGTGCGGCTGGGCCGGTGTGCCGGTGCCGAGGAGCCGACGGGTCCACTCGTGGCGCGGGGCGAGCCACAACCGCTCGGGCGGGCCCGACTCCACGACGCGGCCCGCGCGCAGCACCAGGACGTCGTCGGCGAGGGCGCGGACCACGTCGAGGTCGTGGCTGAGCAGCACCACGGCGATGCCCTTCGCGGCCACCGCGGCCAGTTCCTCGACGATGCGGCGTTTGGTCGACGCGTCCTGTCCGGTGGTCGGTTCGTCCGCGACGACGACGCGGGCGCCCGACAGCAGCGCCTGGGCGAGGACGAAGCGCTGCTGCTGGCCGCCGGAGAGCTGGTGCGGGTAGCGGCGCAGGAGGGCCTCGCCGTCCGGGAGCTGGGCGTCGGCCAGGGCGCGCAGCACCTGGGCGCGGGCCGCCGCGCCGCGCTCGCGGCGCGGCAGGTGCCGTACCCGGGCGCGGGCGATGTCGTCGAGGAGCGCCGAGACCCGGCGGGCCGGGTTGAGGGCGGAGGCCGGCTGCTGGGGAACGTAGCCGACGGGGCCGCCGTCCGGCACGCGCACCTCGCCGGTGACGCGGGCCCCCGGCGGGTACTCGCCGAGCAGCGCGAGGCCGGTGGTGGTCTTGCCGCTGCCGGACGTGCCGACGAGGGCGGTGACCCGGCCGGGCAGGACCCGCAGGTCGACGCCGTCGACGACGGCACGTCCGCCGATCTCGACGCGCAGGCCGCGGATCTCGGCGACGGGGCGCGGTGCGCCGGGCTCATGGGTCACGTCGATCGTTCCTTCTCACGTCCCGCACGGGCGCCGTCCGTGCTCCGTCCGTCCAGTGCCGCGTCGAACAGGAGGTTGGCGCCCATGGTCAGGGCGACGATCAGCAGCGCGGGCGCCACGACCGCCCACGGCTGCACGGACAGGCCGGTGCGGTTGCGGTCGACCATCACCGCCCAGTCGGCGGCGTCCGGCGCGACGCCCACGCCGAGGAACGCGGCCGTCGCCACCAGGTAGAGCACGCCGGTGAGGCGCACGCCCGCGTCGGCGGCGAGGGTGCGCAAGGTGGCGCGGCCGACGTAGCCGACGGCGATCCGCCACCAGGTCTCGCCCTGCATGCGCAGCGCCTCCACGGCGGGCCGGGCGGCGGCCTCGGTGGCGGCGGCGCGGACGATCCGGGCCGCGTCCGGGATGTTGACCAGCGCCACCAGCAGCGCCAGCCCGACCGCGCCGGGCTCGACCACGGACGCCACGAGCAGGATCAGCAGCAGCGACGGCACCGCCAGCAGCACGTCCAGCGGGCGCATCAGCAGGTCCTCCAGCAGGCGCCGGTGGGTGAGCGCGGCGATCAGGCCGAGGGGCAGGGCGATCGCGTAGGCGAGGGCGGTCGCCGCGAGGGCGGTCAGGACGACGGGCCGGCCGCCGTGCAGCACCTGCCGCCACACGTCCCGGCCCACGAAGTCGGTGCCCAGCCAGTGCCCGTCGCCGAGGGTGAACGACACGGTGCGCGGCCCCGGTTCCCCCGCGAACAGCGGTCCGAGCAACGCCAGCGTCAGCGGTACGGCGACGACGACGGCCCCGAGCGCGAAGCGCGGCACGCGGCTCATGCGGCCACCCCCGCCCGGGGCGCGAACCGGTGGGCGACCAGGTCGGCGCCGAGGTTGAGGACGACGGTCAGCACGCCGAACACCACGGCGAGCCCCTGCACGACCGGCACGTCCCGTTCGGCGACGGCGTTGAGCAGGACGGTGCCGAGTCCGGGGATCACGTAGAGGGCCTCCACGACGATGACGCCGCTGAGCAACCAGTCGACGGTGCGGGCCAGTTGCTGGGCGGCGGGGGCGAGGGCGTTGGGCAGTGCGTGGGTGTAGCGGACGCGGGCGGCGCCGATGCCGTAGCGGCGGGCGTGGACGGTGTACGGGGCGGCCAGCGCGTCGACCATGCCGGCCCGCACCAGGCGGGCCAGCGAGCACACGGGCCGGGACAGCAGCACCAGCACCGGCAGGACGAGCGCGGCCGGGTGGGCGAGCAGGTCCGTGCCGTAGCCCACGGCGGTCGGCGGCAGCCAGCCCCACTGGAGGGCGAGGACGGTCACCAGCAGCACCCCGAGCGCGAACTCCGGCACCGCGTACACGGCGAGGGCGACGGCGCTGACGATCCGGTCGACCGGACCTCCCTCGTGCCGTGCGGCCAGCACGCCGAGGCCGAATCCGAGCGGCACCAGCAGCACCACGGTGTGGGCGGCCAGCAGCAGCGTCGGCCCGAAGCCGTCGGCGATGTACTGGGCGACCGGCCGACCCGACGTCAGGGAGGTGCCGAAGTCTCCGTGGAGCAGCCCGGCCGCCCAGTCGACGAGCCGTTCGTGCGCCGGCCGGTCGAGGTGCATGGCCTCCCGGATGGCCTCGATGCGCGCCGGGTCGGGCTGGTCGCCGGCGAGGGCGACCGCCGCGTCGCCCGGCAGCGCCTCGGTGAGGGCGAAGACGAGCAGCACGACGGCTGCCGTCTGCGCCACTCCGAGCAGCAGCCGCCGGGCGACGAAGGAGCGCAGTCCGCCCGGTCTCACGCCAGCCAGACCTTGTCGAACCGGGCCCAGTCGAGCGTGTTGGCGGGGGCGTCGCGTTCCACGCCGCGCACGGTGCGGGCGGTGCCGAGGATCCAGTCGGCGAAGCCCCACACCAGGAAGCCGCCCTCGGCGTGCAGCCGGCGCTGCATCCGCTCGTAGACGGCGGCGCGCTCGGCGCGGTCGCGGGTGGACTGGGCCTGCTGGTAGAGGGCGTCGAAGTCCTTGTGGTGCCACTTGGTGGCGTTGGTGGTGGAGTCGGTGAGCAGCCGCTGGGAGATGTGCGCCTCGATGGGCATGGCGCCGGAGCGGTAGCAGGACAGGGTGCCGGAGTCGAGGATGTCGCTCCAGTAGGACTCTTTGCTGCCCATCTTGACCTCGACGGTGACACCGGCCTTGGCGGCCTGGTCGCGGAAGATGCTGGCGGCCTCGGTGAAGCCGGCGGCGACGGCGGAGGTGTCGAGGGTGACCTTGAGCTTCTCGGCGCCGGCCTGCTTGAGCAGGGCGCGGGCCCGGTCGAGGTCCTGCTCGCGCTGCGGGAGGCCGTCGGCGTAGTACTCGTAGCCCTTTCCGAACAGGTCGTTGCCGATCTCGCCGGCTCCCGCGAGCGCGCCGTCGACCAGTTCCTGCCGGTCGGCGATGAGGAAGAACGCCTGCCGCACCCGCTTGTCGTCGAAGGGCGGCCGGTCGGTCTTCATCGCGAAGGCCTGCATGGCGCTGTTGCGCAGCCGCACGATCTCGATCTGCCCCTTGCCCTCGTGGGCGCGGCCGGTGGTGGGGTTGAGTTCGTGGGCGTACTCGACCTGCCCGCCGAGGAGGGCGTTGACGCGCGCCGACTCCTCGTTGGCGATGACGAACTCCAGCTCGTCCAGGTAGGGGGCGCCGTCCCAGTAGTCGTCGTAGCGGCGGACGACGGCCGAGCGGCCCGGCGCGAACGACACGAAGCGGAAGGGGCCGGAGCCGATCGGCTCGGCGAAGTCGGCGGCGTCCTCGGGGACGATGTACGCGCCGAACGCGGCGAGCACGTTGGGGAATTCGGCCGTGGGCCGCTTGAGCACGAACTCGATGCCGCGCTCGCCGTCGGCGCGGCTGGCGTCGAGGTCGATGGGCTCCAGGGACGCCTTGGCACGGAAGGCCTGCTCGGGGTCGGCGATCCGGCGGTAGCTGTAGAGGACGTCCGCGGCGGTCACCGGGCGGCCGTCGTGGAAGGTCGCCGGGCGCAGGGTGACCTTCCAGCGGTCCATGGCCTTGTTGGACTCCCAGCCGGAGGCGAGGCGGGGCTCGGCGGCGAGGTCGGGGCCGTAGTCGGCCAGTTTGTCGAAGAGCGCCTTGGCGCGGGCGACGTCGACGAAGAGGTTGGCGAGGTGCGGGTCGAGGGTCTCGCTCGCGCCGCCCCCGGCGAAGGCGGCGCGCAGGCGTCCGCCGCGGCGGGGCTTGGCGTCGCCGCCGTCCGCCGGACGGTCGTCGGCGTCGCCGCCTCCGCAGCCGGTGAGGGCGAGTGCGGCGGTGCCGGAGGCGGCGGCGAGGAAGCCGCGTCTGTGCAGGCCGGGGAAGTGTCGGTGGTCCATGAGCGGTCCTTGGGGTGGTGGGGTGCGGATGGTTCGGACATGCGGATGGATCGCATGGATCCGATGGATCGCATGGATCCGGTGGAGCGGTGGAGCGAATGGTGCGGTGGGAACGAACGCGTCAGTGGGGGGTGGGGGTCAGGCGGGCGACGACGTGCAGGCGGTCGCCGTCGGCCGTGGCGCCGGGCAGCCGGCCCTCCTGCCAGGGCGGTTCGCTGCGCGGGCCGGGGCCGTCGAAGAGTTCGAGGACCTCGAAACCGTGGGCGGCGAGGACGTACCGCAGCTCCTGCGGGAACAGCAGCCGCCAGGCGGACCGCTGGGCGAGGGGAGGTGAGCCGTCGTCGCGGGTCCAGACGCGGACACGGCGCAGGAGTTGGGCGGTGCGGTCGACGGTGAGGGTGGTCGTGGAGCGGTGGGTGACGCCCTGCCAGGTGAAGCTGTCGGTTCTCGGCGCGTCGAGCAGGTCGGTACGGCCCAGGAAGTAGGCGCCGTTGCGCATCTCGGCAACGAGCAGGCCGCCCGGTGCGAGGGCGCGGCGGCAGGAGGCGAGGCAGGCGTCGAGCTGGTCGTTGGTGTGGCAGTACAGCAGGGCGCTGTCCAGGCACGTCACCGCGTCGAAGGCGGCCCGGCCGAGGTCGAATCCGTGCAGGTCGGCGCGGACGTAGTCGGGCCCGGGGTGATGCTCGCGGGCGTGGGCGAGCATCGCCTCGGACAGGTCGGCGCCGGTCACGGTGCGCCCTGCGCGGTGCAGATGGGCGGCGTCGCGTCCGGTGCCGCATCCGAGGTCCAGCACGCGGGGACCGGCGCCGTGCCGGCGCAGGCAGTCCTCGGTCCAGCGGGCGGCCAGCCGCTCGGGGTCGGGGAAACGGGCCTCGTACAGCTGGGGGTTGTCGGTGAGGAGGTTCATCGGGGGCTCCCTTGCGGGGTCGCCGGCACGGCGGGCTCGGGGCGGACGGGCAGCGCGTCGCGCCGGTGCAGCCGGGCCACGGCCGCCGCGGAGGCGAGTCCGAACAGCGCGCAGCACACCCAGGGCAGCCAGGCGGCGCCGCTCTCGCCGGTGTCCATGGTCCAGCCGACGACGGTGTTGCCGACGGCGGCGGCGACACCGGAGACGACGTAGAAGACTCCGTAGTAGGTGCCGGTCAGTCCGGGCCGGCCGAAGCCGGGGATCAGCTCCATGACGAACGGCGAGGCGACCATCAGACCGATGTACAGGAGCAGCACGCCGGTCAGGACCGCGACGGCGGCGAGCGGTCCGCCGGCCGGGGAGCCGGCGACGAGGGCGGGCGGCAGGAAGGCGAGGCCCATCAGGGTGAGACCCGCCGCGATCCAACGGCCGCGGCTGCCGCGGCTCCCCAGCACGCGGGTCAGGCGCAGTTGCAGCGTGAGGTTGGCGACGGTGCCGACGAGGAAGACCAGGCCGGCCGCGCCGTCCCAGCCGGTGGCCTCGCGGGCGCCGGCGGGCAGGAGGAGGTAGAGCTGGTTCTCCAGGGTGAACATGCCGACCATGGCGAGCGCGTACGCGACGAAGGCGCGGTTGCCGACGACCTCCCGCCAGTCCGCCAGCACCCCCGACCCGCTCGGCTCGGTCTCCCGTGCGGGCAGCACCAGCGCCTGGGCGACGGTGAGGGCGGCGAAGACGCCGGCGGCGGTGAGGGCGGAGGTGCGGAAGTCGACGAGGAGGAGCAGGCTGCCGAGCAGCGGCCCGATCAGCGCCCCGGCCGTCGCGAACACGTTGAACAGCGCGAACGCCTCCGCCTTGCGCTCCCCCGCCTCCTGGGCGACGTAGGCGCGCACCGCGGGGTTGAACAGCGCCCCGGCGAGGCCGCTGAGCACCGAGGCGGCGAGCAGCACGGGCAGACCGTCGCCGAGCGCGAACAGCCCGAAGCCGAGCGTCCGCAGACCGCAACCGGCGATGATCACGCCGCGTGCGCCGAGCCGGTCGGCCGCGGAGCCGCCGACGATGAACAGGCCCTGCTGGCTGAGGTTGCGCACGCCGAGGACGACGCCGACGACGGCCGATGACATGCCGAGGTTCTCGGTGAGATGGGTGGCCAGGTACGGGACGAGCAGGTAGAAGCCGGTGTTGACGCCGAGCTGATTGACCAGGAGCAGCCGGACGGCGAGCGGGAAGGTGCGGACCTCACGCCACGTCTGCACGGTTCACCTCCCTCGGTTCGACGCCGAGGCCGGGCAGGTCGCTCGCGCGCACGCGGCCGTCCTCGCCGCCGATGCCGGTCCACGGGTCGTGGGCGAGCAGCAGATGCCCGTCGAGGTCGGCCCAGCGGGCGCGGTCGGCGAGGTGGACGGCGGGGGCGATGCCGAGGGTGCTGGCGGTGAGGCAGCCGAGCATCAGCTCCGTGCCGCTGCCTTCGAGGGCCTCGGCGATGCGCAGGGCCGCGTGGACGCCGCCGCACTTGGCGAGCTTGACGTTCACCCCGTGGACGCGTCCGGCGAGGCGGCGGGCGTCGGCGAGGCCCACGGCGTCCTCGTCGGCGATGACGGGCAGGGGCGAGCGGGCGGCGAGGGCGGCGAGCGCCTCGGGATCGCCGGGGGCGAGGGGCTGTTCGACGGCTTCGACGCCGAGTTCGGCGAACCGGGGCAGGAGGGCGTCGGCCTGGTCCGGGGTCCAGGCGCCGTTGGGGTCGAGGAGGAGGCGGACGCCGGGGGCGGCGTCGTGGACGGCGCGGATGCGGGCGACGTCGTCCTCGGGGTCGGCGGCGCCCGCCTTGACCTTGAGGATCTCGAAGCCGGCGGCGGCCAGTCCGCGGGCCTCGGCGGCGGCGTGGCGGGGCGCGGTGATGCCGATGGTGCGGGCGGTGGGGGCCGAGGGCGCGGTCGGGGCGCCGAGGAGGCGGTGGACCGGGCTGCCGGCGCGCTTGCCAGCCAGGTCGAGCAGGGCGGCCTCGACGGCGGCGGTCACGGCGGGCGGGTGGTCGTGGAGCGCCGGGTCGCCCTCGCGCAGGGCGGCCAGGGCGGTCTCGGGGTCCGGGAAGCGGGCCAGACCGTCGCCGGCGGCGGTGAGCAGGCGCTCCAGGGTGCCGGTGTCCAGGCCGTAGTAGACGCTGGTGACGGCCTCGCCGTGGCCGTTCAGGCCGTCGTGCTCGACGGTGAGCAGGACGGCGTCGCGGGCGGACATGGTGGAGCGGGATATGCGCAGCGGCTCGGTCAGTTCGAGGCGCACGGTGCGCAGGGTGGCCTTCACGGGTTCTCTTCCAAGGTGTCGGTCCCCGCGGGCCGTGCGGCCCCGGGAGCCTTCAGCGGGTCGGTGACGCGGGTGCAGCGGACCCAGCCGGTTGCCTCGGCGGCGCGGGGATGCGGTATCTCGACGGGGCGGGTGGCGGCGGTGGCCGGGTCGAGGCCGTGCGCGGTGGTGAAGTCGTCGTCGTAGACGGTGCTCAGGTAGCGGTGCGGCCCGTCGGGGAAGACGGTGGCGACGACCGCGCCGGGGTGGACGCGGGCGGCCCAGGCGGCCACGCGGGCGACCGCGCCGGTGGACCAGCCGCCGCTGACGAAGCTGCCGCGCGCGAGTCTGCGGCAGGTGTCCACCGCTTCGGCGGGGCCGACCCAGTGGACCTCGTCGAAGGCGTCGTAGGCGACGTTGCGCGGGTGGATGCTGCTGCCGAGGCCCCGCATGAGCCGGGTCCGGGCGGGCTGGCCGAAGATGGTGGAGCCGGTGGCGTCGACGCCGATGAGCCGCAGGGCGGGCCAGTGGCGGCGCAGCGGGCCGATGATGCCGGCGCTGTGACCGCCCGTGCCGACGCTGCACACCAGGACGTCCAGATGGTCTAGCTGTGCGGCGAGTTCGGCGGCAAGGGAGGCGTAGCCCGCGGTGTTGTCCGGGTTGTTGTACTGGTCCGGCCAGTAGGCGCCCGGCAGCGCGGCGAGCAGTTCCCGCAGCCGGGTCAGCCGGGCCGCCTGCCAGCCGCCGCGCGCGGCGGGCCGGTCGACGATCTCCAGACGGACGCCGTGCGAGCGCAGCAACTGCCGCATGAAGGGTTCGAGTTCGCTGTCGCCGACGAGGACGACGGGGTGGCCGAGGGCCTGTCCGGCGAAGGCGAGGCCGAGGCCGAGGGTGCCGGAGGTGGATTCCACGACCGGCGCACCGGGCCGGAGTTCGCCGCGTTCCCGGGCGCCGAGCAGCATCGACACGGCGGCGCGCGCCTTCATTCCGCCCGCGGCGAGCCCTTCGAGCTTGGCCCAGAAGCCGGGGTGCGGACCGGGCAGGTCGGCGGTGATGCGGGCCAGGGGGGTGCGGCCGAGCAGCGCGAGCAGTTCGCCGCGGCCGGCGGGGCGTACGGGGGCGGTGGTGGTCATCGGGCGTCCTCCGAACAGGGTCCGCCGTAGCGGTGGACGGCGCCGGGTCCGCCGTCCAGCCAGAAGAAGGGGTACGGCTCGGCGCACACCGCGCTCACGCCGTCGCCCAGGAAACGGGGCAGGATCGCGCTGCCGGTCTGCGCGAACATCACCAGCTGCTTGCCGTGCGTCATCGCGTGCCCGCGCAGGGCGTCGAAGGTGCCGTTGCCGAGCGTCATCCCGGAGACCAGCAGCGCGTCGCAGCGCCCGGCGGCGGCGAGGGCGTCGGCGACGACGGGCTCGCCCCATTCGGTGACGCCGCCCTTGAGGTCGCACGGGACGTAGCGGAGCCCGCGCGAACGCAGCGCCTCCAGCAGGGAGTTGACGACGCCTACGACGAGAACCGTGGCGCCGGCGGGCAGGTCGAGCAGTTCCACGACCGCCTTGGCCCGCGCCCGGGACTTCTCCAGCGACGATCCGGCCGCGAGAGCCAGCGGGCGGGCGCCGTGGGCGGGTGTGTGCGGGGTGAGGTGCATCAGGTAGGCGTCGAGGGCGGCCACCCGGACGGGGGCGAGCGGATGGTCCAGCAGCCGGGCGACGTCGGCGCCGACGCAGTCTTCCAGCGCTGTGCCGGGCAGTGCGCCGGGCTCGGTCGCGCAGGAGCCGACGACCTCGGCCAGGCGCAGGCTGAGGACCTCGTTGCGGTAGCCGGTGCCCCGCCCGTCGTGTCGCACGGCCTGCAGGGTGAGGAAGGCGACGGCGATGCGCAAGTCCTCGGGGTCGGGCCCGAGTTCACCTGCGCGGGCCCGGTCGACGAGGTCCTGGAGGCCGCGCAGCCCGGGGGAGGACGGCGGGCGCCCGATGGTCGTGCCGACGGCGCCGGTCACCGGATCACCAGCTCCGCCCGCACCGCGGCCAGCAGTTCCTCGGCCCGGTCGCGCGCACCGAGGCCCCCGGAGTCCGCGGCCATGACGTGTCCGAGGTATTCGTTGTTGCTGCCGGCCGCCTTGACCGTCCGGCCCGGCTCGGCGAGCTGGACCTCCAGCACACCGGGCTCGTCCAGCAGCCGGCGTGCGTCGGGGGCCGTGTCGAGGACTCCCCCGGTGTCCGGCACCAGGAACCCGATCGCGGCGCTGCGCAGCCCGGTGTCGGTGCGCCGCAGGTCGGGCGTGCGGCCGAGGGCGACGTCGACGCAGGCGGCGGCCAGGTCGATGCCGGTGACGTGGCGGACCAGCTCGGTGATGCGGTTGCCGGCGGGGCGCGGGTTGACCTCCACGACGCGTGGGCCGGCGGACGTCAGCTTGATCTCGGTGTGCGCCACGACCCCGTCCGTCAGGCCGAGCGCCTTCAGCGCGCCCAGCGCGGTCTGTTCGGCGGCCTCGGTGTCGGCGGCCGGCAGTGCGGCGGGGAACATGTGCCCGGTCTCGATGAAGGCGGGCGCCCCGCCGATGCTCTTGTCGGTCACGCCGACGACGTGCACGGCCCCGTCGTGGGACACGGTCTCGACGCTGACCTCGGGTCCGTCGAGCAACTCCTCCAGCAGGACGACGGGCGCGCGCCGCTGTCCGCGCGCGTTGACCGGGAAGTCGCCCAGGGCACGGCATGCGGCGGCGAGTTCGCTTTCGTCGTCCACGCGCCGTACGAACATCCCCGCGCACAGGTCGACCGGCTTGACGACGAGGGGGTAGCCGATCTCCCGTGCGGCGCGGGCGACGGCGGCCCACTCCTCCTCCACCGCGAACCTCGGCTGCGGAAGCCCCGCGTCGGCGAGGACCCGGCGGGTGGCGTCCTTGCGGCAGGCGTTCTCGACCGCTTCGGGGCCGGGGCCGGGCAGTCCGAGCCGGCCGGCGATCCGCGCCACGGTCGGCAGGTAGTAGTCGCAGGAGGTGATCACGCCGTCGAACCCGAGCACCCCGTGCAGGCGTTCCACGAAGGGCAGCAGGGTCTCGCCGTCGTTGGTTTCGGCGGTGATCACGTTGCGCGCGCCGAGCAGGGGATGCGCTGCTCCCTCCGGGGCCGCTCTCAGGTAGTGGTGCAGGTCCCGGGTGAGGAAGGTGAACTCGTGCCCGCTCTCCCGGATCGCACGCGGCAGCAGCCTGCTCATCGAGCCGACCCAGCTCTCGACCACCAGCAGATGACCCACAATTCCCCTTTTCACAGCGCGAGACGGGCATGTCAGGGCAGCCCGATGAGGCCTGATGCGCCAGGCTCCGGGCGGTGCGCTGGACACGTTATCGACAACGGTTCCCATTGTCATTGGTCGTCTCGTTTTCGGGTCGTCCCGCGCGCCCGGGAGGAAAACCACGTGTCCCGGAACGCGCTCCGTCAGGCAGACTCCCCGCATGAACACGGACATGGAGATCGACGACACGACGGGCCGTTTCCTCGAAGCGCTGCGCCGCGAGGGCGAGTTGCTGGCCACCGCGGCGGAGCGGGCCGGGACGGACACGGCGGTGCCGACCTGCCCCGGCTGGACGGTGCGGGACCTGCTGCTGCACACCGGCGTCGTGCACCGCTGGGCCGCCGGATTCGTCGCGGACCGGCATCCGTCGCCGCGCCCCATGGAGGACCTGCCCCGGCATCTCGACGGCGCGGAACTGCTGGACTGGTACCGCGCGTGTCACGGCCGGCTGGTCGAGACCCTCGCCGCGGCGCCGTCCGACGTGGAGTGCTGGACGTTCCTGCCCGCCCCGACCCCGCTGGCGTTCTGGACCCGGCGGCAGGCCCACGAGACGGCCGTGCACCGCTTCGACGCCCAGGCCGCCCTCGCCGCCGCCCTGCCCGGCGCCCCCGCCCCGGATCCGCTGGACGCCGGCTTCGCGGCGGACGGCATCGACGAACTGCTGCGCGGCTTCCACGCCCGCGCCAAGAGCCGCGTCCGCACGGACGAGCCCCGGCTGCTGCGGGTGCGCGCCACGGACGTCGACGCGGTGTGGACGATACGGCTGTCGGCGCAGCCGCCCGTCGCCACGCGGGGCGAGTCCGGGGAGGCGCAGTGCGAACTGTCGGGCCCGGCCGAGCGCTTGTACGTGGCGCTGTGGAACCGGCTTCCCGTGCCGAAGGTGACCGGCGACCCCGCACTGGCCGAACTGTGGCGGGAGCGCTCGGCGGTCGTCTGACCGCGCGGCCCACTGGGCCGGGAACGATCGGCGGCCGTCCGACCACGCGGCCCGGTTGGGGCCGGAACGCTCGGCAGCCGTCCGACCACGCGGCCCAGCTGGAGCCGGAACGCTCGACGGCCGTCCGGCCATGCACCGGCCCCACCGCGGCGGGAGTGCGAGCGACCGTACGACCGGGCGCTCCCCCGCGCGCCCTTACCGCGCCGCTTCGCCCGAATCGCCGGCGGGGCCCGCGAGCATCCGAGTGAGCACCGAGCGCTGCACCGGCAGCACTTCGCCGTGCAGCGCCCGGCCCTTCTCCGTGAGGGCGACGCGGACGCCGCGCCGGTCCTCCTGACACATGCCGCGCACGACGAGCCCGTCCTTCTCCAGACGGGCGATCAGCCGGGAGAGCGCGCTCTGGCTGAGATGAACGCGCTCGGCGATCTCCTGCACGCGGAATCCGCAGCCGTCCGCCAGGACGTCGAGCACCTCGAAGTCGCTGGCGCACAGGCCGTGCCGGTGCAGCGCACGGTCGAGCTCGCACGAGGTGCGCGCATGTACGGCGAGGATCCCTCGCCACTGTTCCACGAGCGCCTGTTCGGCCTTCTTCGCCGCCATGACGGCACGGTAGCAGAGCGGTGAATTCATTGCACCCGAATTAAATGCGCTTGCATCCAATGCATGCGCATGTAATCTCTGGGGTCATGACCTCTCCGCTCACCGCCTCCGCGTCCGAGGGGCGCTGGACCCCCCGGCTGTGGGGCACCCTCCTGGTGCTCTGCGCCGCGATGTTCCTCGACGCCCTCGACGTGTCGATGGTCGGCGTGGCCCTGCCGTCCATCGCCTCCGACCTCGACCTGTCCACCTCGGCCCTGCAGTGGATCGTCAGCGGCTACATCCTCGGCTATGGCGGCCTGTTGCTGCTCGGCGGCCGGACCGCCGACCTGCTGGGCCGGCGCCAGGTCTTCCTGGTCGCGCTGGCCGTCTTCGCCCTCGCCTCACTGCTCGGCGGGCTCGTCGACTCCGGCCCGCTGCTCATCGCCAGCCGGTTCATCAAGGGCCTGAGCGCGGCGTTCACCGCCCCGGCCGGCCTGTCGATCATCACGACGACGTTCCCCGAGGGCCCGCTGCGCAACCGCGCCCTGTCCATCTACACCACCTGCGCGGCCACCGGCTTCTCCATGGGCCTGGTGCTCTCCGGCCTGCTCACCGAGGCCAGTTGGCGGCTGACCATGCTGCTGCCCGCGCCGATCGCGCTGATCGCCCTGGCCGCGGGCCTGAAGCTGCTGCCGCGCAGCGCCCGCGAACGCGACCACAACGGCTACGACGTCCCCGGCGCCGTCCTCGGCACCGCCTCGATGCTGCTGCTGGTCTTCACCGTCGTCCAGGCGCCCGAGGTCGGCTGGGCCTCCGCCCGTACGCTGCTGTCGTTCCTCGCGGTCGCCGTGCTGCTGACGGTGTTCCTCGCGGTGGAGCGCCGCTCGCCCGGCCCGCTGATCCGGCTCGGCGTGCTCCGCTCCGGCGTGCAGATCCGCGCCCAGCTCGGCGCCATGACGTTCTTCGGCTCGTACGTCGGCTTCCAGTTCCTGGTCACGCTGTACATGCAGTCCCTGCTCGGCTGGTCCGCGCTGCACACGGCGCTCGCCTTCCTGCCGGCCGGCGCGCTCGTGGCGCTGTCCGCCACGAAGATGGGCGCGATCGTCGACCGGTTCGGCACGCCGCGGCTCATCGCGGTGGGCTTCGCACTGATGACCGCCGGATACGCACTGTTCCTCGGCGTCGACCTCGACCCGGTCTACGCCGTCGCCGTCCTGCCCAGCATGCTGCTGATCGGCGCCGCCTGCGCCCTGGTCTTCCCCTCGCTCAACATCCAGGCCACCAACGGTGTCGACGACCACGAGCAGGGCATGGTCTCCGGGCTGCTGAACACCTCGGTCCAGGTCGGGGGCGCGATCTTCCTGGCGATCGTGACGGCCGTGGTGACCGCGGGCGCCCCCGAGGACCCGACCCCGCAGGCCGTCCTCGACAGCTACCGACCCGGCCTGATCGTGGTGACCGGCGTCGCGGTGGCGGGTCTGCTGATCGCCCTGTCGGGACTGCGCGCCCGCCCCGCCGGTCCGTCGGCCGTCGGAGCCGGGTCCGACGAATCCGCCGGTTCCGGGGCGTTCACCGAGTCGACCCGTCCTGCGGAGGCCACCGGGTCCAACGAGCCCACCGATTCCACCGATTCCACCGATTCCACCGAGAAGGAGGCGGCAGTCGCACGGGTCTCCGTCCGCGACTGAGGGGGACCCCTCCGCCCCGCGTGTGCCCGGCAGGGTCTGCTTGCCCTGCCGGGCACACGCCTGCTTGACTCGCAAGATGACCGAGTACGGGGGACGGCGGCGCGGCCAGGCCGAGCGGGACGCGATCACCGTCGAGATCGGGTACGCCCTGTGCAGCGGGGCGTTCGCGGCGGCGGTGCTGCTGGGCGCGGTGGCCGGGCCTGCGTGGCTCTTCGAACTGCCGGGCCCCGTGGAGACGTTGCTGCTGCGGGCAGGGTCCGTGCTCGCGGCGGTGGTGTTCACGGCGCGGGTGATCGGCGTCCTGTGGCGCCATGGCAGGGCAGCGGCGCCGCCGGTGGCCCGGAATCCGGATCAGCCGAGCCATCCGGGCCGTACGAGTCCCGACTCGTAGGCCAGCACGACCAGTTGGGCCCGGTCCCGCGCGCCGAGCTTCACCATCGTACGGCTGACGTGCGTCTTCGCGGTGAGCGGGCTGACGACCAGGCGGCGGGCGATCTCCTCGTTGGACAGGCCGATGCCGACCAGGGCCATCACCTCCCGTTCCCGTTCGGTCAGCGCGGCCAGGGCGCCGGCCGCCGCCGGCTCCTTGGAACGGGCGGCGAACTCGGCGATCAGCCTGCGGGTCACGCCGGGCGACAGCAGCGCGTCGCCCGCCACCACGGCCCTCACCGCGCGCAGAAGTTCCTCCGGCTCGGTGTCCTTCACCAGGAAGCCGGACGCGCCCGAACGGATCGCCTCGAAGACGTACTCGTCGAGCTCGAACGTGGTCAGCATGACCACCCTGACGTCGGCGAGCGCCTCGTCCTCGGTGATCCGCCGGGTCGCGGCGAGTCCGTCGAGGACCGGCATGCGGATGTCCATCAGGACGACGTCGGGCCGCAGGTCGCGCACGCCGCGCAGGGCCTCCTCGCCGTCGGACGCCTCCCCCGCGACCTCGATGTCCGGCTGGGCGTCCAGCAGCGCCCGGAACCCGGCCCGGACCAGTGCCTGGTCGTCGGCGAGCAGTACGCGGATCACGGTGTCTCCGTCCTGGGCTCATCCCGGTCTCTCCGGTCGCTCCGGTCGCTCCCGCCTTCCCGCTGCCTCCGGTCTCCCGGCCCCGCCCCGCTGTCCCGGTCCCTGCCCTGGCCTCGTCCCCCGTCGTCCCCGTCCCGCAACGGCAGGACGGCGAGCACCCTGAAGCCGCCGTCCGGCCGCGGTCCCGCCTCGATGGCGCCGCCCAGCGCGGCGGCCCGTTCCCGCATCCCGGCGAGCCCGTTGCCGCTGCCGCCCGCCTCGGCGCCGGTCGCGGGCCCGTCGTCGTCCACGCGCAGCCGCAGGGCCCCGCCGTCCTGGTCCAGCCGCACGCGTGCGTGCCGCGAACCGGAGTGCCGTACGACATTGGTCAGGGCCTCCTGGAGGATGCGGAACGCGGCGAGGTCCGTGCCCGGCGGCAGGCGCGGCGGCTCGCCCTCGACCTCGACGGCGAGGCCGGCGCTCGCCGCCTGCTCCACCAGTTCGGGAAGCCGGTCCAGGCCGGGCGCCGGGGCGCGCGGCGCGTCTCCCGGCGTGCGCAGCGTGTCGAGGACCTGTCGGACCTCGCCGAGCGCCTCCTTGCTGGCGGCCTTGATCGTGGTGAGGGCCGTGCGCGCCTGCTCCGGGTCGCTGTCGAGCAACGCCAGCCCCACCCCGGCCTGCACATGGATCACCGAGATGCTGTGGGCGAGGACGTCGTGCAGCTCCCGTGCGATCCGCAGCCGCTCCTCGTCCGCGCGCCGGCGCGCGGCCTGGGCGCTTTCGGCCCGCTCGCGCGCCCGCTGCTCCCTGCGCACCCGGACCAGTTCCGACAGCGCCGTGATCGCCGCCACCCAGGCGGCGATCACGGCCTCCTGCCCCCAGGCGGCGGGCTCGTCCCCGGACGGCGGCAGCCACCGGTACAGCCAGTGGGCGACCAGCAGATGCGTCGCCCAGAGCAGGGCGAGCGCCGCCCAGGCCGCCCGGCGCCGTCCCCGCACGATCGCGCCGAAGCAGGCCACCGCCACGGTCAGCAGCACCGGTCCGTACGGATAGCCCGCGCCCAGATACACCGCCACCGCCGCCGCGTTCCCGAACACGACCGCCCGCGGACACCGCTGCCGCCACAGCAGCACCCCCGCCGCCGCGAGCAGCAGCACCCGCGCGAACGGATCGAGCGCCGCACGCTCGGCCGCCTGAGCCTGCGCGGCGGACTGCGAGCCGACGACGACGAAGACCGTCAGCGCCAGCGTGGACCGCCACGGCCACCGGGCCGGCCGCTCCTCTTCCAAGCGGCCGGACCACGGACTGGGCCGAGGAACGGTCCACCGGCGGCGTCCGCGTACGCGCTGCTCCTCCATGCCCGTCACGCTAGACGCCGTCCACCCCCGACGACGTCAGCCGCCCGGGGACATCACACGTACTCCCGGCGAAGTACCTCCCGTGCCTCGGCGTCCTCCCTGATCCGCAGCCGGCGCAGCGCCCTGGGCGCCCACCAGTTCGCACGCCCGGCGAGCCGCATCGTCACCGGCAGCAGCACCACGCGGATGAGGGTGGCGTCGACGAGGATCGTCACGGCCGTGCCGATGCCGAGTTCCTTGAGGAAGACGACGCCTCCGGTGGCGTACGACAGGAACGACAGGGCCAGGATCCCGGCCGCGGCGGTGATCAGCGGGGCGCTGCGCCGGATGCCCTCGGCGACGGCACGCTCGGTGTCGCCGGTGCGCTCGTGCTCCTCCTTGATGCGGGCCAGCAGGAACACCTCGTAGTCCATGGACAGGCCGTAGGCGACGCAGAACATCAGCACCGGGATGCTCGGCTCGATCGAACCGGTCGGCGTGAACCCGAGCGGCCCGGACAGGTGCCCCTCCTGGAACACCCACACCAGACAGCCGAACATCACCGAGAGGCTGAGCAGGTTCAGCACGGTCGCCTTGGCCGGCAGCAGCACGCTGCCCGTCATCAGGAAGAGGATCACGTACGTCGCCGCCAGCACCAGGGCCACGGCGAGGGGCAGCCGGTCCAGGAGGGTGGCGCGGAAGTCCGTGGTCTCGGCCGGGTAGCCGCCGACCAGGACGGGCGCGGGGGCGGCGGTGTCCCGGATCCGCTCGACGAACGCGGGCACGTCGCCGTTCATCGTCTCCTGGGCCGGTACGACGGCCAGCCGCACCCCGCCGCCCTGCGCAGTCAGCCGGTCCTGGCGGGCCTGCCCGACGCGCCGGCCCTCCCGGAAGGCACCCGCGGGGGCGTCGACCTGGTGCACGCCCGGGAGCCGGGAGAGTTCCGCGGCGTACGCGCGCGTGGCGGCCGGTTCGGCGGGTCGCTCGAAAACCACCTGCACGGTGTCGGTCGGCTCGGCCGCGAACTCGCGGTGCACGATCTCCGAGGCGGTCCGCGAGGATGTGCCCTCCGGCAGGGTCCGCTCGTCGGGCAGACCGAAGCGCAGCCCCAGCAGCGGGGAGGCGGCGACGAGCAGGACCGCCAGCACGGCGCCGCCGGCCGCCACCGGCCTGCGCATCGCCGCGAGCGCGGTGCGGTGCCAGAAACCGGAGGCGGGCGCGGCCGGGCGCTCCACCCGGTGGCCCCAGCGGGCGAGCGCGGCCGGCAGGAACAGCACCGCCCCGGCCACCGCGGCGACCACCACGAGCACACCGGCGTACGCGAACGAACGCAGGAAGAAGAACGGGAACACCAGCAGCGCGCACAGCGACACCGCCACCGTCACCCCGCTGAACACGACCGTGCGCCCGGCCGCCGCGGTCGCCCGGACCACCGCACCCGGCCGCTCGTGTCCCGCACCGCGCTCCTCCCGGTAGCGGTTGATCACGAACAGGCTGTAGTCGATGCCGAGTCCGAGTCCCAGCACGAGAGCGAGGTTCGCCGCGAACTGCGAGACCTCCGTGAACTGCGCCAGCGCCCGCAGCCCGGCGAGCGTGCCCAGCACCGAGAACAGACCGACCGCGACGGTCAGCAGGGCGGCGACCGTGCGCCGGTACACCAGGATCAGCAGCAGGATCATGGCCGGCAGGGCGAAGGCCTCCGCGCGCAGGAAGTCGGCGCGGGCCTGCTCGCCGACCTGACGCGAGATCTCCTCCTGCCCACCGACCATGACCTGAAGTTCGGGCGTCGTGCGCGTCAACTCCGGGGACAGCGCCGCCAGTTCCTCGCGCGTCTCGGTGGCGGTGCCTTCGAGGCGGGCCAGGATCAGGGCGCGCCGGCCGTCCTCGCCGCGCAGGGCGGGGCTGCCCGCGTCCCAGTAGGCAGTGACGTCCGTGACGAGCGGCAACTGCTCCATTTCCGCGGTCAGTTCGCGGGCGGCCCGCCGGGTCGCCGGACTGTCCACGTCGCCGTCGCGGGCGGTGACGAGCAGGGCGAGATTGGGGTTGCCGGTGCCGAAGTCGTCGCGCAGCCGCTCCCCGGCGTGGACGGACTCCGTGCCGGGAGCGTCCCAACGGGACAGATCGAGGTCGCCCTGAGCGCCGGCGCCGTAGGCTCCGAGGCCGAGGAAGACGAGGAGGAAGCCGAGCAGAACGGCACGGCTGTGCCGAACGGCCAGGCGGCCGAGCCGAGTGAGCATGAGGGGGGCCTTTCACCGTGTTTCCCGTCCGGTCACGGTCGGGCACACGGCTGGAAGGCCTGCTGGAAAATCCACTGGAAGATCGGGCGCGGGGGTCGCGGCGGTGCGAGGCCCACGACGGTGAGGGGGGCCACGGCGGCGAGGGGGGCCACCGCGGCGCGAGGTGGGGCGGGAGGCTTGGCGCGGCGGACGGGAGGGATGAGGCGGGGCGGGGGCGGGACGGGATCGGGCGGAGGCGGTTGGGCAGCGCGATGGTGCTCGGAGCCACCGTCGCGGTCCGCTGCGGTTCCGCCGCGGTGGGCCGGCTCGGGATACGCTCGCCCCATGGGTGAGGGGACGAACGGCGCGGCGGGTGGCGGGGTGAACGACCTGCGGTTCGAACTGCTCGGCCCCCTGCGCGCCCTGCGCGACGGGGTCGAGATCCCGCTCGGCCCGCCCAAACAGAGAGCGGTGCTCGCGGTTCTCCTGCTGCAGGAGGGCCGCCCGCTGTCGTACGAGGGCCTGGTCGAGGCCGTGTGGGGCGGCGCGCCTCCGGTGCACGTGCGCAACCTCGTGCAGAAGTACGTCTCCGGGCTGCGCCGTGCGCTGGGCGGCGGGCCGGAGCTGACCTGGACCGGCGCCGGGTACCGGCTCACCGGCGCCGACATCGGCGACCTGCGCGAACGCCGCCGGCTGGTGGACGCGGCGCTCGCCGCCCGGGACGCCGGAGAGGTGCGGCAGGCCGTCGAACTGGCCCGTCGCGCGGAGGAGTTGTGGCGCGGCGACTTCGCCGAGGGCCTCCGGGCGCCGTACCTGGCGGCGGAGCGCCTGCGCTGGACGGAGAAGCGGCTCACCCTTCTCGAGGCGAGGCTGACCGGCGAGATCCGGCTCGGCCGGTCCTTCGAGTACGTCCACGAACTCGTCCGGCTCGTCGCCGCGCACCCGCTGCGCGAACGCCTCGTGGAGCTGCTGATGCTGGCGCTGTGCCAGGCGGGCCGCCCGTCCGACGCACTCGCCGCCTACGAGGGCGCGCGGCAACGGCTCGCCGAGGCGATGGGCGCGGACCCCGGGCCCGCGCTGCGGTCACTGCACGCCCGGATCCTGCGTCAGGACCCGGAGCTGCTTCCCTTGCCGCCGGTCGCGGTGCCCTGACGGGGTCCGGCGCCCGCACGGCCCTGCTGGGGGTACACGAGGCCGACGGTGTGGGCGAGCTGGAGCACCGCGTTCCGGAAGAACGGCTCCCGCTCCTCGACGACCCGGTTGAACTGCCCGAACACCTCGAACCCCACCAGCCCGAACAACTGCGCCCAGGCCGCCACCAGCGTGACCACGACCTCGGGCGGCAGATCGGGCGCGAGGTCCACGGTCATCCGCACCGCCTCGGGCCGCAGCTCCTCGGGCACCCGCGGCTTGGCCACGCCGAGGCCCTGCCGCGCGTCGCGGACGATGCCGATGAGCAGCAGCCCGACGCGGGCGGCGGCCCGGACGGTGGTCTGCGGCGCCGTGTAGCCGGGGACCGGGGACCCGTAGATCAGCGCGTACTCGTGCGGATGCGCCAGCGCCCAGGCGCGCACCGCCTCGCAGACGGTGGTCCAGCGCCGGACGGGACCCTCCTCGGCAACCGCGTCGTGCGCCGTTTCGGCGGCCTCGCCCAGGGAGTCGTAGGCGTCGATGATGAGCGCGGTGAGCAGGTCGTCGCGGCTGGGGAAGTAGCGGTAGATCGCGGAGGAGACCATGCCCAGCTCACGGGCGACGGCACGCAGCGAGAGCTTGGCGGCGCCCTCGGCCGCGAGCTGTCTGCGCGCCTCGTCCTTGATGGCGGTCGTGACCTCGATTCTCGCCTTGGCTCGGGCGCCGCGCACTGGGTTGGTCATGGGGTCAGTGTGCCATGACGGCGGAGCAGTGCACACGTTTCAGAGCAGTGCACACGAGTTCGAGCAGTGCACTGGGGCTGGAGCGGTGCACGCGATGTGGGGCGGGGCGATCGATCCTGAGCGGCGCACTCCGCTGGGAGCAGTGCTCCGAAACCCGACCACCGACGCAACATGAGGACCGTGCAGATCGAATCCAGATCGCCGCACACAAAAGAGAGCACTGCTCTTGCTTCGAAGCACCAATCCGGTGCACACTCAAGACACGAACACGAGAGCACCGCTCACAACAAGGAGCGTCGCTCACGGACGGGAGCAGCGCTCACTTATAGGAGCACCGCTCACCGCACCCCCGCACCCACCAACAACCCAAGGAGCCCTCATGTCCACCTCCACCCACGTCCAAAAACCCGGCCGGATCACCGTGAACGTCATCAACCCGACCATCGCCTGGTTCACCCGCCGCGGCCTCAGCGTCTGGGGCTCCCGCGTGCTCGCGGTCCGTGGGCGCAAGAGCGGCGAGTGGCGGACCACCCCCGTCAACGTGCTGACGCTGGACGGCGAGCAGTACCTCGTCGCCCCGCGCGGCCACGTCCAGTGGACGCACAACATGCGTGCCGCGGGCGGCGGTGAGCTGCGGCTGGGCAAGCGGGTGGAGGAGTTCACCGCCACGGAGGTCGCCGACGACGACAAGCCGCCGCTGCTGCGCGCCTACCTCAAGCGCTGGAAGGCCGAGGTCGGCGTCTTCTTCCGGGGGGTCGGTCCCGACTCGCCGGAGTCCGAGCTGCGTCGTATCGCTCCCGACCACCCCGTCTTCCGCATCACGGTCAGGACGTGACCTCGGCTCCCTCGCGGCCTCCGTCGCCGCCCCGGCCCTCCCGCTCCCCTTCCTGCTTGCTCTCCTGGTCCTTCCCGACCGGTGACCGCCGGTCGAGCGCGGTCAGGGCGCGCTGGGCCATCGGATGGCTGCGGACCAGCTCACCCAGCGAGGTCGAGCCCTGGGTGATCTCACGGAAGGCGTTCCACGCGGGCCGGAACCCGGTCAGCAGGGTGTGGACGAATCCGGGCCGCCGTTCGAAGATCGCCAGCATCCGCTTGCCGACGCTCATCTCCACGCCGAGACCGGCCTTGACGGCGAAGGCGTAGTTCAGCGCCTGGCGGCGGGCGTCCACGGCGTCGTGCGCCTCCGCGATGCGCACCGCCCACTCCCCCGCGAGGCGTCCCGACCGCAGGGCGAAGGAGATGCCCTCGCGCGTCCACGGCTCCAGCAGCCCCGCCGCGTCACCGCAGACCAGCACCCGGCCGCGCGAGAGCGGTGAGTCGTCGGCGCGGCAGCGGGTCAGATGGCCGGAGGAGATGGACGGTTCGAAGCCGGCGAGGCCCAGCCGTCCGATGAAGTCCTCCAGGTAGCGCTTGGTGGCCGCGCCCTCGCCGCGCGCCGAGATGACGCCGACCGTGAGGGTGTCGCCCTTGGGGAAGACCCAGCCGTAGCTGCCGGGGATCGGGCCCCAGTCGAGCAGGACCCGCCCCTTCCAGTCCTCGGCCACCGTGTCCGGGACCGGGATCTCCGCCTCCAGACCGAGATCCACCTGGTCGAGCTTGACGCCGACGTGGGCGCCTATCCGGCTGGCGCTGCCGTCCGCGCCGACGACGGCCCGGGCCAGCACCACCTCGCCGCCCTGCAGGACGACGGCCACCGTGCGCCGGTCGGGCACCGTGGAACCGTGCTGCTCCACGCGGGTCACCGTCGCGCCGGTGCGCAGTTCGGCGCCGGCCTTCTGGGCGTGCTCCACGAGCTGCTGGTCGAACTCGGGCCGGTTGATGAGCCCGAAGAGCATGGTGCGGGAGCGGCGGGTGCGGGTGAAACGTCCGTTGTTCGTGAAGGTCACGGCGTGCACCCGGTCCCGCAAGGGCAGTTCGAAGCCGGGAGGCAGGGCGTCGCGCGAGGGACCGATGATGCCGCCGCCGCAGGTCTTGTAGCGGGGCAGCTCCGCCTTCTCCAGCAACAGCACGCGCCGCCCCGCGACCGCCGCCGCGTAGGCGGCCGAGGCCCCCGCGGGTCCCGCGCCCACCACGACGACGTCCCACACCTGCCGCGCGTCGTCCGCCGAAGAGTTCTCGCTGCTCACGATGGTCTACTGCTCCGATCAAGCCGCATGCCGCACCTGTCCCCCGCATCCTACGGCGGCCGTCCGCGGGGGCCGCTGTGGGAGGATCGAGCCACACGGATCATCATGACGTGCACCCGCACGTCGTTACGTGCCGGCGCCCATCGCACCCGCACGTCCGCCCACACGTCGCACCCACGAGGAGCGTGCCCATGTCGTCGAATCCGGTCGCCGAGACCGTCGCCTCGCTGATGCCGCGGGCCAGGGCGGAACTCGGCGAGCTGGTGGCCTTCAAGTCGGTGGCGGACTTCGACCAGTTCCCGAGGAGCGAGAGCGAGGGGGCCGCCCGATGGGTCGCGGACGCGCTCGCCGCCGAGGGCTTCCAGGACGTGGCGCTGCTCGACACCCCGGACGGCACCCAGTCGGTGTACGGCCACCTGCCGGGGCCCGAGGGCGCGAAGACGGTGCTGCTGTACGCCCACTACGACGTGCAGCCGCCGCTGGACGAGGCCGCCTGGACGACTCCGCCGTTCGAGCTGACCGAACGCGACGGCCGCTGGTACGGGCGCGGGGCCGCCGACTGCAAGGGCGGTGTGATCATGCACCTGCTGGCGCTGCGCGCGCTGAAGGCGAACGGTGGGGTGCCGGTGCACGTCAAGGTGATCGCCGAGGGCTCCGAGGAGATGGGCACGGGCGGTCTGGAGCGGTACGCCGAGGAGCATCCGGAGCTGCTGGAGGCCGACGCGATCGTGATCGGCGACTCGGGCAACTTCCGCGCCGGCCTGCCGACCGTGACCTCGACGCTGCGCGGCATGACGCTGGTGCGGGTGAAGGTGGACACGCTGGAGGGCAATCTGCACTCCGGGCAGTTCGGCGGCGCCGCCCCGGACGCGCTCGCGGCGCTGATCCGGGTGCTGGACTCGCTGCGCGCGCAGGACGGTTCGACCACGGTGGACGGGCTGGGTGCGGACAGCCGGTGGGAAGGGCTGGAGTACGACGACGAGCAGTTCCGCCGGGACGCCCGGGTCCTCGACGGCGTGCGGTTGATCGGCTCGGGCTCGGTCGCCGACCGGATCTGGGCGCGCCCGGCGGTCACCGTGCTCGGCATCGACTGCCCGCCGGTCGTCGGCGCGACACCGTCCGTGCAGGCGAGCGCCCGCGCGCTGGTCAGCCTGCGGGTGCCGCCGGGCGTGGACGCGGCGCAGGCGACCAAGCTGCTCCAGGCGCACATCGAGGCGCACACGCCGTGGGGCGCGCGGGTGAGCACGGAGCAGATCGGGCAGGGGCAGCCGTTCCGGGCGGACACGAGCAGCCCGGCGTACCGGGCGATGGCGGACGCGATGGCGGTGGCGTACCCGGGGCAGGAGATGAGCTTCGCGGGGCAGGGCGGCTCCATTCCGCTCTGCAACACGCTCGCCGCCCTCTACCCGCGCGCGGAGATCCTGCTGATCGGGCTGAGCGAGCCGGAGGCGCAGATCCACGCGGTGAACGAGAGCGTGTCGCCGGAGGAGTTGGAGCGCCTGTCGGTGGCGGAGGCGCTGTTCCTGCGCAACTACGCCGCGAGCTGACGGCTTCGCCGACAACCGTTCTGCCGACAGCAGAGGGCCCTCGCCCCGGCGCGAGGGCCCTGCCTAACGTCGTCCCATGGACATCGTCGAGCTTCATCCGCGTCTTCACCTGCTGCGCTTTCCGGTCGGCCAGGCCTACGTCTGGCGCGACGGGTCCGAGTTGACGCTGATCGACGCGGGACCGGCTGGTTCGGGGGAACGGATCGCCGACGCCGTACGGGACTGGGGTCGCGTACGGCGCATCGTGCTCACTCACTTTCATGAGGATCATGCGGGCGGGGCGGGCGAGTTGGCCGCGCTGACCGGCGCGGAGGTGGTGGCGCACGGTCTGGAGGCGCCGGTGGTGCGGGGGGAACGGCCGGGCCCGGCACCGGTGTTCGAGGAGTGGGAGCGGCCCCTGCACGCGGCGGCCCTGGCTCTGCTGCCGCAGGTGGAGTACGCCCGCCCGGCAGGCGTCACCGAGGTGGAGGAGGGCGACGTCCTGGACTTCGGCGGCGGGGCGCACGTCGTCCATGCCCCCGGCCACACGCCGGGCAGCATCGGGGTGCATCTGCCGCGCCACGGCGTGCTGTTCACCGGGGACGCGGTGGCCGTGTCCCCGGTGGACGGCGCGGTGATCCTCGGGGTGTTCAACGTCGACCGGGCGCAGGCCGTCGCCTCCTTCCGCCGGCTGGCGGCGCTCGACGCGCGGATCGCCTGCTTCGGGCACGGCGACCCGGTGACCACCGATGCCGCGACGGCGCTGCGCGCGTCGGCCGACTCCTACGCCTGACCGGCCCGCCCGCTGCCTCTCCTGCACGCTCCCTCCCCTACACGCCTACGGGAACCCCTGCCTCCAGATAGAAGGCCGCGCCGCGTTCGCGCGCGCGCAGGGCCCAGCGCAGCCGCTCATAGCGGACCGGCGGCAGCAGGCCGGCGGCCTCCTCCTCGGTGACGAAACGGCAGTCGCGCAGTTCCGGGCCGGGCAGCAGCATGCTTCCCGCGGTGGCGGAGTCGAGGCGGCCGCCGTCGAAGAGGAGGCGCAGGCCGCCGTATCCGGGAGGGGCGGGCGGTTCCCAGTCCACGACGAGCAGGCGCGGTACGTCCTGAAGCCGGATCCCGGTCTCCTCGGCGACCTCGCGGATCCCGGCGCGGGCGGGGGCCTCGCCGGGTTCGACCACGCCGCCGGGGAACTCCCAACCGGGCTTGTAGGTGGGATCGACGAGCAGGACGCGGTCCCGTTCGTCGAAGAGGAGGACACCGGAGGCGAGGGTCTCGGCGGTGGGTTCCGGCGTCTGCACGATGTCGCAGGCGGGCACGGCCCCCGAGCCGACCGCCTCCGCGATGCGGACGGCCGTCTCGTACGGCGTGAGGGCGCCGTTGTCGACGAGGTGGGCGTCGGCGACGAGCCAGGAGGCGAGGGCGGTGTGGTAGGGCTCGATGTGGTCGCGGGCCCACTGGCCCGCGCGTATCTCGCGTATCGCGCCGTCGGGCGGGTCCGGGGGGACCTCACGGGCGGCCATGCGCGCACGCAGGATCGTTTCAGCCGGGGCGAGCAGGACGTGCCGGACACTGATCCGGCGTGCGGCGAGGCCGCCGAAGATCTCGTCGCGGTACTCCTGGCGCAGCAGGGTCATGGGCACCACGAGGGTGCCGCCCAGCTCGTTCAGCAGCGCGGCCGCGGTGTCGATGACGAGACGGCGCCAGATCGGCAGGTCCTGGAAGTCGCCGACCTCGGCGAGGCGTTTGGCCGGCAGCAGGTGCCCGAGCGCTCCGCCGATGTCCTCGGGGTCGAAGAGCGTGCTGTTCGGAATCAGTTCGATCAGTTCCCGTGCGGTCGTGGACTTTCCCGCACCGAACGCGCCGTTGATCCAAACGACGGTCACGTGTCCCCCTCTTCTGTTGGCCCCCTGTGGCTTGCCCGCTTCACCCTGCCACGGAAACCAGCCCCTGCTGAGGGCACACAAGCGGAAGCGCCGGTGCCCCTTCACGGGGACCGGCGCCTCGGGGTGCGGGGGGTGAGTCCTGGGTCAGTTCTCCCGCGCGCCGGGGGCGGGGGCGTCGTCCGGCCGCGGCGTGTCGGCGGCGGCGACCGCCCCGTCGAGCGACCCGAGCGCCTGACCGGCCCCGATGCCGTCCGGACGCTGGTCCACGCTGTGGGAGGGGCTGATCGCGGCGACGACGAACCCGGTGGCGAGTGAGGCGATGGCGAGCATGCTGCGCTTCTTCATGCCCCACTCAACGGCCGGCGCCGCCCGGGGGTCACGCAGGGCCGCGCGGGGAAACCACCCACCGGATGCCCACCACTGCCCACACTCACCACCGCTCATCGCCCGACCCCCCGTACCGCCCGACGAACCGCCCCGCCCGCCCCCTGCTCCGGCTCCCCGGGACCGCGCACAACACCACCGCCCCTCTCACACCCCCGCCGCCCGCACGCGCCCCCTCCGCCCCGTCAGGGCCGCGGCCGCCGCGCCCACCAGCCCGGCGTCCGTGCTCATCTGGGCCGGGGCCACGGTCAGGCGCCGTACGAAGGAGAGGGTCGCGTAGTCGGCGAGGGCCTCGCGCAGGGGGGCGAAGAGGACGTCGCCCGCCTTGCCGACGCCGCCGCCGATGACGGCGATGTCGATCTCGACCAGGGTCGCGGTGGCCGCGATGCCGGCGGCGAGGGCCCGGGCGGCGCGTTCGAAGGAGGCGACGGCGACCGGGTCGCCCGCGCGGGCGGCGGCGGCCACCGCGGCGGCGGACGTGTCGCCGCCCGGGCCGGGCAGCCAGCCGTCCTCCAGCGCGCGCCGCGCGATGTTGGGACCGCTGGCGATGCGCTCCACGCAGCCGCGTCCCCCGCACGGACACGGGTCGCCGTCGAGGTCGACGCTGATGTGGCCGATGTGGCCCGCGTTGCCCGTCGGGCCGGGATGCAGCCGTCCGTCGAGGACCAGCCCGCCCCCGACTCCCGTCGACACGACCATGCACAGCGCGTTGTCGTGGCCGCGCGCCGCGCCCTGCCAGTGCTCGGCCGCCGTGATGGCCACGCCGTCGCCGATCAGCTCGACGGGCAGCCCGCCGGTCGCCGCCCGGACCCTCTCGACCAGCGGATACTCCCGCCAGCCGGGCACGTTGACCGGGCTGACGGTGCCCGCCGAGGCGTCCACCGGGCCGGCGCTGCCGATGCCGACGGCGTCCGCCCGTCCCCACAGGGGCGAGGCGCTCAGCTCGCCGATCACCTCTTCGACGGCCCGCATCACGGTGTCGCCGTCCTGCCGGGCGGGCGTGGGGCGCTGGGCGCGCGCCAGGATCCGGCCGCCGTCGTCCACCAGCGCGCCCGCGATCTTGGTGCCGCCGATGTCCAGCGCGGCCACGAGGTCGGTGTGCATCAGTGTGAAATCTCCCCGTCAGCCATCGGTCACATCGGAAAACCTAGGCAGTGTCCCCGCTTTTGACAACGTTGTCCAGTCGTCCAGGCCCTATGCTCGACGCCACATCCCCACGGGAAAGGCGCCACCTCCCCGGGAACCCGCAGGACCCACGCAGAAGGACAGGATCCCCACCGTGCCCGAGAGCCACCGCCGAGCAGACCGCCCCACCGGGACCCGCTACGGCAACCGGCCGACCATGAAGGACGTCGCGGCGCGCGCCGGGGTCGGCCTGAAGACGGTCTCCCGGGTGGTGAACGGTGAGCCGGGCGTCACGCCCGAGACGGAACGCCGCGTGCAGGAGGCCATCGAGGCCCTCGGTTTCCGCCGCAACGACAGCGCCCGCGTGCTGCGCAAGGGCCGCACCGCCAGCATCGGGCTGGTCCTCGAGGACCTGGCGGACCCGTTCTACGGCCCCCTCAGCCGCGCGGTGGAGGAGGTGGCCCGCGCGCACGGCGCCCTGCTGATCAACGGCTCCAGCGCCGAGGATCCCGAGCGCGAGCAGGAACTGGTGCTGGCACTGTGCGCGCGGCGGGTGGACGGGCTGCTCGTCATCCCCGCCGGCGGCGACCACCGCTATCTGGAGCCCGAGCTGAAGGCGGGTGTCGCCACGGTGTTCGTGGACCGCCCGGCCGGGATGATCGAGGCGGACACGGTGCTCTCGGACAACTTCGGCGGCGCCCGCGACGGCGTGGCCCATCTGATCGCGCACGGGCACCGCCGGATCGGGTTCATCGGCGACATGCCCCGCATCCACACCGCCGCCGAGCGGCTGCGCGGCTACCGGGCGGCCCTGGAGGACGCCGGCATCCGGGCGGAGGCCTCCTGGACGTCGCTCGGCGCCACGAACCCGCAGCGGGTGCGGCGGGCAGCCGAGGAGATGCTGTCCGGGCCCGCCCCCGTCACCGCAGTCTTCGCGGGGAACAACCGGGTGACGGTCACGGTGATCCGGGTGCTCGCCGAGCACACCCGCCCGGTGGCCCTCGTCGGTTTCGACGACATCGAACTGGCCGACCTGCTCCGGCCGGGCGTGACCGTGGTCGCCCAGGACGCGGCGACGCTCGGCCGCACCGCCGCCGAGCGTCTCTTCCGTCAGCTGGACGGCTCCCTGACGGCCCCGGACCGCATCGAGCTGCCGACCCGGCTGATCACCCGCGGCTCCGGTGAGCTGCCACCGGCGGACTGACGGGTCCACCCGTGGACGACCGCACGGACGAGGACCGCACGCTGGAGGCCCTCGGACGGGCCGTGCTGCCGCGTGAGGCGCCGCCGGCCTGCCCGGCCGCCCGGCCGCCCGGCCGCCCGGCCGCCGGATGCTGCCCTGCTGGACGGCGACCGGCTGCTGCCGCTGGACCGCCCGGTGCACGAGGGCCGGGGGCCCGTGCTCGCCGTCGGGTCGAACGCCTCCCCCGCTCAACTGCGTCACAAGCCGGCCGAGTTCGGCGTCATCTCCCGCGTGCCGATGGTGAAGGCGCGGGTGACCGGCGTCGACGTGGGCGTCTCGGCGCACGTGAGCCTCATGGGGTACGTCTCGGCGTCGCCGGTCCGCGCACGGCGCCGTATGGGAGTTGTTCGTGCTGTGGCTGGAGGCCGAGCAGCTCACGGTGCTCGACGCGAGCCAAGGCGTGCGCTCAGGCGCGGCGCCTTCCGCCGGGCGTGGCTGCCTTCGCCCGACGTCGGGGCCGAGGTCGCCCAAGGCCGGGTGTCACCGGGCGGGTTCGCGTGCGTCGACCGGCACGGCGTCCTGCCACGACGGCGCCGCCGGTGCGCCCCGCAGGCACACCGGCGACCGGCGCGTCCTGATCGGTGAATTCCTCGTCGCCCTCCCGCGGTTGGGCGAGCTGTTCGGGGACACGCCGGAGGCGTTCTGCGCGCGGGCGCGCGCCGACCGGGGGCTGTGCGACCGGGGGCACCCGGCTGTTCGCCGGGGAAGGGCTGTGACGGCCTGCGGCCCGGAGCGGTACGTCCGCGCCCGCGAGCCGGGAGGCGCCTGCCGAGGGCCTCCCGCGCGGGCTCGCCGGACGGACGCGGCGGGCCTCGGTCTCACCGCACGGACGGATCAGGTCGCCGTCGGGTTCCGGCGCCGGGGGGCCGCGAAGGCCTCCAGGTCGGCGCGGGTCAGACCGCTGTGCCGGGCGACCTCGGCGACGTCGAGGGCGCCGCAGTCCAGGCCGCGCAGCAGATGGCCGCTGAGGGCCTTGGCGGTGGCGGGTTCGTCCATGATGTCGCCGCCGGCCCGCTCGGCGTAGCGGGCGAGTCGCCCGGCGGCCTGGGCGAAGCCCTCTCGGTAGAAGGCGAACACGGCGGCGTAGCGGGTGGGGAGGTGGCCGGGGTGCATGTCCCAGCCCTGGTAGTAAGCACGGGCCAGGGCCCGCCGGGTGAGTCCGTAGTGCAGCCGCCAGGCCGCGTGGACCTGCTCGGTGGGGCCGACCGGCAGGACGTTGGTGGAGCCGTCCGAGAGGCGTACGCCGGTCCCGGCGGCGGCGACCTGCATGACCGCCTTGGCGTGGTCGGCGGCCGGATGGTCACTGGCCTGGTGCGCCGCGGAGACGCCGAGGCAGGCGCTGTAGTCGAAGGTGCCGTAGTGCAGTCCCGTGGCGCGGCCCTCGGCGGCCTGGATCAACCGGGCGACGGTGGCGGTGCCGTCGGCGGCGAGGATGGCCTGGCTGGTCTCGATCTGGACCTCGAAGCCGAGCCGGCCGGACGGGAGGCCGTGCGCCTTCTCGAACGCCTCCAGGAGCCGGACCATGGCGGTGACCTGCTCGGGGCAGGTGACCTTGGGCAGGGTGAGCAGCAGCCCGTCGGGCAGTCCGCCGGCCCGCATCAGGCCGGTGAGGAAGATGTCGAGGGTGCGGATGCCGCGGTCGCGCACCGGGGCCTCCATGCACTTCATGCGGATGCCCGTGTACGGGGGCGCGGTGCCGTCCGCGTGCGCCTCGGCGACGAGCCGGGCGGCCCGGGCGGCGGTCTCGTCCTCCTCGGCGTCGGGGCGTGGGCCGTAGCCGTCCTCGAAGTCGATGCGGAGGTCTTCCACCGGCTCCCGTTCCAGTTTGGCGCGGACCCGGTCGTGGACGGCCTCGGCCAGGTCGTCGGCCAGGCCGAGGACGGCGGCGAAGGAGGCGGCGTCGGGCGCGTGGTCGTCGAGGGCGGCGAGCGCCCGGTCGCCCCAGGAGCGGACGGTGCCGGCGGCGAAGGCGTCGCCGGGCACGTAGACGGTGTGGACGGGCTGGCGGGTGCCGGGGTCGCCGGGGTAGCGGCGCGCCAGTTCGGCGTCGACGGGGGCGAGGAAGGCGCCGATCTCCTCGGCGACCGTGTCGGCGAGGCTCGTCGCCACCTGCTCCTGCTGGCCCTGCCCCATCCCGAACCCTCCATTTTCCGCTTTACGGAATCAGTAATCCGTAAAACGAAGTTATCCGGGACCCCCACGCCGGTCAACGCCGCTTCCCGACCGGGCCACTGCGGGCTCTCGACATGTTCACTCTCATCTCATCCGGCGCGGGAAGACTCTCGACGAGCGCACCTCCACCGCACCCCGTCCGCCTCGTCAGCCGCGTCCGAAGGAGCCCCCGTGCCGAACCACAGCCGCCTCACGCGCCGCCTGGGCCTGCAGACCGCGTTGGCGGCGGCCGCCGCCCTGCCTCTGTCCGGTACAGCACTGTCCGCCGCGCCCGCGTCGGCCGCCGAAGCGGCGGGCGACGCGCTGCGGGTCATGTCGTTCAACCTGCGGTTCGCGAGCACGGCCGAGCCGAACAGCTGGGCCGTGCGCAGGCCGGTGACGCGCGAGCTGCTGCGCCGCGAGCGGCCCCACGTCCTCGGCACCCAGGAGGGCCTCTACCAGCAGCTGCGGGACATCGACGCCGACCTCGGGCCGCACTACGACTGGATCGGCACGGGCCGCGCGGGCGGCAGCCGCGACGAGTTCATGGCCGTGTTCTACGACACCCGGCGGCTCGCCCCGGTGGAGTACGACCACTTCTGGCTCTCCGACACCCCGGACGTCATCGGATCCAACACCTGGGGCGGCGGCTCCATCCGGATGGTCACCCGGGTCCGGTTCCGGGATCTCGCCGACGCCGGACGGGAGTTCGGCGTCCTCAACACCCACCTGGACAACCGCAGCCAGGACGCACGCGCGCGTGCCGCCCAGCTGATCGCCCGGCGGATCGCCGCACTCGGCCCGGCGCTGCCGCTGCTGGTGACCGGCGACTTCAACGTCGCCGCGCACCGCAACCCGGTCTACGACACGATGCTGGCCGCAGGGCTTACCGACACCTGGGACACGGCCGCCGAACGCGGCCCGCTGTACGCCACGTTCCACGGCTACCGGCCGCTGACGCCCGGCGGCGACCGCATCGACTGGATCCTCGCCACGCCGGGGGTCGCCGTCCACCGGGCGGAGATCAACACCTTCTCCGTGGACGGCCGGTTCCCGAGCGACCACCTGCCCGTGCAGGCGACGCTGACCCTGGGATGAGACGAGGCCCCCGTGACCGGTGCGGTCACGGGGGCCTCGTACGGCCCGGGCCGGGCGCGTCGATCAGCCCTTGCGGGCCTTGATCTCCTCGGTGAGCTGCGGGACGACGTCGAACAGGTCGCCGACGACGCCGTAGTCGACCAGGTCGAAGATCGGGGCCTCGGGGTCCTTGTTGATGGCCACGATGGTCTTCGAGGTCTGCATGCCCGCGCGGTGCTGGATCGCGCCGGAGATGCCGGAGGCGATGTACAGCTGCGGCGAGACCGACTTGCCGGTCTGGCCGACCTGGTTGGTGTGCGGGTACCAGCCGGCGTCCACCGCGGCGCGGGAGGCGCCGACGGCCGCGCCGAGGGAGTCGGCGAGCGCCTCGATGATCGCGAAGTTCTCGGCGCCGTTGACGCCTCGGCCGCCGGAGACGACGATCGCGGCCTCGGTCAGCTCCGGGCGGCCCGTGGACTCGCGCGGGGTGCGGCCGGTGACCTTGGTGCCGGTGGCCAGCTCGCCGAAGGAGACCTCCAGCGCCTCGACCGCGCCGGCGGCCGGGGCGGCCTCGACGGCGGCGCTGTTGGGCTTGACGGTGATGACCGGGGTGCCCTTGATCACGCGGGACTTGGTGGTGAAGGCGGCGGCGAACACCGACTGGGTGGCCACCGGGCCCTCGTCGCCGGCCTCGAGGTCGACGGCGTCGGTGATGATGCCGGAGCCGATGCGCAGCGCCAGACGGGCGGCGATCTCCTTGCCCTCGGCGGAGGACGGCACCAGCACGGCGGCCGGGGAGACGGCCTCGTACGCGGCCTGCAGGGCGTCCACCTTCGGGACGACCAGGTAGTCGGCGTACTCGGCGGCGTCGTGGGTCAGCACCTTCACGGCGCCGTACTCGGCCAGCGTGGCGGCGGTGTCGGCGGCGCCGCCTCCGAGGGCCACGGCGACCGGCTCGCCGATGCGGCGGGCCAGGGTCAGCAGCTCCAGGGTGGGCTTGCGGACGGCGCCGTCCACGTGGTCGACGTAGACGAGGACTTCAGCCATGGGAATGCTCTCCTGCTTGCGAAAGTGTGAGGGGGCGGTCGGCGAATGCGGGGCTCGGATGAACTTCCGGCCCGCGAGGCTGCGTCAGACGAACTTTCGCTCCGCGAGGAAGGCGGCGAGCTGCTTGCCGCCCTCGCCCTCGTCCTTGACGATCGTGCCGGCCGTGCGGGCCGGGCGCTCGGTCGCGGACTCGACCTTGGTGAAGGCGCCGTCGAGGCCGACCTCCTCCGCGTCGATGTCCAGGTCGTCCAGGTCCCAGGACTGCACCGGCTTCTTCTTGGCCGCCATGATGCCCTTGAAGGACGGGTAGCGCGCCTCGCCCGACTGGTCGGTGACCGACACGACCGCGGGCAGCGTGGCCTCGAGCTGCTCGGAGGCGGCGTCGCCGTCGCGGCGGCCCTTGACCGTGCCGTCCTCGACGGAGACCTCGGAGAGCAGGGTGACCTGCGGGACGCCCAGGCGCTCGGCGACCAGCGCGGGGACGACGCCCATGGTGCCGTCGGTGGAGGCCATGCCGGAGATGACCAGGTCGTAGCCGGCCTTCTCGATCGCCTTGGCCAGCACCAGGGAGGTGCCGATGGCGTCGGTGCCGTGCAGGTCGTCGTCCTCGACGTGGACGGCCTTGTCGGCGCCCATCGACAGGGCCTTGCGCAGGGCGTCCTTGGCGTCCTCGGGGCCGACCGTCAGCACGGTGACCTCGGCGTCGTCGGCGGCCTCCGCGATCTGCAGCGCCTGCTCGACCGCGTACTCGTCCAGTTCGGAGAGCAGACCGTCCACATCGTCGCGGTCGACGGTCAGGTCATCGGCGAAGTGCCGGTCGCCAGTGGCGTCGGGCACGTACTTCACAGTGACAACGATCCTCAAGCTCACGCCGGCTCTCCTACTGCATCGTCATTTCTCGGCTGCCTGCTTGCAGGCAGCATAGGCGCCCTCAAGCGGCCGATCCCATCGGAGCGACCCACGCCCCGAGCGAGATATTACTCGCCAGTACATCCAGTTCCTGCCCGCTAAGCAAGCGCTTTGAACTGTGACCTTCGCAACGCAGCGTAACCGGAACCGGCCCGCTCCGCACACACGGACGGACCGTGATCAATCGCGCAGCGCGGTGAACCGCCCCTGGTGGTAGAGGAGCGGGCGGCCGGCGCCGTCCGGGTCGCCCGAGACGATCTCCGCGACGACGATCCGGTGGTCGCCGACGGGCACGCGCGCGTGGACGCGGCACACCAGCCAGGCCTGCACACCGTCGAGGACCGGAACGCCCTCGGGCCCCTCGCGCCACACGGTGGGCGCGGCGAACCGGTCGGCGCCGCTGCGGGCGAAGGTGGCGGCCAGCTCCCGCTGGTGCTCGCCGAGGATGTGCACCCCGACGTACTCGGCAGCCGAGACGGCGGGCCAGCTGGAGGAGCCGACGGCGATGCCGAAGGAGAGCATCGGCGGTTCGGCGGAGACGGAGGTGAGGGAGGTGGCGGTGAATCCGACCGGGCCGTGCTCGTCCCGCGCGGTGATCACCGCGACGCCCGCCGCGTGCCGCCGGAACGCGGCACGGAGCAGTTCGGACGCGGTGAGCCGAGGGCTGGCGAGTTCGGTGCCGGCGGTCATGAAGGGCCTTCTCCTGGGGTGGGCGGGCCAAAGCAGGCTGACGATATCCGTGCGATGCAGTCAAGGCCGCGCCCGTTTGCGCGGGCGGCCCCACGCGGGTCCGCACGGCCTGCGCGCGGCGGTCCGCCGGTCCTCATAGCGCCTCCCCCAGGGCCGCGACGACGTCCGCCCTGCGGGGCTGTCCGGCGGCCCGGCGCACGATCCGCCCCTCGGCGTCGAGGACCAGCACGGTGGGGGTCCGCCGGATGTCCAGGGCGCGTACGAGGGTCAGCCGGGCCTCGGCGTCGATCTCGACGTGGACCACGCCGGGGACCAGGGCCGCCACGTCGGCGAGGACGCGGCGGGTCGCCCGGCAGGGGGCGCAGAAGGCCGTGGAGAACTGGACCAGCGTGGCCCGCTCCCCGAGGCCGGCGCCGAGTTCCGCCGGGCCCAGCCGCCCGTCCTCGTCCTGTGCGCGCACGCGCGACCTCCCACCACGGGTCGGGTTCTTCCTGCCATCCCCTGGCCAACCGGTCCAGGGACCGCAAACATTCCCGGCTCCCGCAAGGGTTTCCCCCGAGGAACGCTCGACGCATGGCCAAGGAAGGGAAAAAGCCCGAGGTGGGCACAGGGCCGACGTGACGAGGATCTCTCCGCGCGCGGGCACCAGGGCTGGCTACCCGTCCGTTCTTGGGGCACGATCTGCGAGATGCCGTAAACCTACGGCAGCGTAGCTTTCCGGCCGGGAACCTCCCCAGGCAGAGCAGGAAGGGTCCGTCCCGCCCATGGCAGAACTCGTCTACCGTCCCGTCGTCGGCCTCGCGCTCACCTTGTTCAAGGCATGGGACCTCAAGATCGACTGCAAGGGGTCGGAGAACATTCCGCGCTCGGGCGGCGCCGTGCTGGTGAGCAATCACATCAGCTATCTCGACTTCATCTTCAACGGGCTGGCGGCGCTGCCGCAGAAGCGCCTGGTGCGCTTCATGGCGAAGGAGTCGGTCTTCCGGCACAAGGTCTCCGGTCCGCTGATGCGCGGCATGAAGCACATCCCGGTGGACCGCACGCAGGGCGAGGCGGCCTACGCGCATGCGCTGGACGCGCTGCGTTCGGGCGAGGTGGTGGGCGTGTTCCCCGAGGCCACGATCTCGGAGTCGTTCACGCTCAAGAGCTTCAAGTCGGGCGCGGCGCGCCTGGCGCAGGAAGCGGGCGTCCCGCTGATCCCGATGGCCGTGTGGGGCACGCAGCGGCTGTGGACCAAAGGTCACCCGCGCAACTTCAAGCGCAGCCACACGCCGGTGACCATCCGCGTCGGCGAGCCCGTCGAGGCCCCCCGCGACCAGTACGCGGGCGCGATCACCCGGCGGCTGCGCGACCGCGTGCAGGAGCTTCTGGAGGCGGCGCAGCGCGCCTATCCGACCCGGCCCCGGGACGCGGACGACACCTGGTGGCTGCCGGCCCACCTCGGCGGCACGGCGCCCACGCCCGAGCAGGTCCGCGAGGCCGAGAAGCGCTGACTCCGGGGCCGCCCGAAAGCCGCCCCGCCCCGCCCGGAAGCCGTCCCGCGCCGTCCGGGAACTCCCCGCCGCCTCAGAGCCGCCGCCTCAGAGCCGCCGCCTCAGAGCGCGGTGGGGAGCGTCGCCCACAGGGCCGGACGGTCGGGCGCCGCCCGCAGGGCCCGGAGCACGGCCGGACGAGGGCGGGCGTAGAGGACCGGGTGATCCTCCTCCCCGGCCTCGGGGTGGGGGGTGAACGCCAGCCGTTCGCCGTCCAGGGAGAACCGCGCGTCCACGCCGGGCTTGTTGCCGCGCGGGTCCTGGCGGTGCCAGGCGCCGTTGAACCGCACGGCGACCAGGCCGTGCAGCACGTCGAACCGCTGGTAGCACAGCGCCGTCGGGATGTCCTCGGCGCGCAGCAGCGCGGCGAGCGCGTGGGCCTTGGCGTAGCAGATGCCGGTGCGCTGCTCGAGGACGTCGGAGGCGCGCCAGGTGACACGGAGGTCGCCGGCGTCGTGGGAGTGCGGTATCTCGTCGCGCACGAACTCGAATGCGGCCCGTGCATATTCATACGAGTCGGCGACCCCGCGGGCCAGCCGCGCGGCGGTCTCCACGACGAGCGGGTGATGGTGGTCAATCGCCTCGTCGGCGGCTAGGTAGGCGGAGAGGTCGGCCGTCTCCTGGATGAGCTGCATGGCATCGGAGCATAGGTATGCGGCCGATCGAGAGTCAATGCACTTTCGATCAACCGCATACCTATGCAGTCCTTGGGACGTCGGGCGCGGCTAGCGGGCCATCTCTTCCTTCAGGGCGGCCACGAACGCGTCGACGTCGTCCTCGGTCGTGTCGAAGGCGCACATCCAGCGGACGTCACCCGCGGCCTCGTCCCAGAAGTAGAAGCGGAACCGCTTCTGCAGGCGCTCGCTCACATCGTGCGGGAGCCGGGCGAAGACGGCGTTGGCCTGCACCGGGTGGAGGATCTCCACGCCGTGCACGGCGCGCACGCCCTCGGCCAGGCGCTGGGCCATCTCGTTGGCGTGCCGGGCGTTGCGCAGCCACAGGTCCTTCGCCAGCAGGGCCTCCAGCTGCACCGAGACGAAGCGCATCTTGGAGGCGAGCTGCATGGACATCTTGCGCAGGTGCTTCATCCGGCGGACGGCGTCCTGGTTGATGACGACGACCGCCTCGCCGAACAGGGCGCCGTTCTTGGTGCCGCCGAGGGAGAGGATGTCGACGCCGGCCGCGTTGGTGAACGCCCGCATGGGGACGTCCAGGGACGCGGCGGCGTTGGCAATCCGCGAGCCGTCCAGGTGGACCTTCATGCCGTGGGCGTGGGCGTGGTCGCAGATCGCGCGTATCTCGTCGGGCGTGTAGAGGGTGCCCAGCTCGGTGGCCTGGGTGATGGAGACGGCCTGCGGCATGGCCCGGTGCTCGTCCTCCCAGCCGTACGCCTGCCGGTCGATCAGCTCGGGGGTGAGCTTGCCGTCCGGGGTGGGCACGGTGAGCAGTTTCAGCCCGCCCATGCGCTCGGGGGCGCCGCCCTCGTCGACGTTGATGTGCGCGCTCTCGGCGCAGATCACCGCGCCCCAGCGGTCGGTGACCGCCTGGAGCGCGACGACGTTGGCGCCGGTGCCGTTGAAGACCGGGAACGCCTCGGCGGTGGCGCCGAAGTGGCTGCGCACGATCCGCTGGAGGTTCTCCGTGTACGCGTCCTCGCCGTACGCCACCTGATGCCCGCCGTTGGCGAGGGCGAGCGCGGCGAGCACCTCCGGGTGGGCCCCGGCGTAGTTGTCGCTGGCGAACCCCCGGCTGTCCGGGTCGTGGTGGCGGCGCGCGTCGGTCTTCGGAGGGTTCACGGCTTCTCGGTCAGCCACAGACGGTTTCCGTTCACTTCGGCGGCGGGCTTGTCCCAGACTCCGGCGATGGCCTCGGCCAGGTCCTTGACGTCGGTGAAGCCCGCGAACTTCGCGTTGGGTCGCTCGGCGCGCATCGCGTCGTGCACCAGCGCCTTCACCACCAGGATGGCAGCCGCCGAGGTCGGCCCCTGCTCGCCCCCCGCCTTGCGGAAGTAGTCCGCGAGGGCGAGCGTCCACGCCTCCGCGGCGGCCTTGCCGGCGGCGTACGCGGCGTTGCCCGCCGTCGGCCTCGTCGCGCCGGCGGCGCTGATCAGGACGTAGCGGCCCCGGTCACTGCGCTGCAGCGCCTCGTGGAAGGCGAGGGAGGTGTGCTGCACGGTGCGGATCAGCAGCAGCTCCAGGAAGTCCCAGTCGTCGAGGCTGGTCTTGGTGAAGGTCTCGCTGCCGCGCCAGCCGCCGACCAGGTGGACCAGCCCGTCGACGCGCCCGAACTCCTTCTCGGTGCGCGTCGCCCAGTCGCGGGTGGTGTCCAGGTCGAGCAGGTCCACGGTCTCGCCGGTGACGGTCGAGCCGCCGGCGGCGTACCGCGCGGCGTCGACGGCCTCGGCGAGCCGCTCCGGGTCGTTGTCCGCGCCGACGACCGTGGCGCCCGCCTCGGCCAGCCGCAGCAGCGTCGCCCGTCCTGCCGGTCCCCCCGCGCCGGCCACCGCGATCACCGCACCGCTGAGAGCCCCGCCGTTACCCATGTCCGTCTCCTCCTGAGCAGTGTCCTCGGTACGGCGGTCGCTCACGCGGCCATCCGCTCGGCGCCGTCCGCCGTGATGCCCTTGGTGGAAGCGATCACGTTCTTCAGCTTCTTGGACAGGGCCTCGTAGAACATGCTCAGCGGAAACTCGTCCGGAAGCACGTCGTCCACCAGCTTGCGCGGCGGCTGGGTCAGGTCCAGGGCGTCGGGGCCCTTGGCCCACTTGGAGCCGGGGTGCGGGGCGAGGTAGGTGGAGACCAGTTCGTAGCCGGCGAACCAGTGGACCAGCTTGGGGCGGTCGATTCCGTCGCGGTACAGCTTCTCGATCTCGGCGCACAGCTGGTTGGTGACGTGCGGGGCGCGCTGCCAGTCGATGAACAGCTTGTTGTCGGTCCAGCGGACGACGTCGTGCCGGTGCAGGTAGGCGAAGAGCAGCTGGCCGCCGAGACCGTCGTAGTTGCGGACCCGCTCGCCGGTGACCGGGAAGCGGAACATCCGGTCGAACAGCACCGCGTACTGCACGTCACGGGCCTGCGGGACGCCGTCGGCCTCCAGCTTCACGGCCTCCTTGAAGGCGGTGAGGTCGCAGCGCAGCTCCTCCAGGCCGTACATCCAGAACGGCTGGCGCTGCTTGATCATGAACGGGTCGAAGGGCAGGTCGCCGTGGCTGTGGGTGCGGTCGTGGACCATGTCCCACAGCACGAATGCCTCCTCGCACCGCTTCTGGTCGTGGACCATCGCGGCGATGTCCTCGGGGAGCTCCAGGCCGAGGATGCCGACGGCGGCTTCGGTGACCCGGCGGAAGCGGGCGGCCTCGCGGTCGCAGAAGATGCCGCCCCAGGTGAAGCGCTCGGGGGCCTCGCGCACGGCGATGGTCTCGGGGAACAGGACGGCGGAGTTGGTGTCGTAGCCGGCCGTGAAGTCCTCGAACTTGATGCCGCAGAACAGCGGGTTGTCGTAGCGGGTGCGCTCGAGTTCGGCCAGCCAGTCGGGCCAGACCATGCGCAGCACGACCGCTTCGAGGTTGCGGTCCGGGTTGCCGTTCTGCGTGTACATCGGGAAGACGACCAGGTGCTGCAGACCGTCCCGCCGGTTGGCGGCGGGCTGGAAGGCCAGCAGCGAGTCCAGGAAGTCGGGTACGCCGAAGCCGTCGTCCGCCCAGCGGCGCAGGTCGGCCACGAGGGCGGCGTGGTAGGCGGCGTCGTGCGGGAGCAGCGGGGACAGCTCCGTCACGGCGTCGGCGACGCGGCGCACGGCACGCTCGGCCTCCGCGCGGCCGGGGGCGCCCTCGGCGTCGAAGTCGATGGACCCGTCCTTGGACTGCCATGGCCGGATCTGCTCCACGGCATCCTTGAGCACGGGCCACGCCGGGTGGTCCACCACCCTGTCCGCCGGAGGAATCCGCTCCCCCGCACCCGCCTGCACAAGAATTTCCGTCATGTCCCATCCTCCACGCGAGAACCTCTCGTACGCAGACCGTATACGTGCGGGGTTTCTCCCAGCAAGGGGACCATCGGGAAATTATCCTGCCCCAACCCCGCCTTCACCGCATTTTTTCCTGTCGGTCACCGGCGTGAACGCGGGCGCTTCCCGACTCCGTCGCTGCCGAGGCAGTCGGCCATGACGATCCGGGCTGTCGGCCGGGGGGTGAACACGCAGTGCGGCCGGCGCGCTCCCTGGAGCTGGACGGCGTGACCGCCGACCAGCCGGGGATCGAGCGCACCGGCCGCTTCACCGCGTGAGGCTCAGACCAGGTCCTTGACCAGCAGTTCGAACTCCAGCCCGGCGCGGAGCGGAACGCCGAAGCGCTCGTCGCCGTACGGGAACGGGCTGGTGCGGCCCGTACGGCGGTAGCCGCGCCGCTCGTACCAGGCGATGAGGTCCTCGCGCACCGAGATCACGGTCATGTGCATCTGCGTGGCGCCCCAGGCCAGCCGGGCCTGCCGCTCCGCCTCCGCGATGATCCGCTTGCCGAGGCCGGCGCCCTGCAGCCGGGGGCTGACCGCGAACATGCCGAAGTAGGCGTGGTCGCCGCGGTGTTCCAGCTGGCAGCAGGCGACGACGGCGCCGTCCCGCTCCACCGTCAGCAGCCGGCTGTCCGGCGCCTCGATGACCGCGAGCACGCCCTCGGGGTCGGTGCGCTGCCCTTCCAGGATGTCCGCCTCGGTGGTCCACCCGGCCCTGCTCGCCTCACCCCGGTACGCCGACTCGATCAGCGCGACCAGCGTGCCGACGTCGGCGGCGGTGGCGTCCCGGAAGGTCAGGTCGGCGGCGGGGCCTGCGGTCGCGGTGGTTCCGGCGGTCTCGGCTGTGGACATCTGTCGGCTCTCCGGTTCTCGTGCGCGCGGCTCGGCAGCGACGAGCCTAACGCTGCCGCTACCCTGCGGATGCATGGTGCACGTACTCAGCAGCCGTACCCTGCTCCGCCCCACCGACCCCGAGCGCTCGCGCGCCTTCTACGGCGGGCAGCTCGGCCTCTGCGTCCATCGGGAGTTCGGCACGGGGCCGCAGCGCGGGACCGTCTACTTCCTCGGCGGCGGCTTCCTCGAGCTGTCCGGCCGCTCCGAGACGCCGCCCGACCCGTCCGTGCGGCTGTGGCTCCAGGTGGAGGACGTCGCCGCGGCCCAGGAGGAGCTGCTGGCCGCGGGCGTGGAGATCGCCCGGCCGCCGGTGCGGGAGCCGTGGGGACTGATCGAGATGTGGATCGCGGATCCGGACGGGACGCCGATCGTGCTGGTGGAGGTGCCGGCGGACCATCCGATGCGGTACCGGCCGGGCATCTGAGACCGGCGGGGCTCGGGACCGCTCCGGCTCAGGTGCGCGGGGCACCCGGGCGGTTCTCCAGCCGCCCGAGCAACGCGCCGAGCAGCACCGCCAGTTCCCCCTGTGCCGCCGGGCCGAGACCGGACAGGACGGCGCTCTCGTAGGCGAGCTGGTCGGGCAGGACGCCGTCGACCAGGTCGCGTCCGGCGTCCGTGAGGCGCAGATGGGCCACCCTGCGGTCGCGGTCGTCGCCGCGCCGCTCCACCAGGCCGCGTTCGGTGAGGTGCTTGACGCGCTTGGTGACGGCGGCGCCGGAGGAGTAGGTCTCGCGGGCCAGTTCGCCGGGGGTCAGCTCGCAGCCGGTGCGGCGCAGCGCGCCGAGCAGGTCGAACTCGGGCCTGCTGAGCCCGGCGCGGCGCAGCGGAGCGTCCTCGGCCTGCTGGAGGAGGGCGGCACAGCGGTTGACGCGGCCGATGATCTCGATCGGCCCGGTGTCGAGGTCGGGCCGCACGGCCCGCCACTGCCGCACGACGGCGGCGACGGTGTCGCCGCCGGTCCCCGCGCGAGCCGCGTCCGGCCCGTCCTCCCCGTTCTCCCCGGGCCCGGGGCCCGGGTTCGTCGCCGTCATGGCCGTGCGTCCTCCGTCGTCGTGCCCGTCTCCCGGTCCAGGAGCGGCCCTGCGTCGTGCCGTCGCGGTGAGCGTACGGCGTCCGCGGGCTTCGGCCGGCACGACCCGCTTCCGGGGCAGCGGTCCTGCCCCGCTCGCCGGACGCCGCGTCCGCCGCGGCTGCCTGGCCGGTCGGCGCGGCGGCGAGCGCCTGGCGAGCGGGCCGCGGGACCGGCCGGGGCGGGAGGCGGTGCGGCCGGGAAGCGGATGCGGTACGGCGAGGAAGTGGATGACGTGCTGTGCGGCATTCCCGCCACCGCCGCCCCGGCGCGCTCTGCGGCCCCGCCGTCATCCCGACCCGACGCGCCCCGCCGCCTCGCCGCCGCCCGCCCCGGCGCACTCGCAGTGCGCCGTGCACCGGATACACCCTGTGCACCCCTGCGCGCTCGCGTGGGCGCCGCCGGGCCCGGGCAGCCACTGAGCGTCGGCCGACGCGGTCCTGTCGCGCGGCCGCCGAGCGGGGAGGAGCGGCACGTGCACGGACCGGCTGCGTCCGGCTGGCTGCTGGTGGCGCTGTGCACGGCCACCGGCGCCTACTGTCTGCTGCGGCTGCGCAGCGGCGTGGAGGAGCAGCGGCGGACGGCCGGGGGCGAGGCCCTGATGGGGTTCGGAATGGCCGCGATGGCCGTGCCGGCGGCGGCCTTCACCCCGCCGCCGTGGGCATGGGGCGTCTACGCGGCGGTGTTCGGCGCGGCCGGGCTGCACGCCCTGTGGGCGGCCAGGACGAGCCGGCACCATCTGCACCATCTGGTGGGCGCCCTGGCCATGGTCCACATGTCCCTGGTGATGATGTCCGCCCCGGCCTCCGGGGCCGGGCACCAAGGCCACGGCGGCTCGGGCGTCCCGCTGCTGACCGGCGCCCTCTTCCTCTACTTCACCGGGTACGTCCTGCTCTGCGGCGCCCGGCTGATACCGGTCCCCGCCGTCGCGGGCGTCTCGCGGCGGGCGGGCTGGGCGGACCGGCCGGAGTTGGTGCGGGCGTGCCGGCTGTCGATGGGGATCGGGATGGTGGCGATGCTGCTCACCGTGTGAGAAACCGTGTGACAAAACGGACGACGAAACCGTGGCGTGCGTCACTTGGTCGCCGAGCCCGGCCTCGGAGCGGCCCGGCGCTCATAGGCTGTGGCCATGATGGTCCCCGCGGCACTGTTGCTGCTCGGCGTGCTGACCGCCGTGCTCGCCCCGCGGCTGCTCGCCCGGGCCGACTGGCCGGACCGCGAACCGGTGATCGCCCTGTGGATGTGGCAGTGCGTCGTGGCCGCGGTGCTGCTGTGCTGCGCGCTGTCGATGGCGCTGAGCGCGTCGGCCGCCTGGCACGCGGTGCGCGGCCGGCTGTTCGCGCCGGCGCCGAGCGCGGTCGTGGACGCTTACGCCTTCGGCCCGACCGGACCCTGGGCGGCGACGATCGCGGTGGCGCTCGCGGGCGGCGCGGTGTGGAGTGCGGCCATGCTGGTGCGGGAGGTCGTACGGGCCCGTGCGCGGCGTCGGCGGCGCCGGGCGGAACTGCTGCGGCGTGCCCCGGAGTTGCCCGGTGAGCAGCCGGGCGGTCGACTGGTGGTGCTGGAGAGTGAGCGGCCCGACGCCTGGTGGCTGTCCGGCTCCGAGCCCCGGTTGGTCGTCACGACGGCCGCGCTGCGCCGGCTCAAGGGACGGCAGCTGGACGCCGTACTCGCGCACGAGCAGGGGCATGCGCGGGCGCGGCACGACTGGCTGCTGCACTGTTCGCAGGCGCTGGCCGGCGGGTTCCCGCAGGTGCCGGTGTTCGCCGCGTTCCGGGACGAGATGCACCGGCTCGTCGAACTCGCCGCCGACGACATGGCCTCGCGCCGTTTCGGCCGGCTCACCACCGCGCTGGCGCTGGTGGAACTGAACGAGGACCGCGGGGTGTTCGGCCCCTCCCCCGCTTCGCAGGCGCACGTCCCGCAGCGGGTGCACCGCCTGCTCACACCGCCGAACCGGCTCACCGTGGCCCGCAGGCTGCGGCTGACCGCGACGGCCGCGCTGGTGCCCGTGGTGCCGGTGCTGGTGACGTTCGTGCCGGCGCTGCGCGCCCTCGGGTAGCCCTTACCCCGGGCCGGGTGGCCCTTTCCCCGCGCGGGGTTGGCCTCGGACCCGGCTCGTCGGCGAGGATCGAACCATGCAGACCCCCGCCGTCGACTCCCCGCCCCGGCCGGCCCCGCAGCGCCCGGCCGTCCGCCTCGCGGTCCCCCTCGCCTTGTGCTCGCTGCTGCTGCTCGCCCTGGTCGCCGCCGAGTGGCGGCTGCTGGTCGACTGGGACGGCGACGTCGCGCGCACCACCCACCGCTGGGCGGTGGACGAGCCGGGGCTGACGCACGCGTTCCGGATCCTCACCGACTGGGTGTGGGACCCGCAGACGATGCGTGTGCTGGCCGGCGTGACGGCGGTGTGGCTGTGGTGGCGGCGCGGAGCCCGCTGGACGGCCGTCTGGCTCGTCGCCACCTGCGCGTTGGCCACGGTGGTCCAGCAGTCCCTGAAGGCCGCCGTGGGGCGGGAGCGCCCGCACTGGCCCGACCCCGTCGACTCCGCGCACTACGCGGCGTTCCCCTCCGGACACGCCATGACCGCCACGGTGGTGCTGGGCGTGCTCCTGTGGCTGCTGCACCGGCACGGCGCCGGGCGGGCGGTGCGGCACACGGCGGCCGCGGTGGCGGCGGTGTCCGTGGCGGGGGTGGGCCTGACCCGGATCTGGCTCGGGGTGCACTGGGCCACCGACGTCATCGGCGGCTGGCTGCTGGGCGCCACGCTGGTCGCCCTGGCCGTCGCGGCCCACCAGCGGTGGCGGCCGTGACCGCCGGCGCCCGCGCCGGCCTGCGACATCGTCGCCGAAGAACAGCGCTGCCCGCCTCGGACGATCCCCCGCGTCGCCCGAGACGGACAGCAAACCCGGACCCGACCCGCAAGGGGTCGCGCCGGATGCCCTGAGTATAGTTGGCTGGCAGCCAGTCAACGCAGGAGTTACAGCATGACCCCCCGTAGCGCCTCGGTCAATGAAGAGTTGCGGAGGCGTTCCCGGGAGCGGCTCCTGCAAGCGGCGATCGAGCTGGTCAACGAGCGGGGATACGAGTCCACGACGCTCGGCGACATCGCCGACCGGGCCGGGTCGGCACGCGGTCTGGTGTCGTACTACTTCCCCGGCAAGCGCCAGCTGGTGCAGTCGGCCGTGCACCGGCTGATGCACCGCACGCTGGAGGAGGCACTGGAGCGGGAGCCGCGCACCGAGGACGGGCGGGAACGGATGGCGCGGGCCATCGACGCCGTCCTGGGCCTGGCCCGCGACCGTACCGTGCTGATGCGTCAGCACATGGCGGGGCTGCTCCAGGACGTCGGGTTCGTGCAGTGCCCGGAGCAGCAGCGGCTCGCGGAACTGCTGCGGGACACCTGCGCACGGCACGGCTCGACGGACCTCGCCACCGACTATCCGATGCTGCGGGCGCTGCTGATGGGCGCGGTCTACGCGATGGTGCTGCCGAACGTGGGAATGCCGATCGCGCCGCTGCGCGCGGAGCTGTTCCGCCGCTACCGGCTGGACTGGGAGCAGGGCTCCCCGCCGGACGCCGAGGCGCCCGGCGGGGAGCGCGAGGAACCGCTGTCACGGTTCTTCGCGACGGGTGAGGGTCAGTCGAAGTAGTCCGGCTGCGTCTGGACGTTGAGCTCGCGCAGCCGCACCCGCTCGGCCGGTGCGGTGCGCCGGTCGTGGAGCCTGAGCACGTCGAAGCCCTTGACGATGTCGTTCGAGTAGATGTGGCCGTTGTAGTAGTACGCCGACCAGGAACCGCCGCCCGTGAGCGTGTCGGTGCTCAGCGGGCCGCGCTCGAAGTAGGCGATCTCCTTCGGGCGGTCGGAGTCGGTGAAGTCCCAGACGGAGACGCCTCCCTGGTACCAGGCCTGGACCATGAGGTCCTTGCCCTTGACCGGGATCAGCGAGCCGTTGTGGGCGACGCAGTTCTCGGTGTCGGCCTGGTGGCGCGGGATCTTGAAGTAGCTGCGGAAGACCAGCTTGCGGTGGTCGCCCCGGCCGACGATGTCGTAGATGCCGTCGGCGCCGCGGTTCGGGCCGACCTCGGCGTTGCAGGTGGCCGCCCCGCCGCCGCCGAGTTCGTCGGTGAAGACGACCTTGTTCGCCTTCTGGTTGAAGGTCGCCGAGTGCCAGAACGCGAAGTTCACGTTGTCCTGGACCTGGTCGATGACCTTCGGGCGCTCCGGGTCCTCGATGGAGAACAGGATGCCGTCGCCCATGCAGGCGCCCGCGGCGAGGTCCTTGGAGGGCAGCACGGTGATGTCGTGGCAGCCGGTGGTCTTGGACACGCCCGGGTTGACCGGGCCGCCGGGGTTGCCGCCGCCGTCGGGGCCCTCGCCGGGGAAGAGGACCGGGAAGCCGACGACCGCCGCCTTCTCGGGGGCGTGCCGCGGCACCTTGATCACGGAGATGCCGTCGTGCGGCGGCCGGCAGTCGGGATAGGCGGCGTCCGGGGAGTACGAGGAGACGTAGACGTAGACGTTGCGGCGCTCGGGCACCAGCGTGTGGGTGTGCGAGCCGCAGGCGGTCTCGACGGCGGCGACGTACTCGGGGTTGCGCTTGTCGCTGATGTCGAAGACCTTCACGCCCTCCCAGGAGGACTTCTCGGTCACCGGCTGCGTGGTGCTGTTGCAACTGTCGTCGCTGCGCGAGGAGTCGGTGGACAGGAACAGCAGGTCGCCGGAGACGGAGATGTCGTTCTGCGACCCGGGGCAGAGCACCTGGGCGACCGTCTCGGGCTCCGCGGGGTCGCTGATGTCGAAGATGCGGAAGCCGTCGTAGTTGCCGGCGAAGGCGTACCTGCCCTGGAAGGCGAGGTCCGTGTTGGCGCCGGGCAGCAGGTCCTTGGGGACGTTGGTGAGGTGTTCGATGTTGGCGGAGTGGACGATCTCGTCCTTGCCGGGTATCTCCCCGGCCTCGATGGCCTCGCGCACCTCGGCCTCGGTGCCGCGGGACACCTCTCGCCCGGTCGCCGGCGCGTCCCCCGGGTCGGGGGTGGCGAGTGCCGGATGGGCCGTCAGCAGGGCGGCCAGGAGTCCGGCCGCGGCCGCGGTGACTCCCAGACCTCTGCGCCGCGTTCGGGGATCGTTGAACAGGGTCACTGTTTCCTCCCTTGTGCCGTTCGCCAGGGAACGGTTCACGGACCCCCGCAGTATGGTCTTGGGCATGCGCAGATCAACAGGGCGCAACGAACTTGTCATGAAGGTTTTCGGTGGGGCGTGCGCGGAAGAGTCCTAGGACCGTCACCGGCACTCACGAGGTGCCTTCCGCGTCCCGCCTGCCACAGGAGGCTGTCGTGCTCTTCCGCCGCGCGTCGCTCGCCACGGTCGCCCTGACCGCGCTGGCCACGCTGGGACTCGGGGCCTGCGAGTCCGGTTCGGACGGCGCTCCGGACCGGGCGGACGGCACGGGCGGCCCCTCGGTGCTGGCGCCCGGCAGGCCCGGCGAGGGCAACCGCACCCTGTCCGCCGACGAGGCCGCACGGCACCGCGCCGACGACGACAGCCCCAACTCGGCCGACGTGGACTACGCGCGCATGATGATCGCGCACCACTCCCAGGCCCTGGAGATGACCGAACTCGCCCCGCAGCGTGCCGACTCGGCACGGCTGAAGAAGCTCGCCGAGCGGATCGAGGCCGCGCAGCAGCCCGAAGTCGGCGCCATGCGCGGCTTGTTGAAGGAGCACGGCAAGGGGGAACAGGGCGGGCGCCACGACCACGCCACCATGCCCGGCATGGCCACCGAGGCGCAGCTGAAGCAGCTCCGCGCGGCCGAGGGGAAGGCCTTCGACCGGCTCTTCCTGCGCCTGATGATCACGCACCACGAGGGGGCGATCGCGATGGCCACGGACGTGAAGGCGCAGGGCAACAACGTCCGCGTGGAGGAAATGGCCGACGACGTGATCGCCCAGCAGACGAGCGAGATCACCCGGATGCGCCGGATGCTGTGAGGGCGCGTCCGCGCGGCCCGTGCCCGGTCCCCTGACAGCGGGGCGCGGCGGTGCGATGCTGGAGTCGGAGCGATCTCCTGCGGTCCGCCCGGGTAAGGAGTTCCGCCGTGCTGCGTGTCGCCGTCGTGGGTTCCGGCCCGAGCGGGGTCTACACCGCCCAGGGCCTCGTCCAGCAGGACGCCGCCGTGCTCGTCGACGTCCTGGACCGGCTGCCGTGCCCGTACGGGCTGGTGCGCTACGGCGTGGCGCCGGACCACGAGAAGATCAAGTCGCTGCAGGGCAGTCTGCGCACGGTGCTGGAGCACGAGCGGGTGCGGTTCCTCGGCGGCGTCCAGGTGGGCGGCGGCGGAGTGCCGGCCGCGCGGCTGCGGGAGCTGTACCACGCGGTCGTGTACTGCGTGGGCGCGGCCACCGACCGGCATCTGGGCATCCCCGGCGAGGACCTGCCGGGCAGCTTCTCGGCAACCGCGTTCGTCTCCTGGTACAGCGCCCATCCGGACGCCGCCGCGGACGGGTTCGTGCCCGGCGCCGGGTCGGCCGTGGTGATCGGCGTCGGCAACGTCGCCGTGGACGTCACCCGGATCCTGGCCCGCGGCGCGGCCGAGCTGAGCCCCACCGACATGCCGCAGGCGGCCCTCACCGCGCTGGCGGCGAGCCGGGTGACCGACATCCACATGGTGGGCCGGCGCGGGCCCTCGCAGGCCCGGTTCACCACCAAGGAGCTGCGCGAGCTGGGCGGACTGCCGGACGCCGAGGTGATCGTCGACCCGCGGGAGACGGCGCTGGATCCGGCGTGGGCCGACCCGTCCGGTCTGCCCGCGGCGCAGCGCCGCAACGTGGAGGTGCTGCGCGACTGGGCCGAGCGCCCGGTGCGGGGGGCCGCGCGGCGGATCCGGCCGCGGTTCTTCCTGCGCCCGGTGGAGGTGCTCGCCGACGGAGGGCGGGTGGGCGGGGTGCGGTTCGAGCGGACGCGGCCGGACGGCCGGGGCGGGGTGACCGGGACGGGCCGGTTCGAGGAGATCGGGGCCCAGCTCGTGCTGCGGTCGGTGGGCTATCGCGGGGTGCCGCTGGAAGGGCTGCCGTTCGACGCGGCCACCGGCACGGTCCCGCATCTGGCCGGCCGGGTGGTGCGAGGCGGGGTCGTCGCGCCGGGCGAGTACGTGGCGGGCTGGATCAAGCGGGGCCCGACCGGCGTCATCGGCACCAACCGGCCGTGCGCCAAGGAGACCGTGGCGTCGCTGCTGGAGGACGCGGACGTGCTCGCGCGCAAGGAGGTCCCGGCCGACCCCCTCGCGGCGCTCCGGGCCACGGGCGCCGAGCCGGTGGAGTGGGCCGGGTGGCGGGCCATCGAGCGGGCCGAGGCCGAACTGGGGGCGCGGCTCGGGCGGGGCGGCGTGGTCAAACTCCCCGACTGGGAGTCGCTGCTGGCGGCGGCGAGGACCGGCGCGTAGGCCATGCCGGGAACCGTTGCACGAGACGCACATCGGCAGGGCGGTTCGGCGTGCGGCCCAGCGGCCCGGACCGACAGGCCGCGTGGAGTCGGCCCCAGGGGCCGTCCGCTCCCTGCCGGGCCGGCGCCGGCATGCCCGGTCGCAGGTACGGCTGCGGGGCGGCGGGTCAGCTGCCGAGCCGGGTGAGCGTCCGCTCCAGTCGCGGCAGCGTCCGCTGGCCCGCCAGCGCCAGCGCGATGGCCGCGAGGACGCCCGCCCAGGCGACGGGACCGAGGGGCGTGCAGCCGAACAGCCGGCTCACCCCGGGCGTCTCGACCAGCGCGACCAGGGCGAGGGCGGAGCCCAGGGCGGTCACCTGGACCAGAGGGCTGTCCCGGCGGTCGGCGAGGGTCTGGGCGAGCTGGGTGCCGACCACGGCGCACAGGGCCATCGTGGTGGTGCGGCCCGCCGTGCCCGGGGTGAAGCGGCCGATCAGCCAGGCCGCCACCGCGCCCAGACAGGTGGTGAGCGCCCGGTGCCGGATCTGCCGCAGCAACGGGGCGCCCAGCAGCGACGTCCCGAGGGGTGCGTCGCCCGGACCCTCGCCCTCGCCCCCGGCGTCCTTCGTCGGCGTGACCGCCACCGCCATCGCCGGGAACAGGTCCGTGAAGAGGTTGACCAGCAGCATCTGACGGGTGGACAGCGGGGCCGCGCCGCCCAGCACGGTGCCCAGGATGCCGAAGCCGACCTCGCCCGCGTTGCCGCCGATGAGGATGGCGACGGCGTCGGCGACGCTGTGCCACAGGGCACGGCCCTCACGGACCGCCTCGACCAGCACCGTCATGTCGTCGTCGGTGAGCACCAGGTCGGCGGCGTTGCGGGCCGCCGCCGAACCGCGGGCGTTGATGCCGACGCCGATGTCGGCGGCGCGGATGGCCGCCGCGTCGTTCGCCCCGTCGCCGACCATCCCGACGACCCGGCCGGAGTCCATCAGCGCCTCCACGACCTGGAGCTTCTGCTCGGGCGCCACCCGGGCGACCACGCCCGCGTCGTGGAGCATCCGGGCGCGCTCGGAGCGGTCCGCGGCGGCGAGTTCGTCGCCGGTGACCACGGGCGTGTCCTCGGGCCAGCCCAGGTCGAGGGCGATCGCCCGCGCGGTCTGCGGATGGTCGCCGGTCAGCATGACGGGCCGCACGCCCGCCTCGCGCAGCCCGTGCACCAGTGCCGTGGACGACTCGCGCGCCACGTCGGCCAGCGCCAGCAGCCCCATGAACTCCAGCCCCTCCAAGGGCTCCTCGCCGGCCTCCTCGTCCTTCTCCCCGTCGGCCAGGCGGCGTTGGGCGACCGCGAGGACCCGCAGTCCGTCGCCGGCCAGCTCCTGGGCCTGGCGGGAGGCGTGGTCGGGCAGGTCGCGGCAGGCCGGCAGGACCGTCTCCGGCGCGCCCTTGACCACGAACACCCGGCCCTCGCCGTTGTGGCCCACGGCGCCCGCGTACCCGCGGCCCGCCTCGAACTCCCGGCCCACGGTCTGCACCCACTCCGGGTCGCGCCCGGCAGCGGCCAGCACGGCCTCGTCGGTGGCGTGCACCAGCCGGTGCGGCCCCTCCTCCGGCTGCGGGCAGGCCCGTACCGCGACCCTCAGCGTCTCGGTGTCCTTCGCCTCGTCCGGCGTGCGGACCGTGCCCTCGGCGTCGGTCACCCGCACCAGACGCAGCTTGTTCTCGGTGAGCGTGCCCGTCTTGTCGAAGCAGACGGTGTCCATCCGGCCCAGCGCCTCCAGCGTGCGCGGGGTACGGACCAGCACGCCCCGCGCGCTCAGCCGGCGCGCGGCGGCGAGCTGCGCCACGGTGGCGACCAGCGGCAGCCCTTCGGGCACGGCGGCCACCGCGACGGCCACGCCGCCGCTGACGGCTTCCCGGATCGGGGTGCCGCGCAGCAGGGAGATACTGGTCACCGCGGCGCCGCCCGCCATCGTCAACGGCAGGGCCTTGCGGGTCAGTTCCTGCAGCCGCGCCTGCACGCCCGCAGACGGCGGCGTGCGGGCGGCCAGGTGGACGGCACGGGCCGCCTCGGTGCGCTCGCCCGTCTCCACGACCACCGCCCTGGCCTGTCCCGCCACCACGGTCGTGCCCTCGAACACCATGCAGCGGCGGTCCGGCACCGGCGCGCGCGGCGTCGGGTCGAGCTGCTTGTCCACCGGCAGGGACTCCCCGGTGAGCGCCGACTCGTCCACCTCGAGGCCGTCCACCCACAGCAGGCGGGCGTCGGCGGGCACGACGTCGTCGGCCTTCAGCTCGATCACGTCGCCGGGCCTGAGCCGGGCGGCGTCCACGGTGCGCGGCCCGTCGGCGTCGCCGTCGCCCTCGCCCGTCACCCGCGCCTTCTGCTTCTGCTCGGCGAGCAGCCCGGACAGCGCCCGCTCGGCCCGCAGCCGCTGGACGCCCCCGACCAGCGCGTTGAGGTCCAGGGCGCCGACGACCAGCAGGGCGTCCACGACCGACCCGAGGATCGCGGAGGCGGCCGAGCCGACCGCCAGGACCGGGGTGAGCGGGTCGTCCAGTTCGCCCCGCACGGCACGGCCGAGCTGCAGCGACCAGCGGGCCGGCGCCATCGCGGGCGTCCGGCCGAGCGCGCCGGCCGTCCTGGCCAGCCTGCCCTTGACCTCCTCGACCGGCGTCGGTTCGGACGCCCTCGCGCGGCTGATCCGTTCGCGGACCTCGCCGGCCTTCAGGGCGTGCCAGGCCACCCGGGCCCGCGGATGCGGGGCGCGGGCGCGGGCCACGCCGACCGCGGCGCGCACCCCGTCCAGCAGGGCGAGGGCGGCGCCGACGTCGACGGGGGCGTGCCGCAGTCCGACCATCGGGATGGGGCTGCGCCCGGACTCGCCGACGGCCACCATCAGGCCGGACAGCGCGGCGCCGGAGCGGGCCAGGACCTGGGAGCGCCGGCCGACCGCGCGGGCCGCCGGCACCGCGGCGAGAACCCGCCACACATCGGCCAGCCCGCCCGTGGCGACCAGGTCCGCGCCCCAGGCGACGGCCGCCTCGCCGTCGGCGAGCGAGACCGCCACGTCACCGGCGAGCAGCCCGGCCAGCACGTCGTGGTCGTCGGCCGACGCCGGCCGGGCCACCGTGAGCACTCCCCCGCCCTCGCGCAGTCCGGCCACGACCTCGCCCGCGGGCCGGTCCGGGGAGACGATGTGGTCGGCGAGGGCGGTGAACTCGCCGAGCGCGGGGTCGTCCACCACGACCACCCGCAGCCCGGCCCGGCGGGCCGCGTCCAGCACGGACTCCGCCCAGGGGTCGGCGTCGCCCTCGGGCGTGTGCAGAGCGCTCGGATGCAGGAACACCGTCTCGGCCGTCTCCAGCAGGCGCAGCCGCTCCATGTCGCGCACCAGCACCCCGCCGCGGGCCAGCGCGCAGCCCAGCACCGCGTGGAAGGCGGCGGGCCCGTAGCGGGCGGCCTTCGGGGAGCCGGCGAGCACGGCCTCGGCGGCCTCGGCCCCGCTGTGCTTGACCAGCAGGGTGGCGGCGGCGCCCGCGATGCTGCCGGTCTCCGCGTGCACGGCGTAGTCGTGGGCGGGGGTGGTGCGCAGCGGAGGGCGCGGGAACCGGTGCGCGGCCACGGTCTCCCGGTCGGGGCGGCACACCTGGTCGTGCAGGGTCTCGAAGGCGCCGCCGCGCGCGAGGGTCTCGGTGAGCTGGAGCGAGCGCAGGGCGGCGTCGAGCACCAGCGAGGTCGGGGTCTGTCCGGCGCCGTGGACGGCGGCGTTGGCCACCGCGAGGACCAGGTCCGTGCGGGCGGCCCCGAACCGGGACCGCATCCAGCGCCGGAAACGCGGGTTCTCGCGCAGCAGGGTCGCGGCGGCGGTGACGAAGCGCGGGGAGGCGGGCCAGCGCAGGGCGGAGCCGGTCACGGCGGCGGCGACGCCCGCCGCGTCGGCCACCAGCGCGGCGGTCGTGGTGCGCACCTCGCCCCGGTCGCCGGGGTGCGCGCACGCCTCCTCCACGTCGTCGTCCGCGGGCACCAGGCCGTGGCGCGCGGCGAGGTCGGACGCCTTGTCCAGCAGCCGGTCGGACAGTACGGCCTCGCTGGCGGCGATCACCAGCCGGGACAGCCCGCCGTCCCAGTAGGCGTAGGCGACGTCCGGCCGTTCGGCCAGCGCCGCGGCCACCCGGCGCGCCGCCCGCGCCGTTTCGCCGGCGATCCGTGCCCGGTCCGGCGCGGCGAGCCGCAGCGCGAGGTGCGCCCGTCCGGGCGAGCGCCAGTCGCGTCCGGCGCCCGGCAGCGCGCCGCGGGCGACCCGTGCGGCCCGTGCCACGGCGTCCGCGCCGCGCACGCCCGCGCGTGCGGTGCCCGCCAGGGCGCCGGCCGCCGCACCCACGGTGGGCGCGGCGCCCCGTGTCAGCAGCCGCGGACCGGCGAGTACGACGCCGGAGACGGCCGCGGTCGAACCCGTCAGCAACCCAAGCCCCATCTCATGCCCTCAGCTCGTGATCGAAGTCCGGAGGGCCGGGCGAGGGCCGGGCGTGACGCACCCGGTCCGCCCGTCGCCCGGCCCGCTCTAGGCGCTCGTGCCCGCCTTGCGCCGGCTGCCCGTCGACGTGCCGCTCCTGGAGGTCGTCCCGCGCTTGGTGGCCGTGGATGCGGCGGCCGACTTGGCGGTGGACTTGGCGGTCTTGGCGGTCTTGGCGGTCTTGGCGGCGGTTCCGGCTGTCCCGGCGGCGGACTTCGACTTGCCGGGTTTCCGGGTCCCGCCCGGTCCGCTCGCGGCCGCCTTGGCGCTCCGTCCGGCGGGTGACGTCCTGCGGCCCGATCCGGCGGACGCCGACTTGGCGCTCCGCCCGGCCGTGGCCGTCTTCGCGCTGCCGGCCGTGGCCTTCTTGGCGCTGCCGGTCGAGGCCGTCTTCGTGTCGTCCGCCGAAGCCGTCGGTCGTCCGGCCGACGACGCCGTCCTGGCGCCTGCGGTCCGTTCCTGTCCGGTCTTCCGTGTCTCCCCGGAGGCCTCGCCCCGCGACCGGGTCAGCCAGGCCACGCCCGCCGCGGTGAGCGCCACGGGCCACTCCACGACGCCCGCGACGCCGAGCACTCCGGCGCCGGTGTAGACGGCGACGCGCCGGCCGCGCGGCGACATGCCGGCGACGGAGCCCAGCGCGCCCTCGGCGGCCCTGGTCACGGTGCCGACACCGGGTGCCCTGCGGACGATTCCGGCGCCGGGCGCCTTCCCCAGGGCCGAGACGGTGGCGCGCAGCGGCTGCGGGAGATGGGGCGGCGGTTTCTGTGCGGTCATGACTTCCACGCCTCCCTGACGGGTCCGCTCTCTTTCACCCGCCGTGTTCCCCGGGATACGTGGGCTCACCCGCGTGAACGCGGGAAACGCGGGTGGCCGCGGAGGACTGAGCCGGCCACCCGCGCGCGGGCCCCGGCTCAGCCGGTCGCGCAGGCCGTGCCGTTGAGCGTGAAGCCGGACGGCGCCTTGCTGTCGCCGGTGTGGGTGGCCTGGTAGCCGAGTCCGACGCTCGCGCCGGGCGCGATCGTCCCGTTGTACGAGGCGTTCGTCGCCGTCACGTTCCCGGACGCGGGGGCGTACGAGGCGCCCCAGCCACCGGTGACGGTCTGGCCGCTGGGCAGGGCGAAGCCCAGTTTCCAGCCGCTGACGGGTGCGGTGCCGGTGTTGGTGATCGTGACGGAGGCCGTCAGGCCGGTGTTCCAGGCGTTGGTGGTCACGGTCACCTTGCAGGCGCCGGGCTGGGGCTGCGGACCGGGGCCGCCGCCGCTGTCCAGGCCGAAGAAGGCGAGCACGCGGGCGCCCATGCCCTGGGTGTAGAGGTTGTGGCCGACGCCCTGGAGGCTGATCGCCTCGACGGGCGCGCGGTCACCGGTGCCGCCGTAGCGGGTGCGGGTCCAGCCGGAGGCGGGCGAGTCGCTGGCGGCCGGGGTCTGGCCGAGGCCGTGGACGTTGGTCCACTGTTTGATCTCCTCCCCGAAGTTCGGGTAGCGCAGGATGTCGTCCTGGGTGCCGTGCCACAGCTGCATCCGGGGCCTGGGGCCGGTGTAGCCCGGGTACGCGGCGCGGACCAGGTCGCCCCAGGCGGCCGGGGTGCGGGTCACGGTGCCGTTGGCGCAGGCGCTGTTCCACTCGGAGCCGTCGGTGGTGGCGAAGCAGCCGAAGGGCACGCCCGCGAAGGCGGCGCCGGCGGCGAACACGTCCGGGTAGACGCCGAGCAGGACGTTGGTCATCATCGCGCCGGAGGAGATGCCGGTGACGAAGACCCGGCTCGGGTCGGCGTCGTAGTTCGTCTTCACCCAGTCGACCATGGACTTGATGCCGACCGGGTCGCTGCCGCCACCGCGGCGCAGCGCCTGGGGCGAGGCGACGTCGAAGCACTTGCTGGAGCGGGTGACCGACGGGTACACGACGATGAAGCCGTGGCGGTCGGCGAGCGAGGCGTACTCGGTCCCGGAGTACATCGCAGGGCCGGACCCGGTGCAGTAGTGGACGGCCACGAGCACCGCCGGGTCCGGGGCGACGTTGGCGGGGACGTAGAGGTACATCTGCAGGTTGCTCGGGTTGCTGCCGAAGCCGGTGACCTCGGTGAGCGTCGCGGTGGGCACCGCGTCGGCGGCCTGCTGGCGGGCGGCGGCCTGCGGTGCGGCCAGGAGCAGGGCGGCGAGCATCGGCAGGAGCGCGCCGAGGAGCGTGAGGAGCGGGGTGCGCGGCTTTCCGCGCGCGGTGGTGCCGGAGACGGTGACGGGCACGTGGTCGTCCCTTCGTGATCGCGGCTCGTGGGCCGTCGGCGCGGGGAAGGAGCACCGACGGTGCATCGCTGAGAGGGAGGAGCAACCGCATGGTGACATGTCCACAGCCGCGCATGGAAGCGCTCCCACGGAGGCACGGATTCTGTCGGAACCGTTGACCAGAAAGCGCTTGCCCTCTACCTTCCGTTCAGAGATGTGACCGATTGAGACCCATCGAGGGAGGAAATCGCGCCGCATCACGCCTGCAGCGTTCAGAAACACGAACCTTGTTCACGTACCAGGGCCGAGCCGCAACGACCCCATCGACCCCACAGGCCCTGGACCCACCCGGAAGGAACTCGGGACATGACCGCACTGACAGGCCCCCGCCGGGGCCGCGCCGCGCGGCGGCGCGCGCTGGCCGGCGGGCTCGCCGCGCTCGGCGTCACGGTTGGCATGATCACCACAGGCCAGGTGCCCGCGGCGAACGCCGCCACCTGGCCGACCGCCAACGGCAGCCAGGCCGTCTCCTCCACCATCTCCCTGTCCGGCACCCACGACTACGGGATGAAGCGCCTGTACGGCTCCGGCGCCCTGGGCAGCGACGGGCAGGACGAGGACCAGGGCCCGATCCTGAAGCTGGCCGCCGGGACCGTCCTGAAGAACGTCATCATCGGCGCCCCGGCCGCGGACGGCATCCACTGCCAGGGCAGCTGCACGCTGCAGAACGTCTGGTGGGAGGACGTCGGCGAGGACGCGGCGACCTTCAAGGGCACCTCCTCGTCCAGCGTCTACACCATCACCGGCGGCGGCGCGAAGGAAGCCAGCGACAAGGTGTTCCAGTTCAACGGCGCCGGCACGCTGAACGTCTCCAACTTCGCGGTGAAGAACTTCGGCACGTTCATCCGCTCCTGCGGCAACTGCTCCACGCAGTACAAGCGGACGATCAACCTGAACACCGTCGAGGTCACCTACAAGGGCAGCCGCATCGTCGGCATCAACACCAACTACGGCGACAGCGCGACCCTGCGCAACATCACCATCGTCGGGGACACCGGCAGGAAGATCGTCCCCTGCCAGAAGTACATCGGCAACGACGACGGCGACGAGCCCACGACCAACGGCTCCGGCCCCGACGGCACCTACTGCAAGTACTCCGCCTCGGACATCACCTACCGGTAGACCGACCCGGCGGGAAACGGCCGTACGAAACGGACCCCACAGCGTTTCGTACGGCCGTCCGTCATCTCCGGCGATACCGGCCGGCCTCCCCTGACCTGCGACGACACTCCGTGCGGAGGTGACTGTCAGTGGTGGGGTGCAGACTGGCCGGTGTCTGAGACGAAGATGTCGCGGAGGTGATCGGCATGACCGAGGTACTGCTCGCCGTGGGCACGCGCAAAGGCCTGTTCATCGGACGCCGGCGCGGTGGCGCCTGGGAGTTCGACGAAAGCCCCTACTTCAACGCACAGGCCGTGTACTCGGTCGCCATCGACACCCGCGGCTCCGCCCCGCGGCTGCTGGCCGGGGGCGACAGCGCGCACTGGGGGCCGTCGGTGTTCCACTCCGACGACCTCGGCCGCACCTGGACGGAACCGGCCCGGCCCGCCGTGAAGTTCCCCCAGGACACGGGCGCCTCCCTGGAGAGGGTGTGGCAGCTGCACCCGGCCGCCGCCGAGCCCGACGTGGTCTACGCGGGCACCGAACCCGCCGCGCTGTACCGCTCGGAGGACCGCGGCGAGAGCTTCGAGCTGGTCCGGCCGCTGTGGGAGCACCCGACACGCTCGCGGTGGGTGCCGGGCGGCGGCGGCGAGGGCCTGCACACGGTGCTCACCGACGCGCGCGATCCACGGTCCGTGACGGTCGCCGTCTCCACGGCCGGCGTGTTCCGCACCACGGACGGCGGGCAGAGCTGGACGCCCTCCAACTCCGGCGTCTCCGCGGTGTTCCTGCCGGACCCCAACCCGGAGTTCGGCCAGTGCGTGCACAAGGTCGCACGGGACGCCTCGACACCGGACCGTCTGTACCTGCAGAACCACTGGGGCGTCTACCGCAGCGACGACGCGGGCGCGCACTGGACCGACATCGGCGAGGGCCTGCCGTCCACCTTCGGCTTCGCCGCGGCCACCCACCCGCGCCGAGGGGACACGGCCTACGTCTTCCCCATCACCGCGGACTCCGACCGCGTCCCGGCCGACCGGCGCTGCCGCGTCTACCGCACGGCGGACGCGGGCCGGTCCTGGGAACCGCTCACGGCGGGGCTGCCGAGCGAGGACCACTACGGCACGGTGCTGCGCGACGCGCTGTGCACGGACGACGCGGACCCGGCCGGCGTGTACTTCGGCAACCGCAACGGCGAGGTGTTCGCCTCGGCCGACGACGGCGACAGCTGGCGGCAGTTGGCGTCGCACCTGCCGGACGTGCTGTGCGTGCGCGCCGCGGTCGTGGGATGAGGCGGAACCGCCCCGGCCACCGGTTGATCGCCGCCCGCCGCCCGGCAGTAGGGTGACGCCCGTGGCACCACGACCCTTGCATGAAATCGTCGAACCGGGCTGGGCGAAGGCCCTGGAACCCGTGGCCGGGCGGATCGCCGAGATGGGTGACTTCCTGCGCGCGGAGATCGCCGCCGGACGCACCTACCTCCCGGCCGGGCCGAACGTCCTGCGGGCCTTCCAGCAACCGTTCGACGAGGTACGCGTTCTGATCGTCGGTCAGGACCCGTACCCCACGCCCGGACACGCGGTGGGCCTGTCGTTCTCGGTCGCGCCCGACGTGCGCCCGCTGCCCGGCAGCCTGATCAACATATTCCGGGAACTGACCACCGACCTGGGCGTCCCCCAGCCCTCCAACGGCGATCTGACGCCGTGGACGCAACAGGGCGTGCTGCTGCTCAACAGGGCGCTCACCACGGCCCCGCGCAAACCCGCGGCCCACCGCGGCAAGGGGTGGGAGGAGGTCACCGAGCAGGCCATCCGCGCCCTCGCCGCGCGCGGCAAGCCGCTGGTGTCCATCCTCTGGGGTCGGGACGCCCGCAACCTGCGCCCGCTGCTGGGTGACCTGCCTTCGGTGGAGTCCGCGCACCCCTCGCCCATGTCGGCCGACCGCGGCTTCTTCGGCTCCCGCCCGTTCAGCCGGGCCAACGACCTGCTCATGCGGCAGGGCGGACAGCCGGTGGACTGGCGTCTGCCGTGAGCGGCCCGGCGGCGGGCGGCGGCACCCCGGGTGACGGGACGGCCGGCGGTTTCGTCGCCGTGGACTCGGGCGGCTCCGGACTGCGGGTCGCCGTCGGCGCCGTGGAGCGCGGGGTGCTCGGCGTGCGGGAGTCGCGCGAACCGGTGCGCACGGGGGCGCGGGGCATCGACGCCGGGCATCTGATGGATCAGCTGGCGCCGATGGCCCGGGCGCTGATGGCCGACACCGGAGTCGCGGCTCCGGGCACGGCGGTGGTCGGCGCCGCCGGGTTCGGGACGCTGGGCGCCGCTCTGCGTGCGGAACTTCCCGGCGCGCTGCGGCGGGAGTGGGGCGTGCGGTGCGTCGCCCTGGCCGCCGACGCCGTCACGGCGTACGTCGGCGCGCTGGGCGTCCGGCCCGGTGCGGTGGTCGCCGCGGGCACCGGGCTGATCGCGATCGGCACCGACCTGACGGGCTGGCGGCGCGCGGACGGCTGGGGGCATCTGCTGGGCGACTGCGGCGGCGGGGCGTGGATCGGCCGGGCCGGTCTGGAGGCGGCGCTGCGGGCCCACGACGGCCGGGACGGCGGCTCCGGCCGGCTGCTGGCGTGCGCGCGGGAGCGGTTCGGGGCGCCGCCCGGTCTGCCGGGGCAGCTGTACCCGCGCGAGGACCGCGCCGCGGTGCTCGCGTCGTTCGCGCCCCTGGTCGCCGACTGCGCCGCGGCCGGTGATCCCGTCGCCGCGGAGATCCTGCGGGCGGCGGCCCGGCACATGGCCGACTCGGCCGCCGCGGTGTGCCCCACGACGGGCGAGCCGCCGGTCGCGCTCACGGGCGGACTGCTGAGAACGGGCCCGCCTCTTCTCGTTCCCCTGGAGGAGGAACTGTCGAGGCGGCTGCCGCACGCCCGCCGGGTCCCGGCCGACGGCGACCCGTTGCACGGGGCGGTCCGCATCGCCACCGGACTGGCCGCCGGAAGAAGGGAGTTACCCGAACAGGAGGCTCTGCTCCAAGTGGTGACCGCGCCCGGAGGGTGAGGCCGATACCGGCCGCGGGCGGTCATCCCGGGCAAAGGCGCCGATCACTTCCGATCGGTACGTAACTCATCAGACAAAACCGGACGGATACCGCTCACCTGCACCCTCCCCGAACAGGGGAGCCCAGGAAACCAGTAACATGCGGCGCCATGAGCTCCCCCACTGGGCCCGCGTCCGGCCTGCCAGTACGAATGCCGCGCCCCCGCCAGCCCGGGCGGCACCGCCGACCCGAGCCCCTGGCGGCTCCCGAGGGCGCGCCCGCGCTCGTCCTCGCGGTCCCGGGCACGCCCAGCGCCGCCACGCGCAGCCTCGCCGAGGAGGTCGTGAGCATCGCCCGCTCCGAGCTGCCCGGCCTCGACGCCCGCATCGGGTTCGTGGACGGCGACGACGCGGAGTTCCCCACGCTCCAGTCGGTGCTGTCCGGCGCGGCCGACCAGCGCACCGCCCGCTACGAGCAGGCACTGGCCGCCGGCGTGGAGACCAAGGAGCCCGAGGGCCCGGTCGCCGTCGTGGTGCCCCTGCTGGCCGGCCCGGACAGCGCGCTGCTGCGCCAGATCCGCCTGGCCGTCATGGACAGCCGGGTCGCCGCCGAGCTGACCGACGTGCTCGGCCCGCATCCGCTGCTGGCCGAGGCCCTGCACGTGCGGCTGTCGGAGGCGGGTCTGGCCCGCGCCGACCGGGCCCGGCTGTTCACCGTGGCGACCGCTGCGGACGGCATCATCCTGGCCGCCGTGGGCGGCGAGGAGGCCGTGCAGGCGGCCGGGATCACGGGCATGCTGCTGGCCGCGCGGCTCGCCGTGCCGGTGATGGCGGCGGCCCTGGACCAGGACGGCTCGATCGCCTCCGTCGCCGAGCAGCTGCGCTCGTCCGGCTCGCAGCAGCTGGCGCTGGCCCCGTACCTGATCGGCCCCGAGGTCGACGCGTCGGTGCTCGAGGACGCCTCCCGCGAGGCGGGCTGCTCCGCCTCCGAGTCCCTCGGCGCGTACCCGGCCATCGGCAAGCTGACCCTGGCCAAGTACACGACGGCCCTGGGTATCGCCCCGCAGCCCCAGGGCGTGCCGGCCCGCTGAACCCACCCGCACGACGAGGGCCCGCTCCGAGACGCCGGAGCGGGCCCTTCTGCGCAGGTGAGCCGCCTCGGGGGCTCAGCCGAACACCACGCACGAAGCCGCCGGCACCGCCACCGCCCCGGCACGCCGGGGCAGCCCCGTGTCCGGGTCCACGGCGAACCACGTCACGTCGCCCGAGTGCTCGTTCGCGGCGTACAGGAACCCGCCTCGCAGGGCGAGCGCGCGGGGCCAGCGTCCGCCGCACGGCACCGTCGCCGTGAGCCGCAGCTCGTCGCCCGCGACGGCGAACACGGACAGCACGTCCTCGCCGCGTGTGGCGGTCCACACGAAACGGCCGTCGGGCGAGGCGACGATGCCCGAGGGGTAGGCGTCGCCGGCCGGGGCGCCGTGCAGCACCGGCGTCTCGGCGAGCGGCTTGAGGGAGCCCTCCGAGCCGTCCCAGCGGCAGACCGTGACCGTGGGGGTCAGCTCGTTGACCACGTAGGCGTGCCGGCCGGCCGGGTGGAAGGCGAGGTGGCGGGGACCGGAACCGGGGCGCAGGGCGGTCTCGCGGTGCAGGACGAGTCCGCCGTCCGCCAGGGCGCACGCGCGCACCGAGTCGGTGCCGAGGTCCACGCTGACGACCCACCGTCCGCTCGGGTCGGGCTGCACCTGGTGGGCGTGCGGCCCCTGCTGGCGGGGCGTGTACGGTCCCGCGCCGGTGTGCCGGAGCACCGCGGCATCGCCGCCCGCCAGGGTGCCGTCGGGGCGCAGCGGCAGGGCGCTGACGCTGCCGGAGCCGTAGTTGGCGGTGAGGACGTGACCGTCGAACACGCACAGATGCGTCGGCCCGCTGCCCCGCACGGGGACCGGCGGTCCGGCCGGTTCGGGCGCGTCCCCGGACACGCGGTACGCGGCGACCGCGCCGTCGGCGGTCTCGCTGACCGCGTAGAGCATGTCCCCGCCCGGCGACAGGGCCAGGTAGGAGGGATCGGGAACGCCGCCCGTGCTGCCGAGGACCGTCAGTGCGCCGCTCGTCGCGTCCACGGCCACCGTGACCACTCCGGGGCCGCCCGCCGCCGTGAACGACCCGATGAACGCCCGCCCGCCGTCTGCCACCGCTGTCCCCTCTCGGTCCATGGCTGTCGCAGGCGACGGTAGCAGTCGATCATGCGCGGTCTAGACCAAGCGGGGAATCGTGCCTCGACGCGCCCACCGGCGACGGGCCGAAGTGGCCGCGCAGGGGCGTGGCGAGTTCGGCGAGGGCGCGTTCCAGGCCGTGCAGATGGGCGAGGACCGGTTCGGTCGCCGCGGGCGGCTGCGGGGTGGGGACGACGGGCGTGCCGTCGCCGTCGGTGAGCGCCTCGACGGCCGCCTCGACCCGCCAGCAGGCGGCGGCCAGCCGAGCGTCGTGGGAGGCCTCCGGGTCGGCGGCCACGGCGACCAGTCCGCGGATCTCCCGGGCGCAGTCGTCCAGCAGGGCCAGCACGCGCCGGGCCCGCCGCTTGCGGACGAGCATCGGGTTGAGCGGGTGCACCAGCGGGGCGACGGCGAGCCGGACCCGGCCGAGGAGCTGCTCCAGTTCCGCCACGCGCCGCGCGGGGTCGGCGTCCGGCGTTCCCGCGAGGCGGGCGGCGGCCTCCGCGGTGCAGGCGTGGACGCAGCGCAGGGCGCGCTGGATCCAGGCGTCGGTGACGGTGTGGGTGGTGACGGGGAGCACGAACAGCACGGCCAGCGCCGCGCCCAGCGCGCCGACGCCGGTCTCGGCCAGCCGCAGGGCGAGCAGGGCGGGGTGCAGCACGTCCAGGAGGCCGTAGAGCAGCTCGGCGAGCAGGGTGACGCAGAGCATCATCCAGGTGTAGGAGACGGCGGCCGTGTAGAAGATGCCGAACACGCATACGGCGGCCAGGACGGCCGAGGGGATGGGCGAGCCGTCCACCGGCACGGCGACGAGCAGACCGAGGCCGATGCCGATCACCGTGCCGAGCAGCCGCCGGAAGCCGCGGACCAGGGTCTCGCCGCGCGAGGTGGTGTTCACGAAGATCCACCAGGTCGCGCCGACGGCCCAGTACCACCGCTCGCCGGAGACGAGCTGGCCCACGACGAGAGCGAAACCGGAGCCGGCGGTCGCCTGGATCGCCTGCCGGGTGGTGATCCGGTCGAGACCGGAGCCGTCCGGCGGGGCGATCGCCGGGGCCGGGGGCGTACGGCGTTCGTAGCACCACAGCCCGAAGCGGACGACCGCGGCGGCGGCCACGGACAGCAGCACGGCGGCGGACAGCTCGGGGAGCTGCCCCGGGGTGGCCCGCAGGAACTGCGCGATGAAGAAGGTCATGAACGCGAACACGCCGAGGCTGTGGCCGCGAGGGCCCCAGCGGCGGGCGTAGACGCCTGCGCCGACGACGGCGAGGAACGTCAGGTCGCGGGCCACCGGCTGGTCGTGCAGCTCGGCCGCGGCGGCCAGGACGGGCAGGCCGACCACGGGCAGCAGGGCGGTGGTGACGGCCTGCTGCCGCACGCTCGGGTCCGTGACCGTGAACAGGGCGAGCAGCGCGGCGAGGCCGCCCGTGACGGCGGCGGCGAGGGAGTGCCCGGCGAGGCCGCAGACGACGACCGCCAGACCGATGCCGAGGACGGCCCGCGCGGCGAAACGCAGCCGCGCCCGCCCCGGGTCCGGAGCCACGAACATCCTCTTCAGCACTGTCTTCCGCCCCCTTGTCGCGAACGTGTGACGGCCGGTCCGACAACCGGCACGAAAAAGGCGCCGCGGGATCCGCAGCGCCATCGACGCCTCCATGACAACACTCATGCCACCAGTGGCTCAAGTGGCGCCTCCTCCACTGAACCATTGGCACAGCACAGTGGGGAAGGACTCGGCCATCGACGAGCCAACGGATCAGATCCGGCGGCCCAGCCCGGCCGTGTTCGAGTGCGCCATTGGTACGGTCGACGGTGATCACAGCCGACCGGCGACACCGAGGAGGACGGCCGCCATGACCGTCGACGAGCTCGACACCCGCATCCTGCGGCTACTGCTGGAGCAGCCGCGCACCAGCGTGCGGGAGTACGCCCGGATCCTCGGTGTTGCCCGGGGCACGCTCCAGGCCCGCCTCGACCGCCTGGAGCGGGAGGGCGTGATCACCGGCACCGCCCCTGCCCTCTCCCCCGCCGCGCTCGGCCATCCGGTCCTGGCGTTCGTGCACATCGAGGTCACCCAGGGCCACCTGGACGACGTGGGCGACGCGCTGGCCGTCGTACCGGAGATCGTGGAGGCGTTCTCGATCACGGGCGGCGGCGATCTGCTCACCCGGGTCGTCGCGCGGGACAACGCGCACCTGGAGGACGTGATCCAGAAGCTGATCAGCCTCCCCGGCGTGGTGCGCACCCGCACCGAGGTGGCGCTGCGGGAACGCGTGCCCCACCGGCTGCTGCCGCTGGTGGAGTCGATCGGACGGTCGGTCCGGAAGTGACCCCGGGCCGCGGCCGAACCCGCCGGTACCGTTGACGCGCCCCCACCCCGTCTCTACCGTCCGGTCGACCTTTCGCACAATGTTCGACATATCGAACCATCACCTCGGTCAGTGGCCCCGTGGAGGCGCACCATGGCACAGCCCTTCTCCCGACGGACCCTCCTGCAGTCGGCGATCGCCGCAGCCGCAGCGCCCCCACTCGCCGGGACAGCGGCGGCACGGGCGTCCGCCGCCGTGCCCGCACCGCCCGCGTGCTGGGCTCTGCACCCCTTCTCCTCGGCGAGGTGAAACTGGGCGAGGGCCTGTTCGCCGCGAAACGGCAGCTGATGCTCGACCACGCCCGCGGCTACGCCGTCGACCGGCTGGTGCAGGTCTTCCGCGCCAACGCGGGCCTGTCCACCCGGGGTGCGGTGGCACCCGGCGGCTGGGAGGGACTGGACGGCGAGGCCAACGGCAATCTGCGCGGGCACTACACCGGCCACTTCCTCACCATGCTGTCCCAGGCGTACGCGAGCACCGGCGACGAGGTGTACGCGGACCGCATCCGCACCGTGATCACGGCGCTGGAGGAGGTGCGCGAGGCGCTGCGCGCGGAACCGGCCGTGCTCAGCGTCGCGGGGAGGTTCGGGACCGCCGTCGAGCACGACCGAGCACCTCGACGTCGCCCCGTACGGCAACGCCGCCCTCTCCGGCGATCTGCTGCCCTCGCTCACGCCGGTACCGGGCGAACCGCTCCACTTCACGCTGCACGGCATCCTGTTCGCGCCGTTCTTCGAGGGTGTCGAGGAGCCGACGCACGCCTGCTCCGGCGCGTCGAACCGCGCGTGGTCCTCGGCGGCGCGGACTCGGGAGTCGCCAATCCGGGTCGGGCCGACGGCACGACGCTGCTGGACGAGGTGTGGGCGGGGGCGCCGTTCACCGGGAAGGGCGCGCTGGTGACGCGGGTGCGGTCGACCGTGGAGGCGTGGACAGCGGCAGGGCTGCTGGGTCGGGCGGACGGGAAGGCGGTGGTGAACACCGCGCGGCGGGCGGTGTACGTGCGCTGAGAGGCCGGGCCGGCCGAGCCCCGCGGCGGGTCAGGAGCGGCGACGCGGCTTGCCTCGCTTGGCTCCGGTCCTGGGTGCCCCGGCCTTCGGGGAGCCGCCCGACCGGCCGCGCGGATTCTTCCCGCCGGCGGACTTGGCCGGCGTCGGCTTCCGCCGGGCGGGATTCTCGTCGCGCCGCTGCTGCTCCGGCCGGGGCTGGGACCGGCCGCGGGTGCTGTTGACGGTGCGGCCCCGCACGATGCCGATGAACTCCTCGACCAGGTCGGTCGTCGCGTCCTCGGGCCAGGACAGGGCCACGCTCGACTGGGGTGCGTCCACGACCGGGCGGTAGGTCAGGTCGCGCCGATGGTGGAGCCGGGCCAGCGACTGGGGCACGACGAGGACGCCGACGCCCGCGGCGACCAGTTCGACGGCGTCGGCGGTGGTGGCCGGGCGCTCGACGGCCGGGCGGCCCGGCAGCCGCTCCCACTCCAGCACGTCGTCGAGAGGGTGGAAGACGACGTCGTCGGCGAGATCGGCCGTCGTCACCTCGTCCGCGACGGTGATCAGGTGGTCCTTGGGCACGACCACGACCGTCGCCTCCGTATAGAGGGGGATGGCGCTGAAGACCTCGCGATCGACCGGCAGCCGGAGGACGCCCGCGTCCGCGCGGCCCTCGCGCAGGACGTCGGGGGCCTCGGCGGCGGTCACCGACAGGAGGGTCAGGGGAACCTCGGGCAGGCGCTCGTTCCAGATCCGCACCCACTTGCCGGGTGTCGTCCCAGGGACGTACGCGAGCCGGAACGTGGGCGGTGCTTCCGAGCCTGTCACCCCGCCAGGTTACCGGCTGTGGTCGGGGGCCCCGTGACCGGCGGATAGTCTGGACGGCATGACGTCGCACCAGAGCGCCCAGACGATGAAGCCCGCGACCGCGGCGAAGAAGCTGGGCGTGTACCTCCCCGCCACCCCCGCCGAGTTCCAGGAGGGCGTGGTCTCCCGCGCCGAGCTGAACGAGCTCCAGGCCAACCCGCCCGAGTGGCTGCGGGAACTGCGACGCACCGGCCCGCACCCCCGCCCCGTGGTCGCGGCCAGGCTCGGCGTGTCCATCGCCGGCCTCGCCCGCGGCGGCGTCACGGAGCCGCTCACGACCGAGCAGATCGAGGCGCTGAAGCAGGAACGGCCCGAGTGGCTGCGCAAGGAGCAGGAGACCCAGGCCGAGGTCCGCAAGGAGGCGGCCCGCCTCAAGGAGCGGGACGCGGAGCGGGCGCGGCAGGACTGAGGCCGGCGGCTCACGTCGTGCCTCCGGGCTCGTGACCAGGGCGGACCGTCCGCGTCATGCCGTCACGTTCGTCGTCCGAGGCCGGCTGGCGCCTCGCGTCACGCCGCCCGTTGCGTGATTCTCGGCGCCCCGGCGCAGACGCCGGTGTTCCCGCACTCGGCGCGGTGGCGCCGAGTGATGGCGTCCAGGTCGAGGTGGCGGCCGAACGCTGGGTGCGCCGTCAGTCGGCGGGCGTAGTCCCACAGACGGGTGTGCGCGGCGATCCGCCGCGCCACGGCGCCGTCCAGATGCCGGCCGTGCACGGTGTCGAGCCACACCAGCGTGACCCAGACCTGCACGTCCGCGGCGGTGGGTCCGCCACCGCAGCCGAGGACGTACGCACGGCCGGCGAGCCGCCGTTCCAAGCCGTCGAGGGCGGTGAGCAGATCGGTGAGCGCGGCGTCCCGGGTCTCGGCGTCGGCGTCCGCTCGTCCGGCACGGTGGGCGGACGCGGTGACGCCCCGCTCGCAGAGCCGGTCGACCGTCTCGGTCTCCTCCTGCGCCTCGCACGGGCGGAGTGCCGCGCCCGGTCCGCCGAACCATCGGGCCAGGTCCCGCAGGATGTCGGGGGCGTGCGTGCTGACGATGCGTCCGGTCCAGTCGTCGCCGAGCACGGGGGCCAGGGCCGGTCCCGGGTGGCGGTGCGATCCGGCCTCGTACAGGGGGCGCAGCGCCCCGTGGCCGCCGTCGGCCGTGTCGGGCAGGGCCGGCAGCAGGGTGACGGGGAGGGTGTCGCCGATGCCGAGCAGGTCGTGGGTGACGGCGATGCGCAGACACTCCGGACAGGACGGGGTGAGATACAGGCGGTAGCGGTGTGGGACGGCGTGATAGCCGCTGCGGGGATCCTGGCCGATCCTGCCGCGGAAGGCCGGAACGGGGTCGGGGTGTGTGGCGAGCATGCGTCTCCCTCGGAAAGGCGCGGGCGTGGCGGGGCGGACCGCGACGGCGCCGGCGCGGCGGCGTACTCGTGGGGGGACTTGGTGGGGCGTACTCGTGAGGGCACGCCTCGGGGCGGCGTACTCGTGGAGGGCCCCGGACGCGACGGGCTTTGTCGGGCGCGAGCCGTGTCAGGCCCGGGGGTCCGCGCTGCCGGCGGGCGCCGGGTGGACCTGGCGGCGGGAGATCGGCGGGGGCGGCGGGTGGACCATTCGTTTTCCCTCCCTGTTCCAGAGGACGCCGAGGTTCACGACGAGGCCGGCTCGCACGGGAGTCGACGGCTCAGGGCAGTGTGAAGGGCGGGTGGGTGCCGTTGAGGTGGTAGTCGCCGGCCTCGCGGAGCCGGGAGGAGACGGGGGTGCGCAGGGTGTGCGTACGCGCGTTGCGCCAGAAACGGTCGAGGCCGTAGCGGGTGGATGCGGCGCGTGCTCCGATGACGTCGAGGGCCCGGGTGGTGATCTCCTGCGCGGCACGGGAGGCGGCGGCCTCGGCGGCGCCGGCCAGGACGGTGATCTCCGCGCCTTCGTCGTCGTCGAGTTCCTCGCCCCGCGCCAGTCCGCGCATCAGCGCGTCGACGGCCTGGTCGGCGAGGGCGGCGGCGGAGCGGGCGGTGACGGCGAGTTCGCCGTAGGCGCCGAGCACGTACGGATCCTGTGCCGGGCTCACCGGCCAGTGCGGGGCGCCGGACAGCACCGGCCAGTGCAGTGGGTCGGACGGCTGCCCTGACGCGGTCGCGGGCCGGCTGAGCTCGCGCGCCTCGGCGAGCAGTCCTTCCGCTGCGCCCAGACAGACCTGGGCCGAGACCAGCCGGGCGGTCGGCGCGGCCAGCCCGGCGAAGGGCGACAGCACTCCGTCGTCCGCGGAGAGGGAGCCGAACACGTCGTCGGCCGTCACGGGCACGGAGTCGAACGCCACGCTGCCGCCGGCCGCCGGCCGCTGCCCGAAGGTCTCGCCGCCGGTCCCCCGGACGACGCCCGGGTGAGAGGGGTCGACCACCACGGCCAGCGGCTCGCCGGTGTCGGTGCGGGAGGCGCGGACCAGCAGCCGGTCGGCGACGCCCGCGCCGACGGCACAGCTCAGCCTGCCGTCCAGCAGATGCCCGTTCGCGCCGGGGTTGAGCATGAGCGACGGCTGGTCGGAGGCGATGCCTCCGCTCCAGCACCAACGCCCGGCCGCCGACTCCCGCTCGACGCGCTCGGCGCGGGCGGGCCCCGCGAAGAACCGGGCGCCCGAGGACAGGAAGTAGTGCACGCCGAGCAGTTCACCGATCGCGGCGTCGGCGGCGGAGATCGTGCGGACGACCGCGTAGGCGGTGCGCCAGTCCGCGCCGCCCCCACCATGAGCGGTGGCCGCGAGCAGGGTCAGCAGGCCCGCCTCGCGCAGCCGTTCCACCTCGTCCAGGGGCGGTTTGCCGGCCCGCTCGCGCTCCACGGCGTCCGTGGCGAGATCGTCGGCCAGTTCCCGGGCGACGTGCAGCCAGTGCGCGTGGCCGGCGTCCGTCTGTGAGGCCGGGGCCGGAGCCGCTGGTGCGATGGTCACGATGTCATCCTCACTCGCCCGGTCTGGGAGCGTCAACGCTTTCCTAGTAATTCGATAGGGAAACTAGGGAAAAACCGGCCGCCGCGCCACCCCCCGTCCGCCATGTGGCCGATCCGCGTCGGCCCGCACGGCCCGAACCCGCGGGAATTGCCCCCTCACAGGGCGTGTGAGAACGTGGAACGGAGCCCGATCAGTGGCTCCCGGACGAGGGGTGCCGTACCCGGCGTGCGACAAGACGGCCCGTTGGAGGGCAGTCATGTCGTGGATCATCCTCGTTCTCTCGGGCGTTCTGGAAGCCGTGTGGGCGACCGCGCTGGGCAGGTCCGAAGGGCTGAGCCGCCTCGTCCCGTCCCTGGTCTTCGTCGTCGGCCTCGGCGCGAGCATGGCCGGACTGGCGTACGCGACACGCGATCTGCCGGTCGGCACGGCCTACGCGGTGTGGGTCGGCATCGGTGCGGTGCTCACGATCCTGTATGCGATGCTCACCGGCCAGGAGTCGGTGAGCACGCTCAAAATCGTGTTCCTGACGCTGATCGTCGGCAGCGTGATCGGGCTCAAACTCGCCCACTGACGCCCGGCGTCCCCGTCACACCTGCGTCACACCTGCGTCACACCTGGCCGGACTCCGGCGTGCCCTTGAGGCGTTCCACGTCGGCGGCGCGCACCTGGATGGCCACGACGGCGATCAGCGCCGCCAGGACAGCGAAGATCGCCGCCATGATGAAGGCCGCCGAGACCCCGGCGGTGAGGACCTCGTGGCTCCAGGGCGGCGGAAGCTCACCGGTGCTCTCGAACCGCGCCCGCTCGGCCGGGGTCGCCTGGGCGAGGAACGCCGGAATCCGGCGCCCGGCCTCGTCGTTGCTCGCGGTGCCGAACACGGTCACCAGGATGGACAGCCCCAGCGAACCGCCCACCTGCTGCGTCGCGTTGAGCAGCCCGGAGGCCGCGCCGGTCTCCCGCGCCGACACGTTGGACAGCGCCATCAGCGTCAGCGACACGAACTCCATGCCCATGCCCAGGCTGAACACCAGCATCGGCCCGAGAACGCTGCCCGCGTAGGTGGAGTGGACGTCCGTGAGGGTCAGCCAGGCCAGTCCGGCCGCCGCCAGGATCGCGCCGATCACCATGAACGGCTTGGGGCCGTAGCGGGGCAGGAACTGCGAGGCCAGCCCTGCGCCGACCGTGATGACCGCGCTGACCGGCAGGAAGGCCAGTCCCGCCTGCATCGGGCTGAAGTCCAGCACGTTCTGCACGAACAGGGTGAGGAAGAAGAACATCCCGAACATGGCGGCGGCGAGGCACAGCATGATCCCGTACGTGCCCGCACGGTTGCGGTCGGCGAACATGTGCAGCGGCGTGATCGGCTGCCGGGACCGCCGTTCCACCAGGAGGAAGACCGCGAGGATCACCACGGCCGCGGCGAACGACGCCAGCGTCAGCGCGTCCCGCCAGCCGTCCTGGGCGGCCCGGATGAAGCCGTACACCAGCAGCACCATGCCCACCGTGGAGGTCAGCGCCCCGGCGACGTCGAAGCGGCCGGGATGACGTTCCGACTCCTTGATCCAGCGGGGCGTGGCCAACGCGATGAGCAGCCCGATGGGCACGTTGACGAACAGGACCCACCGCCAGTTGAGCCACTCGACGAGCACCCCGCCGGCGAGCAGCCCGATCGCGCCGCCGCCCGCCGAGACCGCCGCGAAGACGCCGAACGCCCGGTTGCGCTCCGGGCCTTCACGGAAGGTCGTGCTGATCAGGGACAGCGCCGTCGGGGAAGCGATGGCGCCACCGACGCCCTGGAGGGCCCGTGCGGCCAGCAACTGACCGGCGTTCTGGGCGAGCCCGCCGAGCAGCGAGGCCAGCACGAAGAGCAGCACACCGAAGACGAACACCCGCCGTCTGCCGAGGATGTCCCCGACCCGGCCGCCGAGCAGCAGCAGACCGCCGAAGGTCAGGGTGTAGGCGTTGACGACCCACGACAGGCTGGTGGTGGAGAACTCCAGGGAACGCTGGATGTCCGGCAGGGCGATGTTCACGATGGTGATGTCCAGCACCACCATCAGCTGGCACGAGGCGATCACCAGCAGAGCCATCCCGTTCCCGCCCCCGCCGCGGGAACGGGCGGTGGTCTGCGGGGCGGACGTCGGCCGCGGGCTCCTGGTCATGACATGTCGCCCTCTCGGGGGCAGGCCCTCACGAGAGTCAGTGAACGCCCTTGCTGAGGGCGGTGAACGGTTCCGTCCACTGACGGTTCACCGTTCGACCGTACGCCCGCGCCCCGGCGGCCACCACTCGAAGGCGCGGGGCCGAGGGGCCCCACGGCCCCGCGCTCCTCGGCCCCGCACCGCGCGGTCCCGCGGTCCCCGTGCGCCGCGCGGTCACGCGCCGGGTCAGCCGAGGAACGACAGCCGGACCTTGCGGTGGGTGTTGTCCTTGTTGGTGTCCACCAGGCACACCGACTGCCAGGTGCCCAGTTCCAGCCGCCCGTCGATCACGGGCAGGGTCGCGTGCGGGGGCACGAACGCGGGCAGGACGTGGTCGCGGCCGTGACCGGGGCTGCCGTGGCGGTGCTGCCAGCGGTCGTCGGCGGGGAGCAGGGTGTGCAGGGCGGCGAGCAGGTCGTCGTCACTGCCGGAACCGGTCTCGATGATCGCCACCCCGGCGGTGGCGTGCGGGACGAAGACGTTGAGCAGTCCGTCCCGGCCCGCCGCGGCCTCGCGCAGGAAGGACTCGCAGTCGCCGGTGATGTCGACGACGCGCTCCGCGGAGCCGGTGGCGATGTTCAGGACGCGGGTGGTGAACGCATCTGCCATGCCACCATCCTGACGCATGGGACCGGCCGTGCCCGGCAGCGGCCGACCAGTGGATGACACACCGGTCCACTGTGCGAGACACCCATTGACCGTGACTCCGCCGTCTGGCTACTTTCTGCCGCATGTTGCGTTCAGCCCTGCTCACCACGCGCGGTCACATCGACCTGCTGCGGGTGGCCTCCGCCGCCTGTCGCCGCGGCTGCTGACGCCCTCTCCCCCTCTTCGCTTCGGCTCTTCCCCGCGTCTTCCGGCGTGTTTCCCGCCTTCGGTTCCGCCTTGGCCCGCTCGAGATCTGTCCGCGGGTCGTGGGCCATGGACCCGCCTCGGCGGTCGTACGGCCCGCTTCGACGGTCGTACGGGCGCTGACGGCTCCTGAACCTCCGGCGTGGCAGTGCCGGGACACGCGCCCACCACGCGTCGCTCTTGTCCTCGTGGAGCCCTCATGACCATCAGCCATGCCCCACCCAGCCCCGTTCAGCTGGATATTTCCGATATATCGCGCACGTCGACAGTGCGGGCCGGCCACCGGACCGCCCGTGTCCCGCGCTGGCTGCGCCGCACCACCGGGCCCGTCCTGCTGCTCGGGCTGTGGCAACTCCTCAGCTCGACGGGCGTCCTGGCCGCCGAGGTCCTCGCCTCACCCGGGCGGATCGCCCAGGTCGCCGGTGATCTGCTGGCCGACGGGTCGCTGCCCGCGGCCATGGGCACCTCGCTCCAGCGGGTCGCCGCCGGCCTGCTGCTCGGCACGGTCGTCGGCACCGGTCTCGCCCTGGTCTCGGGCCTGTTCAGAATCGGCGAGGACCTGGTGGACGCCTCCGTGCAGATGCTGCGCACGGTGCCGTTCGTGGGGCTGATCCCGCTGTTCATCATCTGGTTCGGCATCGGCGAGGCCCCGAAGATCGCCGTCATCACCCTCGGCGTGACCTTCCCGCTCTACCTCAACGTCTACGCCGGTATTCGCGGTGTGGACGCCCAGTTGATCGAGGCCGGGGAGTCGCTCGGCCTGTCGCGGTGGGGACTCGTGCGGCACGTCGTCCTGCCCGGCGCACTGCCCGGTGCGCTGACCGGCCTGCGCTACTCGCTCGGCATCGCCTGGCTCGCGCTGGTGTTCGCGGAGCAGATCAACGCCGACGCCGGCATCGGGTTCCTCATGGTGCAGGCACGGGACTTCCTGCGGACCGACGTGATCGTGGTCTGCCTCATCGTCTACGCCTTCCTCGGCCTGCTCGCCGACTTCATCGTCCGCTCGCTCGAAAGGCTGCTGCTGCAATGGCGACCGACATTCACCGGCCGGTGACCCCGCAGGCCGTGCACGTGGCCGGGCTGACCCGCTCCTTCGGCGGCCGGGCGGTGATCGAGAACCTCGAACTCGACATCCGACCAGGCGAGTTCGTGGCCCTGCTCGGCCGCAGTGGCTGCGGCAAGTCCACGCTGCTGCGCATCCTCGCCGGCCTCGACCGCGAGATCGAGGGCACGGTGCTGGTGCCGCGCCGCAAGGCCGTCGCCTTCCAGGCGCCGCGGCTGATGCCGTGGAAGAAGGTCTGGCGCAACGTCCTGCTGGGACTGCCGGGCAGGACCGAACGGGCCGTCGCCGCGCGGGCGCTGGACGAGGTCGGCCTCGGTCACCGCGCCGACGCCTGGCCCAAGACGCTGTCCGGCGGCGAGGCCCAGCGCGCCTCACTGGCCCGCGCCCTGGTGCGCGAGCCCGATCTGCTGCTCCTGGACGAGCCTTTCGGGGCGCTGGACGCGCTCACCCGCATCAACGCCCAGCGCCTGGTCGGCGAGTTGTGGCAGCGGCGCGGCTGCGCCGTGCTGCTGGTCACGCACGACGTCGAGGAGGCCGTTCTGCTCGCCGACCGGGTCCTGGTCATGGACCACGGGGTCATCGCCCACGAACAGCACATCGGCCTCGACCGGCCGCGCGACCTCGCCGACCCGCGGTTCGCCGCACTGCGCGCCGGACTCCTGGAACGCCTCGGCGTCGGCACCGGCACCCAGGCCGCCTGAATCCCCACGCCCCGAACCGACCTCCCCGACCTGCTTCTGCGCACCCGGGCCCGCCGACCACACCTCACCTGCCCGGCCCGGCCCTTCCGCACCCGACCCCGACCCCGACCCCGACGAACGGAACCACGATGCGACGACGCCATCTCCCCGCAGCCCTGCTCCTCCCCGTCGCCCTGGCCCTCACCGCATGCGGCGGGACCTCGGCAGCCGACTCCTCGTCCGGCGGCGGCGTCGACGGCAAGGGCTCCCTCACGCTCAACGTCGGTGACCAGAAAGGGGGTTCCGAAGCGGTCCTGCGCGCCGCCGGGGAACTCGACGACCTCGACTACAAGATCAAGTGGTCCACCTTCACCTCCGGACCGCCCTTGCTGGAGGCCGTCAACGCCAAGGCCGTCGACATCGGTGGCGTCGGCAACACGCCACCTGTGTTCGCGGCGGGCGCCGGCTCCAGGATCACGGTCGTGGCCGCGTGGCACGGCACGTCGAAGGGCGACACCATCCTCGTGCCGCACGGCTCCGAGCTGTCCGGCACGCAGCAACTCAAGGGCAGGTCGGTCGCCGTGGCGCAGGGCTCGTCGGCGCACTACCAACTCGTCGCCTCACTGCGGAAGGCCGGCCTCTCGCCGAGCGACGTCAAGGTGAAGTACCTCCAGCCGGCCGACGCGCTCGCCGCGTTCACCAGCGGCAAGGTCGACGCATGGGCGGTGTGGGACCCGTACACCTCCCAGGTGCTGGGGGCGAAGCAGGGCCGCGTCCTCACCACCGGCGACGGCGTGACCAACGGCCTCACCTTCCAGGTCGCCGCGCCGCACGCCCTCGCGGACGAGGAGAAGTCCGCGGCCATCGAGGACTACCTGGACCGGCTGCGGCGGGCTCAGGACTGGGTGTACGACCATCCCGAGGAATGGGCCGAGGTGTGGGCCAAGGACACCGGTCTGCCCTACGAGGTGGCGCTGGCCTCGGTGAAGCGCACCAACGGCACGCGGGTCCCGGTCGCCGTCGACGATGCGGCCATCGCGTCCGAGCAGGAGATCGTCGACACCTTCGCCGAACTGAAGCTGATCCCCGAGAAGGTCGACTTCGCCGATTTCGTCGACACCCGCTACAACGGCGGCCTTCCGCCGTCCACCACCGCTCCCCGCGTCTACAAGGAGTCTTGACATGACCGTCCGTCTCCACTGGTTCCTGCCCACGGGCGGCGACGGCCGCACCCTGGTGGACCGGCACGCCTACGCCCCGAACGACCTCGGCGCGCCCCGCGCGGTCGGCGGCGTGCGCGCCCCGGACATCGAGTACCTCGCCCAGATCGCCAAGGCCGCCGAGCAACTGGGGTTCGAGGCGGTGCTCACGCCGACCGGCACCTGGTGCGAGGACGCCTGGCTGACCACGGTGGCGCTCGCCCAGCACACCGAGCGGCTGAAGTTCCTGGTGGCGTTCCGGCCGGGGCTGCTCTCGCCGACGCTGGCCGCGCAGATGGCGGCGACGTACCAGCGCCTCACCCGCGGACGGCTGCTGCTGAACGTGGTCACCGGCGGCGACTCCGACGAGCAGCGCCGCTTCGGCGACCGTCTCGGCCACGACCAGCGCTACGCCCGCACCGACGAGTTCCTCTCGGTCGTCCGCGGGGTCTGGCAGGGGCTGCCGTACGACTTCCACGGCAGCCACTACCGGATCGACGGCGGGCTGACCGCGCTGCCCCCGGAGCCGGTGCCGCCGTTGTTCTTCGGTGGTTCGTCGGCGGCGGCCGGTCCGGTCGCGGCACGGCACGCGGACGTGTATCTGACCTGGGGCGAGCCTCCCGCGCAGGTCAAGGAGAAGATCGACTGGATCCGCTCGCTCGCCGAGCGGGAGGGCCGCGAGGTGCGCTTCGGCGTCCGGCTGCACACCATCTCGCGCGACTCGTCGGCCGAGGCGTGGGCGGCCGCGGACCGGCTGCTCGACGATCTCGACCCGGACACGATCGCCGCCGCACAGGCCGCGCTGGGGCGCAGCGAGTCCGTGGGGCAGCGACGGATGCTCGCGCTGCACGGCGGCTCGCGCAAGGACCTGGAGATCCACCCCAACCTGTGGGCGGGTGTGGGGCTGGTCCGCGGCGGTGCGGGGACCGCGCTGGTCGGCAGCCATGGCGAGGTGGCGGAACGGATCGAGGAGTATCACGCCCTGGGCGTCGAGCACTTCGTGCTGTCCGGCTATCCGCACCTGGAGGAGGCGTACTGGTTCGGCGAGGGGGTGATTCCCGAGCTGGCCGCCCGGGGGCTGCTGACGCATGCGCCGGGCGGTCCGGCCGGTGCGCCGCTGCTGGTGGCGAGCGGGCGCTGACCTCGCGGGAAGATCCACGGCCCCACGGGGGTTGGGGGAAGCGTGGACAGTGTGCGCGAGGTCGAGGTGGTCGTCATCGGCGCCGGTCAGGCCGGACTGGCCGGCGCCTATCACCTGCGGCGGTCCGGTCTCGAGCCGGACCGCGACTTCGTCGTCCTGGACCGCTCTCCCGCGCCGGGCGGCGCCTGGCAGTTCCGCTGGCCCTCGCTGACGTACGGCAAGGTGCACGGCATGCACGCGCTGCCCGGCATGGAACTGACGGACGCCGATCCGGCACGGCCGTCGTCCGAGGTCGTCGGCGCCTACTTCGCGGCGTACGAGGAGACCTTCGGCCTGCGTGTACGGCGTCCCGTGGACGTGCGTGCCGTGCGGGAGGGACCGGGCGGGCGGCTGCTCGTGGAAACCTCGGCGGGCGTCTGGTCGGCGCGGGCGCTGATCAACGCGACGGGGACCTGGGACCGGCCGTTCTGGCCGCGCTACCCGGGCCAGGAGACCTTCCGCGGGTGGCAGCTGCACACCGCGCAGTATCCCGGTCCGCAGGCGTTCGCCGGGCAGCGGGTCGTCGTGGTGGGCGGCGGCGCGTCCGGGACGCAGCATCTGCTGGAGATCGCGCCGGTGGCCGCGGCCACGACCTGGGTGACGCGCCGGCCGCCCGTCTTCCGCGAGGGGCCGTTCGACGAGGAGGCGGGCCGGGCCGCGGTCGCGCTCGTGGAGGAACGGGTGCGGCAGGGGCTGCCGCCGCGCAGCGTCGTCTCCGTCACCGGGCTGCCGCTGAACGACGCCCTCCGGCAGGGTCTCGCGAGCGGTGTGCTCGACCGCCGGCCGATGTTCGACCGGATCACGACGGACGGCGTGGAGTGGCGGGACGGGCAGCGCGTGGCCGCCGACGCCATTCTGTGGGCGACGGGGTTCCGGGCAGCCATCGGGCATCTCGCACCGCTGGGTCTGCGCGAGCCGGGCGGCGGCATCCGGGTCGACGGAACGCGTGCGGTGGCCGACCCGCGGATCCATCTCGTCGGGTACGGCCCCTCCGCCAGCACCATCGGCGCCAACCGGGCCGGGCGGGCGGCCGTACGGGACATACGACGGCTCCTGGCCCGGGAGGCGCTCGCCGCCTGACCGGGCGCCGGCTCAGCGCGCCGGGCTCTGTCCGGGCCGGCGCTGTGCGTTGAACGCGGCCACGTTGCGCTGGTGCTCGGCGTAGTCGGCCGTGAAGCGGGTGTCGCCCGGTTTGACCGTGACGAAGTACAGCCAGTCGCCCGGCGTCGGGCTGATGGCGGCGCGCATCGCGTCCGCGCCCGGGTTGGCGATGGGCGTGGGCGGCAGGCCCATGCGCTGGTACGAGTTGTAGGGGCTGTCGATGCGGGTGTCGCTGAGCGTGGTGTTCGGCGTCCTGCGGTTGAGCGCGTAATGGATGGTGGAGTCCATCTGGAGCGGCATCCCGCGCTCCAGCCGGTTGAAGACGACCCGGGCCACCTTTCCCATGTCGGCCTTGGTGGCCGCTTCCGCCTGGACAATGCTGGCGATGGTGACCGCCTGGTAGACGTTCATTGCGTTGCGCTGCGCCCCGGCGGCGACCGGGGCGGCGTTGAACTTTCTGGTGGCGGTGTCGACCATGACCTTCAGCAGCGACCGGGGGGTCGACTTGTCGTCGAGCGGATATGTCGCCGGGTAGAGATAGCCCTCCGGGTTGCCCTCGGCGTCGTTCGGCAATGTCAGACCCGCCGTGGGCACCGCCTTCTTCGTGGTGCCGGGCGGCAGGGCGAGGGCCTTGTCGACGGCCGCGTAGACCTGAGTGGCGCGCCAGCCCTCCGGGATCACCAGGGCGGGCTTCGGGTCCTCCTCGCCCTGGAGAGTCAGCAGCGGCACCGCCACGGCGGTGCCGGCCACGACGGCTCCGGTCGCGATGAGGGCGACCCGGCCCCGGCGCGTCAGTCGAATCGTGTTCCGTGGCGGAGTGTTGGTCTGCATGCGGGCACGGTAACCCGCAGGTGCGGGCAAACCCGGCATATCTTCAGCCGGTCGGCTCCAGTCGGGCGTCCCTGCGGACCAGGGCGGCGTACCGGCCGTCGCGCCCCAGCAGTTCCTGGTGCGTGCCCCGTTCCACCGCGCGTCCGCCGTCGAGGACGACGATCTGGTCGGCGCCCCGGACGGTGGACAGACGGTGCGCGATCGTGAGCGTCGTCCGGTTCGCCGACAGCCGGTCGATCGCCTCCTGGACGGCCTGCTCGGTGCGGGTGTCCAGGGCGCTGGTCGCCTCGTCGAGGATCAGCACGGGCGGGTCGCGCAGGATGGTGCGGGCGATGGCCAGGCGCTGTTTCTCCCCGCCGGAGAAGCGGTGGCCGCGCTCGCCGACGACGGTGTCGTAGCCGTCGGGCAGCGAGGCGATGTGGTCGTGGATCTGGGCGGCCCGCGCGGCGGCGTGCAGTTCCTCGTCCGTGGCATCGGGCTTGGCGAAGCGCAGGTTGTCGGCGATCGAGGCGTGGAAGAGGTACGTCTCCTGGGAGACGACGCCGACCGCGCGGGCGAGTGTGTCGAAGTCGAGGTCGCGGACGTCGACGCCGTCGAGGGTGACCCGGCCGCCCGTCACGTCGTACAGCCGTGGCACCAGGTAGCCCAGCGTGGACTTCCCGGCGCCGGTCGGGCCGACGATCGCGAGGCTGCCGCCGGCGGGGACGGTGAGGTCGATGCCGTCGAGGACCGGACCGCTCCTGTCGTCGTAGTGGAACCGGACGTTCTCGAAGGCGACCTCCCCCTTGATCCTCTCCAGACGGACGGGGCGCTCGGGTTCGGTGATGTCGACGGGCAGGTCGAGGTACTCGAAGATGCGCTGGAAGAGCGCGAGGGAGGCCTGGATCTGCACGCCGGTGCCGAGCAGGCTCACAGCCGGGCGGAACAGGCCCTGCTGGAGCGAGACGAACGCGACGATCGTGCCGAGGGAGACCTCCGGTCCGCCCATATGGAGAGCGAGCCCGGCGGTCCAGTAGATGACGGCGGGCATCGCGGCCATCACGATCGTGACGACCGCCATCCGCCACCGGCCGGCCATGTTCGCCCGCACCTCGAGGTCGACCAGGGCCTCCGACTCGTCGGCGAAGGACTTCGTCAGCGAGTCGGCACGGCCCATGGTGCGGCCGAGCAGGATGCCGCTGACGGAGAGCGACTCGGTGACGGTGGCGGCCATCGCGGCCATCTGCTTCTGGCGCCGGGTGGTGATCCGCCGCCGCTCGTCGCCGACCCGTCTGCTGATCCACACGAAGACCGGCAGCAGGAGCAGCGAGACGACCGTCAGCCGCCAGTCGAGGACGAGCATGGCGATGATCGTGGCGACGACGCTGGTGAAGTTGGAGACGAGCGACGTCGCGGTGGAGGTGACGGTGGCCTGCATCCCGCCGATGTCGTTGGCGATGCGGGACTGGACCTCGCCGGTGCGCGTGCGCGTGAAGAAGGCCAGGGACATGCGCTGGAGGCGGCCGTAGACGGCGGTGCGCAGGTCGTGCATGACCCGCTGGCCGACGGTCGTGGAGATCAGTGTCTGCAGCACGCCGAAGACGCTGGTCAGCACGGCGCTGAGGATCATGCCGAGGGCGAGCAGGGTGAGCAGGCCGGTGCGGCCCTCGGGGAGGGCGACGTCGAGGATCGCCTTCAGCAGGAACGGCGAGGCGACCGTGACCAGCGAGGCGGCGCCGACGAGCAGGGCGACGACCAGGAGACGGCCGCGGTAGGGACGGAACAGCGCGAGGATGCGCCGCGTCTGCCGGGGTCCCTCCCCGTCGTCGGCGGGCGGCTTCCAGGTCGGTTCGTGGTCGGGGTGCATGGGCTCCTCATGGAGGGGTGGACGCGGCTCCGCACGAGGGGAGGGCCGACCGCAGGGGATCGAGCGGATCGCAGCTCATTGTTACCTATACTCACAATGAATGGCATCCTGATATTGTTCCCGCATGACCACCCCCGATCCGGACGGTTTGCTGGCCGAGCAACTGCTGCGGCTCACCCGCCGGGTGCACCGCATCCAGAAGCGTCATCTGGAGCAGCGCGCGCTCGGCATCACGCCGGCCCAGTCGCGGCTGCTGCGCACGCTCGCCCACTACGGTTCGCCGCCGCGCATGGCCGACCTGGCCGAGCGCCTCGAGGTGGTGCCGCGTGCCGTGACGACGCTGGTCGACGGTCTGGAGGCGAGCGGCATGGTCCGGCGCGCGCCCGACCGCGTCAACCGGCGGGTGATCCGCATCGAACTCACCGAGGACGGCCGCAAGGCTTTGCGCGAGCTGCGCGGCGCCCGCCGCTCGGCCGCTGACGAGATCCTGGCGCCCCTGACGCAGGAACAACGCCGTGTCCTGGGCGGGCTGCTGGACACACTGATCGACGGGGCGCCGCTGGAGGGCCCGTACTGAGGACCTCGTCCGCCGCGCGCGGGAGTACCAAGGCGTGGCCGGCACCGGGCGGGGGCCGGATCCGGGCGGGTGTGGGGACACGAAGGCGTGGCCGGATGTGAGTGCCCGCGAGGGTGCGAAGACGTAGCCGGATCCGTGCGGCCACGGGGAAAACGGGTTGCTTTCGACCACGCGTTGACGCGAACCTTTCACGGCCTGCTGCCGCCGTTCGCGGCCCTTCGTGCTGCGCAACGGCATGTCGTCCGTCATCGACTTCTCGTCCTCCCACGTCTTCTCCTCCCGGCTCGCCCGCTCCTCTCGTCGCTCTCGCCCCTCTCCCTGACCCGCTCGCCACTCGCCCCGCCCGTCGACACCTAGCCACTGGGACGTCATGCAGATCCAAGACCTTCCGTATCCCGACCCCGGCGTGCCGGACGCACGCTCGGGACCGCGATTGCTGTGGTGGCTGGGCCGGAACCAACTTCGCGGTCAGCTCAAGTCGCTGGCCTGGGGACTGCTCCACTTCGTGGCGGTCTCCTCGCTGCCGTTCTGCGTCGGCTTCGCCGTCCAGGCCGTCGTCGACCGCTCCGGCGGCCGGCTCGCCCTCGCGGGCGGAATGCTGGCCCTGGCCTGCGCCGGCACCGCCGTCGGCGACACCTTCCTGCACCGGGCCGCCGTCACCAACTGGATCACGGCTGCCGCCCGCCTCCAGCAACTCCTGGCCCGCAAGGCCGCCCACCTCGGCTCCGCGCTGACCCGGCGGGTCGCGGCGGGCGAGGTGGTGGCCGTGTCCACGGGCGACGTCGAACGCATCGGCTGGTTCGTGGAGGCCATCTCCCGCTTCAGCGCCGCGGCCGTCACCGCGGTGCTCGTCTGCGTCGGTCTGGTCGTCTACCAGCCGGCCCTCGGCGTCGTCGTCGCGGTCGGCCTGCCGGTGCTGGCGGTGGCGGTCCTGCCGTTGCTGCCCCGCGCCACTCGGCGCGCCGACGTCCAGCGAGAGAAGGCCGGCCGCGCCACCGAACTGGCCTCGGACACCGTCGCCGGCCTGCGCGTGCTCCGCGGCATCGGCGGCGAGGAACTGTTCCTCGACCGCTACCGCAGGGCCTCGCAGGAGGTCCGGCACGCCGCCGTGCGCAGCGCCCGCATGTGGGCGCTGATCTCCGCGATCCAGGTGCTGCTGCCGGGAGTGCTGCTCATCGTGGTCGTCTGGTACGGCGTCCATCTGACCCGCGAAGGCCGTGTCACCGTCGGCGAACTCGTCACCGTCTACAGCTCCGTCATGATCCTCACCTACCCGTTGCGGCACTTCGAGGAGATCGCCATGGCGTACTCCTTCTCCCGCCCCGCCGCCCGGCGGGCCGCCGCGGTGCTGTCACTGGAACGGGCCACCGACACGGACGGCTCCCGCCCGGCCGACCTACCGAGCGGCGATCTGTACGACCCCGCCACCGGTCTGCTCGCCCCCGCCGGACGCCTCACCGCCGTGGTGTGCGGCGACCCGGACGCCGCCGGACGGCTGGCGGAACGTCTCGGCGGACACCCCTCCGAGGAGGGCGTCTCCGTGCGGCTGGGCGGCGTCCCGCTGGACGAACTGCCCCTGGACAGCGCCCGCACCGCCGTCCTGGTCCAGGACAAGGACCCGGTCCTGCTGTCCGGCACCCTGCGAGAACTGCTCGACGTACCCGCCTCCGGGGGCGTCGAACCGGCGGAGGCGCTGGCCGCCGCCCAGTGCGACGACGTCCTGGCGGCGCTCGCCCAGGGCTCCCTGCACGCCGACGACCCGATGGACGCGCGGATCACCGAACGCGGGCGCTCTCTGTCGGGCGGCCAGCGCCAGCGGCTGGCTCTCGCCCGCTCCCTGATCACCGACCCGGAGGTGCTGGTCCTGGACGAGCCGACCTCTGCCGTCGACTCCCACACCGAGGCGCGGATCGCCGAGGGCGTGCGTGGACTGCGCAGCGGCCGCACCACAGTCGTCTTCACCTCCTCCCCGCTGCTGCTGGACCGCGCGGACCGGGTGGTGCTCGTCCACGAGGGCGAGGTCGCCGCGGTCGGCGTCCACCGGGACCTGGTGCACAAGGAGCCCCGGTACCGGGCCGTGGTGACCCGCGAGACCGAGGAGGAGACCGCCACGGGCGGCCCCCACGGTGACCCGGACGGCCTGAACCACATGAAGAACATGAACAACATGGACGACCTGCACGACCTGGACGACCTGGAAGAGATCGAGGAGACCGCATGATCGGCCTCGCGCCGCCGGACCACGACCCGGCGGCCCCGACGACGGCCCACACGCTGCCGGTCGGCGCTCCCGCGACCGTGCGCGCCTATGTGGCCGAGCTGTTCCGCAGGCACCGCCGGGCCTTTCTCCTCCTCATCACCGTCAACACGATCGCCGTGATCGCCTCGATGGTCGGCCCCTACCTGCTCGGCGGGCTCGTCGAGCGGGTGTCGCAGGGCGCACGGGAGCTCCATCTCGGACTCACCGTCACCCTGTTCGCGGTGGCGCTGATCGTGCAGGCCGGTTTCGTGCGCGAGGTACGGCTGCGAGGCGCCGTACTCGGTGAGCGGATGCTGGCCGACCTGCGTGAGGATTTCCTCGTCCGGTCGGTAGGACTGCCGCCCGGTGTCCTCGAACGGGCCGGCACGGGCGATCTGCTGTCCCGGATCACCACGGACGTCGACCGGCTCGCCAACGCCATGCGGGAGGCCGTGCCGCAACTGGCGATCGGCGTCGTCTGGGTGGTGCTGCTGCTGGGCGGTCTCGTCGTCACCGCGCCCCCGCTGGCCGCTGCCGTGCTGCTCGCGCTGCCGCTGCTGATCGTCGGCTGCCGCTGGTACTTCCGGCGCGCGCCGTCCGCCTACCGCTCGGAGTCCGCCGGGTACGCCGCCGTCGCCGCCGCTCTCGCGGAGACCGTCGACGCCGGGCACACCATCGAGGCGCACCGCCTCGGCGCGCGCCGGGTGGAGCTGTCCGACCGGCGGATCAAGGAGTGGACCGCCTGGGAGCGCTACACGCTCTGGCTGCGGTCGGTGCTCTTCCCGGTCATCAACGTCACGCATGTCACGGTCCTGTCTTCGGTCCTCATGGTCGGCGGGGCGTTCGTCCTGCAGGGCTGGCTCGACGTCGGTCAGCTGACGACCGGCGCGCTGATCGCCCAGATGCTGGTCGACCCGGTCGGGCTGATCCTGCGCTGGTACGACGAGCTGCAGGTCGCCCAGGTGTCGCTGGGCCGGCTGGTCGGCGTCCGGGACATCGAGCCGGCCGCCGGTGACCCCTCGGTGGCGCCCGACGGGCGCGATGTGCACGCCGACCGGGTGCGCTTCGGCTATCTGGACGGCGTGGACGTCCTGCGCAGGGTGTCGCTGGAGGTCGCCCCCGGCACCCGGCTGGCGCTGGTGGGTCCCTCGGGGGCGGGCAAGTCCACGCTGGGCCGTCTGCTCGCCGGCATCTACGCCCCTCGGGAGGGCCGGATCACCCTCGGCGGCGCCGAACTGTCCCGGATGCCCGCGGAACGCGTCCGCTCCCACGTCGCCCTCGTCAACCAGGAGCACCACGTCTTCGTGGGATCCCTGCGCGACAACCTGCTCCTCGCCCTGCCGCCCTCCCGGCTGCGGTCGGGCGAGGGGACACGCGTCGAAGCCGTCGACGCCGAGCTGTGGGCGGCGCTCGCCGCGGTGGACGCGGACGAGTGGGTGCGAGGGCTCGACGACGGCCTGGACACGGAGGTCGGCTCGGGCGGGCTGGCGCTCACCCCCGCACAGGCCCAGCAGATCGCGCTGGCCCGGCTGGTGCTGGCCGACCCGCACACGCTGGTGCTGGACGAGGCCACCTCGTTGCTCGATCCCCGCGCGGCACGCCATCTGGAGCGGTCCCTGGCCCGCGTCCTCGACGACCGCACGGTCGTCGCCATCGCACACCGCCTCCACACGGCCCACGACGCCGACGTCATAGCCGTCGTCGAGAACGGCCGGATCACCGAGCTGGGCAGCCACGACGAGCTGGTCGCGGCGGACGGCGCGTACGCGGCGCTGTGGCGGTCCTGGCACGGGTGAGACACCGGGGCGGGGCCCGGGCTTGGGCGTACCTGGGCTTAGACCTGGGGTGGACCTGGGCTGCCGGAAGAAGCGGCGGGCCGAACCGGGCTCGGGCCTTGCGCCGGGCGGCACGCCGGCGCAAGGGCCCGTCCCGGAGTCCCGGGCGCGGGATGCCGTCCGGCCCGGGGAGGCGACCTCCGCCCGTCGGAGGCCGGCGGCCGTCGCCCGTGCCGTTGCGCGGGTGCGAAAAGGGGTGGAAGGCTGGAAGACGGCGCAGGCTCGGGGAGCGCCCGTGAACCCGCGTGGCCGACCGCTGCGGGAGCGGCCCCGTCCTGACCACCTGGAGGTACCCGTGAACAGCGCCGACGGATGGGGTGACGACGTCTACCAGCCCGACGCCTCCGAGATTCAGGACGATTCGGGACTGCTCGACGCGGAGGACACCCTGGAGAACGACGGGGTCGACAATCCTCTGGACCGCGGCTGGTCCCCTCCCGAGAGGCCCTGGGCGGTCGAGCACACCGGCGTCACCGCCGCCGAGCGGCAGGCTGGCGAAACCCTCGACCAGCGGCTGGCCGAGGAACTCCCCGACCTCGCCCCGCCGGACGGAGACGGCATCGGCGACTGCGACGGCACCGACGGCGAGCCCCTCGACAACGAGGTCGGCGCGGCCCGCTCCGGCCGGCTCGTCGCCCCGGACGAAGGTGCGCACGAGGACGAGGAGAGCGCGCTGGTCGCCACCGACGTCGGCATCGACGGCGCCGCCGCCTCCGCGGAGGAGGCAGCCGTGCACATCGTCGACGAGGACAGCCTCTACGGCTGACCCCGGCCGCCGTCCGCATCCGCACCCGGCAACGTCACCGCCACCCCAGGAGCAGCCATGCAGCAGGACAAGCACCCCGAATACCACCCCGTCGTCTTCCGTGACCGGGCCGCCGGGTACGCCTTCCTGACCAGGTCCACCGCGACCAGCGACCAGACGATCGAGTGGGACGACGGCGAGACCTACCCCGTCGTGGACGTCGAGATCTCCTCCGAGAGCCACCCCTTCTACACGGGCAAGGCCCGCACGGTCGACACCGAGGGCCGCGTCGCCCGTTTCGAACGCCGCTACGGCGAGGGAATCCGCCGCGCCTCCGAATGAGACCAGGCGGCTGCCCCGCGGAGGAGGGCGCCTCAGATCACGTTCAGCGCCGCCGCGCCGCCGACTCCGCCGAGCACCATGAACGCCGGCATCAGCACCTTGAGCTCCACCCAGCTGCCCGCCCGGAACCGCATGCCCCTGGGCGGGCCGATCGGATACCAGCGCTTGCGGCCCAGCGGTATCGGCCACAGGATCGGGCAGCCCGACACGGTCAGCGCGTCCCCGATGTCGTGCACCAGCGCGCCCAGCACGATCGGCAGGCCCAGCCACAGGTACTCCTGGCCCGGCTCCGTGAACAGCCAGTCCGCGCCGTTGCCGGGCTGGTCCAGGATCCCGGCGAGGATCCAGGCGCTCGTCGCCGCCAGCAGCCACACCAGCACATCGCTGCTCGAACCACGGGTGGCCCGCCACAGCAGGCCCTCGATGGCCAGCACCAGGTGCACGAAGAGGAGCGCGAGCACCGCCCAGCGCCCTCCGGTGATCGCCAGCACCGAGGCGCCTGCGCCGATCAGGACCGCCCAGAGCCAGGTGTGGGTCAGCGTGCGGTGACCGCCGGAGCGGCGCGGGTCGCCCTGCTTCTTGGTCGCCTTGTACACGGCGTAGGAAAGCTTGTCGACGATCCCGCACAGCCAGCGCGACAGCGGTCCGAAGGCGCGCGAGATGGTGGCCGCCTTGTGGTCGAGGTCCGGGGCGAGCGCGGCGCCGGCGCAGATCAGGGCGCCGCACAGCAGAACCGGCCAGGGCATCGAGTGCCCCGCCGCCGTCGCGGCCGCTCCGACACCGAGCCAGGCCGCGGCGCCGGAGAGAGAATGCGCTGGTCCCATCATCGCCGTAGCCCGCCCCGTTCCTGGTGTGCCGCTGTGCAGTTGGCGCTGTGCGCCGACGTCGTGCCGGCGACACAGCGTAGCGTTCGCGATCTTCGTGCGGGCATCCGATTCCCTCATCCGACCGGAGGCCAGGCAAGATGGGGGCGTGACCCTCATCGATCAGCTGCCGCAGACCGCCGACCCCGACGCCCTCTACGAAGCCTTCGAGTCGTGGGCCCAGGATCGCGGTCTCACCCTCTACCCCCACCAGGAGGAGGCGCTGATCGAGGTGGTGTCCGGCGCGAACGTGATCGTGTCGACGCCCACCGGATCCGGCAAGAGCATGATCGCCGCGGGCGCCCACTTCGCCGCGCTGGCCCGCGACGAGGTCACCTTCTACACGGCCCCGATCAAGGCGCTCGTCTCGGAGAAGTTCTTCGAGCTGTGCAAGCTGTTCGGCACCGAGAACGTCGGTATGCTCACCGGCGACGCCTCCGTCAACGCCGACGCCCCGGTGATCTGCTGCACCGCCGAGGTCCTCGCGTCGATCGCACTGCGCGACGGCAGGCACGCGGACGTCGGCCAGGTCGTCATGGACGAGTTCCACTTCTACGCCGAGCCGGACCGGGGCTGGGCCTGGCAGATTCCGCTGCTCGAACTGCCGCAGGCGCAGTTCATCCTGATGTCCGCCACCCTCGGCGACGTCTCGATGTTCGAGAAGGACCTCACCCGGCGCACCGGCCGCCCGACCTCGGTGGTCCGCTCGGCGACGCGGCCCGTGCCGCTCTCCTACGAGTACCGCCGCACCCCGCTCACCGAAACGCTGACCGAGCTGCTCGAGACGCGTCAAGCGCCCGTCTACATCGTGCACTTCACCCAGGCCCAGGCCGTGGAACGGGCGCAGGCGCTGATGAGCATCAACATGTGCTCGCGGGAGGAGAAGGACCGGATCGCCGAGCTGATCGGCAACTTCCGCTTCACGACCAAGTTCGGCCGCAACCTCTCCCGGTACGTCCGGCACGGCATCGGCGTGCACCACGCCGGCATGCTGCCGAAGTACCGGCGCCTGGTGGAGAAGCTGGCGCAGGCCGGTCTGCTGAAGGTCATCTGCGGCACCGACACCCTGGGCGTCGGCGTCAACGTGCCCATTCGCACCGTGCTGTTCACGGCGCTGACCAAGTACGACGGCAGCCGGGTGCGCACGCTGCGCGCGCGGGAGTTCCACCAGATCGCCGGGCGGGCCGGGCGGGCGGGCTTCGACACGGAGGGCTTCGTCGTCGCCCAGGCGCCCGAGCACGTCATCGAGAACGAGAAGGCACTCGCCAAGGCGGGCGACGATCCGAAGAAGCGTCGCAAGGTGGTGCGCAAGAAGGCGCCCGAGGGTTTCGTGGCCTGGTCGGAGGACACCTTCGAGAAGCTCATCGCCTCCGAACCGGAGCCGCTGACGTCGCGTTTCCGGGTGACGCACACGATGCTGCTGTCGGTGATCGCCCGTCCCGGCAACGCCTTCGAGGCGATGCGCCATCTGCTGGAGGACAACCACGAGCCGCGAAAGCAGCAGTTGCGGCACATCCGGCGCGCGATCGCCATCTACCGCTCGCTGCTCGACGGCGGCATCGTCGAGAAGCTGGACACGCCCGACGCCGAGGGCCGTATCGTCCGGCTCACGGTGGATCTGCAGCAGGACTTCGCCCTGAACCAGCCGCTGTCGACGTTCGCCCTGGCCGCCTTCGAGCTCCTGGACCCGGAATCGCCGTCGTACGCCCTGGACATGGTGTCCGTCGTGGAGTCCACGCTCGACGACCCGCGCCAGATCCTCGCCGCCCAGCAGAACAAGGCGCGGGGCGAGGCCGTGGCGGCGATGAAGGCGGACGGTGTCGAGTACGAGGAGCGCATGGAGCGGCTCCAGGACATCACCTACCCGAAGCCCTTGGAGGAGTTGCTCTTCCACGCGTACGACACGTACCGCAAGAGCCATCCGTGGGTCGGCGACCATCCGCTGTCGCCGAAGTCCGTCGTCCGGGACATGTACGAGCGCGCGCTGTCCTTCACGGAGCTGGTCTCCGTCTACGAGCTGGCCCGCACCGAGGGCATCGTGCTGCGCTACCTGGCCGGCGCCTACAAGGCCCTCGACCACACCGTCCCGGACGACCTGAAATCGGAGGACCTGGAGGATCTGATCGCCTGGCTGGGCGAGATGGTGCGCCAGGTGGACTCCAGTCTGCTCGACGAGTGGGAGCAGCTCGCCAACCCGGAGGAGATGACCGCCGAGGAGGCCCAGGAGAAGGCCGACCAGGTCAAGCCGGTCACCGCCAACGCACGCGCCTTCCGCGTCCTGGTGCGCAACGCGATGTTCCGCCGGGTCGAGCTGGCCGCCCTGGACCAGGTCGAGGAGCTGGGCGAGCTGGACGGCGAGTCCGGCTGGGACGCGCAGGCCTGGGGTGAGGCGATGGACAAGTACTGGGACGAGTACGACGACCTCGGCACCGGCCCCGACGCCCGCGGCCCGAAGCTGCTGTTGATCGAGGAGGAGCCGGAGCACGGGCTGTGGCGCGTCCGGCAGATCTTCGACGACCCCAATGACGATCATGACTGGGGCATCAGCGCGGAGATCGATCTGGCGGCCTCCGACGCGGAGGGCCGCGCCGTGGTCCGCGTCACCGACGTCGGACAGCTGTGAGCACAGGAGAAAGGCACCCATGACGAACCCGGCCGAGAAGCTCGTCGATCTGCTCGACCTGGAGCCGATCGAGGTCAACATCTTCCGGGGCCGCAGCCCCGAGGAGTCGCTGCAGCGGGTCTTCGGCGGCCAGGTCGCGGGCCAGGCGCTGGTGGCCGCGGGCCGGACCACGGAGGGCGACCGGCCCGTGCACTCGCTGCACGCGTACTTCCTGCGCCCGGGCCGCCCCGGGGTGCCGATCGTGTACCAGGTCGAACGGGTGCGGGACGGGCGGTCGTTCACGACCCGCCGGGTCACCGCTGTGCAGCAGGGCCGCACGATCTTCAATCTCACCGCCTCCTTTCACAAGCCCGAGGAAGGGAGCTTCGAGCATCAGTTGCCGCCGGCCCGAGAGGTTCCCGACCCGGAGTCCCTGCCGACGGTGGTGGACGAGATCCGGGAGCATCTGGGGGAGTTGCCGGAACAGTTGGAGCGGATGGCGCGGCGTCAGCCCTTCGACATCCGTTATGTGGACCGGTTGCGCTGGACGCCCGACGAGATCAAGGGCGCGGACCCGCGCAGCGCGGTATGGATGCGCGCGGTCGGTCCGCTGGGTGACGATCCGCTCGTGCACACCTGCGCGCTGACGTACGCCAGTGACATGACGCTGCTGGACGCGGTCCGCATTCCGGTCGAGCCGTTGTGGGGTCCGCGGGGGTTCGACATGGCGTCGCTGGATCACGCGATGTGGTTCCACCGGCCGTTCCGCGCGGACGAGTGGTTCCTGTACGACCAGGAGTCGCCGATCGCCACGGGCGGACGAGGGCTCGCCCGAGGCCGGATCTACGACCTTGAGGGCCGGCTGCTGGTGTCGGTCGTCCAGGAAGGGCTGTTCCGGGCGCTGTAGTCAGACGCCTCTGCATCGCCGCAGCCAGTGCAGCAGGCTGCGAGGCCGCTGCGGCTCGGCTGCGTCCCGGCGCGGCTCGGGCAGGGTGTGCACCGGTGCCGACGGGCGGGTGGGACGCGGCGCCTGCCGGTGTTCGCGGGCCTCGGCCAGGGCTGCCGCGAGGTCGGCCCGCAGCCAGTCGATCTCGTCCGCGTCGCTCGCCGTCATGAGCTGCTCGGCGAGCCGCGCGGCCGGTGTTCCTGGGCTGGTGTGGCCGGGCGGTCCCGGCCGGAACCGGTTCAGGTGAGCGCGTTCGTAGAGGTCCTTGACCATGTCGGCGATCAGCGCGGGGTCGAGCAGCGCCGCGAAGGCCCCGGCGCGTTCCCAGGGGTCCTCGGCCTGTCGCAGCATGAATCTGAGGTGGCGTCCGCGCCAGTTGCGGGGGCGCAGGTCGAGCCCTGTGTCCAGTTGCTTCTTCAGCGGCTCGGGCGTGCGCCCGTTGAGCAGCGGGGCGTTCTTCTCGTCCGCGGCGAACTGCCCCACCTCGTCGGCCAGGTAGATCCAGACCAGGGCGCCGTAGCGGTTCACGTAGAAGAGGACCGGCACGATCAGGCCGAGGCGGGCCAGGCGCTTGAACCGCGCCTCGGACACGTCCATGAGCCTGGCCGCCTCGGTGCCGGCCACCGCGCGGACGCCGTCCCGCAGTGTGTCGGGGAAGCCGTCCAGTGAGCGCAGCCGTTCGATCTCGGTACGGGCGACGCGGCGTCCTCCGCCTCCCTCGTCGGGCACGGTGCGGATCCGTCCGAGGTTCACGGCCAGCTCGAACTCACGTCGTTTCAGGCCCAGCTCGCGGGCGGCGTGGCTCGGTGCGAGGCTCGCGCGCCTCGATGCGGTGACGGTGCTGCCTGACATGGTGCCCCCGTGGAGGTTCTGTGCTCACGCTGTGTGCGTTGGCGATGACAGAACCGTAACCGGTCTCGCCGAGATCGCGGCGAGCCTGTGGATAACTCCGCAGGGGTGAGGAACGAGCAGGTCAGGACGGTTCGTTCGGGGTCTGCTGTTCGGGCTTTCGGGCATCGAGCCCGAGGTGCTCGCCGACCCGGTTGACGAGCAGGGTCATCTCGTAGCCGATCTGGCCGATGTCCGCCTGGGCGCCGCTGAGCACGCACAGGCAGCTGCCGCTGCCGGCGGCGGTGACGAAGAGGACCGCCTCGTCGAACTCGACCATCGTCTGGCGCACCTGCCCGGCGCCGAAGTGGCGTCCCGATCCCTTGGCCAGGCTGTGCAGGCCGGACGCCACCGCCGCCAGGTGCTCGGCGTCCTCGCGTCGCAGTCCCGTACTCGCTCCGGTCACCAGCCCGTCGTTGGACAGGACCAGCGCATGCCGCACATGCTCGACGCGTTCGGTCAGGTCGTCCAGCAGCCAGCCCAGTTTCCGGTTCTGCGCCATGGTTCGGTCTCCCCGTGTGCCGACTCCCCCTGGCCGGAGGATCTCTCCGCCAGCCTTCCCCACGACCGGTTCCCGGGCAAGGAGGATGTCGGGCATGGCGGATAAGATGACCGACACCGAGTGGCGCGAGTTCGTCACACACGGCACCCGTACCGCGAAACTGGCCACCGTCCGGGCGGACGGGCGCCCGCACCTCGCCCCCGTCTGGTTCCTGCTCGACGGCGACGAGCTGGTCTTCACCACCGGCAGGGGAACGGTCAAGGGACGCAACCTTGCCCGGGACGGCCGGGTCGCCCTGTGCGTGGACGACGACCGGCCGCCGTTCGCCCATACGGTCCTGGAGGGCCGCGCCCGGATCGTGGAGGATCTGGTGGAGGTCCGGCGCTGGGCGGCCCTCCTCGGCGCGCGGTACATGGGTGAGGAGCGGGCGGAGGAATTCGGCGCCCGCAACGGTGTACCCGGAGAACTCCTCGTCCGGGTGGTGATCGACAAGGTGCCGGCGGAGAAGGGGGTGTCCGACTGAGCCCACTCGCACACGGGTACACCGACGCATAACTCGCTGGTGGGGGATGATGCGGAACATGAGCGACGACCGCACACACGTCCAGGAGTTCTTCGCGGCCCGTGCGGCCGGCTGGGACGGCAGATTCCCGCACGACGGCCCGGCCTACGCGGCGGCTGTCGCCGAGCTGGGCCTGCGCGCGGGTGACCGGGTCCTCGACGCGGGGTGCGGCACAGGTCGCGCCCTGCCACCACTGCGGGCCGCCGTGGGACCCGCGGGGGTGGTCCTGGGGGTGGATCTGACCGCCGCCATGCTGGACGTCGCGGTACGCGCCGGTCGTGATCGTGACGGGCGGCTCCTGCTCGCCGACGTGGCGGCACTGCCGCTGCGTTCCGGCTCGCTCGACGCGGTGTTCGCGGCGGGCCTGGTCGCACACTTGCCCGAACCATTGGCGAATCTGCGGGAGTTGGCGCGCGTGGTGCGCAGCGGCGGTGTGCTGGCGCTGTTCCACCCCATCGGCCGGGCCGCGCTCGCGGCCCGCCATGGCCGCCGGATCACATCCGACGACCTGCGCGCGGAGCCCAACCTTCGCCCGCTGCTGGCGAAGGCGGGGTGGCGCATGACGTCGTACACCGACGAGGACACCCGCTTCCTCGCCCTGGCCGTCCGGGAAGAGTGATGCCCAGGGGTGGGCTCACTCCGCGGCCGAGCCGTCCCTGGCCGGTCCCTCCGCGTGCCGCACAGGGCACCCGCCGAAGCCGGGAACCGGCCAGGTGCCCAAGTCGTTCACCCGGTAGCCGTTGGGGTAGCCCTTGATCTCGCGGTTCTGCCGGGCGTAGTGGGGTGCGCGGCGTGGCGGCAGGAGCCGTACGGCGCGCCCCCTCAGTCGTACGGCGCGACGGACGAGGGCGCGGGTGGCCGGGCCGGGCGGCGGGTAGCGGAAGGCGCGCAGCAGGGGGTCGTCGAGGAGAGCGAGGGTGGCCGTGCGCAGGAGGGGGGCGAGCGGGCGGGGATACCAGGAGGCCATCAGGTCGAGCGTGGCGTCGGAGACGCGGCGTGCGCCCTCGTCCCACGCGAAGTGCGTCTCCTCGTAGGCGTCGAGGTAGGACTCGAACTCCTCGTAGGAGCCCGGGATGCCCTTGATGCCCATGTACCGGCCGAGGGTGGTGTAGTGGACGGTGGAGGCGATCACCTCGTGCCGCGACAGGCGCCGCCAGCCATAGGCGTCGATCCACCGTTTGGGCATCACGACGAACGTGCAGAGCACATAGCGCATGTCGTCGTCACTGATGTCGTAGGAGCGGTGCATCCCGTTGATGCGGCGGATCGCCGTGCGGCCGAGACCGCTGTCGAAGCCGTGCTCGACGACCGTGTCGAGGAGCAGCGATGTGTCGTCGTAGCGCTTCTGCGACCGGTCGGTCAGCTCCGCCGTCTCGGCGAGCAGCCCGCCGATGGAGGGCACCGCGTAGGTGCGGTAGAGGGCCAGCTCGAGCGCGCGGGTGTGGTCCCAGGGGAACTCGTACGCCGCGCTGAGCCGGTAGATCTCCGACGCGTCCTTGTGCGGGTCCATCCGCCGGATCTGCTCGAGCCTCTCGAAACGCCTCACCCTGCCGTCCCCCTTCTGCCGCCGACTCCCTTCAACTCTACGGTGCGTAGCGGTAGATCGACGCTCAGCGAGAGAAGAACTTTCCCACGACGGCCGAGGGCCCGCCCCAACCGGGGTGCAGGCCGGAGCGTTTCACCTCCTCCCGCTGCATCACCGCAGCTCCGGCTGGTCCGGGAGGTCGTGACAAGGGGCTCCCGGGCGCATTAGGGTGCGCGCCGTTGGACGAACTCCTGGGGAGGCTGGGATGGCCGGGACGGACGAGGGCGCCGTCGCCGCCGCGGACGATGCGCTCTATGTGCTCACGGCGGTGCTGCTCACGCCGGCGCAGTTCCCGAGCGTGCTGGGCGACGACTATCCGGAGGCTTGCGCGGCGCTCGGTCTCGCGCCGCTCGCCGACGGCTACGGCCTGGTGCTGGGGCAGGACGGGGACGGCGCGCGGTGGACCGTCGTCACGGACGACGTGTCGCTCGTCGCGGTCGCCATCGCCTCCTGGGACTGCGGCATGGAGTACGACCTGTCCCCCGACGAGCGGTCCGTGGTGGCGGCCCTGCCCGGCTGGCCGCTCGCCGTCGCCGTCGCCGCTCCCCACGTGCCCCCGCCGCACGACCCGGGCCCCGAGGTCGTGGACGGTCCCGTGCTGTGTCCGCCGGACACCGCGGGCTGGGGACCCGCCCAGCGGCGCCTGGGCGCGGACGAGATCGCGCTGCAGTGGGCGGCGTGGCGGGGGCAGATCGACGACTCGCAGTTCGTGCCGTCCGGCGGCGGCTCACAGGGCGGCCCGGGCACATCGGACGGCGCCGAGGCTCCCGACGGGTCCCCCGCCGCCTCCGACGCCTCCTCGGACGAGGACGCCGCGCAGCCGGCCGGGGGCGAGAGCCGGACCCGGATACGGCGGGTCCTCGCGGAGGCCCGGGGTTATGTGGACTCGCCGCCGCCGCTGGGTCGGGTGCGGTCGTCCTTCGCGCCCGGGGACGCGCGGACGCTGCGCGCCGACGGTCCGGGCTGGTCACTGGTGGCCAGGACCGACGACATCGCGTTCGTGCTGCTCGACGAGGCTCCCGGGGAAGTCCTCCCGGTGGGACGGGGACCCGAGCTGCCGGGGCTGCTGGAGGCACTGGACAGGATGGCCGTCCGGCCCAGTTGATCACCCCGGTCGGACGCCCCGACCGATGAATGTCTTGGGCCACCACGCGCGCACCGTGCGGCATGTGGTGCCACTCCATGGATGACGTGAGCGGAGCACCGCACGATGGGGCAGCCCTCGGCCGTGCGGCCGACGGCTCCCGCCCGCTCCGTCCCGTGTGGAGGCCCCCGATGCGTCCGTCCCGTGGTGTTCCCCTACTCAGCGCCGCTCTCGTGGCGGCGGCCCTGGCCGGGCCGGCTCCGGCCGCCGCCTCGGACCCCGGTGACGGCCACTGCGCACGGCAGGACCGGGTGCGGGTGCCGGGCGCGGCCTTCCAGCGGACGGCCTGTCTGCCCGATCTGACCACCACCGGTCTGGCCGGTACGCCGTACACCGATCCGGCCGACCAGACGGGGCTCACCGCCCGTGCCACGCACACGCCGTCCGGAGTGCCCGGGGTGCAGATCGACGGCTACTTCCCGGATTCCTCGCGGTTCAACGCCACGCACGGCTGGCGGCACGACGCGCAGTTCGTGATCCGGTTGCCGGATCGCTGGAACGGTGGTCTCGTCGTCACGGGCGCGCCGGGAACCCGGCGTCAGTACGCGACGGACAAGGCCATCTCCGATCAGGTGCTGGCGCGGGGGTTCGCGTACGCCGCGACCGACAAGGGCAACAACGGCACCGACTTCTACCGGGACGGCGCCAGGCCCGGGGACGCGGTCGCCGAGTGGAACATGCGGACGACCCAGCTCACCCGCGCGGCCCGCAGGGCAGTCGCCCAGCGCTACGGGCAGGCGCCGCACCGCACCTATATGACCGGCATCTCCAACGGCGGCTATCTCACCCGGTGGCAGCTGGAGAACCATCCGGAGCTGTACGACGGCGGAGTGGACTGGGAGGGCGCGCTGTGGACGGCGCACGGGCCCAACCTGCTCACCTCCCTGCCCGCCGCGGTGGCCCGGAGCGTGGGCTCGGCCTCGGACGAGGACCTTTACCGGGTCGGCTTCGCGCGCGGTTCGGAGTTCCTCTGGCCGTACCACGAGAAGGCCTACTGGGGCGTCACGCAGAAGACGTACCGCGCCGAGTTCGACCCCGCCTACGACCCGGACTGTCCGGGAGCGTCGGCCGGGAGCACCCTGGACGAGATCCTGGCGCCGTGCGCGTCCGACGCCGCCTACGACTACGCCTCGCGGCCCGCGTCCGTCCGTCGCGCGGTGGCCGAAGTGGCCCTGACCGGCCGCGTCGGCAAGCCGCTGATCACGGTGCACGGCGATCTGGACACCCTGCTGCCGAAGGCCGCCGACTCCGACGTGTACGCGCGCATGGTCGACCGGAGCGGGCGGGGTGCCCTGCACCGCTATTACACGATCGAGGGCGGAACCCATGTCGACGGGCTGTACGACACCCACCCCGACCGGCTCCGGCCGATCCTCCCCTGCTACCTGACGGCCTTCGAGGCGCTGGTGACCTGGGTGGAGCGGGGCGTCCGCCCGCCCGCGGACCGGACCGTCGGCCGGCCCTCGGGCGGTGACGTGGTCAATGCCTGTGCGCTGGACGGCAGCGCCGCCGGGAGCCGGTGACCTTCAGCGGCCGAGTTCCTTGCGGGAGACACGGCGCAGCCGACGCCGCTGCGAGGGGTCGAGCGTGAGGTAGGCGGCGGCCGGGACGCCCAGCACGATCAGCAGCGCTGCCCACAAGGGGAGCCAGATCGTCAGGATGAGCCCGACCGCCACACCCCCTGCGGCGATCTTCGCCTTCTTCGACATGTGTGTCGCCTCCTTCGCGGCCGGTGCCGCTCTCTGTCCGGAAGAACGCGCCCGCGCCTCGGCCGGTTCCGCGTCCGACCCCGAGGGCACCCTGAGAGATCCCTGACGTCCTCCCCTAGACCTCCTGCATGTGTCGGACACCACACTCTCAGATCGTCAGCCGACCAGTGAAGCGCTGTATCCTCGGCGACTCCAAGCCAGTAGTCAAATTTGAGGAATCAGTCATCGCTGCGCAGACATTCCCCGCGCCATCCCCCTTTGACATCTCCGAACCGGACCGGTGCCGTGCCGTGTTCCTGCCCGGCGACCCGCCCCGCGCCGGCCGAGTCGCGTTCTGGCACGGTGACGGCACTGCCCCACGGACTCAGGAGACGGGCAGCGCAGAAGAGTTGACCGTCGTCGTGCCGGACGGCGAGACCGTCGAGCCCGTGACCGTGCCGTCCGTCGTGCTGCCGGTACGCGCGGCACTGCCCGTCCTCACGCGCGCGCGTGTGTCCGCGGACGGGCACCGGTCGGCCGTCTTCTGGGGCGCGGCCACCCTGCTCGGCCTGCAGTTCGCCGCGCGCGGCCTGCTGTTGCCCGGCCTTTCGGCGGGCGGCCATGACGCCTGGCGCACGGGTCCCTTGGGCTCGGAGGACGTCGAGGCCGTCCGGCGGCTCGCCGCCGCCATGCCACCGGAGGCGCATGCCACGCCCCTCGGCGGGACCGGCGACACCCAGGCAGCCGGAGCGGACGGCCCCCTCCGGCTGCCCGACCCGGAACTGCTGCTGCGCGCCTTCCTGGACGCGATCGCCGACACGCTGCCCCGCTCCCCGGCGGCCACACTGGTGACCGGCGGTCCCGCCTACGCGGCGACCGAGCCGCAGCACCTGCCCGAACTGCGGGATTGGGCTGCCGACGTCGCGGCGGGCCACGATGCGGGCGTGCGCATCTCGCTGCGCGTCGAGGCGCCCGGCCTGACGGACACCACTCCGCAGGAGTCGGCGCCCGCCTTCCGCGCCGTGCTCCAAGTGCACAGCCTGAGCGATCCCGCTCTGGTCACGGACGCCGCCGAGGTGTGGACCGGGACCAGTGCCGCCGCCCGCGCGTTCGGCGCCCGTGCGCGGATGGACGCCCTGCTGGCGCTGCGGCGCGCCGCACGGGCGTGGCCGCCGCTCACTCCCCTGCTGTCGGCCGCGGTGCCGGACACCGTGGACCTGGCCGACGAGGAGGTCGCCGAACTCCTGGGCAAGGGCGCCGCGGCGCTCGCGGGCGCCGGCGTCGAGGTGCACTGGCCCCGGGAGGCGGCCCGCGGGCTGACCGCGCGGGCGGTCGTCGGTCCCCCGCAGGGGCGAACGCGTCTGCTCTCGGACGGACCGTCGTTCCTTTCCGCCGACGCGCTGTTCGCCTTCGACTGGCGGTTCGCCCTGGGCGACCGGCAACTGACACGCGAGGAACTGGACCGCCTCGCGGAGGCGAGCCGTCCCCTCGTCCGGCTGCGCGACCAGTGGGTACTGATCGACCCTCGGCAGGTACGCAGTGCCCGCGCCCGGCAGAACCGCAGGATCGCACCCGTGGACGCGCTCGGCGCCGCTCTGACGGGCTCCGCGGAGGTCGACGGCCACCGCGTCGAGGTGGAGCCGACGGGCCGGCTGGCGGAGCTGCGGGAACGGCTCGCGGACCCCGAGGCGCACGAGCCCGTCGAGCAGCCTGCCGCACTCGCCGCCGACCTGCGTGACTATCAGCGGCGGGGACTGAACTGGCTGGCCCGGATGACGTCCCTCGGGCTGGGCTGCTGCCTCGCCGACGACATGGGCCTGGGAAAGACGATCACGCTGATCGCGCTGCACCTGCACCGGCAGTGCGACCCGGACTCCGCCGGGCCCACCCTGGTGGTGTGTCCGACATCCCTCATGGGCAACTGGCAGCGGGAGATCGAGCGGTTCGCCCCGGGCACGCCGGTGCGCCGTTTCCACGGGGCGGGGCGTGACCTGGACGGTCTGGCCGACGGGGAGTTCGTGCTCACGACGTACGGCACGATGCGGCTGGACCGGGCCCGGCTGTCCGAGGTGACGTGGGGGCTGGTCGTGGCGGACGAGGCGCAGCACGTCAAGAACCCCTACTCCTCGACCGCGCGGGAGCTGCGTGCCATCGGCGCACGCGCGCGCGTGGCGCTCACGGGCACGCCGGTGGAGAACAACCTGTCGGAACTCTGGGCGATCCTCGACTGGACCACGCCGGGGCTGCTCGGCCGCCTCGGCGCCTTCCGCGCGCGGTACGCGCGGGCGATCGAGGACGACCGCGACCCCGCCGCCGCGGAACGGCTGGCCCGGCTCGTCCGCCCGTTCCTGCTGCGGCGCCGCAAGTCGGACCCCGGGATCGCGCCCGAGCTGCCGCCGAAGACGGAGACCGACCGTGCCGTGTCCCTCACCGACGAGCAGGCGGGGCTGTACGAGGCGGTGGTGCGGGAGACCCTCGCGGCAATCGCCGGTGCCGACGGCATGGAGCGGCGGGGGATGATCATGAAGCTCCTGACCGGGCTGAAGCAGATCTGCAACCATCCGGCGCAGTACCTCAAGGAGGAGCGTCCCAGGATCGCCGGTCGCTCAGGGAAGCTGGAGCTGCTGGACGAGCTACTCGGCACGATCCTCTCCGAGGACGCGAGCGTACTCGTCTTCACGCAGTACGTGGGCATGGGACGGCTCCTCGAACGGCACCTGGCACAGCTCGGCGTGTCCGCGCAGTTCCTGCACGGCGGGACGTCCGTGGCCGAGCGGGAAGCGATGGTCCGGCGGTTCCAGGACGGTGACGTGCCCGTCTTCCTCCTCTCGCTCAAGGCGGCGGGCACGGGGCTGAACCTCACCCGGGCCGAGCACGTCGTGCACTACGACCGCTGGTGGAACCCGGCCGTCGAGGCACAGGCCACGGACCGCGCCCACCGCATCGGCCAGAACCGGCCCGTGCAGGTGCACCGGCTGATCGCCGAGGGCACCATCGAGGACCGCATCGCCGACATGCTGAGCCGCAAACGGCAGCTTGCCGACGCGGTGCTCGGTTCGGGCGAGGCCGCGCTGACCGAGTTGACGGACGCCGAGCTGGCCGAACTGGTCGAGCTGCGAGGAGGCACGCGATGAACGGGTACCGCGACTGCGGCGGGCGCACCACCGGCCGACCCGGCGAAGTGGAGCGCACCTTCGCCGCGCTGCCGCCCGCGCGGGGGCGTGGTTTCGCGCTGACCTGGTGGGGCCGGGCGTGGCTGAAGGCGCTGGAGGAGGCGGCGCTGGACGGGGAGCAGGTGAGGACCGGTCGTCGGCTCGCGCGCGCGGGGGCCGTGGGAGCGGTGTCGGTGCGGCCGGGGCGCATCACCGCCGTCGTGCAGGACCGGGACGGCACGGGGCACCGGGCCGATGTCCTCCTCGCCGAGCTGCCGGCCGAGCAGTGGGACCGTTTCCTGGAGATGACCGCGGAGCGTGCGGGGCATGTCGCCGCGCTGCTCGACGGGGAGATGCCACCGCACCTCGTGGAGGACGCGGCGGCGGCCGGGGTGGACCTGCTGCCGGGGACGGGTGATCTGGAGCCCGAGTGCGACTGCGGCGCCTGGGACCACTGCGGGCACACCGCGGCGCTCTGTTACCAGGTGGCGCGGTTGCTCGACGAGGACCCCCTCGTGCTGCTGCTGATGCGGGGGCGCGGCGGGCGTGCCCTGCTGGCGAACCTCCAGTCACGCGGCGCCGAACCCCGCGAGGAGACCGCGGCACCGCCCGGTGTGGACGCCGGCGAGGCGTACGCGGCCGGTGACATCCTCCCGCCGCTTCCCGCCCTGCCCGAGCTGCCGTCCGAGCCGGGACTCCCGCCGTCGCTCGACACCGGGACGCGGCCCGCACGACCGGTGGATCCGGCGGCGCTGGAGTTCCTGGCGGCCCGGACCGCCGTGGCGGCATACCGGCTGCTGGCCGAGTCCCTGCACGCCGGACCCGGACTGCTGCCCGAGGGCGCGGAACCGACGGTCGGCCAGGATGCCGTGCGGCTGGCCGCCGGTACTCCCGAGCGGGCCGTCGTGGACCGGCTCGCCGAAGGGTCGGGGCGCAGCAGGAAAGAGCTGGCGTCGGCCGTCCGGGCGTGGCGGTACGGAGGCGTCACCGCGCTCCGTGTGCTGGAGGAGGAGTGGGACGTGCGGGGCGAAGCGTGGGCACGCGCGTGTGCGGCCCTGGACGCGGCCTGGGACGAGGGCGAACGGCCCGCGCTGTGTGTGCACGGCAACCGGTGGACGGTCGCCGACGGGTCGGCCCAGCTGCGTCTGGGCCGTGACGGCCGCTGGTGGCCCTACCGCGCGGAGGACGGCCACTGGGTGCCGGCCGGGGGCGGGGCCCACGACCCGGCCACCGCGCTGGCCTCGCTCGGGCGCGACCCGGGGGAGGAAGCGCTCTGAGCCACCGCGGGCCCCGCGCGGAGGGCGTCGCGGACCTGTTGAGTCCGTGACGTTCCGCGCGGGGGCGCCGAAGGGTCGGCCGGGCCGACTGCTCAGCCGCGGGCGGCGAGGAGGTGGTCCATCGCGAGCTGGTCCAGACGCTCGAAGGCCATACCGCGCGCGGCGGCGGCGTCGACGTCGAACTCCTCGAACGAGGCGCGGTCCCCGAGCAGCGCCTGCAGACCGTCGTCGGCGGTGGGGCGGGCCAGTTCGTCCAGACGCGCGGCGCGCAGGGCCTCCTGGACCTCCGGGTCCGCGCGG